>NZ_JAKGSG010000015.1 GCF_021568775.1 Antribacter soli | reverse complement strand
CGCGCGACCGCCGGCCCGCCGCCTCTGTTTGTGCGGGGGGGGGGGGGCGGCGGGGGGCCCCCCCCCCCCCCCCGCGACGGTGACCGTCAGGCCCCGTACTCCTTCTGGATGCGGGCCCAGTTCGCCTCGAGCATCTCGAGGCCACCGATGTTGTAGAAGGCCTGCTCGGCGATGTGGTCGAACTCGCCGTCGGCGATCATCTTGAACGCCTCGATCGTCTCGGTCAGCGGGACCGTCGAACCCACCACACCGGTGAACTTCTCAGCCATGTACGTGTTCTGGGAGAGGAACTGCTGGATGCGGCGCGCACGCGCGACGACCGTCTTGTCCTCCTCCGAGAGCTCGTCCACGCCCAGGATCGCGATGATGTCCTGGAGCTCCTTGTTGCGCTGCAGGATCGACTTCACGCGGGTCGCGACCTCGTAGTGGTCCTGGCCCACGTAGCGCGGGTCGAGGATGCGGGACGTCGACGCCAGCGGGTCGATGGCCGGGTACAGACCCTTCGACGCGATCTCGCGGGAGAGTTCGGTCGTCGCGTCCAGGTGGGCGAACGTCGTCGCCGGCGCAGGGTCGGTGTAGTCGTCCGCGGGCACGTAGATCGCCTGCAGCGAGGTGATCGAGTGGCCACGCGTCGAGGTGATGCGCTCCTGGAGGAGGCCCATCTCGTCGGCGAGGTTCGGCTGGTAGCCCACCGCGGACGGCATGCGGCCCAGCAGCGTGGACACCTCGGAGCCCGCCTGCGTGAAGCGGAAGATGTTGTCGATGAAGAGCAGCACGTCCTGCTTCTGCACGTCGCGGAAGTACTCCGCCATCGTCAGGGCGGACAGGGCGACGCGCAGGCGCGTGCCCGGCGGCTCGTCCATCTGGCCGAAGACGAGAGCCGTCTTGTCGAAGACGCCCGCCTCTTCCATCTCGTGGATGAGGTCGTTGCCCTCACGCGTGCGCTCGCCGACACCGGCGAACACGGACACGCCGCCGTGGTCCTGCGCGACGCGCTGGATCATCTCCTGGATGAGGACCGTCTTGCCGACGCCCGCACCACCGAAGAGGCCGATCTTGCCACCCTGCACGTACGGGGTGAGCAGGTCGATGGACTTGATGCCGGTCTCGAACATCGTGGTCTTCGACTCGAGCTGGTCGAAGGCCGGCGCCTTGCGGTGGATCGGCCAGCGCTCGGTGACCTCGAACTTCTCGCCCTCCTTGAGGTTGAGGACGTCACCGGTCACGTTGAACACGTGGCCCTTGGTGATGTCGCCGACCGGGACGCTGATCGGGATGCCGGTGTCGGTGACCAGGGCGCCGCGGACCAGGCCATCGGTCGGCTTGAGCGCGATGGCGCGGATCAGCGAGTCGCCGAGGTGCTGTGCGACCTCGAGCGTGAGGGTGAGGGGCTTGCCGGCCTCCCCCTGCGACGACAGGTCGATCTCGACGGTCAGCGCGTTGTAGATGTCGGGGATCGCGTCCTCGGGGAACTCGATGTCGACGACGGGGCCGATCACCCGGGCGACCCGGCCAGTCCCGGGCTCGGTCGGGGCCGCGCCGCCCGGCGCTTCCACGGTGGTGGCGGTCATTCTTGCCTCGCTTCGGTGGGCCGGAGGGTCCTCCGGCGGGGGGTCTGTGCTGTCTACGGGCTGTGCGGCGGCGGCCGTCAGGCGGACGCCAGGGCGTCGGCACCCGAGACGATCTCGCTGATCTCCTGGGTGATGTCGGCCTGGCGGGCCTGGTTGGCCAGCCGCGTGTACGTGCGGATCAGGTCCTCGGCGTTGTCCGTGGCCGTGTGCATCGCGCGCTGGCGCGCTGCCAGCTCGGACGCCGCGGCGTCGAGCAGGAACGCGTAGATCCGGCTGCGGATGTACCGCGGCAGCAGGGTGTCCAGGACGGCCTCGGGCGACGGCTCGAAGTCGTACAGCGGGAACACCTCGTGCTCGTCGGGGGCGGACACGCCCTCGACGATCTCGAGCGGCAGCATGCGGACCACCCGCGTGCGCTGCGTCACCATGTTGACGAACTGCGTGGAGACCACGTGCAGCTCGTCGACGCCACCCTCCTCGGCCGGGGCCAGGAAGGCGTCGAGCAGCGCGTCCGCGATCTCGTCCGACGCGTCGGCCGTCGGCGCGTCCGAGCCGTACGACCACTGGCCCGCGAGCTCGCGCCCGCGGAACGAGTAGTACGCCACCGCCCGGCGGCCGGCCGCATAGAGCGCGACCTGGCTGCCCTCGGACTGGAGCTGCTGGACGAGCCGCTCCGCCTCACGGATGACCGACGCCGAGTAGGCGCCCGCCATGCCGCGGTCCGACGAGATGACGAGCACCGCTGCCCGGCTCGCGCCGGTCGTCGTGCGTTCCGTGGTGAGCGGGTGCGCGACCGTCGTGTGCGCCGCCACGGCGGACACCGCCCGCGTGATGGCTCGCGCGTACGGTGCGGCCGCGGCGGTGCGCGCCCGCGCCTTGCCGATGCGGGAGGCCGCGATCAGCTCCTGCGCGCGGAACATCTTCTTCAGCGCCTGCGTCGACTTGATCCGCTGCTTGTAGACGCGCTGGGATCCTCCGGCCATCCGTCAGCTCCTCCTGGGCTTGCGCCCGGCCGTGTTCTGCCTGGACCCTGCGGGAAGCATGCGTCAGGCCTTCTTCTTGACGACGATCTGCTCCTGCTCGACGTCGACCTCGCCCTCGACGACACCACCGACAAGCGGCGTGGCGTCGGACTTGACGAAGCCCGCCCGGACCTCCTCGACCCCGGCGGCCAGGGCCGCCTCGGTCTCGTCGTCGAGCTTGCCCGTCTCCGCGATGACGGTGAGGACATCGGTCTTGCGGCGCAGGTGGTCCAGCAGCTCGGACTCGAAACGCTTGACGTCCTCGACCGGGACGTCGTCCAGCTTGCCCTTCGTGCCGGCCCAGATTGCGGCGACCTGCTCCTCGACCGGGTACGGCGTGTACTGAGGCTGCTTGAGCAGCTCCATGAGCACCGCGCCACGAGCGAGCTGGCCGCGGGAGGCAGCGTCCAGGTCGGAGGCGAACATCGCGAACGCCTCGAGCGAGCGGAACTGCGCCAGCTCGAGCTTCAGCGTGCCGGAAACCTTCTTCATGGCCTTGACCTGTGCGTCGCCACCCACGCGGGAGACGGAGATACCGACGTCCACGGCGGGGCGCTGGTCGGCGTTGAACAGGTCGGACTGGAGGAAGATCTGGCCGTCCGTGATGGAGATGACGTTCGTCGGGATGTACGCCGAGACGTCGTTCGCCTTCGTCTCGATGACCGGCAGGCCGGTCATCGAGCCCGCGCCCAGCTCGTCCGAGAGCTTCGCGCAACGCTCGAGCAGGCGGGAGTGCAGGTAGAAGACGTCACCCGGGTAGGCCTCGCGGCCCGGCGGGCGGCGCAGCAGCAGCGACACGGCACGGTAGGCCTCGGCCTGCTTCGACAGGTCGTCGAAGATGATGAGGACGTGCTTGCCGTCGTACATCCAGTGCTGGCCGATGGCCGAGCCGGTGTACGGCGCCAGGTACTTGAAGCCGGCCGGGTCGGACGCCGGGGCCGCGACGATCGTCGTGTACTCCATGGCGCCGGCGTCCTCGAGCGCGCCGCGCACGGCCGCGATCGTGGAGCCCTTCTGGCCGATGGCGACGTAGATGCAGCGAACCTGCTTCTTCGGGTCGCCCGACTCCCAGTTGGCCTTCTGGTTGATGATCGTGTCGATCGCGATGGCCGTCTTGCCGGTCTGGCGGTCGCCGATGATCAGCTGACGCTGTCCGCGCCCGATCGGGATCATCGAGTCGATAGCCTTGATGCCGGTCTGCAGCGGCTCGTGCACCGACTTGCGCTGCATGACGCCGGGCGCCTGCAGCTCGAGGGCACGGCGGCCGTCGGTGGCGATGTCGCCCAGGCCGTCGATCGCGTTGCCCAGCGGGTCGACCACGCGACCGAGGTAGCCCTCGCCCACGGGGACGGACAGCACCTCGCCGGTGCGGCGGACCTCCTGGCCCTCCTCGATGCCGGTGAACTCACCGAGGATGACCACGCCGATCTCGCGGACGTCCAGGTTCAGCGCGAGGCCGAGCGTCCCGTCCTCGAAACGCAGCAGCTCGTTCGCCATCGCGCCCGGCAGGCCCTCGACGCGCGCGATGCCGTCGGCGGCGAGCGTGACACGGCCCACCTCTTCGGTGACCGCGCCCTCGGGCTCGTAGGACTTCACGAAGCTGTCCAGAGCGGCCCGGATCTCCTCCGGCCGGATCGTCAGCTCAGCCATTGCTCTTCTCCTGTCGTGCCGCGAGGGTGGCGCGGCGGAAGGTATCTGTTCACGAGTTTCAGCCGGCCAGCCGACGACGGGCGTCAGCCAGGCGCGACAGGACGGTGGAGTCGACGACGTCGGCGCCGACCTGGATCCGCAGACCGCCGATCACCTGCGGGTCGACGGTCACGTTGAGCTGCACGGCGCGGCCGTACGCGTGCTCCAGGAGTGCGCCGAGGCGCTCCTCCTGAGCCTGCGTGAGCACCGTTCCGCTGGTCACGGAGGCGACCAGGCGGCGGCGCCGCTCGGCGGCGACGTCGCCGTACCAGATCAGCGTCTGCACGAAGCGACGGCCCCGCAGCGCGGTGGTCGCCCGCCGCGCCAGGACCTGCGTCACGGCGTCGACCTTGCCGGCGACCAGCGCGTCCACGAGGGCCGTGCGGCGCGCCGGGACGGTCGTCCGGTCGGACAGCGCCTGGCGAGCCTCACGCTGCCCGACGAGCGCCCGGGTGATCCGGAAGAGCTCGTCCTCCACGCTCTCCAAGGTGCCACGGGCCTCGGCCGAGGCGAGCAGGGCGTCCAGCCCGAGCCGCTCGACGGCGTCCGTGAAGTCGGCGTCGCTCGCCCAGCGGGAGCGCGCCAGCCCGGAGACCAGGTCCACCACGCGCTCGTCGAACCCGCCGGAGAGCAGCCCTGCCACGAGACGCGCCTTGTCCGCACCAGGCCGGGAGGGGTCCGCGAGCGAGCGGCGCAGCGCGCCCGAGCCGTCGAGCGCGGACACCACGGTGAACAGCTGCTCACCGAGCGTCATCGCGCCCTCGCCCGCAGCACGCAGCACGGGCTCGAACCGCTCCTGAGCCGCAGCCAGCGATGCTCCGCTCGTCCCGCGCATCACGCCCCCTTGCTCGTCGAGACGACGCCCTGGGCGGCCTCGAGCTCGTCGAGGAAGCGGTCGACGACACGCGACTGGCGCGCGGAGTCCGCGAGGGACTCGCCGACGATCTTCGACGCGAGCTCGGTGGCCAGCGTGCCAACATCGGACCGCAGCGACACGGCCGCGGCCTGGCGCTCGGCCTCGATCTGGCGGTGCGCGGTCTCCGTGATCCGGGCTGCCTCCTCGGCGGCCTTCGTCCGGTGGTCGGCGACGATCGCCTTGCCCTCGTCACGGGCGTCCTCACGCACGCGGGCAGCGTCGGCGCGCGCCTCGGCGAGCAGCACCTGCTGCTCGGCCAGCGCGGCGTCGGCGGCCTGCTGCGCCTCCTCCGCCTTCGCGATGCCGCCCTGGATCAGCGCGGTGCGCTCGTCGAGCACCGCCTGGAACCTGGGCAGGGCGAAGCGGTAGAAGACCACCCCGATGATCGCCACGATGACGATCGACCAGGTGATGTCGTACATCTCCGGAAGGAGGATGTTGCTCTCGGTGGACTCGGTGGACTCGGCGGCGGCGCTCACCGCGGCCGAGCCGAGGGTGAGGGCCATCATCACGCCGGGACGATGAAGCCAGCCACCAGGCCGAGGAGCGCGAGCACCTCGACAAAGGCGACACCGATGAACATGGTCGTGCGGAGCTGACCGGCGACCTCGGGCTGGCGGGCGATGCCCTCGATGGTCTTGCCGATCAGGATGCCGAGGCCGATGCCGGGGCCGACGGCGGCGAGGCCGTAACCCACGGTGCCGATGTTGCCGGAGACCTCTGCGAGAGTGGTGACGTCCACTGACTTTCCTTCCGTTGGGCGCCGGTGCTCGATACGCCGGCGTCGCGTGTGATGGTGGTGCTGGGTTGTCCTGCTGATGTCACCCGGCACACGCCGGGCACCGTCGACCGATCAGTGTTCGGCCTCGACGGACATGCTGATGTACGCGGCAGTGAGGATCGCGAAGATGTACGCCTGCAGCGCCGCGACGAAGACCTCGAAGAGAGTGAACGCCAGGCCCGCGACGAGCGTTCCCGCGCCGAAGAGCTTCATGGCGCCGTCGGCGTTGAAGATGAAGAACTGCGTGGCGGCGAAGCAGATCGCCAGCATGAGGTGACCGGCGACCATGTTCGCCAGGAGTCGGATCGCGAGCGTCGCGGGACGCAGGACGAAGACCTGGAGGAACTCGATCGGCGTCAGGAGCAGGTACAGGAACTTCGGGACACCCGGCGGGAACAGGGAGCTGGTGAGGAAGCCACCCAGGCCCTGCGCCTTGATGCCCGCCGTGAGGTACATGACGTACACCCACGCCGCGAGGACGAGCGGCAGGCCGATGGTCGAGCTGGCGGCGATGTTCAGGAACGGCACCACGCCGGTGAGGTTCATGAACAGCACGGTGCAGAAGATCGTGGCCAGCAGCGGGAAGTACTTCGCGCCGTTCTTCTCGCCGAGGACCTCGACCGCGATCCCGCGGCGCACGAAGTCCAGGATCATCTCGATCGCGTTCTGGAAGCGCCCCGGGACGACCTTGGCGCGGTAGGCGGCAACCAGGAACAGGGTGATGACCACCGCGGCGGCGAGGAAGCGCACCAGGATGATGCGGTTGATCTCGAACGGCGTGCCGTCGAAGAAGATCACCGGTGGGAAGAAATCCGCGACGGTGGGCGCGTGGAAGGCGCTCTCACCGCCGTCGGCGGCCTCGGAGGCGGCGAGCAGAGAGGTCGCGAGCGTGGACAGGAGGACTCCCCGGTTGGTCAGAGGCTGGGCACGTACCACCGCACACCGGTGCGGGCGCGCCTTCGGGCCTGGCCGTCATGGATTCGCCGTTAGCCTAACGTATGTTCCGCACCGGGCCGCGCCCGGGGGTGTGAGATCGCCCCGGTGTGACGCGTGTCGCGACACCGGGTCAGATCACGATCAACCGGGCAAAAGGCCCAGGCAAGCCGCGGGTCACGCTCCGGTTCACGCCTCGGGCGAGACGTAGGGCACCCGGCCCTTGTGCACCGCGCGGTAGTCGAGCAGGGCGGAGCCGATCGTCCCGAGGGCGACGACGCCGAACAGGATCCCGCGGACCCCGGGCGTGAGCCACTCGGTCCCGGTCCGGGTCAGCACGGCGAGCACGATGATGAGCACGATCATCTTGGCGAGCCAGCTGCCCATGACGACCGCACCGGTCGTCGCGGCGCTCTTGCCGATCGTGAACAGCATCGACCACACGGTGACGCCCGAGAAGAAGGCGACGACGGCAGCGCCGACGAGCGCGCCCCACACGCCCGGCGCGCCTGCGACCAGCGCACCCACCACGGCCCCCAGAACGGCGAGGGCGCCGACCAGGATCAGCCCGTCGCGCAGCGCAGTACGCAGCACGGCGCGTTCGGCCGCCGCCGAGCCGCTCGTCTCGGACACAGGGGTGGGCTCGGTCATCGGTCGCTTCCTTCGGGGGGAGCACCGGCGGTGACCGGGCTCTTGTGGATCGCGCCGGACAGCGCGACGTCGTCGTCCAGGAACCGCCCGCGGTGCCGCAGCGGGCCGAGGGTGAGCACGAGCGCCACCACGACCGCGACACCGAGCCAGACCAGGACCGCCTGCCAGGACAGCCACACGAGGGCGGCGGCGGTGTAGGCGAAGACGGCTGTCCACACGTAGAGGATGACCACGGCCCGGCGGTGCGAGTGGCCGAGGGCGAGCATCCGGTGGTGCAGGTGCATGCGGTCGGGCGCCATGGGCGACTTGCCGGCGGCGAGGCGCCGGAGCACGGCCAGGCCCATGTCGAGCAGGGGCAGCAGCAGCACCGCGACGGGCAGCAGCAGCGGCAGGAACGCCGGCAGCGACTGGGCGCCGGACAGCACCTCGACGGGCTGGATGTCCGGCTGGATGCGGCCCGTGACCGAGATGGCGGCGCCCGCCATGACGAGGCCGAGCACCATCGACCCGGCGTCGCCCATGAAGATGCGCGAGGGGAAGAAGTTGTGCGGCAGGAAGCCGACGCACACGCCGACCAGCACGGCCATCAGGAGCGTCGCGACGCTCGCGTAGTCGTCCGCACTGACGACCTGCGTGAGGCCGTAGGTGTAGAAGAAGAACGCCGAGCCGCCGATGGCGATGATGCCCGCGGCCAGGCCGTCGAGGCCGTCCACGAAGTTCACGGCGTTCATGGCGAGCACGACGACGAAGATCGTGATCGCGACCGTGGCCTGCCCCGGCAGGATCGTCAACCCGCTGGGCCAGGGCACCGTGTAGAGCTGGACCCCCTGGAACGCCATGACGCCGGCCGCCAGGACCTGCCCGGCGAGCTTGGTGAGCCAGTCGAGGTCCCACTTGTCGTCGGCCCAGCCGAGCAGGCACACGAGGCCCGCGCCGCCGAGGATGCCCCACACCTGCCCGTCCCGGAACATACCCTCGAGGAAGGGCATCCGGGAGGCGAGCAGGACCGCGACGACGATGCCGAACATCATCGCCAGGCCACCGAGGCGCGGCGTCGGCAGGACGTGCACGTCACGTGCCCGGACCGCGGAGATCGCCGAGGTCTTCAGGGCGGCCCACCGGGCGAAGGGCGTGGTCAGGAACGTGACCGCGGCGGCCACGAGCATCAGCAGCAGGTACACCCTCACGCGTCTTCCCCCAGCGCGACGACGGGCGCCACACTGCGCAGGTCGTCGAGGCTGACGGCACCCTCGCGCACGACGCGGAGGACGGGGCCCGTCGCGTCGACGATGGTCGAGGACACCCCGCCGGGGGCCGTGCCGCCGTCGAGGTACACGGCGACGGACTCGCCGAGCTGCGCCACCGCGTCCTGCACGTCGGTCGCGGCCGGCTTGCCGGAGAGGTTGGCGCTGGACACGGCCAGCGGGCCGGTCCGGCGCAGCAGCGCGAGCGCGGCCGGGTGGTCGGGCATGCGGAGCGCGACGGTGCCGTGCGTCTCCCCCAGGTCCCACTGCAGCGACGGCTGGGCGGGCAGGATGATCGTGAAGCCGCCGGGCCAGAACGCCTCGACGAGCCGCCGCGCGTCGTCCGGCACGTCCGTGGCGAGACCGTCGAGGGTCATGACGTCGGGCACGAGGACCGGTGGCGGCATCTGGCGCCCGCGGCCCTTCGCGGCGAGCAGCGCGGCGACCGCCGTCGCGTCGAAGGCGTCGGCGCCGAGGCCGTACACGGTGTCGGTGGGCAGCACCACGAGGGCACCGCGCGAGATCGCGTTCACGGCTTCGTCGATCGACGGCCCCCAGGTCAGCGGGTCCGTCGCGTCGAGGACAGGACGTACAGGCACACTCACGCGCTCAGTCTTCCACGTCCGCCGGACATGTCCCGCCTCACCGTCGCCTCGCGACCACCATGCGGGGCCGGCCCGTCAGGTCCTCACGCGTCTCGGCCGGCGTGAAGGCCGGGCCGGGCGCCGCGTCCGGCGCAGCAACCGGCTCCGGGCCGGGTGTCGCGTCCACCATCGCGCGGGCCGCGGCGGCCTGCACCTCGGCGTGCTCCATCACGTACAGGCCGCCCGGGCGCAGCAGGCGCGCTGCCGCGGCGGTGACGCCGCGCGGCACCTCGAGCCCGTCCGCGCCCAGCCCGTACAGCGCGACGGCGGGGTCGTGCTCGGCGACCTCCGGGTCCACCGGCACCGCGCCCGGCGGCACGTACGGCGGGTTGGAGACGACGACGTCGACGGTGCCGTCGAGCTCTCGCAACGCGGTCCTGGCGTCACCCCGCACGAGCCGCACCCGCGTTCCCGCCGCGGGCGGAGAGGGTGCCGCCTGCGGGCCGCCCGGGGCGGCACTCTCTGCGCCCACGAGGAGAAGGGCGGCGACGTTGCGCTCCGCCCAGGCGTGGGCCGCGGCGTCGAGCTCGACGGCGTGCACCGCCGCGCCCGGCACCTCGGTCGCGACGGCCAGGGCGATGGCGCCGGACCCGGTGCACAGGTCGACGACGACGGCGCTCCCCCGCTCCGCGACGACGCGCGCCGCCTCGTCGACGGCGACCTGGGCCACCGACTCGGTCTCCGGCCGGGGGACGAACACGCCGGGGCCCACAACCAGCTCCAGGTGCCGGAACGGCGCCAGCCCCGTCAGGTGCTGCAGCGGGACCCGGGCCGCGCGGCGGGTGACGTGGTCAGCGAACGCGGCCCGGACGTCGTCGGGCAGCGGGGTCCCGAGGAGGGCGAGGCGCACGACCTCGCCGCGGTCCGCGCCCAGGACGTGCGCGAGCAGGAGCTCGGCGTCCACGCGCGGGGTCGCGACGCCGGCGTCGGCGAGGGCTGCGGCCCCCCACCGCACGGCTCCGTCCGTCGTGGTGGGCACAGCGTCCTCGAGCTCAGGCATGGGTCGCCGCAGCCAGGCGCGCGGCCTCGTCGGCGTCGATCGCGGAGCGGACGACCGGCTCCAGGTCGCCGTCGAGCAGCTGGTCGAGGTTGTACGCCTTGTACCCCGTGCGATGGTCCGCGATCCGGTTCTCCGGGAAGTTGTACGTGCGGATGCGCTCGGAGCGGTCGACGGTGCGCACCTGGGAGCGGCGCAGGTCGGCGGCCTCGGCCGCTGCCGCCTCCTGCTGCGCGGCGAGCAGGCGGGCCCGCAGCACGCGCATCGCCTGCTCGCGGTTCTGCAGCTGCGACTTCTCGTTCTGCATCGAGACCACGATGCCGGTCGGCAGGTGCGTGATGCGCACCGCTGAGTCCGTCGTGTTGACGGACTGGCCGCCCGGGCCGGACGAGCGGAACACGTCGATGCGCAGGTCGTTCGGGTCGATCTCGACCTCGCCCGGGTCGTCCACCTCGGGGAACACCAGCACGCCGGCCGCAGACGTGTGGATGCGGCCCTGGCTCTCCGTGACCGGGACCCGCTGCACGCGGTGCACGCCGCCCTCGTACTTGAGGCTGGCCCAGACCCCGTCCTCGGGACTCTGGACGGACCTGGCCTTGATCGCGACCTGCACGTCCTTGTAGCCGCCCAGGTCGGACTCCGTGGCCTCCAGCACCTGCGTCGACCAGCCCCGGCGCTCCGCGTACCGCAGGTACATGCGCAGCAGGTCGCCCGCGAACAGCGCCGACTCCTCGCCGCCCTCGCCCGCCTTGATCTCCAGGATGGCGTCGCGGCCGTCGTCCGGGTCGCGCGGCACGAGCACGCGGCGCAGCCGCTCGGCGGCCTCCGCCTCGGCCGCGCGCAGGGCCGGCAGCTCGGCCGCGAAGCCCTCGTCCAGCTCGGCGAGCTCGGCCGCCGCCGCGGCGTCGTCCCGCGCCGCCTCCCACGTCCGGTAGGCACCGACGACCTGGTTCAGCTCCGCGTAGCGGCGCCCGAGCGTGCGGGCGCGGCCCGCGTCGGCATGCACGGCCGGGTCGGCGAGCGCGCGCTCGATCTCGGCGTGCTCGTCGAGCAGCGGCCCGACGCCGGAGAACGAGTCGGTCATGAGGAGCTCCTAGCTCAACGGGAAGAAAGGCGGGACAAAGCGACAGCGCCGGCGGTCCCGCGCCCGACTGCCCCTGGAGAGGTTGTCGGGCCGGACCGCCGGCGCTGCGAGGAAGCTACTTGGCAGCCTTCTTGCCGTAGCGAGCCTCGAACCGGGCCACGCGGCCACCGGTGTCGAGGAGCTTCTGCTTGCCCGTGTAGAACGGGTGGCACGCGCTGCACACGTCGGCGCTGATCTTGCCCGACTTCTCGGTGCTGCGCGTCACGAACGTGTTGCCACACGTGCAGGTCACCTCGGTGACCACGTACTCGGGGTGGATACCGGCCTTCATGATTTCTCCTTGGTGAGGTGCCCCCGGGTCGACTCGCACATCGCGAGCCGTGAACCGGCTGGCCGACAGACCATTGTGCCAGACCCCCGGCGCTGCCGGGGTCCCGACGGATGTGATGTCAGACGTGCTGACGGATGCGGCTCAGACCGTCTGGCCGACGTTGTCGTCCACGAACGCGCCCGGCGTCGTCTTCTGCACCTGCAGCAGGAACTCGACGTTGGTCTTGTGCTCCTTGAGCTTGCCCAGCAGCAGCTCGATGGCCTGCTGCTGGTCGAGCGCCCCGAGCACGCGGCGCAGCTTGTAGACGATCTTGAGCTCGTCGCCCGACATGAGGATCTCCTCGCGGCGGGTGCCGGACGCGTTGACGTCCACCGCCGGGAAGATGCGCTTGTCGGCGAGGGACCGGGAGAGCCGCAGCTCCATGTTTCCGGTTCCCTTGAACTCCTCGAAGATGATGTCGTCCATCTTCGAGCCGGTCTCGACGAGCGCCGAGCCGAGGATGGTCAGCGAGCCGCCGTTCTCGATGTTGCGCGCGGCACCGAAGAACTTCTTCGGCGGGTAGAGCGCCGCTGCGTCGACACCACCGGAGAGGATTCGGCCCGACGCCGGCGCGGCGAGGTTGTACGCACGCGACAGGCGGGTGATCGAGTCGAGCAGCACGACGACGTCCTGGCCCAGCTCCACGAGGCGCTTCGCCCGCTCGATGGCCAGCTCGGCGACGATCGTGTGGTCCGAGGCCGGACGGTCGAACGTCGAGGCGATGACCTCGCCCTTCACCGTCCGCTCCATGTCCGTGACCTCTTCGGGCCGCTCGTCGACGAGCACAACCATGAGGTGGACCTCGGGGTTGTTCGCGGTGATCGCGTTGGCGATCTGCTGCATGATGATCGTCTTGCCGGCCTTGGGCGGCGAGACGATGAGGCCGCGCTGGCCCTTGCCGATCGGCGCGACGATGTCGATGACACGCGGGGTGAGGCGGGTCGCGGCCGGGTTCTCCAGGCGCAGGCGCTCCTGCGGGTACAGCGGCGTGAGCTTGCCGAACTCGGGGCGCCCGAGCGCCTCCTCTGGCGCCATGCCGTTGACCGCGTCCAGGCGGACGAGCGCGTTGAACTTGGCGCGCGGGCTGTTGCCCTGCTGCGGCTGCTCGCCCTCGCGGGGCTGGCGCACCGCGCCGACGATCGCGTCGCCGCGGCGCAGGCCCGACTTCTTGACCTGGTTCAGGCTCACGTACACGTCGTTCGGGCCGGGCAGGTAGCCGCTCGTGCGCACGAACGCGTAGTTGTCAAGGATGTCCAGGATACCGGCGACCGGCAGCAGGATGTCGTCCTCGCGCACCTCGACGTCGTCGAGGCCCTGCACGTCCGGACCCTGGACGCGGCCGGTGCGGGTGCTGCCGCGCTTGCGGTCGCGGCTGCGCTCCCGGCCCCGACGGCGCCGCGAGCCGCGCTCGTCGTCGTCGTCCGCGAACGTCGTGCCGCCCTGCTGGCGGCGGTCCTGCTGGGCGCCCTGCTGGCTCTGCTGGTTGCGGTTCTGCTGGCCACCGTCGCGCGCGGGGCGGTCGCCCTGACCCTGGCCGTCGCGGCCCTGGCCGTCGCGCTGACGGCGCGCCTCGCCGTTCTGCTCAGGGGCGCCCGCCTCCGGGGCGCCCTGGCCGCGGCCTGCGCGACGCGAGCTGCGCTCACGCGGCGCGGCGACGGCCTCGGCCAGCTCGGCCAGGCGCGCGGCGCGGTCCGCGTCCCCGGTGCCGGTGCCGGCGCGGACGGCCGTGGCCGTGGTGGTCGTCGCGGCGGCGACGGGCACGTTCGCGGTGGCCGGAGCCTCGGTCGTCCGACGCTCGCGGCGCACGCTGGCCTCGGTGTCCGGTCGGTCGAGCGTCTCGGCAGGCGCGTCGTCACGGCGCGTCGTTGCGCCGGTCGTCCGCGTTCCGGCCTCGCCGGTACGGGCGGGGCCGCTGTCGGCCGTCCGGGCACTGCCGTTCTCGCCGCTGCGGGCGGGGCCGCCGTCGCCGGTCCGGGCGCTGATCGTGTCGACGAGATCGCTCTTGCGCATCTTCGAGGTGCCCTTGACGCCCAGCTCGGTGGCAAGGGCCTGCAGCTCGGCGAGACGCATGGCGCCCAGTGCACCCGCCGTGCCGCGGCTGCGGCCTGCTGTGCTCTGGGCTGATTCGGTGGTGTCTGTCACGAAGGACCCTTCCCCCTCGATCTGCGGCCGCGTGGGTGATGGGGGCCGCGCAGTGGTGTGCGCCCGGCACAATCCGGCCGTGGCGCTGGAAACCTCGCATCAGTGGTACGACGACGTCGGCTGACGGGGGTTGCTGTCCGCCTTCTCGCGAGATGCCGGCCGCCCGTGAGGCGGCCCGGGGATGACTGCAAGGTCCCATGAAAAGGGCCGCGCATCCCAAAAGGCTCACTGCATCCTACCACCTCGTACCACCGACGGACCGGAGACGACGCGCTGCGCGCCTGACGGCTCCGACCCGGCGGCCACGCGCCGCGCTCGGGCGCCCACCAGGTCGATTCCGGGCCGCAGCGTACGCCATCCCGATGTCGGTGAACTCTCGGCTTCGCCCTGCCCAGGCCCGCCAGGACCCTCGCGGGAGGCGCTCGTCGGGCCGATGAGGTCGGCGAGAACGGCATCACGGCGCGCCGCCTGGTCCGGCGTGGTCAGCAGCAGGACCGTGGGGCCGGCGCCGGAGACCGTCGCGGCGAGCCCCTCGTCGCGCAGCCCGCGCAGCAGCTCGCTCGACGCTCCGAGGACCGCGGCGCGGTACGACTGGTGCAGGCGGTCCTCCGTGGCGTCGAACAGCAGCTCCGGGCGGCGGGCGAGGGCTTCCACGAGCAGCGCCGCCCGGCCGGCGGTGAACGCCGCGTCCGCGTGGGCCACCCTGGCCGGCAGGGCCGCCCGGGCGCGGGCCGTGGCCAGCCGGTGCTCGGGGACGAGCACCGTCGCCTCGATCGAAGGGTCGACGTCGAGCCCGACCGCCCGCGGGCCGTTCTCGCCCGTCCACGCGACGGTCGCCCCGCCCTGGATCGCCGGCGCAGCGTTGTCCGGGTGCCCTTCGAACTCGGTCGCGAGGCGGAGCACCGCCGCCGCGTCGAGCGCCCGCGGGTCCGCCAGCAGGGCCCGCGCCGCGACGATGCCCGCCACCACTGCGGCGGCCGACGAGCCCAGTCCCCGCCCGTGCGGGATCACGTTCACGCAGGTCAGGTGAAGTCCGGTGGGCGGAGCACCCGCGTACTCCATGGTGCGGCGCAGCGCGCGCACGATGAGGTGCTCCTCCCCGTCCGGCACCTCTCCCGCACCCTCGCCCTGGACCTCGACCACGACCTCGTCGCGTGCGAGGAGCCGCACCTCGACCTCGTCGTGCAGTGCGAGGGCCAGCCCCAGGGCGTCGAAACCGGGTCCGAGGTTGGCGCTGGTCGCGGGCACCCGCACGCGCACATGGTCGGCGCCGAGCTGCATGGTCCTGCCTCTCCTTGCCGGACGCTGCTCAGTA
Source organism: Antribacter soli (assembly GCF_021568775.1). Classification (GTDB taxonomy): domain Bacteria; phylum Actinomycetota; class Actinomycetes; order Actinomycetales; family Cellulomonadaceae; genus Antribacter; species Antribacter soli. The sequence goes on along the minus strand of NZ_JAKGSG010000015.1, from coordinate 28,090 downwards.
CAGCCCGAGCGCGTCGGCGATCGAGACGACGTCGGCGGTCACCCTCGTGGGGACCACCTCGCCGCCGTCAGGGGTGCGCAGCGCCCACCCCGGGTCCTTCAGACCGTGACCCGTCACGGTGATGACGATGCGGGCGCCCGGGGGCACCAGGCCGCGCTCGGCACGGGACAGGACCCCCGCCACGCCCGCCGCCGACGCCGGCTCCACGAAGACACCGACCTCGGCCGCGAGCAGGCGGTGGGCGGCGAGGATCTGCTCGTCCGTCACCGCCTCGATGACGCCGCCCGACGCGTCACGGGCCTCCTCCGCCTGCCGCCAGGACGCCGGGTTGCCGATGCGGATCGCCGTCGCGATCGTCTCCGGCTCGTCGACGGGGTGACCCAGCACGATCGGCGCCGCGCCCGCGGCCTGGAAGCCCCACATGACCGGGGTCCGGCTCGCGCGCACCGGGCCGGCCGCCAGGTCGGCGTACTCGGTGTAGCCCTTCCAGTAGGCCGTGATGTTCCCCGCGTTGCCGACGGGCAGCACGTGGATGTCCGGCGCGTCGCCGAGGACGTCCACGACCTCGAACGCCGCCGTCTTCTGGCCCTCGATGCGGTCCGGGTTCACCGAGTTCACGAGCTCGACGGGGTGCGCCTCGGCCAGCTTGCGCGCCGCGACCAGGCAGTCGTCGAAGTTGCCGTCGACCTGCAGCAGGCGTGCGCCGTGCGCGACCGCCTGGCTCAGCTTTCCCATCGCGATCTTGCCGTCGGGCACCAGCACCGCGCAGACCATCCCGGCACGGGTCGCGTACGCGGCCGCCGAGGCGGACGTGTTGCCGGTCGACGCGCACACGACGGCGCGGGCCCCGCGCGCCGCGGCGGCCGAGATCGCCGTCGTCATGCCGCGGTCCTTGAACGACCCGGTCGGGTTCATCCCCTCGACCTTGACGAAGACCTCGGCACCGATGCGGTCGCCGATCGCCGGCGCGGGGACGAGCGGCGTGCCGCCCTCGCCCAGCGTCACGATCGTCTGCTGCACGTGCGCGGGCAGGCGGTCGGCGTACTCGGCGATGACCCCGCGCCACTGGTGGGTGGCCGGTGCGGTCGTTGGGGCGGTGGTCATGCGGCTCAACCTTCGACTCTCAGGACGGACGTGATCTCGTGGACGGGCTCGAGCTCCCGCACGGCGGCGACCGTCGCCGCCAGCGAGGCCTCGCGCGCCGCGTGGGTCGTGAGCAGCAGGCTCGCCGTGCCGGTCTCGTCCCCCGGCTCCGCACCGGCCTGACGCACCGTGTCGATCGAGACGCCGTGATCGGCCAGCGCGCCCGCCACCTGGGCGAGGACGCCCGGCCGGTCGGCGACGACCATGCGCACCTGGTACCGGGTCACGGCGGCGTCGGGCGGCAGGATGCGCAGCGCCGCGTAGACGGACTCCTGGGGACCCTTGCCGCCGAGCACGCGATGCCGCGCGGCCGAGACGACGTCGCCCAGGACCGCCGAGGCCGTCGGCCGGCCGCCGGCGCCCTGACCGTAGAACATGAGCGGCCCGGCCGCGTCGGCCTCGACGAAGACCGCGTTGAACGCACCTCGCACGTTCGCCAGCGGGTGCTCCAGCGGCACGAGGGCAGGGTGCACCCGCACCGACACACCCTCCTCCGTCTGCTCCGCGATCGCCAGCAGCTTGACCCGGTGGCCCGTGCGCTCCGCCCAGGCCACGTCGTCGGCCGTCACGTGCGTGATGCCCTCGCGGGCCACGTCGTCCGCCGACACCCGCGTGTGGAACGCGAGGCTCGCCAGGATGGCCGCCTTGGCCGCGGCGTCGAAGCCCTCGACGTCCGCCGTCGGGTCTGCCTCCGCGTAGCCGAGATCCTGCGCCTGCTTCACGGCCTCCTCGAACGACAGGCCACCGCTCGCCATCTGGTCCAGGACGTAGTTCGTGGTGCCGTTGACGATGCCGAGCACGCGGCGCACGTGGTCGCCCGCGAGCGACTCGCGCACCGGGCGCACGATCGGGATCGCGCCCGCCACCGCGGCCTCGAAGTAGATGTCGACGCCCGCGGCGTCCGCCGCCTTGTAGAGCGTGGGCCCGTCTTCCGCCAGCAGCGCCTTGTTCGCCGTCACGACGGCGGCGCCGCCGTCGATGGCCCGCAGCAGCAGGGTGCGCGCCGGCTCCAGGCCGCCCATCACCTCGATCACGATGTCCGCGCCCGACACCAGCGTCTCCGCGTCCTCGGTGAGGAGCTCCCGCGGGATCGCACTGTCGCGCTGCACGGCGGCGTTCCGCACCGCGATGCCGACCAGCTCGAGCGGCGCCCCGGCCCGCGCGGCCAGGTCCTCGCCGTGCTCGAGGAGCAGGCGCGCGACCTGCGTTCCGACCACTCCGCAACCGAGCAGCGCGACGCGGAGGGGGGTGACGCTGGGTCCGGGCACGGGTGTCCTGCTTTCCGGTCAGGGGTTATCCGGTGGTGGGCGCGCCCCGTCGGGGCGGACGCGCTCAGGATAGCCGCGAGGTCCGACACGCGGCGGAGCGGTCCATCCTTCGACCCCGCCCCGCTCGCCCCGCCGGACCCCGTGGCGCCGCCGTCGCCGTCGCCGGCAGGACGCCCGGCCCCGTCACGCGCGCGGGCGGTGCCGCTCCCCCAGCTCGGTGAACATCGCCCGGTTGCTGCGGAACGCCTCCTGCGCCTCCGCCACGGCGACCTCCACCTCGGCCGCGTCCAGCTCGAGGCCGTCGAGGCGCTCGCGGTACACGTCCTTGAACGGCTTGGCCTTCGGGATGTCCGGGAAGGTGTAGAAGGCGAGCCCGTCGCCGGACAGCCCGTAGTGCCGCTCGAGCATGCGCCGGATCACCTGGCCGCCGGACAGGTCGCCGAGGTAGCGCGTGTAGGCGTGCGCGGCGTACTCCGGGAGACGGCCACAGACGGAGCGGATGCGCGCCGCATAGGAGCGCGTGGCCGGCAGCACGTCGATCTGCGTGCGCCAGCCGGCGCCGTACAGGTGCGCCAGGTCCCGCTCGATCGACGGCACGCGGGTGAGCTCGTCGAACACCAGGGCACCGCCGCGCCGGTCGCCGCGGTGGCTCTCGCTCGCCTCTTCCACCGCGGTGTAGATCTCGAGCTGCTGCGCGGCGAGGTCGGCGTAGGCGCTGACGTCCAGCTCGCCGGCGAGGAGCCGCTCGACGAACGACTCCGTCTCCGCCTCGCGATGCTCGGCCCGGGTGCCCTCGCGGAGCAGGACGGACAGCGGGGTCGGGAAGGGGACGTCGGCGGCAGCAGCCACGGTTGCTCCTCAGGAGGCGCTCAGGACCTGACAGATCGTCAGATCGCGCCGAGCCTAGCAGACCGATATTAGGCAAACCTAACCTCGTCCGTCCGCACCTCCGACGCAGAACGGCGACCGCCCCGGAGGGGGCGGTCGCCGTCGGACGCGGTGGTGCTCAGGCCTCGTTCAGGCCGTGGCAGAGCTTGTACTTCTTGCCCGAGCCGCACGGGCACTGCGCGTTGCGCGGCGTGCCCGGGAACGTGCGGCCGTCGCTCTCCGGCGCACCCGCCTCGCCGTGCAGGTCGCGCCGCGCGCGCTTGGCGGCGTCACCCCCGGAGAGCGCGGTGGAGCCTGCGCCGCCGCGGGAGCTGAACGCCGAGCCGGTCCCGTCGTCGCTCGGGGCCGAGTACGTCAGCGGGACCTGACGGGCCGGGGCGTCCAGACCCTTGGCCAGCAGGATCGGCTGCGTGGGCGGGGCCGCCTGGCGCGGCGCGCTCGCCGGGACGGCCACCGGGGCCTTCGGCGCGGCGGGCGCGGCCGGGGCGACCACCGGTACGACGGGCGCCCCGTCCACCGTCGAGCCGTCGGGCGTCGCGACGCCGCCGGGGACCGCCACGACGCCGCCCTCGGGCGCGTCCGCGCCGGGCTGCTGCACCGTGACCTCGAGGTTGAAGAGGAAGCCGACCGACTCCTCCTTGATGGCGTCGGTCATCGCCTGGAAGAGCTGGAAGCCCTCGCGCTGGTACTCGACCAGCGGGTCGCGCTGGGCCATCGCGCGCAGGCCGATGCCCTCCTTGAGGTAGTCCATCTCGTAGAGGTGCTCGCGCCACTTGCGGTCCAGGACGGACAGCACCACGCGGCGCTCGAGCTGGCGCATCGCCGGCGAGCCCAGGGTCTCCTCACGGGCCTCGTAGGCCACGCGGGCGTCGGACAGGATCTCCTCGAGCAGCATCTCGCCCGTGAGGCGGTCCGCGCCGTCGGCCTCGGCGACGACGTCGTCGACCGTGATCGACACCGGGTACACGGCGCGCAGCGCGGTCCACAGGGCGTCCAGGTCCCACGTCTCGCCCGATCCCTCGGCGGTCGCGTTCGTGACGTACTCCGTGACGACGTCGGTGAGGAAGTGCTGCACCTGCTCGTGCAGGTCCTCGCCCTCGAGCACCCGGCGGCGCTCCGCATAGATGACGGCACGCTGGCGCGACAGGACGTCGTCGTACTTCAGGACGTTCTTGCGGATCTCGAAGTTGCGGGCCTCGACCTGGCCCTGCGCGGACTGGATGCCGCGCGTCACCATCTTGGACTCCAGCGGCATGTCGTCCGGGAAGCCCGCCCGGTTCATCATCGCCTCGGCGAGACCCGAGTTGAACAGGCGCATCAGGTCGTCCTGCATCGACAGGTAGAACCGCGACTCGCCCGGGTCGCCCTGACGGCCGGACCGGCCACGGAGCTGGTTGTCGATGCGGCGCGACTCGTGCCGCTCCGTGCCCAGGACGTACAGGCCGCCCAGCGACACGACCTCGTCGTGCTCCGTCGCCACCGCGGCCTTCGCCTTCTCGAGGGCGTCGGGCCACGCGGCCTCGTACTCCTCGGGCGTCTCGACCGGGTCCAGGCCGCGCGACGCCAGGTCGCTCACCGCCAGGTGCTCGGCGTTGCCGCCGAGCATGATGTCGGTACCGCGGCCGGCCATGTTCGTGGCCACCGTGACGGCGCCCTTGCGTCCCGCCATCGCGATGATCGCGGCCTCGCGCTCGTGCTCCTTGGCGTTGAGCACGTTGTGCGGCACGCCCGCCTTCTTCAGCTTGGCGGACAGCAGCTCCGACTTCTCGACGCTCGTGGTGCCGACGAGCACCGGCTGGCCGTACGCGTGGCGCTCCACGATGTCCTGGACGACCGCGTCGAACTTGCCGTCCTCGTTCTTGTAGACGAGGTCCGCCTGGTCCATGCGCTGCGGCGCCTTGTTCGTGGGGATCGGCACCACGCCCAGCTTGTACGTGCCCTGGAACTCGGCGGCCTCGGTCTCGGCCGTACCGGTCATGCCGGAGAGCTTCCCGTAGAGGCGGAAGTAGTTCTGCAGCGTGATCGTGGCGAGCGTCTGGTTCTCCGCCTTGATCGCCACGCCCTCCTTGGCCTCGATGGCCTGGTGCATGCCCTCGTTGTAGCGACGTCCCGCGAGGATGCGGCCCGTGTGCTCGTCGACGATCATCACCTCGCCGTTGAGGACGACGTAGTCCTTGTCGCGCTTGAAGAGCTCCTTCGCCTTGATGGCGTTGTTGAGGAAGCCGATCAGCGGCGTGTTCAGGGACTCGTACAGGTTGTCGATGCCGAGGTAGTCCTCGATCTTGGCGATGCCCGGCTCGAGCACGCCCACCGTGCGCTTCTTCTCGTCGACCTCGTAGTCGGCCTCCGCCCGCAGGCGGTTCACCACCTTGGCGAACTCGGTGTACCAGCGGTTGGCGTCGCCGGAGGCCGGGCCCGAGATGATGAGCGGCGTGCGCGCCTCGTCGATGAGGATCGAGTCCACCTCGTCGACGATGGCGAAATGGTGCCCCCGCTGGACGAGGTCGTCCGTGCTCCACGCCATGTTGTCGCGCAGGTAGTCAAAGCCGAACTCGTTGTTCGTGCCGTAGGTGATGTCGGCGGCGTACATCTCGCGGCGCTGCGCCGGCGTCTGGCCGGACAGGATGACACCCGTCGACATGCCCAGGAACCGGAAGACGCGGCCCATCAGCTCGCCCTGGTACTTCGCCAGGTAGTCGTTCGTGGTGACGACGTGCACGCCCTGGCCCTCGAGGGCGTTGAGGTAGGCGGCCGTCGTGGCCACCAGCGTCTTGCCCTCACCGGTGCGCATCTCGGCGATGTTGCCCAGGTGCAGGGCGGCGCCGCCCATGAGCTGCACGTCGAAGTGGCGCTGCCCCAGCGTCCGCCGTGACGCCTCACGCACCGTCGCGAAGGCCTCAGGCAGCAGCTCGTCGAGCGACTGGCCGTGCGCGAGCCGCTCCTTGAAGCGCTCCGTCTCCTCGCGCAGCTCCTCGTCGCTGAGCTCGACGAAGCTGGGCTCCAGGCTGTTCACCTGTTCGGCGATCGAGGACAGCTTCTTGAGGATCCGGCCTTCGCCGATGCGAAGGACCTTCTCGAGGATGGAAGGCACGCGTTCTCCCGTTGTCGGTAGCGTCCCGGTCAAGGGACGGTCGGTTCGGCGTTACGAGGCGACACCCCGCACGGGCTCGGTCAGGTCACACCGTCGTCCATCGTAGGCCGTCCGGCTCCGGTGTCGGCCCGCTCCCCCGGCACCTGAGGGCCGGGTTCGCTCTCGGGGTAACGACCGCGCGCCTCACCCGGTTCCAACCATCGCTCCCCCAGCGCGAGGTCGGCCGCGTAGTCGGCGAGCTGGACGCCCGCCGTGCCGTAGAGGTGGAACACCTCGTCGACGCCCGCCTTCCGCAGGTGGCCCACCTCGTCCGCGTACCGTGCCAGAGCCACGACCCGGCCCGCGAACCCGGCCTCGCGCAGCCGGTCCATCGCGAGGAGGTTCGCATTCTCGCCGGGCATCGCCAGCACCGCCACCCGCACGGTCCCCGCCGCACAGACCCGCTCCCAGAAGTCGAGGTCCGTCGCGTCCGCCCGCACGACGTTCACGCCCGCCGCGCGCAGCTCGCCCACGCGCGCGCCGTCGTGCTCCACACCCGCCACCTTCAGCCCGTACTCGCCGCGCAGCCGGTCGAACGCGGCCCGGCCCACCCGTCCCATCCCGAGCACCACGGCCTGCGCACGGCCCACGTCGATGGGCCGGTCGTCCGGGATCAGGCGCTCGGGGCGCTGCAGCGGCAGGCTCTCCTCCAGCGACGCGGCGATCTCGACGCCTCGACGGTTCACCGCCGCGCAGAGCACGAAGCTCGCCGCAACCGCGAGCGCCACCGTCGGCACCCAGTCCCCCGTCAGGAGCCCGGTCGAGGCGCCGACGGCCACGACGATCAGCCCGAACTCCGAGTAGTTGGTCATCGCGAGCGACGCGAGGAACGTCGTGCGGTACCGCAGGCGCATCAGCCACAGCAGCCCGCCGTACGCGACGGCCTGCGCCGGCAGCAGGAGCAGCAGGAGCGCCGCGACGCCCACGTCGCCGAGCGAGGGCGTGCCATGCATCCCGATCGAGACGAAGAACCCGACGAGCAGGAGCTCCTTGAGCGAGAACAGGTGCCGCGACAGCTCGGTGGCAGCCGGGTGCGAGGCCAGCAGCGCACCCATGACGAGCGCGCCCAGGTCGCCCTTGACCCCGACCGCCTCGAACAGGGCGTAGCCGGGACCGAGCGCCATCAGCACGCCGAAGAGGACCCGCAGCTCGCCGTGACCGGTTCGGCTCAGCGCCCGGCGCAGCAGCCACGAGGCCGGGACGAGCAGCACCAGCGCCGCCGCCCACGGGCTCGGCGGCTCGCCCTTCGACACCGACAGGAAGACGACGGCGGCAAGGTCCTGCAGGATGAGCACGCCGATGGCGATGCGGCCGTACAGGGCCGTCGCGTCGCTGCGGTCGTCGAGGAGCTTCACCACGAACACGGTGGACGAGAAGGACAGGGCGAAGCCGACGAGCGCGAGGCTGCCGAGCGACTCGTCGGCGAGCACGCCGACGCCGGCGACCATGAGTAGGCCCAGGAACCCGACCGCGACGGCGACGCTGATCCCCATGTGCACCACGGTGGTGGCCCAGACCTCGCGGCGGAGCAGCGAGCGCGGGTCGAACTTCAGGCCGATCCCGAAGAGCAGCAGCGTGACGCCGAGGTCCGCCAGGGTCCCGAGGTACGGCAGCTCCGGCGCGCCCGTGGCGCCGAGGACGAAGCCCGCGACGAGGAAGCCGACCAGTGGCGGGAGCCGGACGAGACCGGCTGCCAGGCCCGCGGCAAACGTGACCCCCAGATAGAGGGCGGCTGTCCCCATACCTGATGCTAGTCGGTCGCGCGCGCGTGGCCGGAGAGTTCGGCCGCCAGTTCGCCGCGACCCGCGACGACCACGTCCTCCAGGCCGAGCCATCCCGCCATCTCGCGCAGCTCCGCGGCGAGCCGGGCCGATGTGGCGGGCGTCGCCCACGGCTCGCGGTGCGCGGACTGGACGCGCAGGACGCCGGCCTGCCGGTCGGCCTTGAGGTCGACCCGTGCGGTGATCCGCTCGTCCTCGAGGAAGGGCAGCACGTAGTAGCCGTGCACCCGCTTCGGCTCGGGCACGTAGATCTCGATGCGGTACAGGGTGCCGAAGAGGCGCTCCAGGCGGGTGCGCTCGAAGACCAGCGGGTCGAACGGCGCCAGGAGCGCCTGCCCGTCCGCCCGGCGCGGCACCCGCGCGTCCCGGTGCAGATACGTGCGCTCGTCCCAGCCCGCGACCTGGACCGGCAGCAGGACCCCGTCCTCCACGAGCTCGGCGACCGCCCGGTCGGCCGCGTTGCCGCGCAACCGGAAGTAGTCCTTGAAGCAGCGCGCGGTACCGATCCCGTGGGCGCGGGCCCCGATCTCGACCAGCGTGCGCAGCGCCACGTCGTCCGGCACCGGCGGTGCCGCGAGCACGTGCGGCGGCAGCACCCGCTGCGGCAGGTCGTACAGCCGCTCGAACGCCGCGTTGCGGCGAGCGGAAGTGACCTCGCCCGTGAAGAAGAGGAACTCCAGGACCCGTTTGGCGACCGTCCAGTTCCAGCCCCACTCCTCGCGGCTGCGCTGGTGGCCGCGGCCGTTCTCCGCGAACCAGTCGTGGATCTGTGCGGCGCTGACGGGCCCGCGCTCGGCGACCAGGCGGCGCACCTCGTCCACCTCGGCCGTGTGGTCGAGCGGGACGCCGGCGATCACGCCCCAGGCCTGCGAGAGGAACGCGCGCCGCCGCCACTCCAGCAAGGGGTACGTCTCCGGCGGCACGAAGGAGGCGACGTGCGCCCACGTCTCGACCACGCGCCGCGGGGCGCGCCCCGCGGCGCGGTCGAGGAGCGCCGTGTCGTACGCGCCGAGCCGCGAGAACACCGGCAGCAGGTGGGCGCGGGCCAGCACGTTGACCGAGTCGATCTGCAGCAGACCGAGGCGGTCGATCACCCCCTGGACGTGCCGCATCGTGGGCGGGTTGCCGGGACGGCGGGCGCGGTGCAGCCCCTGCGCGGCAAGAGCGACGCGCCGGGCCTGCGACAGGGACAAGGACTCCATGGGGACATGGTGCCCGTTGCCACTGACACAGACCCGGCGCGTGGGCTCGGATCAGCCGAGTGGCGCCCCCGTGCACGGGCTGTCGAGGGCGATGACCCCGAACGTCCAGCCGTTGCGGCGGTACAGCACGGACGGGCGCGCGGTCTCCTTGTCGATGAAGAGGTAGAAGTCGTGCCCCACCATCTCCATCTCGTAGACGGCGTCGTCGATCGTCATGGGCTCGGCGTGGTGCAGCTTCTGCCGGATGACCACCGGCGAGTCACCGAGCGTCGTCTCCACGGTGTCGCCCGCCTCAGCGAGGGCCGCCGGGGCGCTGACCTCGGCCTTGGTGGCCGTGGGCGCCGGCTCGGCGACCTCCTCGTAGGGGCGGACGTCGACGGGCGCGAGGACGGAGTTGTTGCGGTGGTCCTTGCGCCGGTCGCGGGCACGGCGGAGTCGCTCGTTGAGCTTGTCGATCGCGAGGTCGAGGGCGCCGAACCGGTCGTCCGCCGCGGCCTCCGCACGGATCACGGGTCCCTTCGCCCGGACCGTGAGCTCGACCCGCTCGCTGCGGTCTGCGAGGCGCGGGTTGTTCTCGTGCGTGACCTCGACGTCCACTCGCTGCACGCTGGGCGACAGCAGCTCGACCTTCGCGAGCTTGTCCTCCACGTGCTGGCGGAACCTGTCCGCTACCTCCGTGTGCCTGCCGACGACGACGATCTCCATGTGAGTTCTCCGCTCCGATCGTGGTGCGCCACCCGGTCAGACCGGCCGGCGCGCGCCCTGAATCTTCTTGGGACACCCCCTGCGGGTGCCGGGCACCTACCACCTCCCGTCGCCGGGACTCGTCTCCTGCGACTGAGCACCCATCGATCGTCGGAAGAGCGCTGTGCGCTCCTCGCGGCCGAGCAATCAGGCTAACCCCCGAACCTGAGAGGACGACACCCCCTGCGGCGGGTAAACGACGTGACGTCTATCCGCCAAGGTGTCACCTCGTCCGGCCCTCCCGCGACGCCCGTCCCGGCGGCGGCGTCGCTGCCAGCACAATTGCCCCGAGCACCGCCGCGCCGGCCTGTTCGAGCACCCGTTCGGCGGCCGCAAGAGTCGCTCCGGTCGTCAGGACGTCGTCCACCAGGAGGCACTGCACCGGAGCGCCGGACGCGCGCCCGGGCGCACCAGGGCGCCCGGGAACGCCACCTCGCACGGCGCGCGACGCCGGGTCCAGCAGGCCCCGCCCGCGGCGCGTCACCCGCACCGCCGCCGCCAGGTTGCGCCCCCGCGCGCGGGTGCCCAGGCCTACCTGGTCCCGCGCCCGGCCCGGCCGGTGCAGGAGGGCGACCGGCCGCGCGTCGGCTCCCGCGGACCGCAGACCCGCGGCGACCTCCCGGGCGAGGACACGGACGGGCTCCCGGCCGCGCGAGCGCCGCGCAGCCCCGCTCGACGGGACCGGGACGACGAGCAGCCGCCCCCCGGGCAGCGCAGCCGCCGACGCGGCCGCCGTCCGCCGGATCGCGCGGCCGAGCAAGCCGTCGAGGTCGGCCCGCCCGCGGTCCTTCCAGTGCACCACCACGTCCCGCACCGGGCCGGCGTACCGCGCCTGTGCCCAGACAGGCAGGGGCGCGACGCCGTCGAGGCGGTCGAGACGCGGCGCTGCGTCCTCGACGCGGACGGGCGGGCCGGCGAGCACGGCCGCGCAGGCCGCGCACCACGGGACGTCCGGTAGGCCACAGGGGCACGCGACGGGCAGGAGGAGGCGGGACAGCTCCCGCAGCGCGTTCACCGGACCAGCGTCCCGTGCGGGGCGCGCCCGTGGGTGCAGCCGTCCACAGGGACGGGCTGCCGCGCCCTCCGGTCGCCCCGCGCGCCCGTCGCCCGCTCAGCCCTGGAACGCGACCAGGCGCACGCCGTCCTGGATGCGGGCCCACTGCCCGGAGACCTGCCGGACCACGAGCGTGCCCGCCTCGTTGATCGCGTAGATCCCGAGGTCGTTGACGCCGGCCGCGAGCTGCTGCGGCCCCGCCACGCCGCTCAGCTCGCGCGAGCGCCCGGTGGAGGTGCTCAGCCCGCCGACACCCACCGACCAGATCGCCGACCTGCCCGTCACGTCCCAGGTGAGCACCAGGAGGCTCGTGGAGCCGGACCACTGGACCTCGCGGGCGTCGGGCACCGTCCTGGCGACGCGGACCGGACCACCCAGCCCCGGCACGCCGTCGACCCCCCGGACCACTCCTGCCACGTCGATCTGCGGCCCGGTCGGCCCGACACTCACGATGGCTATCCGGGCTCCCTCCGGTGAGACCCGCAGGCCCGTGACGGCGCGACCGCTGAGCCAGTCCGCGGTGACCACGTGCACCGTCCCGTCGGGGTCGACGGCCTGGAGGGTGCCGGGTTCGCCGCTCGTCCAGACCGTGCCGAACCGGTCGACGGACGGCGCGACGAGGTTCGCGCCCGTGGTGACCACCCCTCCGCCGTCGGTCAGCCGGACGATCCGGCTCGTGCCGTCCCGCACGACGATCGGCGTGGCCGCAGGCCCGGCCGCGAGCGCCGTCGGGTCGGCGACGCCGTCCCAGGTGACGTCCCGCTCGAAGGGCACGAGCCTGCGGTCGGTGACCGTGTGGAGGACACCGTCCAGGAGGACGAGCGGCTCGCCCTCGGTGCGTACCGCTCTCGGCGCGGGCTCGTCCGGGACGGGCTGCTCGACGGAGTCCGCGTAGAGGGTGACCGGCTGCGTCGCCCGCCCGTCGGCGAGCGTCGCGGAGAGCTGCGCCGCGAAGAGGGCACGATCCGCAGTCTCCATCTGCGCGAACGGCGCAGTGAGCCGGACCTCCGCCCGGCCCGTCTCCTCGTTGACGGGCACCGCGCTCACGTCGAGCGCCGTACCGTCGGGCACCGTCCCGACCGCGGCTCCCTGGAGCCACGCCGGCGGGCCCGCCAGGACCTCGCGCACCGCCTCCGTACGCCAGCCGTTCCTCGGGAACCAGCGCTGGTCCGGCACCCAGAACCTGTGGTCGGTCGTCGGGAAGTACAGGCGCGTCTCACGGAACGACGTCGCGAACAGGGCGTCGAGGATGAACATGCCGTCGTCGAGGGCGCTGATGCGCCACTGCCCGCCGGCCTCCCGCACGAGGCCGAACTCGGTCTCGACCGGGACCGGCACCGCCTCCTCGGTGTAGAAGCCGTGGGCGTCCAGCGTCGCCGCCACCGACACGGTGGCGTGCACCGTCGCGACGGTCGCGTTCTCGTCCACGGCGTCGGCCTCGACCAGGATGTCGCCCTCGTACACCGCGACCGTGGCCGTCGGGTCCCACGCCGCCGCCTGGTCCCCGAAGAGGAACTCCTTCGCGGTGGTGAACTGCTGAGGGTTGTTCGGGCCCGCCTGGGCGGCCGTCAGGAAGCCCTCGACGACGTCGTGCGGGTCGGCGCCGTCGCGCGGCCCGTACGGCAGGTTCACGATCTCGCCCTCGTCGACCACCCCGCCCTCGCCGAGCCGGACGTCACCCGACGTGGGGATCGACGAGCAGCCGGCAAGGGCCGCCGGCGCGACGGCGACCAGGGCGGCGACGGCCGCGGCCACCCGTCGCGCGGTGCGCCGCCCACGTCCGGCATCGGCGGGACGGCGCGCTGCCAGAGTGCCCGGCCTGAGCATCAGCGCACCTCCGCGTCGTCGGGGTCGAAGGCGACGGCCAGGTCGGGGATCGTCGTCGGGCTCGGGCCGGTCGGCGGGTGGAGCACCGGGGTCTGGCCGGTCGTCACGTGCGGTCCGTGCGACGGCGGGACGACGGCGACCGGCGGCTCCCGGAGCGCGATGCCCGCGCGACGCGGCAGCGTCAGACGGAAGCTGGCGCCCTGGCCCGGCCTGCCCCACGCGTCGAGGCTGCCCGCGTGCAGGCGTGCGTCCTCCAGCGCGATGGCGAGGCCGAGGCCCGTCCCTCCCGTGGTCCGGGCGCGCGCCGGATCAGCCCGCCAGAAGCGGTCGAAGACGTGCTCGACCTCCTGCTTCGTCATCCCGACGCCGTAGTCGCGCACCACGACGGCGACCGACCACGGGTCCTCGGCGACCGTGATCTCCACCGGCCGCTCCTCCGCGTGCTCGATCGCGTTGACCACGAGGTTGCGCAGGACCCGCTCGACGCGGCGCGGGTCGATGTCCGCGGTCGCGGGAACGTCGGGCAGCTCCACCGACACGGGCACCTCCTTCCGCTCGGCGAGCGGCATCGCCTGCTCCACCACCAGCGTCACCAGGTCCCGCAGGTCACGGGTCTCGGCGTCGAGGGCGGCCGCACCGGCGTCGAACCGGCTGATCTCGAGCAGGTCCGCGAGCAGCGACTCGAAGCGGTCGATCTGCTCCTGCAGCAGCTCGGCGGACCGCTTCGCCGCCGGGTCCAGCTCGTCGCGCGACTCGTGGATCACCTCGCTCGCCATGCGGATCGTCGTCAGCGGCGTGCGCAGCTCGTGCGAGACGTCGGAGACGAAGCGTCGCTGCATCGCCGACAGCTCTTCCATCTGCCGGATCTGATCCTGCAGGCTCGTCGCCATCTCGTTGAAGGACCGCGCGAGCGTCGCCATCTCGTCGCGGCCGCGCGCGCCCGGCATGCGTTCGGACAGGTGCCCGTCGGCGAGCCGCTCGGCGACGATCGCGGCGCGCGTCACGGGCCGGACGGCCTGCCGCGTCACCAGCCACGTGATGACCCCGATGAGGACGAGCATCACCACGGCCCCCGCCAGGAGCACCTGCTGCAGGAACGAGAGCGTCTGCTGCTCCTCCTCGAGGGAGTACAGGTAGTACACCTCGTACGTACCGAGGGTCGGCACCTCGGCCGTCGAACCGACCATCACGCCCGGCGCCACCTGGCCGGGCACGCTCCCCGCGATCGCGACCGGCTGCAGCACGGGGACGTCCGACGCCCGGTTCGCCTCGCGCAGCTCGGGCGTGATGAGGTCCCGGTACTCCTCGCGGGACACCGGGTCGATCACCGGCGTCGTGATGTCCGGCTCGTGGAGGAGGAAGAAGTCCTGGGCGCTGCTGCCGCTCGCCTGGAGCTGCCTGAGCATGCCGTTCACCAGCACGATCAGCTCCGACTGCTCGGGAGCCGACGACGCCGCGAACGTCGTGCGTACCATCTGCGTCAGGGCCAGGCTCTCCCGCTCGACCTGGTCCACGCGGTCCTCGTACAGCCCGTTGCTGATCGTCGACGACAGGTAGAACCCCAGCATGGCGATCGAAGCGACGCCGACGGCGAGCGCCGTCGTCACGATCCGCACCTGCATCGAGGAGCGCCACCGGTCGACGACGCGCCGGGTCCCGCGCACGAGCGACACGTGCGCACGGGTCACCAGGCGCCGCGCCGTGAGGATCGTCCCGGCTCTCGTGCCGGGCCGCCGCGAGGGCGCTGCCGAAGGCCTCGGTGAGGGCACTGCCGTGGGCATTACTGCGGTGCGCCGGCCTTGTAGCCCACGCCGCGCACCGTCAGGACGATCTCGGGGTTCTCCGGGTCGCGCTCGATCTTCGAGCGCAGACGCTGGACGTGGACGTTGACCAGGCGCGTGTCGGCGCTGTGGCGGTAGCCCCAGACGCGCTCCAGCAGGACCTCGCGGGTGAACACCTGCCACGGCTTGCGCGCCAGGGCCACGAGGAGGTCGAACTCGAGGGGCGTGAGCGCGATGCGCTTGCCGTCCCGGGTCACGGTGTGGCCGGTCACGTCGATCTCGACGTCACCCACCTTGAGGCGCTCCGGGCCCGGGTCGTCCGTGCGGCGCAGGCGCGCCTTGATGCGGGCGACGAGCTCCTTGGGCTTGAACGGCTTGGAGATGTAGTCGTCGGCGCCGGACTCCAGGCCGAGCACGACGTCCACCGTGTCGGACTTGGCCGTGAGCATGATGATCGGCACGCCCGACTCGGAGCGGATCTCGCGACAGACCTGTACGCCGTCCTTGCCGGGCAGCATCAGGTCGAGCAGGACGAGATCCGGCTGGTGGGTGCGGAACATGCCGAGAGCGGCGTCGCCGTCGGCGCAGAACACGGGTTCCAGACCCTCGCCGCGCAGCACGATCCCGATCATCTCTGCCAGTGCGGTGTCGTCGTCGACGACCAGGACGCGAACCTTCATGCCCCCCAGTGTGCCAGGTGACCCTGAGACCTCGGTGCGCGCCGCGACGCGGGCGTTCGGGTGAACCCGCGGCTCGCTAGAGCCTGCCCGCCGCCTTGAGCGCCAGGTACGTGTCGGCGAGGCGGGGCGCCAGGTCGTCGGGCAGGGCCTCCACGACCTCCGCGCCGTACCGGCGCAGCATCGTCGTGACGGCGGTGCGCTCCAGGTCGCCGCGCGCGGCGGCGGCCGCGTCGTAGACCTCCGCGACGGTGTCCCGGCCCACGCGCAGGGCCGCCACCTCCTCGTCCGCGACCGAGGCCACGACGACCTGGTGGTCGCGCGCGAGCTGGTCCACGACCGGCAGGAGCCCCGCCTCGACGACGGCGGGGTCCAGCGCGGTGAGCAGCACCACCAGGGCCCGCTGCGACATCCGGGCCCGCACCTGCCCCACGATGCCCGGCCAGTCCGTCTCGAGCAGCACCGGGTCGACGGTCGCGAGCGCCTCCGCCATGGCCGGCATGAGGCGCGGCCCGGCCGCCCCGGCGACGCGCGAGCGCACCGCGCGGTCGAAGGCCAGCAGCTCTACACGGTCGCCCGCCCGCCCGGCGAGGGCCGAGAGCAGCAGCGCCGCCTCGATGCTCGCGTCGAGGCGCGGCGCGCCGATCCCGCCTGCCCCCTCGCCCGTCCCGCCCACGCGGGCGGCGGAGGTGCGGCCCGTGTCCAGCACGATCAGCACCCGCCGGTCGCGCTCGGGGCGCCACGTGCGTACCACGACGTCGCGCCGGCGCGCGGTGGCACGCCAGTCGATCGACCGCACGTCGTCGCCGACGACGTACTCGCGCAGCGAGTCGAACTCCGTGCCCTCGCCCCGGATCTGCACCGCCGCCCGGCCGTCCATCTCGCGCAGGCGCGCGAGCCGCGACGGCAGGTGCTTGCGGCTCGCGAACTCGGGCAGCACGCGCAGCCGGCCCGGGACGGGGAGCGTGACCTGCCGCCCGGCAAGGCCGAGCGGCCCGGACGTCCGGATCGTCACGCCGCCCGCGACGCGGTCGCCGCGCCGGGTCGGCACGAGAGTGGTGGTCAGGCGCGCCGACTCGCCGTCGGGCAGGTCCACCCGGTAGCGCCCCACGCCGCCCGGCGCCGGACCGGTCGCCCCGCGGCCCGCGCCCGCCGGGGCCGGCTGGGCGCCCGCCGACGGCGGCCACGCGTCCCGGACGACGGCCCGCAGCCGGCGGCCGGAGACGTTCGTGACGACCAGCTCCGACCGCGCAGGGCTGCGCAGGCGGACCGACGCCGGGACCCGGCGCTGCACCGCCACGCGCCGCGGCGACGCGGCGAGGGCGACGTCCGCGCCGCACGCCGCGAGCACGACGAGGAACCAGAGCAGAACCGTGCCGAGCGACGGCACGACGACGACGGGGACCATGCCCACCGCCATGAGCGCGGCGGCCCGCCAGGTCACGACCATGCGGCGCCCCTCAGCGGGGCACGGGCACGGACGCGAGCACCGTGTCCAGCACGCCCTCGGGGGTCACGCCCTCGAGCTCGGCCTCGGCACGCAGCTGCACGCGGTGCCGCAGCGTCGGGTGGGCGAGCGCCTTGATGTCGTCGGGCGTCACGTACGAACGGCCGGACAGCCAGGCCCAGGCCCGCGACGCGGCGAGCAGCGCCGTGGCGCCACGCGGCGAGACGCCGAGCGACAGGGACGGCGAGAAGCGCGTCGCGCGGCAGACGTCGACCGCGTAGCCGAGGACCTCCCGGGCGACCTGCACCCGGGCCACCTCGGCACGCGCGGCCTCCAGCACCGCGGCGTCCGCGACAGGGCGCACGCCGGCGGCCCGCAGGTTGCGCGGGTCGAAGCCCGCGGCGTGCCGGGCGAGGACCTCGACCTCCTGCTCGCGCTCCGGCAGCGGCAGCACGAGCTTGAGGAGGAAGCGGTCGAGCTGGGCCTCGGGCAGCGGGTAGGTGCCCTCGTACTCGACGGGGTTCTGCGTCGCGATGACGACGAACGGGTCGGGCAGCAGGCGCGGGAGGCCGTCCACCGACACCTGCCGCTCCTCCATCGCCTCCAGCAGCGAGGCCTGCGTCTTCGGGGGCGTGCGGTTGATCTCGTCCGCGAGCAGCAGGTTCGTGAAGACCGGGCCCTCGCGGAACGAGAACTCCGCCGTCCGCGCGTCGTACACCAGCGAGCCGGTGACGTCGCCGGGCATGAGGTCCGGCGTGAACTGGACGCGCTTCGTGTCCAGGTCCAGCGACGCGGCCAGCGTGCGCACGAGGAGCGTCTTCGCCACGCCGGGCACGCCCTCCAGGAGGACATGACCCCGGCACAGCAGCGCGATGAGCAGGCTCGTCACGGCGGAGTCCTGCCCGACGACGGCCTTGCCAACCTCCGTGCGGACCGCCGCCAGCGCGGAGCGCAGCTCGTGCGACGGGGCCCGCGGGGCGGACGCGGCGGGCGCCCCGTTCGGGGCCGCGGCGGGCTGCGGGGCGGACGTGGCAGGCGCCTGCTGCGGGGCCGCGGCGGCCACGGGCGCCGAGGCGCCCGCGGGGGGTGCGGCCGGGGTCTCGATCGGTTCGGTCACGGTCGGTGGACCTCGCTCTCCAGGGTGTCGAGGTGACGAGCGAGCTCGGTGAGCGCGGCGTCGTCGGCGGGCGGTGGGCCGTAGAGCAGGTACGCGACCTGCTCCGTCGGCCGGTTCGTGGCGGCGACGACCGCGTCCACGACGGTGGCGGCGTCGGACGAGCGGGCGAGGCCCAGGCGCTTGGCCATGCGGTCCGCCGCCGCCGCGCGCAGACCGGCGGCGGCGTGGCCGCGCGCCCGGGAGGCACGGTACAGGCGGCCGCGGCCCCGTGTGGTCTCGGCCGAGCGCACGAGGACCGGCAGGTCCTCCGTGACGAGCGGACCGAGCCGACGGCCGCGCCACAGGGCGAGGAAGGCGGCGACGAGCAGGAGCAGCCCGGCGGCCGGGCCGGAGCCGGGCGGGAGCACCACCGAGAGCTGCGTGGCGGGCTCGGGGTCTTCCTGCCCGGTGCTGAGGTCGAACGGGTCGGGCACCATCCAGACGAGGCGCTCGTTCTCGCCCAGCGACCACAGCGCGAGCGCCGCGTTGCCCTCCTCGAGCACCGTGTCGTTGCGCAGGAGCGTTCCGTCGTGGATCACCGTCACCGATCGGCGGTTCTGCTCCACCCGCGCGTACGCTCCGACGCCGTCAGCGCTGACCCAGCACAGGACGACACCCTCGGCGGAGGTCTCCAGGCCCGTCTGCAGGGCCAGCGGGCCGGTGGCCTCGGCGACCTCGGCGTCGCAGGCCGGCTCGTACACGCCGTCCTCCCACGAGGGGTAGCTGTCGACGCCGGCGTCGGTCGCGGCGGAGAGGAGGTCGTACTCCGGGGCGAGCAGCACCAGGTCGGCCTCCGTGCCCGACAGCGCGTCGACCTGCTCGGGGGCGAAGACGCTGGGGTTCGGCGTGATGAGCAGGGTGTCGCCCGGCCCGGCCGCGCGCACGGCGTCCTCGACGGACCGGACGTACGTGACGTCCACGCCCCGGGAACCCAGCACCCGGGCGACGGCGCGCGCGCCGTCCTCGTCGGCGTTGTCGGGAGCGTAGGGCACGCCGGAGCTCGGCGGCCGGGACACCGCGAGGAACACCACGGCGAGCATCAGGATGCCCACCACGGACAGGGGCCAGCGCGCCCGGCGCCAGCGGCTGCGCGCGCGGGAGCCCGCCGTCGTCGCATCCCCGATGATCATGGGGGGCTCGGTCGTCGTCGTCATCGGTCTGCCCCCGGCGCGTCGCCGCGGGTGCCTCCGGGCCCCGCCGGGGCGTCCGGCGCGGCGACGGGCGCACCGACCGTCGCCAGGACCGCGCCGGTCCCGGCAGGCGCGAGGGGACGCGTGGACGCGATCGCGGCGTCGAGCTCCCGCAGCACGACGTCGTCCTGCGGGCGCGCGGTCAGCTGGCCGTACTCGACGTCGTCGAACAGGCCTGCCCCGCGGCGTAGGCCGGCCGCGAGTGCGGGCAGCCGGACGCCCGCGTCGACCGCCGCCTCCTGGGCGGTGCGCCCCGGGCGGGGATCCAGCACGACGCGCTCCTCGAGCGAGCGGACGACGGCCCGGAATCGCTCGATTACGGCCGTGGACCAGTCGCCGGCGAGCGCCGCGGCGTCGGCCGCGGCGCGCATCTGCACGGCGGTGCGCGTGTCGTCCTCGTCCACGACGGCCGCCACGGGGCGCCGGGCCCGCGAGGTCCGTACCGGGCCGGCGATCCACCAGGCGATCAGCACCACCACCGCGACGATCCCGACCAGGACGAGCGCGAGCTGGAACGGCGGCACGGTCAGGCCCGGCATCTGGAAGTCGAAGAGCCCGAGGAACCAGTCCACGATCCGCTGCAGCAGCGTGCGGTCGGAGGCGTACTCCGGCCTGGCGAGCTCCTCGAACAACCACTCCCGCGCCGTGTCGCGGTCGGGCTCGACGGGCACGTCGAGGCGCAGCAGCCCCGCTGCTCCGGCCGTGAGGTTCATGCGTCGCGACCGCCCGTCACCGCTCGGCCTGGGCCGCGGTCGCCAGCTCGACGTCGAGGCCCTCGCGGCGCATCCGCAGGTCGATGTACTGGAGCGCGACCACGCCGCCGAGGAAGAGGAGCTGCAGGGCGTAGGCCGCGACGATCGCGATGCCGTAGGCGGCACCACCACCACCGGTGCTGCCGACCGCGAACAGGATGCCCGCGAGCAGGCCGAGCGCGCCGCCGATGATCTGCCCGATGACGTAGACGATGACGTACGCGAGCAGGTACACGCCGAACAGGCGCCAGAACTGGCCGCGGGTCAGCTTCCACACCCGGGTGATGGTGGCCCAGAAGGGCTGCCCCTCGAGCGCCAGGGCGGCCGGGACCAGGCCGGTGCGGACACCGAGCCACACGGAGAGCACCACCAGGCCCAGGCCCATGACCAGGACGGCGATGATCGCTAGCGCTGCGGTGCCGTCGACCGCGGCGGCCCCGACGATCACCGCGATCATCACGCCCACGGCGACGACGTAGGCCAGGGCGACGAGCAGCGAGAAGCCGATGAGGTACCAGGCGCGGCGGCCGACCTGGCGCCACGCGTCGCCGACGGCGATCTTGCGCCCGATCACCGACTGCGCCACCGAGAGCGTGATGATGCCGTTGACGAGCGGTGCCGCGAGGCTGAGCGTGAGCGTGGCGCCGATCCCGCTGGTGTAGAGGAAGCCGAGCATGTCCTCCATGCCCATGAGGTCCTCGGCCTCCGGCATCGAGCCGAAGAAGTCCGCGACGACACCCGTGAACGGGTAGCCCAGGACGAAGCCCAGGACGGTCGCCACGGCGATGACGATCGCGCTCAGGCCGAGCACGACGCGCGGGTTGTGCCGGATCGCGCTGAAGGCGCCGTCGTAGATCTCGCCGAGCGTCAGCGGGCGCAGCGGGACGATGCCGGGCTTGTCCGCGACGGAGACTGCCGAGCCGTACGGGGTGGGCAGGCCGCCGTACTGCGGCTGACCGTACTGGGGCTGACCGTACTGGGGCTGGCCCGGCTGGCCCTGCCCGTACTGGCCCTGCCCGTACTGCGTCTGGCCGTACTGGGGCTGCCCGGGCGCGGGCGCGTACTGGCCGTAGCGCGGCTGCCCGGCGGCAGCCGCGGGGGCGCCCGCCGGGGCGGGAGCGCCCGGGGCGCCCGGAGCCGCCGGCTGCTCCGTGGAGGGCTGCTGCTCGCCGTCCGCGGGCGCGCTCTGCGGCTGCGCGTACTGGCCGTAGCGCGGCGGTGCACCCCACCCACCCGTCGGCTGCTCAGGTGCCACGGGCTGGTCGGGTGCGGTCTCGGGCGTCGTCATGTGCTCGCTCCGGTGATCGTGACTGGCTTCCAGGACATCACGCGCACAGCGCCCGTGCCCTGTGCTCGGCAACCCTAGTACGTGCCGCTGACACGCGGCTGACAGGTCGTGGGCGCGCCCGGCGCCGGATCGGCGCAGGTCAGCCCGCGGCCGGGGCCACCTCGCCCGCCTGGTCGGCGGAGAGGTCGCCGGTGTGGCCCGCGGCCACCGCCCGGCGGCCCAGCACGTACACGTACGCCCAGAAGGCCGCCAGCACGAGCACGCCGATCGCGATCTTGACGCCCCAGGGCAGGTTCGAGCCGGTCACGAAACCCTCGACGAGCCCGGACACACCAAGGGCCACGGCGAGGCCGATCGCCGTCGTCACGAGGGCGCGGCCCTCCTGGGCCAGCGCCACGGCACGACGCCGGTGCCCCGGGTCGACGACGGTCCAGAAGAGCCGGAGCCCCGCCGCGCCGGCGGCGAACACAGCCGTCAGCTCCAGGAGCCCGTGGGGCGAGATGAGCATGAGGAACAGGTCGAGCTCGTCGTAGGCCGCCATCATGCCGCCGGTCGCGCCGATGCTCACGGCGTTGTTGTACAGCACGTACAGGGGGTAGACGCCGGTGATCCCGCCGCCGACGCACTGCGCGGCGATCCAGGCGTTGTTCGTCCACACGACGCCGGCGAACCCAGGGCCCGGCTCGTAGTAGGACGCGAAGGCCTCCTCCACGTACGCCTCGCGCGCGCTCGGCGGCCCCATCGCGGCGAGCGCGTCAGGATCGGTCGCGACGTAGACGCCCGCGACGACCGCCACGGCCAGGCACGCCAACGTCACGACATGGATCCACCAGCGGATCCGGTAGAACGCCGCGGGCAGCGACACGACCGCGAACCGCGTCACGTCGCGCCAGGCCGGCTCGTGCGAGCCCGCGACCCGGGTGCGGGCGGTGTTCAGCAGGTCGGACAGCCGCGTGACCAGCACCGGGTCCGGCGCCGTGGACCGCACCGTCGACAGGTGCGTCGCGACGGCCTGGTACAGCCGCACGAGCTCGTCGGCCTCCGCCCCGTCCAGGCGGCGCCGCCGGGACAGGGCCGCGAGGCGGTCCCACTCCGGGGTGTGCACGGCGGCGAAGGCATCGAGGTCCACGGCCGCTACCCTGCCACAGGAGGGCCCGCCCGTGGTGGGATGATCCTCCAGGCCGGGCGGGACGTCGCCGGGCCGCGAGGGCGACCGGCGGGAGGCGTACGTGCAGGACGGGATCCTCATCGGCGAGGGCGTGGTGCTCGACGCACGGCCCGCCTCGTTCGTGACGCGCGCGCTGAGCTGGGTGCTCGACCTCGTCGTGATCGCGATCCTGCTGTGGGCCCTGATCGCGGCCACGGCGCAGTGGTTGGTTCCCGGCCTCTTCACGGGCGACGCGGCTTCCGCCATCACGTTCGTGGTGGTGACCGTCGTCGTCACCGTGGGCATCCCCACGACGGTCGAGACCCTGTCGCGCGGCCGGTCCCTCGGCAAGCTCGCCACCGGCATCCGCATCGTCCGGGACGACGGCGGACCCGTCCGCTTCCGCCACGCGTTCGTGCGTGCCCTGGTGGGCGTGATCGAGCTCTGGGGCACCACCGGGGGCATCGCCGCGATCGTGTCGCTGAGCAACACCAAGGGCAAGCGGCTCGGCGACCTCGCCGCCGGCACCTACGCGATCCGGGTGCGCGGCGGGCGGCAGGAGTCGGCTCCGGTCGTCATGCCGCCCACGCTGGCGGGCTGGGCCCACACCGCCGACATGCGGCGCCTGCCGGACGGGCTCGCGCTCGCCGCGCGTCGCCTGCTCGGACGCGCCGACCGCCTCGCCCCAGCCTCGCGCGCGCGGCTGGCCGACGACCTCGCGGCGCGCGTCGAGCGCTACGTGGCCCCCGGCCCGCCGCCCGGCACCCACCCGGAGCTGTTCCTGCACGCCGTCCTCGCCGAGCGCCGGGACCGCGAGTGGGCCGCGGCCCAGCGCGAGCAGTCCCGCGCGCGCGAGCAGGCGGCCCTGCTGCACCGCCTGCCCTACTCGGTGCCCGACCCGAGGGACTGACCCGCCCGGCGTCGGGGGTCCGCCCGCCCGGCTGCGTCAGCTCTCCGCGAGCACCGGCTCCCGGTCGAGCACCTTCTCGTAGAGCGCCTCGAAGGTGCCGAGCGTCGCGTCGATCGCGTGTACCGCGACGATCTCGCGGCTCGCCGCGCCCATCCGCTCGCGCAGCGCCGCGTCACCGAGGAGCCGGGCCAGGTGCCCGGCCAGCTCTTCGACGTCGCCGGGCTGGAAGAGCTCGCCGTTGGCGCCCGGACGGACGAGGTGCGGCAGCGCCATCGCGTCGGCCGCGACGACCGGCAGGCCCGCCGCCATCGCCTCGAGCGTCACGAGGCTCTGCAGCTCGGCCACGCCCGGCATGCAGAAGACGTCCGCGCCCGCGTAGGCCTCGAGCAGCTCGTCGTCCGTGACGTGGCCGCGGAACCGCACGCGGTCCGCGACACCCAGCTCGTCGGCGAGCGCCGTCCACGCCGCGCGGCGGGCGCCGTCGCCGACGACCTCCAGCCGGGCCGGCAGGTCCCGCGGCAGGAGCGCGACGGCCCGGATCAGCTCTTCCACCCGCTTCTCCGGGTCCAGCCGCCCCACGAAGAGGATCGTCGGCGTGCCGTCGCCGGCCCGGGCCTCCCCCGCGGCCCGCGGGTGGTACCGCTCGGTGTCGATGCCGTTCGAGACGGCGAACGCGCTGGTCAGCCCGGCCCGCTCGGTGAGCAGGTCCACGGCCCGCGGCGTGGGCGCGGTGACGATCTGAGCACGGGAGTACACGCGCCCGAGGTCCTGCCACATCCACCCGGCGAAGACGCTGCGCAGCCCTGCCGGGAGCGGCAGGTAGTCCACGATGTTCTCGGGCATGAGGTGGTTCGTCGCCACCAGGGGCCGCCCGCTGCGGCGGGCGGCGTTCACGACGCCGCGCCCGAGCGACAGGTGCCCGTTCGTGTGCACGACGTCGGGGTCGACCCGCGCCATGATCGCCGACGTCTCCCACGCCGCCTCCCACGGGGTGCAGAGCCGCAACGCCTCCAGCGGCTGGTACCGGCGCGAGGTGACCCGGTGGACCGTGACGCCGTCCAGCACCTCGACCCCGGGCCTGCCGGTGGGCGACGGGGCCACGACGTGCACGTCGTGGCCGCGGGCGGCGAGTCCGGTCGCGAGCCGGCCGGCGAAGCGCGCGGCTCCGTTGACGTCCGGCGGATAGGTCTCGGCACCGACCAGGATGCGCAGCGAGTTCACAGGGTCTTCCCTCTCAGGACTGGGGGACGGGCCGCGCGGGCGGCCACAGCGTCGGGATGGTGATGGGCCAGGATCAGGACGCCGGCGGTCGCGGCGAGGGCCGCACCGCCCAGCAGGACCCAGGTCAGCAGGGGCGTGGCCGCGCCCTCGCCGAGGAGGACCGCGCCGAGCAGCACGGCGACGATCGGGTCGACGACGGTGAGGCAGGCGATGACGACCTCGGGCGCGCCGGCCGCGTACGCCTGCTGCACCAGCCAGCCGCCCACGAGGAATGCGGCGACGACGCCGGCCGCGGCCCCCGCCACGGGCGGGTCGAGCAGCCCGACGTCTCCCGCGGCGACCGACTGGGACACCGCGCGGACGAGCGCGGACACAAGCCCGAACGCGGTGGCCCCCGCGGTCGCGAGCGCCACGCACCGGGACCAGCCCGACCGGGCCAGCCCGACAGCGGCGAACACGGCGACGACGCCGGTGACGGCGACGCCCGCGACGAGCGTCGCGGCGCCGGGCGGGGAGTGGCTCGCCGCCGTGCCCGCGGAGGCCGCGACGAACACGGCGACACCGGTGATGCTCAGTACCGCACCCGCGAGCACGCCGGTCGCCGGGCGGCGGCGCGAGCGGGCGGAGGACAGCAGCACGGCGATCGGCACGGCGAGCACGCCGACGGGCTGCACGATCCGCAGCGGCGCGAGGAGCAGCGCGATCGCGTGGGTCAGCGACCCGGCGCCGGCGAGGCCGAGGCCTGCGATCCAGCGCGGGTGGCGCACGATCTCGGCGAGGCGGCGCAGCGACAGCGCGCCGTCGGGTCGGTCGGCCGGAACATCACCCGGGATTTCACCCGGTCCGTCGCCGGTCGGCGGGTTCCGGGGGTCGCCGGACCGCACCGCGTGGTGCTGCAACGCGGAGGCGCCGGCGAAGCAGACGGCGCCGAGGAGGGCGAGGCCGATCGCCACCCCGTGGCCGAGGATCGCGTCGCCCACTAGCTGCCCTGCGCGAGGGTCGGCACGACTTTCGCGGCGGTCCTCATGCCGGCGGACATTACCGGAACACCATGGTCAGGAGGATGTCCCAGAGGTGAATCGCAGGTGACGGAAGTGTCGTGCGATGGTCGTGCGGGCGCAGGGCTCGTCGGCATGACCCTTACCGTGCCAGGTCGACCACCCTCGTGGACATCGGGAAGTCCCCCCACTTCGTCCCCTACGTTCCCCTCCTGGGGTGGGTCCCGGGATCCGACCAGGGGATGACGGCAGGCCGCGCCCGGGCCGCTAGGCTCGGCGGCGATGCCGATCCAGTCCCCCCTCCCGTCCCCGTTCGCGACCCTCGTGGCGCGCACGCCGGTCCGCGTCGACGAGGTCGTGCTCCGCGGCGCCCCCACCCGCGTCTGGGTGTACGGCGCGCCCGACGCGGCGCACCGCGTCGTCTTCCTGCACGGGTTCCGCGGGGACCACCACGGGCTGGAGCCGATCGTCGCGAACCTCGCGAACAGGTCGGGCACGAGCGGCGACGGCGCGGACATCCAGGTGGTCGTCCCCGACCTGCCCGGCTTCGGCGCCTCGCCGCGGTTCGGCGACGGCCCGCACGACGTCGCGGGCTATGCCCGGTGGACGCGGGACCTCCTCGCCGCGGTGGCGCCCGACGGCGACGCGGTGCTCGCCGGCCACTCGTTCGGCTCGATCGTCGCGGCAGCGGCCCTCGCGGGCACCGCCGTCGGGCCGCTGGGCACCGCCGTCGGCCCGACGACGGACGCCGCGCCTCCGGTGCGCGCCCTCATGCTGGTCAACCCCATCCCCGTGCCGGCACTGACCGGACCGAACGCCCTGGCGACACGCGGCACGGTCGTGCTGCACCGGCTGGCGGGCGCGCTGCCGGAGCGCGCGGGCACCTGCCTGCTGCGGCACCCGCTGCTGACGCGTGTCGCCAGCGTCGCCATGGTGACCACGCGCGACCGCACGCTGCGCCGCTGGATCCACGAGGAGCACGACCGGTACTTCGCCGGGTTCGCCGACCGGCGCACCCTGCTGGAGTCGTTCGGCGCGTCCGTCACGGGGACCGTGGCGACCTGGGCGGCCCGGGTACCGGTCCCGACGCTGCTCGTCGGCGGGGACAGCGACGACCTCGCGCCCCTGGCCGCGCAGCACGACCTCGCGGCGGTCTTCAGGGATGCGCGGCTCGTGGTGCTGCCCGGCGTCGGGCACCTCACGCACTACGAGGCGCCGACTGCGGTGGCGGAGGCGCTGCGCGACTTCCTCGGCGTGCCAACCTGTGGCCTGGTGGCCCCCGGCGACCTGGTGGCGACCCCGGAGGGGGCCGCGTGAAGGTCCTCGTCGACTGCCGGTACGTGCGCGTGGGACGACACGACGGCATCAGCCGGTACACGGCCGGCCTCGTCAGCGAGCTGGCGCGTCTGCTGCCTGTGGAGCTCCTCGTGAGCGACGAGCGTCAGCTCGCCCACCTGCCGGACCTGCCGTGGCACCTCATCAGCTCCCCGACGAGCTGGCGCGAGCCGTTCGTCGCCCGCCAGGTGCGCCGCCTGCGGCCCGACGTGGTGTTCAGCCCGATGCAGACCATGGGCAGCGCGGGCCGCGACTACGGCCTCCTGCTCACGCTGCACGACCTCATCTACTACCGGAACCCGACCCCGCCGCGGGACCTCCCGGCACCGGTCAGGCTGCTGTGGCGCCTCTTCCACCTGGCGTGGTGGCCGCAGCGCCTGCTGCTGGACCGCGCGGACGCCGTCGTGACGGTCTCTGCTACCACGCGCGACCTCATCGCCAGGCACCGCCTCACGCGCCGTCCGGTGACGGTCGTGCCGAACGCCCCCGAGCCGCTCCCGGAGGAGGAGGCCGACCTGCCCCGCACTGGTCCGACAGGCACCGGCACGCGGTCCCTCGTCTACATGGGCTCGTTCATGCCCTACAAGAACGTCGAGACCCTGGCGCGCGCGACCGCGCTGCTGCCGGGCCACGAGCTGCACCTGATGAGCCGGGTCACGCCCGCCGACCGCGCCCGCCTCACCGCGCTCGCGCCGGGCAGCCTCGTCTTCCACGACGGCGCGACCGACGAGGAGTACCGGCGGGTGCTGCGCGGCGCGACGGCCCTGGTGTCCGCCTCGCGCGACGAGGGCTTCGGCATCCCGCTCGTCGAGGCGATGACCCTGGGCACGCCCGTGGTGGTCAGCGACATCCCGGTGTTCCGCGAGGTCGGGGGCGACGCCGGCGCGTACGTCGGCCCGGACGACGCCGAGGGGTTCGCCCGCGCGGTGCGCGAGCTCGACGACCCGGTCACCTGGGAGGTCCGCTCGGCCGCGGCCCGCACCCGGGCCAAGGAGTTCGACTGGGCCGCCTCGGCCCGCGTGCTCGCGGACCTCCTGGTCGAGGTCGCCCAGACCCCGAGGTGACGCCCCGCCGGCGGCGGGGGGGGGGGGGGGGGGGGGGGCGCCCCCCCCCCGGGGGGGGGGGGGGGGGGGGTGTGGGGGGGGGGGGGG
>NZ_JAKGSG010000014.1 GCF_021568775.1 Antribacter soli | reverse complement strand
GGCCCCCCCCCCCCCCCCCCCCGGCGCCCCCCCCCCCCCCGGGGGGGGGGCCGCGCGGCCCCCCCCCCCCCCCCCCGGCGCGGGGGTGGTCAGTAGCGGTAGTGCTCCGGCTTGAACGGGCCCTCGACCGGGACGCCGATGTAGTCGGCCTGCGACGGCGAGAGCTCGGTGAGCCGCACGCCGAGCGCGTCGAGGTGCAGGCGGGCGACCTTCTCGTCGAGCACCTTCGGCAGGCGGTACACCTGACGCTCGTAGGCGCGCTCGGCCTCGGGCCGTGCCGCGTCCACGAAGAGCTCGAGCTGCGCGATGACCTGGTTCGAGAACGAGTTGCTCATCACGAACGACGGGTGGCCCGTCGCGTTGCCGAGGTTGAGCAGGCGGCCCTCGGACAGCACGATGATCGACCGCTCGGCGCGCTCCGCCGTCGCCGGGAAGGTCCACTCGTGGACCTGCGGCTTGATCTCGGTGCGCGTGACACCGTCGAGCTCGGCCAGCCCCGCCATGTCGATCTCGTTGTCGAAGTGGCCGATGTTGCCGACGACGGCCTTGTCCTTCATCGCCGCCATGTGCGCGGCCGTGATGACGTCCTTGTTGCCGGTCGTGGTGATGAAGAAGTCCGCCTCGCCGACGACGTCCTCGATGCGGGCGACCTGGAAGCCGTCCATCGCTGCCTGCAGCGCGCAGATCGGGTCCACCTCGGACACGATCACGCGGGCGCCCTGGCCGCGGAACGCCTCCGCAGCGCCCTTGCCCACGTCGCCGTAGCCGGCGACGAACGCGACCTTGCCGCCGATGAGGATGTCGGTGGCCCGGTTGATGCCGTCCGGCAGCGAGTGGCGGATCCCGTACTTGTTGTCGAACTTCGACTTGGTCACGGAGTCGTTGACGTTGATCGCCGGGAAGAGCAGCTCGCCCGCCTCGGCGAGCTGGTACAGGCGGTGCACGCCCGTCGTGGTCTCCTCGGTGACGCCGAAGATCCCCTGGGCGATGCCCGTCCAGCGCAGCGGGTCGGCCTCGAGCGCACGGCGCAGCACCGAGCGGACCACGTTCATCTCGTGCGTGTGGTCGGGCTCGCCGTGCAGGGTGTCCGGCGGGACGACGCCCGCGCGCTCGTACTGCAGCCCCAGGTGGACCAGCATCGTGGCGTCGCCGCCGTCGTCGAGGATCATGTTCGGGCCCTGGGCGCCCTCGGGGCCCTCCGGCCAGAACAGGATCTGCTCGGTGCAGTCCCAGTACTCCTCGAGGCTCTCGCCCTTCCACGCGAAGACCGGCACGCCCTGCGGGTTCTCGGCGGTCCCCTCCGGGCCGACGGCGACCGCGGCGGCCGCCTCGTCCTGGGTCGAGAAGATGTTGCAGCTCGCCCAGCGCACCTGCGCGCCGAGGGCGACGAGGGTCTCGATGAGGACGGCGGTCTGCACCGTCATGTGCAGCGATCCGGCGACGCGGGCGCCCGCGAGCGGCTGCGTCGGGCCGTACTCGGCGCGCAGCGCCATGAGGCCCGGCATCTCGTGCTCGGCGAGCCGGATCTGGTGGCGGCCCGCCTCGGCCAGGGCGAGCGAGCGGACCTTGTAGCGGCCCGGCAGCTCGTCGAAGCCAGGGGCGGCCCCGGCGGACGGTGCGGGGGCCGGCGCGGTCGTGGACATGGTTCTCCTCGGGATCGGGGGCGTCGTGTCGAGCGGCGCTGGGGGCTCCCGTCTGCGCGCGAGGCGCACCGGGGTGCGCGCCTCCAGCCTACCGAGGTCCCGGGCAGTGGCCTCGTCGCCGCCGGCGACGCGCGCACCACACGCGCGGCCCGGCATCAGGAGTAGCGTGCTGGCCTACCTCGTCACGACTGGAGAACCGTGAGCACGTTCACTGCGCCCGCACCGTTCCGCACCCGCCCCGACCTGGCCGGGACGTTCGGCATGGTCTCGTCGACCCACTGGGCCGCGAGCGCCTCCGCGCAGGCGGTCCTGGAGCGCGGCGGCAACGCGTTCGACGCCGCGGTCGCCGGGGCGTTCGTGCTGCACGTCGTCGAGCCGCACCTCAACGGCGCCGGCGGTGACATGGTCGGGATCGTCGCGCCGGCCGGTTCCGCGCCGCGTGTGCTGTGCGGGCAGGGCCCTGCGCCGGCGGGCGCCACGATCGAGCACTACCTCGCCGAGGGGCTCGACCTGGTGCCGGGCTCGGGCGCACTCGCCGCCGCCGTGCCGGGCGCCGTCGACGCCTGGCTCCTCCTGCTGCGCGACCACGGCACGTGGCCGCTCGCCGACGTCCTGGCGTACGCGATCGGGTACGCGCGCGACGGGCACCCGCTGCTCGCGGCGGTGAGCCGCACCATCGGCTCCATGTCCGGACTCTTCACCGAGCACTGGCCCACCTCCGCGGCCCGCTGGATGCCGGACGGGCGCGTGCCGAGCGCCGGCGACGTCGTCACGAACCCCGAGTACGCAGCGCTCCTGGCCGCGCTCGCCGAGGCTGCGGGCGGCGGGGCGGACGACGTCGCCGGCGCGACGGGTGGCGTGGCCGGGCGCGGAGACACCGGGCGCGGAGACGCCGGCCGCGAGGCCGGGATCGACGCCGCGCGCGCCCTGTGGCGCGAGCGCGTCGGCGCCGCGGTCGAGGAGTTCGTCCGCACCCCGCACCTCCACTCCGACGGCGCGGACCACGCGGGCGTCCTGACGGCCGCCGACCTCGACGCGTTCCGGGCCTCCTACGAGGAGCCGACGTCGGCCCGGTTCCGCGGGTGCACCGTCCTCAAGGCGGGCGCGTGGACCCAGGGTCCGTCCCTGCTGCAGGCCCTGCAGATCCTCGACGGGTTCGGCGACGACGAGATCGACCCCTCTACCGAGCTCGGCGCCCACCGCGTCCTCGAGGCGCTCAAGCTGGCGCTCGCGGACCGCGACGCCTGGTACGGGGACGACCCCGACGTCCCGCTCGACCACCTCCTGTCCTCCGGGTACGCGGACGAGCGGCGCACCCTCGTCACGGGCGAGGCGTCGCACGAGGTGCGCCCTGGCGCGGTGCCGGGCCGGCCGACGCCCGCGATCCCCGCGCTGCGGACCGAGTACGCCACGAACGCGCCCGTCGGCTCGCTCCCGGGCACCCCCGCCGGCGGAGCGGCGGCGGGGGTCGGAGAGCCGACGGTCCGGGTCGGCGAGCAGGCCGGCGAGCCCGTGGTGGAGGCGACCGGCACCACGCGCGGCGACACCTGCCACATCGACGTCGTCGACCGCTGGGGCAACATGGTGGCTGCGACGCCGTCCGGCGGGTGGCTGCAGTCGTCGCCCACGATCCCGGGCCTCGGCTTCTGCCTCGGCACGCGCCTGCAGATGGCGTGGCTCGACCCCGCCTCGCCGTCGCGCCTCGAGCCGGGCCGCCGACCCCGCACGACCCTCACGCCCACCCTCGTGCTCCGGGACGGGGCGCCGGTCCTGGCCTGCGGCTCCCCCGGCGGCGACCAGCAGGACCAGTGGCAGCTCGTGTTCCTCGTGCGCGTCCTCGCGGGTGGCTGGACGGCGCAGCAGGCGATCGACGCGCCCTCGATGCACACGACGTCGGCGCCCGGCTCCTTCTGGCCGCGCACGTGGACGCCGGGCGGGGCCGTGGTCGAGGACCGCCTCGGGGACGAGGTGATCGCCGGGCTCGAGCGCCGCGGCCATGTCGTCGAGCGGGCGGGCGACTGGGCGCTCGGGCGGCTGTGCGCCGTCACGCGCGACCCGGCGACGGGCCTGCTCGGGGCGGCCGCGAACCCGCGTGGCGCCCAGGGGTACGCGACGGGCCGCTGACCCGCGTCGCCCGCGCCCGCCCGGCACCGCCGTCCGACGCCGTACCCTGGACGACCGTGACCGCCTCCGCCCCCGCCTCCTCCGCCGACGCGGCGCACACCGGGGACCCGGGGGCACGCGAGGCGGGCAGGCCCACCCGCGATGGACTCGCGCCGGGCCGCGGCACGTCGCAGGAGCGAGGGCCCGGCACCGGACGGATCGGCGAGATCGACGGGCTGCGGGGCCTCGCCCTCACTCTCGTGGTGCTCTTCCACGTGCTCGGCGCGGGGCGGGTCTCCGGCGGGGTCGACGTGTTCCTCACGCTGTCCGGCTTCCTCGTTACCCGCTCGCTGCTGCGCCGGGCCGAGGCGGGTCGCCTGCGCCTGGCCGACCACTACGGCCGCACCCTGGCCCGCCTCGCCCCGCCCGCGCTCGTCGTGCTGGCGGCCGTCGCGGTCGGAGCGTGGGCCCTCGCACCGCCGGCGCGGCTGCCCGAGATCCTGCGTGAGGTCGCCGCCTCGGCCGCCTTCCGGGAGAACTGGGAGCTGATCGACGCCCAGCTCGCGTACGGCGCGGCCGGGCCGCAGGCCAGCCCGCTGCAGCACTTCTGGTCGCTGTCCGTCCAGGGTCAGTTCTTCGCCGCCTGGCCCCTGCTCGTGCTGGCCTGCGTCGTCGTCGGCGAGCGGCTCGCGCGGCGCAGCCGCACGCGCATCACCCCTGCGCGGCTGCTCGCGCTCGTCGTGGGCGCCGCGACCCTCGCCTCGTTCGCCTACGCCGTGCACCTCACCTCCGCCGACCAGCCGACGGCCTACCTCAGCACCTGGACGCGGTTCTGGGAGCTCGGCGCGGGGGCCGTCGCGGCCCTGGTCCTGGACCGGCCGCACCTCGCCGCGCGGCTCTCCGACGGCGTCCGCGCGGGCCTCGGCTGGGCCGGGCTCGTCCTGGTCGCGGGGTGCGGCTTCCTGGTCGACGGGGCCCGCGTGTTCCCCGGGCCGTGGACGCTCGTCCCGGTGGGCGGCGCACTCCTGGTGCTCGCCGGCGCCGGGTCGGGCGCGCGCTGGGCGTCCGGACCGGCGCTGCAGCATCCCGTGCTGGGCTGGCTCGCCGACGTGTCCTACGCGCTCTACCTGTGGCACTGGCCGGTGCTCGTGCTCTGGCTGCTGTGGTCGGGTGCGCCGCGTGCCGGGGCGGCGGCGGGCGCGGGGGTCCTGGCGATCTCGGTCCTGCTGGCGTGGGCGACCACGGCGCTCGTCGGGGACCCCGTGGTGCGCTGGGTACGCCGTGGCGCCGCCCGCGGCGTGCCGGCGCTCGCCGGGCTCGCCGTGGCGAGCCTCGTCGTCGTCGGCGGGACGAGCGCCTGGGCGGACACCCAGGAGCGCCGCTTCGCCGCCGAGCTGCGCGCTCTGTGGCAGCCGTCCGCCGCGCACCCGGGCGCCGCGGTGCTCGCCGACGGCTGGGCCGGGCCGACCGCGTCGGAGCCCGCCGCCCCCGGCGTGGCAGCACCGTTCCGCCCCGCGCCCCACCTCGCCGCCAAGGACCGGCCGCACCTGGACGACTGCTCCCAGACGGACAAGGACGACGGCACCCTCGTCGAGTGCGTCATCGCCGGCCCGGCCGACGGCGAGCCGACCGCACGCGTGTTCCTCGTGGGCGCCTCGCACCTCCAGGCGTGGGAGGACGCGTACGCGGGCGTCGCCGAGCAGGCCGGGTGGGAGGTGACGGTGCTGGTCAAGCACAGCTGCCGGCTCGGCGTGACGAGCCCTGCCGGCGGGGCCGGCGGCGCCGAGGGCGCCCCGGCGGGCTCTTCGGCGTCGGACGCCTGCGCCGCCTGGGGCCGGGCAGCCCTCGACCGGGTCCTCGCCGAGCGCCCGGACGCGGTCGTGGTCGAAGGAACCCGCACCTACGAGGACGGGCGGCCGGAGACCGTGATTCCCGGCCAGGTCACCGCATGGCAGGAGCTGGACGCGGCGGGCGTCCGGGTGGTGACGATGCGCGACAACCCGCGCTTCGCCTGGCGCGTCCCGGACTGCCTGGACGCGCACGGCGCCGGGGACGGCGCCGCGTCCGCCGGCACGGTGGCGGACGCGGTCGCCGCCTGCTCCCGCCCCCGGGCCGAGCAGCTCGCGGCGGTGTCTCCCGCGCTGACGACGCCGGGCGTCCCGGCGTCGGCCGTGCACGTGGACCTCACGGACGCGATCTGCGGGCCGGTGACGTGCGAGGCCGTGGTCGGCAACGTGCTGGCGTACCGCGACGACGACCACCTGTCGGGCACGTACGTGCAGACGCTGGCGCCGTCGCTGGAGGCGGCGCTCCGCGCGCAGGCGCCCTGGCTGTTCCCGGCAGCGTGACGATCCACCGCCCGGGGAGCGCGGGACGTGCCCGGCTCCCGTTCACCGGCGCAGGGCACAGGGCGCGGGCCATACAGTACGGACCATGGACACACATGAGTGGGAAGAGGTGACCTCATGGGCGGCCTGATGGGTCTGCTGGACGACATCGCGGCGCTGGCGAAGCTCGCCGCGGCGTCGATCGACGACGTGGGGGCCGCGGCCGGGAAGGCGACGGCGAAGGCCGCGGGCGTCGTCGTGGACGACACGGCGGTGACGCCGCAGTACCTGCAGAGCGTCGCCGCGAAGCGCGAGCTGCCGATCGTCAAGAAGATCGCGATCGGCTCGATCCGCAACAAGCTCCTCTTCATCCTCCCCGCGGCTCTGATCCTGAGCCAGTGGCTCCCCGCGGCGCTGCCGATCATCCTCATGATCGGTGGCACCTACCTGGCCTTCGAGGGCGCCGAGAAGATCTGGCACAAGGTCTCGGGCCACCACGACGCGGAGGTGCCCGCCACCGAGGTGAGCCCCGAGGCGGAGAAGATGCTGATCGGGGGCGCGATCCGCACCGACCTCATCCTGTCCGCCGAGATCATGGTGATCGCGCTGGCCGAGGTGGCCGACGAGGGCTTCTGGAGCCGCCTCACCATCCTCGTGGTGGTCGCGTTCGTCATCACGATCATCGTGTACGGCATCGTGGCGGCGATCGTGAAGATGGACGACGTCGGCCTGCGGCTGGCCCAGCGCCAGTCGCCGGCCGCGCAGGGCGTCGGCCGCGGCCTGGTCGCCGCGATGCCGAGGGTGCTGACCGTCATCTCCGTCGTCGGCACCGTGGCGATGCTGTGGGTCGGCGGGCACATCCTCCTCGTCAACCTGGGCGCCGACGGCACCGGCTGGATCCCCGCCCCGTACGAGTGGGTCCACCACCTGGAGGAGGAGATCCTCCACGGCGCCGGGGTGTTCGGCGGCTTCCTCGCCTGGTGCTTCAACACGCTGTGCTCGGCGGTCGTGGGCCTCGTGGTGGGCGCCGTCGTCGTCGCCGTGATGCACCTGCTGCCCTTCGGCAAGAAGGACGACCCGCGGACCCACGCGCACGTCGAGCGCGTGCCCGCCGCCGAGACGCCGACGGGCGAGGATCACTGACGAAGGAAAGCTGTCTGACGCCGAAGGTCACCTCCCCTACGGGAGGTGACCTTCGGCGTCAGGCAGGCTGGAGAGGGCCGTCAGTGCCCGTGCGCCGGGGAGCCGATCATGCCCGCCGCGACCGTCTTGTTCGTCGCCTCGTCCACGAGGATGAACGCCCCCGTCTGCCGGTTGGCCTGGTACGGGTCGACGAACAGCGGCTGCGTGACGCGGAGCTGGACCCGGGCGATCTCGTTGAGCCGGATCTCGGCCGGCCCCTCCTCGCGGTGACCCGAGTTGACGTCGATCCGGTACGCGATGTCCTTGACCATGGCCCGCGCCCAGCGCGTGGTGTGCTTGATCGCGTACTTGCGCCCGACCGTGAGCGGCACGGACTCGTCCATCCAGCACACCTGCGCGTCGAGGTCCTGGGTGACGGTGGGCGTGTTGGCCGGCCGGCACAGCATGTCGCCGCGGGACAGGTCGATCTCGTCGGCCAGGCGGACCGTGACGGACATCGGCGGGAACGCCTCGTCCACCGGCCCCTCGGCGGTCTCGATCGACGCGATCGTGGTCTCCAGTCCCGACGGCAGGGCGAGCACGCGGTCCCCCGGCTTCATGACGCCGGACGCGACCGTTCCCGCGTACCCGCGGTAGTCGCGCGCGTCGTGCGACTGGGGGCGGATCACGTACTGCACCGGGAACCGCACGTCGACGAGGTTGCGGTCGCTGGCGACGTGCAGCCGCTCCAGGTGCGACAGCAGCGGCGAACCGTCGAACCACGGCATGTTCTCGCTGCGGTGCACCACGTTGTCGCCGGCC
Source organism: Antribacter soli (assembly GCF_021568775.1). Lineage (GTDB taxonomy): Bacteria > Actinomycetota > Actinomycetes > Actinomycetales > Cellulomonadaceae > Antribacter > Antribacter soli. The sequence continues at coordinate 27,518 of NZ_JAKGSG010000014.1, read as the reverse complement.
AGGGCGGAGATCGGGATGAACGACAGGTCCGGGACGCGCAGCCGGGCCGCGAAGTCGCTGAACTCCGCGCGGATCGCCTCGTAGACGTCCTCGGACCAGTCGACGAGGTCCATCTTGTTCACGCAGACCACCACGTGGGGCACGCCGAGCAGCGTGGCCAGGTACGCGTGGCGGCGCGACTGCTCCAGCACGCCCTTGCGCGCGTCGACGAGGATCAGCGCGACGTCCGCCGTCGAGGCGCCCGTGACCATGTTCCGCGTGTACTGGATGTGGCCCGGGGTGTCCGCGATGATGAACTTCCGCCGCGGCGTCGCGAAGTAGCGGTACGCCACGTCGATCGTGATGCCCTGCTCCCGCTCGGCACGCAGGCCGTCCGTCAGCAGCGACAGGTCCGCATAGTCGTTGCCGCGGTCCTTGCTCACCCGCTCCACGGACTCGAGCTGGTCGGCGAAGATCGACTTGCTGTCGTACAGCAGGCGGCCGATGAGGGTGCTCTTGCCGTCGTCCACCGACCCGGCCGTGGCGAACCGCAGCAGGTCGGCGGTGCGCTGTACCTCGGGCGCGTCCGCCGGCTCCGTCAGGGTGGTCATCAGAAGTACCCTTCCTTCTTGCGGTCCTCCATCGCGGCCTCGCTCACCTTGTCGTCGCCGCGCGTGGCGCCCCGCTCGGTCAGCCGCACCGCGGCGACCTCGTCGACGATCTCGCGCAGCGTGCCGGCGGCGGACTCCACGGCGGCGGTCAGGTTCGCGTCGCCCACCGTCCGGTAGCGGACGCTGCGCACCTGCGCCTGCTCCCCGTCACGCAGCGGGGTGAACTCGTTGACTGCGAACAGCATCCCGCTGCGGTCCACCACCTCCCGCTCCGCGGCGAAGTAGAGGTCCGGGATGTCGATCGCCTCGGCCTCGATGTACGACCAGATGTCCAGCTCGGTCCAGTTCGACAGCGGGAAGACCCGGATCGACTCGCCCTGGTGCACCCGGCCGTTGTACAGGGACCAGATCTCCGGCCGCTGGTTCTTGGGGTCCCACTGGCCGAAGTCGTCCCGGAACGAGAACACCCGCTCCTTGGCCCGCGCCTTCTCCTCGTCGCGGCGACCGCCGCCGAAGAGCGCGTCGAAGCCCTGCTTCTCGGCCGCCTCGAGCAGCACCGGCGTCTGGATCCGGTTGCGGGAGCCGTTCGGCTCCTCGCGCACGAGGCCGCGGTCGATCGCGTCCTGCACCGAGGCGACGACCATCTGCACGCCGAGCCGGTCCACCCACCGGTCCCGGCAGTCCAGCACGGACGGGAAGTTCAGGCCCGTGTCCACGTGCATGATCGGGAAGGGCACCCGCGCCGGCGCGAACGCCTTGACCGCCAGGTGCAGCATCACGATGGAGTCCTTGCCGCCGGAGAACAGCAGACAGGGGCGCTGCATCTCCGCGACGACCTCGCGGATGATGTGGATGCTCTCAGCCTCGAGGCTGCGCAGCTGGCTCAGCACATGGCTGACGCTCACGACGGATCCCTCCCCTTCACTGGCTCTCCGACTGGGCCAGTATGCGTTCGCTTCGAGGGTGCTGTCGTCCGCATCCCGAAACGCGGACATCCAGCGTTCGGGATTTCGACGGGCCCGCGACTGGGCACCGGGGCGACTAGTGTCTCTTGTATGAGCACTCTGCCCGCGCAGGTCCTCGGCGACGACCGCCTCGACCTGCTCGAGCTCGCCCTCGGCGGCGGCCTCGAACCCGACCGACTCGCCGCGGCAATTCTGCCCGACGCCGGCCGGGTCACCCCAGGCGAGGCCGTCGCCGTGGTCCTCACGGACCAGGAGAACACCCCGCTCGCCCGCCTCGAAAGCCCCGGCCCGGGCGGCGAGTGGTCGCTGGAGGAGCTCAGGCACCTCCCCGTGGGCACCGGCCGCCAGTGGGACCCGGCGCTGCGCCGCCCGGCGCGCGACGTGCGGGCCGCGCTCGCGGATGCCGAGGACGTCGTCGCCCTGATCGTGAACGCCGCGCCCACCTGGGTGGATCAGACCTTCGTCGCCCGGGAGTCCGCGGAGGCGGACCGCACCGTCCTGCTGGTCCCGGTCTCTCGCCGCCGGCGGAACGGTTCGGAGGTAGGGCCCGGGGGCCTCGTGCGGTCCGCCCTCTCCCTCGCCCCGTCCGCGGGCACGCCGGCGGAGGTCGTCGTGGTTCCGTGGCCCTCGTCGCCCCCGCCCGGGCTCACCCTCGAGGACGTCGCCCAGGCGTACGGCGCGGGGCGCACGGCGGACGTCGTCGGGCAGCGGGACGAGGAGCTGCGGGCGCTGGTCGCCGGCCTGGACGACACCCAGGCCCAGGCGGTCGCCGCGCTCTACCCGCCGGCGTCGGCAGCCGAGGTGCTCCGCGCCGCGCGCGGCGCCCGCCACCGCGGCGCCGTCGTGTTCTTCACCGGCTTCTCCGGGTCGGGCAAGTCCACCGTGGCGCGCGCGCTCGCCGAGCAGCTCGAGGACGACGGCCTCGCCACGACCCTGCTCGACGGCGACGCGGTGCGCCAGCACCTGTCCAAGGGCCTGGGTTTCGACCGCGAGGGGCGGGAGACCAACATCGAGCGGATCGGCTACGTCGCCTCGCTCGTCGCGAGGCACGGCGGGATCGCGATCGCCGCGCCCATCGCGCCGTTCGCGTCGAGCCGGGCGCACGTGCGCGCCCTGGCCGAGGAGACGGGCGCGGTGTTCCTCCTGGTACACGTCGCCACGCCGCTCGAGGTCTGCGAGGCCCGCGACCGCAAGGGTATGTACGCCAAGGCCCGCGCGGGCGAGATCCCCGACTTCACGGGGATCTCGTCCCCCTACGAGGAGCCCGGGGACGCGGACGTCACGATCGACACGTCGAGCGGCACGGTGGACGAGGCGGTCGCCGAGGTCAGGACGGCGCTGGACGCCGCCCTCGGCTGAACAGGCCGGTCAGGGCCTGCCGCGCTCGCCCACAGTCACCTGGACCGGGTCGCCGAGGACGAGCGGCACCTCGTCGCCGTACCCGATGCGCACGAGCGGGATCACCTCGTAGTCGCCTGCGGGCCGGTAGGAGCGGAACGTCGTGCCGTCCGCGTTCGGCACGCACGTGCTGACAGCCGACCCGACAGCGTTGTCCTCGAGCGAGCCACCGGACAGCACCGGACCGCCCGCCGCGTACTCGTTGGCCGAGGCGTACCCCGTGTCCTGAGTGCCGAGGTCGATCACGACGCCGTCCTGTACCCACAGGAGCACCGCCGACACCGGTTCCCCTTCGCCAGCACCCCCGCTGCTCGCCACGTGGATCGGCAGCTCCCAGTGCGGCATCTCGAAAGAGGGGCTCACCACGACGTCGACCGTGAATCTGGCGTCGCTCTCGGGAAGGTCGGTGACGGGCATGCCGCACGTCACATCGGCGCCGAACGCGAGGCGGTCGTCAGCGAAGCCCTCGCGGAACGAGGCGGGGGCTACGGCCGAGACTGTCGTCGTCAGCGGCACTGGCTCACTCAGCAAGACGCCCTGCCCGGTCGGCAGCACGGCGACGACGTCGTACGTGCCGGCGGGCCGGACCGCCACCCGCTCGGGCGCAGACCCGATGGCTGCGTCGTTGTCGAAGACGTCGGCCAGGTCGCCGCAGCCCCACAGGTGGTCGCCCGTGGCTTCCGCGGAGAGGGTCTGGCCACCGCCCGCCAGGCTCGCGTAGGGGTCGCCGTCATGATCCATGGTCGTGAGGTCCACGAGCCTGCCGTCCTGGAACCAGGCCAGCCGCGGCTCCCTGCCGAGGTCTACCGCGTCCTGCGAGACGATCGCGACAGGCAAGGTCCAGCCGTCCGCCGTCTCCGTCGCGGTGCCGGTGACCGTCAGCACAGCCTCGTCCGACGCCTGGGCGGTGAGCTCCGCAGCAGGCATACCGCAGGTGACTTCGACGCGCTGGACGCCACCCTCACCTGAGGCAGGCCGCACGGTCCGGGCGGCGAACGCACGAGACCGCCCCCAGGTCGCTCAAGGGGCCGCAAGCGCTACCTGGGGGCGGTCTCGCGCGAACGGTCAGGGACGGCCGCGCTCGCCCACCGTCACCGGGACCGGGTCGCCGAGGACGATCGGCGCGTCCGACAGGTACCCGAGCCGCACGAGCGGGATCACCTCGTACTCGCCCGCCGGGCGGAAGGTCCGGAACTCCGGGAACTCGCCGTCCTCCGGGAAGCACGCGTCCACCGCCGACCCGACCGCGACGTCGTCGACGGTCCCGGTGAGCTCGACGTCCGTCCAGCCGGCCCCGTCGTCCGTGCCCACGTCGACCACGACACCGTCCTGGACCCACAGCACCGTCGAGTTGACCGGCAGCGCCTCGCCGGCCGCGCCGGTCGTCGTCACCCGGATCGGGAGACGCCACTCGTGCTCCTCGAACACGGGCGTCCCCTGTACGGCGACGGCGAAGCGAGGGTCGCTCCCGGGGAGCTCGGCCACGGGCAGACCGCAGGTGATGCCGCTCCCATCGAGCTGGTAGGACAAGCCCTCCTCCGGGTACCCCTCGGTGAACCGGGCGGTGGGCGCCGGTGGCTCGCCGATCGTGACCGGCGCGGTGTCGCTCACCAGGAACCGCACGCCGCTGTCGTCACCGCGGAGGTACCACGACACGGCCATGACCTCGTAGTCGCCCGCCGGGCGCGGTGTCGAGTACGAGAGAGACATGGGATCGCCGAACACCCGCCCGGACTCACCGCAGGCCCACTTCAGGTCCCCGGTCGCGATCGTGTCGATCGTCATGCCTGCGTCGATCCGCTCGACGTACTCGGCGTCGTACGGATCGCCGGCGTCCCAGTTGCCCGCACCCTCGCTCCAGCCGAACGAGACGTCGACCACACGGCCGGCCTGGGTCCAGACCAGCAGCGGGTTGCCCGCCTGGTAGCTGTCGTCGGACTGCCCGGCGATCTCCGTGATCCTGATGGGCAGGGCGACACCACGCTCGATCTCGGTCAGCCCTCCGGTCACCGCGATCCGGAAGTCCTCGGTCGAGGCCTGCGCCACGAGGTCCGCCACAGGCATGCCGCAGGAGACGTCGGCGGGCCAGCCCCCCGTCTGCCCGTCGCGCCAGGCCCCCGGGACCTGGCCCTCCACGAACGCCGGGTCTTCCGCCGCGCCGGCCGGGGTCGCCGTCGTGGCGGACGGGCTCGCGCTGACCGACGGCGACGCGCTGACCGACGGCGACGCGCTCGCCGAGGGATCGGCGACCGGCTCTCCGCCGCGACTGATCGACCAGGCGGCAACCCCGCCCGCCGCGCCGACCGCCAGGACCGCCACCGCCACGATCGCGATCTTCGCTCCGCGGGGAAGGCCCCGCCGCTCGCTCTCCACCGTGCTCATCCGTACCGCCTCGGTTCTCGCGCCCAGCCGCCGGAGTCAACCGGGGCGAGTGGAACTTACAGCACAGAACGGGCCCAGCCCGGCCAGTGTCACGGCCTGCCGTACGCGCCCACCGTCACCGGGACCGGGTCGCCGAGGACAACCGGCGAATCCGCGCTGTAGCTGAGACGCACGAGGGGGATCACCTCGTAGCCGCCCGCGGGCCGGTACGAGCGGAACGTCTCGCCGTCCGCCTCCGGCATGCAGGTGTCCACGGCGGCACCTACCGCGACATCGTCGGTCCCGCCCGGGACCAGAGTCACGGCGCCAACAGACCAATCGGCGAGCGTGTCGTCAGTCCCGACGTCGACGACGACGCCGCCCTGCACCCAGAGCAGAACCGCGATCAAGCTTCCCCCCGCGCCGGACCCGTCGCTGGTCACGTGGATGGGCAGCGTCCAAGCCGGGTAGTCGAACGACGGGTCGCCGTGCACGGCGACCGCATAGCGCGGGTCGCTCTCCGGAAGGTCCGCCACCGCCATGCCGCAGGTGATCCCCGTCCCGGACAGCGGGAACATCGAGTCCGCCGCCGGGGCGAAGCCCTCGCGGAACTTCGCCGCCGGCGCCGGCGGCTCGCCCACGGTGACCGTCACAGCATCGCTCAGGAGGATGCCGTTGCGGTAGTCGTCGTGAGTACCGCGTCCGTACCAGGTGATCGCCCGGACCTCGTACGTGCCCGCGGGGTGGTAGGTCAGGAACGAGCTGATCAGATTGTTCTCGTAGATGTTGGCGATATCACCGCATACCCACTCTCGGTATCCGGAGGCCAGGGTATCGATCGTCATGCCTGCGGCGATGTCCTCGACGGGCTCGCCGTCCCAGAAGCTGGCGCTGCCCGGGGCCGTGACGTGGAACGCCCCCGCCCCTTCGTTCCAGCCGACAGTGATGTCCACGACGCGCCCGTCCTGCACCCAGACGAGTTTCGGGTCACCTGCCTGGTACTCCGCGTCGCTGCGCCCGGCGGTCTCGGTGATCCGCAGCGGGAGAGAGTACCTGCCGTCGGTCTCGGCCACCGCGCCGCTGGTCTCCATGCGGAAGTCGTCGGTGGACGCCTGCGCCACGAGGTCCTCGATCGGCATGCCGCACTGAGCGGTCACGCCCGAGCCCTCACCCCAGAAGTCAGGCGTCGCGCCGTCCCGGAACACCGGGTCCGTCAACGCGGAGACCACCACGGTCGCCGACGGCGTCGGCTCGGCCGACGGGCTCGGCGTCGGCTCGGACGACGGACTCGTCACGCTAGCCGCCGGCGTGGGCGCCGCCGCCTCCGGGGAGGCGGACCGCGCCAGCCAGAGTGCCGTTCCCACGCCGCCAACCGCGAGGACCGCCACCGCCACGATCGCGATCTTCGCCCCTAGGGGCAGACCCCTCGGCTGTTCCTTCTCGACCTGGCTCACGCTGCCGCCTTCCTCGTGCGCAACCGCCGGCGGCGCCGGGGGCGAGAGGAACGTACAGCACAGAACGGGCCCAACCGGTGCCGACCGCCGCCAAGGCGGGCGACACAGCGGGTGAAGATCAGAGCGGGCGGGCGTCGCTCTCCAGCAGGACGGGGATGCCGTCACGGACCGGGTAGGCCAGCGGGCGCGCCGGGTCGGTGGAGTGCAGCTCGGGCTCGCCGGACGGCCCGACGCCGTCCACGAGCGCGGCGCCCGTCACGGGGCAGCGCAGGATCGCCCGCACCCAGGGTTCGATGGTCACGCTCATGCCCGCTCTCCCTCGTTTGCGGCGCGGACGAGCGACAGCACGTCGTCCCGCACCTTCTCCATGATGTCCGCGTCGGCCGCCTCGACGTTCAGCCGCAGCAGCGGCTCGGTGTTCGACGCGCGGAGGTTGAACCACCACTGCGGGTGGGCGTCCCAGTGCGAGACGGTGAGCCCGTCGAGCTCGTCCACCTCGACCGGCCCGGCACCCTGCTCCGTCACGTACGCCTCGATCACGCGCGCCCGGGCGGCGGGGACGTCCGCCACACGAGAGTTGATCTCGCCGGACGCGACGTACGGCTCGTACATCTCGGCGACGGCGGACAGCGGGTGCGGCTGCTCGCCCAGCGCCGCCAGCACGTGCATCGCGGCGAGCATGCCCGTGTCCGCGAAGAAGAAGTCGCGGAAGTAGTAGTGGGCGCTGTGCTCGCCACCGAAGACGGCTTCGTGCTCGGCCATCTCCGCCTTGATGAACGAGTGGCCCACGCGGGTGCGGACGGTCGTCGCGCCGGCGGCCCGCAGGAAGTCGGGCACGGCGGCCGACGTGATGAGGTTGTGGATCACGGTCGGGGTCCGGCCCGCGGCCTGCTCCTTGGCGACCTCCCGCAGCCCGACGAGGGCCGTGACGGCCGACGGCGAGACCGGAGCGCCCAGCTCGTCGATGACGAAGCAGCGGTCGGCGTCGCCGTCGAACGCGAGACCGATGTCCGCGCCGTGCTCCACGACCGCCTTCTGCAGGTCGACGAGGTTCGCGGGCTCCAGCGGGTTCGCCTCGTGGTTCGGGAACGAACCGTCGAGCTCGAAGTACAGCGGGACGATCTCCAGCGGCAGCTCCGCCAGGCCCGCGGCCGTACCGAGGACGGCCGGGACGGTGTACCCACCCATGCCGTTGCCGGCGTCGACCACGACCTTGAGCGGGCGGATGCCCGACAGGTCGACGAGGTCACGGAGGAAGGCGCCGTATGCGGTGAGCAGATCCTGCTCGGCGACGGTACCGGCGTCGGGCACCGCGGCCGGGAGGCCCTCGTCCAGGAACGCCTGCCCGAGCGTCCGCACCTCCGCGAGGCCCGAGGCCTCGCCGACGGGCCGCGCGCCGGCGCGGCAGAGCTTGATGCCGTTGTACTCGGCCGGGTTGTGCGACGCCGTGAACATCGCCCCCGGGACGCCGAGCGAGCCGGACGCGTAGTAGAGGCCGTCCGTGGAGCAGAGGCCGATCAGGGTGACGTCCACGCCGGCGGCCGTCAGCCCCTCGGCGAACGCCGTCACCAGCTCCGGGCCGCTCTCGCGCATGTCGTGCCCGACGACCGCACGGGCGACGTCCGGGTCGGCCGCCTCAGGGAGTACCACCACCTTGGCGAACGCCGCGCCGATCGCACGCGCCACCTGGGGGGAGAGCTGGTCGGGCACGATCCCGCGGACGTCGTAGGCCTTGATGATCGAGGCGAGATCGATGCTCACGGGGCTCAGCGTAGTCGAGCCGGACGCACCGGAGCCGCCTACCTCGGGCGGCGCCATCCGTGACTATTCTTGCCGAGATGTCGCTCACTCTCGACGCCCCGCTGCGCCTCACCAACATGGTCCAGGCGTACGACTGGGGCGCCCGCGACACGATCCCCGCACTGCTCGGCGTGCCGTCCGACGGCGGGCCGCAGGCAGAGCTGTGGCTCGGCGCGCACCCGAGCGCGCCGTCCCGGGCCCAGACGCCCGGCACGAGCACGCCGCTGCACGAGCTCGTCAAGCAGTACCCCGTCGAGACGCTCGGCCGCCGGGTGTCGGACACCTTCGGCCCACGGCTCCCCTACCTGCTCAAGGTTCTCGCGGCACAGCGCGCGCTCTCGCTCCAGGTCCACCCGAAGCCCCACGCCGCGCGAGCCGGCTTCAACCGGGAGAACCGCTCCGGGCTACCGGCCGGCTCACCCCTGCGGAGCTTCCACGACGACCAGCACAAGCCGGAGATGGTGGTCGCCCTCACCCAGTTCGAGGGCCTGGCAGGGTTCCGCTCGCCGCGCAACATCCTGGCGCTCCTCGACGGCCTCGACGGGCCCCTCGTCGTCGGCGTGCGCGACATCCTGCACGAGGACCGCAGCGAGTCGGGCATGCGGGCCGCTTTCACCCTCGTGGTCTCCGCGCGGTCGGAGGCGCACTGCGAGACCGACATCAAGGTCACGCTCGAGTCGGTCCGACGGCGGCTGGCCGAGGGCTCCCCGTACGCTCGCACCGACCAGACGGTCGTGGACCTCGCGGACCAGCACCCGGCCGACCCGGGGGCGATCGCCTCCCTGATGCTCAACAGGGTGACCCTCGAGCCCGGGGAGTCCATGTTCATCCCGGCGGGCGAGGTGCACGCCTACCTCTCCGGCACGGCGGTCGAGGTGATGGCGAGCTCGGACAACGTCCTGCGGGCCGGCCTCACGACCAAGCTCGTCGACACCGAGACGCTCGTCGCCTGCACGTCGTTCGCCCCCAGGCCGCCGGTCGTCCCCGCGCTGTCCGTGGCCGGCCGCCGTGGCCAGTCGGTCACGTACCGCGCACCCGTCTCGGAGTTCGCCCTCACGCTCGCCGACGTCGACCCGGACGAGGACGTCACGCTGGCAGCAGACGGCCCGCGCATCGTGCTGGCGCTCGACGGCGCCGTCGCCCTCACCTGCGGGGAGGCTCGCACCACGCTGGAGCACGGGCAGTCGGCGTTCGTGCCTCACGCGGCCGGTCCGCTGACGGTCACCGGCTCGGGCCAGATCGTCTGCGCCTGGGTCCCCTGAGCGGCCCGCCCTGCCGGCGGGGCTGCCGTGATTCGGGGCGCTCACTGTGCGTTCACACCGTGCACTCACAGTGACAAGGGACCGGTCGAGACGAATGCGCCTCGACCGCGCCTGAGCCGGCCGGGAACGGTGCCCGCTCAGTCCTCCCCGCGCAGGACGCGCAGGTGGCCGCGCCGGGCGGTCTCGGTGACCGTGGGCGGCTCGGGCGGCGCCTGCCGCGCGCGGCCGGCCTCGCGGACGGCGTCGGCCAGCGCGGAGAGGTCGTCCGGTGTCGGGCCCGCGTCGACGAAGGCCGGCGTCAGGCGCACGACCTCCCAGCCGCGGGGCGCGGTCAGGCGCTCGGCGTGGTCTGCGCACAGGTCGTAGCTGTGTGGCTCCGCGAGGTGCGCCAGCGGACCCAGCACCGCGGTGGAGTCCGCGTACACGTACGTGAGCGTCGCAACGGCGGCACGCGTGCATGCCGTGCGCGAACACTGCCTCACCGATCTCACGCGCTGACTGTACGCCGCTGACCGGGTGTTTTGCGCCGAACACGCCGGATCCGGGGAGCGAGTGACCCGGCTACGGCGTGGCGCGCCGCGCGCCACGCCACTGCCCGGCCGCACACCGCCTCCCAGCCGGGCCGACGCCGGTCCCCCGGCTGGTCCCGAGGCGGCATAGGGTCGGAGCGTGGCACTCTTCGGTTCCTCCCGCGGCGGGCATGCCCGCGCCGGCCGCTCCCGTCCTGGCCGTCCGGTCCCCTTCGAGCTTCCGGCGCGCCCCGCCACGGAGGACCCCGAGAACCGAGTCCGGCGCCGCGACCGCCGTGGGCGCGGGATGCGCGGACCGCTCCTGCCCCCCGGCACCCCCGCGCACCGCACGCGCGCGCAGCGCTTCGACGACCTGGTGCTCGACGTCGTCGACCACCTGAGCCGCACCTGGGGCGCCCAGCTCAAGGGCACGGAGTTCGGTGTGGAGGACGTACCGCCGTCGGACCCGGCACCGTGGGAGGACGGCGGCGTGCCGCTGGGCCGCTGCTTCCCCGCGGAGGCCGGGCAGCCCGCCCGGGTCGTGGTCTACCGTCGCCCGGTCGAGATCCGGGCCGTCGACGACGAGGACCTGGCCGAGCTCGCGCGCGAGGTCGTCGTCGAGCAGGTGGCGCACCTCCTGGCCCGCACGCCCGAGGAGATCGACCCGCGGTACGAGGGCCGCTGAGGCCGAGCCCGCCGGCTCAGCCGGTGTCGTTCATCGGCTGAGCCTGCGGTTCCGCTCCAGGTGGTGCCTCGTTCCTCGGCCCTCACCCTGCGCTGCACCTCCGCCTCAGCCGACCGCGACGACGCGCCGCACGAGCACGTCGGCCACGGGCGCGCCGACGGCGGGCGGCACCAGGACCGAGACGAGGCTGCCGGGCTTGGACGTGCCGTCGTCGGCGGTCGCGAGGACCGACCAGGCCACGGCGGCGCCCTCCCCCGGCTCGACCTGGACGGCGACGACGTCCGCGCCCAGGTCCGCCGCAGGAACCGTGACGGTCGCGCCGGCCGGCACGTCGACAGTGACCTGTCCCGCCTCCGAGCCGTCCGCGGCCCGGCCGCCCAGGACCACCTGGGTCCGGCCCGCCGCACGGACGTCCGGACCCCGCTCGGCCGGCAGCGCGGCGAGCACGACGGCCGAGCTCGCGAGGGGCGGGAGGGCGACGGTGCCGCCGCCGGCGCCGTCCACCGCGCGCCCCGCGACCCACGCGCGGTCGTAGGGGTGCTCGTCGATCACCGCGTCCGGCAGCGTCTCGCCCTCGCCGGCGAACGTGCCCGAGGCGACGACCGGCACGGTCGCGTCCACGACGGCCGTGTAGGCGCCGGCCGGCAGCCCGCCGAGCGGCACCTCCGTCACCTGGCCCGCCTCGAGCACCAGGTCCTCGCCTCCGCGCACGCGCACCGGCCCGTCCGGGCCGTAGACGCTCACGTGAGCGGTGCCGGACGCGTCGGGGGCGAGCAGCCGCAGCCGGGGGGCGTGCGGGTCGTCGACGGGCTGGCCGGCGCTGACGAGGCCGGCCACCGACACGGCCGGGGACGGGGCCGCGCCGGGCACGACCAGGTCGACCCCCGCCGCGACGATGCCCTCGATCGAGTGATGCTGCACGTAGGCGGTGACCCGTCCGCCGTCGGCGGTGACGCGCAGCGCGAAGCGCCGCTGCTCCGGCGCCACCGCCTCGAGGAGGGTCTCGGCCTGCTGACCGGGCGGCACCACGAACGACGCCTGACTCCCGAGCGCCACGGGGCCTGACGGCCCCCACGCCTCCAGGCGGACGGTCGCCGCCGTGCGACCCGGGTTCTGCACGACGAGGCGGGCGCTCGCGCCCACCTCGGTGCTGCCGCCCACCAGCCAGTGCTCGATCCCGGGCGCGGTGCACCCGCCGGTGACCAGGCCGCGCAGGTCGCCCGCCGTCGTCCTCGAGGCGGTCGTCCCGGTGAGGGCGTCCCCGCTGCCCGACGGCGTCCCGCGCACCACCCGAGACTCCTCCGGCAGGTCACCGCTCACCACGGCCGCCCCCGACCCCGCGACGAGGGGGCCCACGAGCGCGCCCGTGGCTCCTCCGGCGAGGTCGGTAACCGTCGCGCCGGAGGCGAGGCCGCCCGTCGCCACGGCCGTCAGGCGGCTCTCGGTCGGGACCGGGCTCGCACTGAACTGGTCGTCCCCCACGTCGGGCTGGACGAGGCTCGCCGGGACCGGGCAGACGAGGACCGACTCTGCGGGCGGCACCGCGACGAGGCGAGCCTCCGGCCCCGCGTCGGGAGCGCCCGCCCCGGCCGCCGGGAGGACCGCCAGCGCGGCGACCGCGGCGAGGCAGGCCAGGCCGCCGACGGTCGCTCCCGCCCGCCGCAGCGCGGCGGTCGCCCGGCTCATCGCACCCTCCGGCGTCCGACAGGCAGCGCGAGCAGCGCGAAGACGGCGAGCGTGAAACCGGCGAGCACCAGCCACGGCACGCGGTGCGGTGCCTGGTAGCCGACGACGAGTCGTCCGCCGTCCGGACCCAGTGCGAACGCCTGCAGGCCGTCCGCGGTCGCTGTCTCGAGCGCGCGACCGTCGAGGGTGGCGCGCCAGCCGCCGTCCGCAGACTCGGCGAGGACGAGCAACCGGCCGGCATCGCCGTCATCGACCTGCGTGTCGACCGCGGCGCCGCGCGCCGGGAGCACCGCCGTCGTCGTGCCCGCCGCGTCGCCGCCCGCATCAGCGGGCAGCTCCAGCCGGGCCCAGCCGGGAGCCGGTCCCGCGCCGGGGGCGACGCGCCACAGCGAGACCTCCTGGCCCTCGATCACGCGGGCCAGACCCGGGACCATGTCGAGCGTGGCGACCAGGTCCTCGGTCGCGGCGACCCCGTCGGACCGCACCTGGACGGCGCCGAAGCCCAGCGCGGCGAGCCGGTCGGCGAGGTCCGGGGCCGTGCCGGCCGTCAGTTCCGCCGCCAGCCCGTCGAGCCGCTCCCAGGCCGCGGCGCCGTCGGACAGGACGGCCGCCGCTGAGGCGTCCAGCAGAAGGCTGCCGTCGCCCCGCAGCGGGGTGTACTCCACCCCGCCGGCGGCGGCGACGTCGAGCTGGAGCACGCGTGCCTCGCGCGGCGGTGCCTGCATCTGCCGGCCGACCGCGGGGACGACCGGGTCGACCGCGGGGTGCAGCGCGTCCGCACGGCCCTCGGCCGCGATGCTGCCGCCCAGGTCGGCGACCCACGACGCGACGTCGGCGGCCGGTGCGAGCACCGCGACCGCGCCCAGCATTGTCACGCCGGCGAGCCGGGCGGCGCGCCCTCCGCGCCGCACCGGCGCGCCGCGGAGGGCGGCGGTAGCGAGACCGAGCAGGACCAGGGACAGACCAGGCCCCGCCCACCCGGCCCCGCCGCCGAACGCGCCCTGCGCGAGCAAGGCCGTGACCAGCCCGGCCGCGGCGACGAACCAGCCCAGCCGGGCGGCCGCGCCGCGCCGGCGGAACAGGGCCACCACGGCGATCACGACGACCACCGCCCCCGTGACGAACGGCCCGGCGACCGCGAGGCCGCGCAGCGCCACACCGACGACGCCGGAGAGTCCGTCGGACCCCAGCTCGGGGGCGGCGAACCAGGTGCCCGGCTCGCTCGGCCGGCCGAGCAGGAGCCCGAGGCCAGGCAGGCCCAGGGGCTGCCCGGGTACGGCCGCGACGCCGGGCGCACCGGCCGGCTCCGCGAGCAGGAGCCGCAGCCCGTCGGCGGAACGCGCCGCGGCCCACCAGAACGGGGCACCGACCATCAGCGACGGCACGAGCGCGAGCACCAGGTAGCGGCCGCGGCGCCGGGCACCCAGCGCGGCGACGGCGAGGACCACGACGGCGACGGGCAACAGGATCGGCGCCCCGCACACCGCGACCGCCAGGAGCAGGCCGGCCGCACCGGCCGCACCGAGGGACGGCCCCGGGCGGGGAACGTCGTCGGCCGCCGACGCGGCTGCCGACCCGGTGGGCGACCTGGTCGATGACCCGGGAGCCGCCGCGCCGGCGTCGGCCGCACCTGGGTCCGCTCCGCCGTCGGGCAGCCTGTCGAGCGCCTGGACGCCGGCGGCTCTTGCGAGGGCGAGCGCCGCCCACGGGAGCGCGAGGTGCGCCACGACCGACCCCACCCGGCCTGCGTCGACGGCGCCGAGCAGCGCGGGGGCCGCGACCCAGAGCAGCGCGGCCCACGCGCGCAGGCCGGGCGACCGCGTGACCGCGCCCGACGCGGCCCACGCACCGAGGGCCGCCAGCGGGAGCGCGGCGACGAACAGGAGGTCGACCGCTGTCGTGAGCGAGCCTCCGGCGAGCGCGGTGAGCCCGGCCAGCGGGAGCAGCAGGGGGTCGGGCGGCGCGGCGACGCCGAGCCCGTCGCGGACCCAGCCGGACGTGGCGGCCGTCCAGACGTCGCCGACCGTGCCGCCCGTCGCCAGGAGGCTGCCGCCGGTGAGGCGTCCGCCGCTCGCCAGGACGCCGAGCGCGGGACCGAAGACCCAGGCCGCCAGGGTCGTCGCGGCGACGAAGACCAGTGCGAGGACGCCCCGACGCCGGGTCGCGACGCGCCGCTGCTCGGCCTGCTCGAGCTCCGAGGGGACGGTGTGCGTGCGCAGCCGCTCGGCGCGCGAGAGGCGGCCCTCGCGGTACTCCGACCAGACCTCGCGCCAGGTGCCGGTGAGCGGTCGCAGCACGCCGCGCGGCACGGTCGACGTGCGGGCGGCGGCGCGGCGGGCGCGCACGACCGGAGCCAGCCGGGACACGGCCCACACCGGCGCCAGGAGCTCGTCGCGCGCCTCGGCGGGGTGCTTGAGGGCGAGCCGGTAGGCGGCCTGGAACGGTGCCCACACGAGCATCGCGAGCGCCACCACCGGCAGGACGACTGCCGGGGCCGAGACGAGCCGCAGGTGGAGCTGGCTGCGCCGGCGCGGGCCACGAGAGCGGTCGTCGGCGCCGGCGCCGGGCTCCCGCAGCCCGCGCAGCGAGGCCTGCGCGTGCCGCACCACGGCCTGCGGGACCACGACGACGCGGTGCCCCGCGAGGCGCACCCGGCGGCAGAAGTCGGTGGAGTCGCCGTACACGCCGTACGCGGGGTCGGTGCCGCCGAGGTGGCGCCAGACGACGCCGCGGACGAGCGCGCCGGCGAGGCCGACCGCGAGGACGTCCTCACGCGCGTCGTGCTGCCCCTGGTCGATCTCGCTCTCGTCGACGCCCGTCATGCGCCGGCCAAGCGGCGAGACGGTGTGCCCCACCTCGACAAGGACACCGCGGTCGGCTGCGGCCGGGTCGAGGGGCTCCCCGGTGCCGGACACCTCCCAGCGCCGCTGCTTGCTGCCCGCGACCGCCACCGACGAGGCGTGCTCGACGGCGCGCATGAGGGCGGCGAGCGCTCCGGGGGCGGGCGCCGAGTCGTCGTGCAGGAGCCAGAGCCAGCTGCGCTCGGAGATCCCGACCGCCCGGAGCGCCGCGTCGACGCCCTCGCCGAACGTGCGGGCCCCCGCCGCGGCCACATACCGCGCGCCGCCGAGCTGCTGAGCCGTCCTGGCTTCCGCCGACCGCGCTCCGCCTGGTTCCTCGCGGAAGGCCATCACCAGGTCGGGGTGAGCCGAGGTCGCCGGCGCGGTGTCGACGTCGACCACCACCACCTCGTCGGGCGCATGCACCTGCGCACGCACCGCGTCGAGGGTGGCCGGGAGGAACGGGCTGCGGCCGCGCGTCACGATCACCGCCGTCACCGTGACGGCCACCGGGAGGGAGCCGGTGACCACGGTGCCCAGCGGAGGTGCGGACGGCAGCGGGCCGGTGTGTGGAGCGGTCATCTCGCTCCACATCATGCGTGCCGGGAGCCGGGGAGCCCGGCATTGCGCGAGCGCTCGGCGCGTCGGGCACGGCGCGCCGAGCCCTGAGGGCCCCCACCCTCCGCTGCGCTCCGGTCTCAGACCGGCTGCCCTACCGCCCGAGACCTGCGCTTCGCTGCGGGCGAGTGCCTCGTACCTCGGCCCTCACCCTCCGCTGCGCTCCGGACTCAGACCGGCTGCCCTACCGCCCGAGACCTGCGCTTCGCTGCGGGCGAGTGCCTCGTACCTCGGCCCTCACCCTCCGCTGCGCTCCGGACTCAGACGGCGCGGCGCTTGAGCTTGCGGCGCTCGCGCTCCGACAGGCCGCCCCAGATGCCGAAGCGCTCGTCGTTGGCCAACGCGTAGTCGAGGCACTCGGCGCGGACCTCGCAGCCCGAGCAGACCTTCTTGGCCTCGCGTGTGGACCCGCCCTTCTCCGGGAAGAAGGCCTCCGGGTCGGTCTGGGCGCACAGCGCCCGCTCCTGCCAGCTCATCAGCGAGTCGTCAGCCTCCCCGCCGAACAGCGGCAGCACCGGCGCCACGCGCTCCGTCCGACGCCCTGCGTCGGACGGGAACTCTACGTCTCCATCCAGCATGTTCCACATGACGTGCCCCTCCATGCCGTCCTACGAGATGCCGTTCCTAAGGAAACTGCATACATGGAATTACACGCGTGTCGTCTGGAGGCGTCAAGCGGAAGTGTGCTATCGCGCCCGATCTCCACGGCCCGTTCACGCGCCTTGACCTGCAACGGTGCAGACTTGCAACTGGTTCCGGGCCCTAGGGAGAGAGACCGGGCGAATTTCGTACATAGGCGGCGGATGAAATCGCTCCGGCCAAGCCCGCGGAACTCTGCCGAGACGCCGCCGATTGCCACGGGCAAGCCCGGCGCCGGCGCCGCCTAGGCTGAGCCCATGCATGTCGCCCAGCTCCTCGACCTCCTCCAGCGCGACCCCGGCCGCCCCCGCCTCACGTGGTACGGCGACGACTCGGAGCGCGTCGAGCTCTCCGGCGCCGTGCTCGCGAACTGGGTCAGCAAGACGACGAACCTCCTCGTCGAGGAGTTCGACGCCGCACCCGGCACGCAGGTCACCCTTGACCTGCCGGTGCACTGGCGCACCATGGTCTGGGCCCTGGCCACGTGGCGCACGGGCGCGACGGTCGTGCTGCCCGGCAGCTCGCCCGGCACGTCGCGCAACCCGGCCCGCTCGCCGTCTGGCCCGGTCGTCACCGACGCGCCCGACCGGTGGGCCGGGACGGACGAGCTCGTCGTCGTCTCGCTGCCGGCGCTCGCCCGCCGGTACGACGGCGACCTGCCGCGCGGCGCGATGGACGCCGCCGCGGCCGTCATGACCTACGGCGACGTGATCGGCTGGGCACCTGCGGTCGACCCCGACGAGGCGGCCCTCGTCCTCGCGGGCTCCGTCCCGGGCGACCCGGCGACGGCTGCCACAGGCGTACGGGAGGCCGCGACCGGCGTCGGGCAACCGGTGGCGCACCGCGACCTGGTGCCGCCTGCCGTGGCCGCCGGTCCCCGCGTCCTCGCGGACGGGCGCGATGCCGTGGGCGCCGTCCTGCGCGAGGTGCTCGCCGCATGGGCCGGCGACGGCTCGGTGGTGCTCACGTCCGCGGCGGTCGCCGCCGCCCTCGAGGCCGACGCGCCCCGCCGGGAGCGCATCGTCGCGACGGAACGAGTGACGTCCGCCTTCACCGACTGAGCCGGAGCGGCGGCCTCAGGCGACGGTGTTGATCGCCTGAGCCTGCGGTTCCGCTTCGGGCGTGTGCCTCGTTCCTCGGCCCCACCCTGCGCTGCACCTCCGGCTCAGGCGAGCGGCGCGCGGCCCCAGGCGACCAGGCCGGTGCCCGCCGCCGGGAACGCCCGCTGGACGAGCCGGAACGGCAGCGTGCCGAGCCCGATCATCGCGCCCTGGACCGCCGTCGACGGCTGGAACAGCCGCCCGGACCGGGCGGTGCGGTCGGCGACCGACCCGTCCTCCCGCATCGCGGGACGCCCGGACGCGATCCGGTTCCGCACGGCCTCCAGGGCGTAGCCGAGCGGCATCCCGTAGAGGCGCAGGCCGACGTCGGTCAGCCCCGCATCGGTGAGCCTGGCGCGCATGACGTCCGGGTCGTACCGCCGGTAGTGACCCACCGCCTCGTCCATCGGGCCGAAGCGGGACTGCCAGGCCGGCGTCGACAGCAGGAGCACCCCGCCCGGCCGGAGGCGGGCGGCCCACTCTGCGAGCGCCTTCTCGTCCTCGTCGATGTGCTCGAGCACCTCGAACGCGCAGACCAGGTCGAACGGCTCGCCGTCCAGGAGGGACTCGAGCGGGCCATGGACGAGGTTCGCCTCGTGCCCCGCCTCGGCGAGCCGCCGGCGAGCCACGTCCAGGCTCGCGCCGTCGAGCTCGACGCCCGTGTAGTCGTGGTCGCCGGCGAGCCGCACGGCGACCGCGCCCTGGCCGCAGCCGACCTCGAGCACGCGGGAGCGGGCGGGGGGAAGCAGTCGGCGCACGACGTCCCAGCGCAGGTGTGCGTACGGGGTCAGCGGCGGGAGCGGCACGGTGGATCCTCCTGGCGGTGGACGTCGACGGCAGCCTATCGGCCGCGGCAGGGCACAGAGGGCCTGCCGTGCGGTTCAGGCCCGCAAGGCCCCGGCGCCGAGGACGGCACCAGAGGCAGCCGCCCACCGCTCGGCCCAGTCGCCGATCGGCTCGACGCCCGCCGCCCGCAGGGCCTCGTGACCCAGCACGGAGAACGCGGGCCGCGGGGCGGGACGGCCGAAGTTCGCGCTGGTCGTCGTCGCGACCCGCGTCGTCAGCCCGGCGGCCGCCACGACCCGCTCCGCGAAGCCGTGCCACGACGTCCGGCCGGACGACGTGCCGTGGTACGTGCCGGCGGGCGCCTGCGCGGCGACGAGACGCACGATCAGGTCGGCCAGGTCGGCGGTCCACGTCGGCTGGCCGACCTCGTCGACGACGACGGAGATCTCGTCCCTGTCGGCCGCGATCCGGGCGATCGTCCGCGGGAAGCACGACCCGTGCTCGCCGTACAGCCACGCGGTGCGCACGAGCAGGTGGTCGGGGGCCTCGGCCCGCACGGCCCACTCCCCCGCCGCCTTGGTCCGGCCGTAGGCCGAGCGGGGCGCGATGGGCGCGTCCTCCGCGTAGGGCTCGGTGCCGTCCCCGGCGAAGACGTAGTCGGTGGAGACATGCACGAGCCGCGCGCCCGCGGCGTGCGCGGCGCGCGCGACGTTCGCCGCGCCGGTCGCGTTGACGGCGAACGCGTCACCCTCCCGGGTCTCGGCGTCGTCGACGGCGGTCCAGGCGCTGCAGTTCACGACGACGTCGTGCCCGCGGGCGGCCTCGAGCGCGGCCGCCGCGTCGGTCACGTCCAGCTCCGCGCGGGCCAGTGCGGTGACCTCGGCGCCCGCGGCCCGGGCGGCAGAGACCATGTCGCGGCCGAGCATGCCCGCAGCCCCGAGGACGAGCCAGCGGGTGGACGAGTTCACGGGTGTGGTCGCAGTCACGGCACAGATCCTACGGCCCGCGCCGGCCGTGACCGGCGCGCCGCGAGGGCACCCGCCCCCGCGAAGGCCAGGTCGACGACGGTGAGCAGCACGCGGCTCACCAGCACCGTGAGAGCCGCCGCGTGGGCGGGAAGGGCCCCGGCCGCGCCGACGCCCAGCACTGCCGCCAGGACGACCTCGCGCACCCCGGCGCCCGCAGGGGCCAGCACCGCGAGGAATCCCGCGACCCAGGCTGCCGCGTACCCGCCGACGGCCAGCGCGACGGTGCGGGGCGTGGCCGGCACGCCCAGCGCGGTGACGAGCAGCCAGACCTGCAGCCCCGCGAGCAGCCAGCCCGCGACGGACCAGGCCGTCGCGACGCCCAGCCCGCGCCACGTGAGCGGATGCTCCAGCGGCGGCCGCCGGATGAGCCGGAACGCCACGTCGACGACCCGGTTGAGCACGGCGGGGACCAGCAGGACGAGCACGAGCGGGGCGGCCCAGAGGACGGCCCGCCAGGGTCCGAGGGACTCCGTCGCGAGGAACGGCAGGGACGTGGCGCCGACGGCGCACCCCGACACCACCCCGATGAGCACGCTCACCGCCATCGCCGCGAGCGAGCGCTGCCGCGGGACGTGGTGGGCGGCCCCGAGCTCGGCCGCCGCGACGACGTTCCAGACCCCGCCCGGCACGTACTTGCCGACCTGGCTCACGCCGAACACCCCCGCCGCCGCCCCGAGCGGCAGCGGCGACCCCAGGTCGGCCAGGACGCGCCGCCAGGCGACGAACGTGCACGCGATGTACGCCACCGAGACGACGAGCGCCCCCAGCAGGCGCCCGGCGGAGAGCTGCCCCGCGGCGGCGGTGAGCTCTTGCCGGTACTCGACGACGGTCCACACGGCACCGCCCAGGGCCACGACGAGGAACCCCCAGCGCACGGCCGGGGAGCGCAGGAGGGCCAGGAGGCGCGCGGTCATGCGCCCACCCCGGCCGTCCCCGCACCTGCCGCGACGGGCCGTTCGAGCGCCGCCACGAGCGGCCCGACGACGGCGCGCGCGCGGGTCCGTTCCCGCCCCTCGGCGGCCCTCGCCCGGGCGGCGGCGAACCGCGCGGGATCCGCGAGGGCGGCGAGGCGGTCGGCGAGCGCCGCGGCGTCCGCGGGCGGAACGAGCTCGAGCACGTCGCCGAGGAGGCGCCGCTGCGGTGCTGTGTCGGAGGTGACCACGACGCATCCCGCGGCGAGGCCCTGGTAGACCTTGTTGGGGACCACCCGCAGCCCCTTCGGGGTGTCCGAGAAGATGCCCAGGCAGACGTCGTGCTCAGCGACCAGGCCGGGCAGCTCGGCAGGCTCCACCCAGCCCCGCCACGAGACGCCCGGCACGCCCGCGGCGAGCCGCCGGGTCGCCCCGAGGTCCTGCCCCTCCCCCACCATCGTCACCGCGAGGGGCGTGCCCGCGGCGGCGGCGAGGGCCAGCGCCTCGCCGATGACCGGCGCGCCCTGCAGCGGCGTGTACAGGCCGAAGAAGATCACGCGCAGCGGCCCTCGGGCCGCCTGGGCTCCGGTCTCGGGCGGCTTCGAGGCGCCGGCCTGGGCTGCAGGCCCACCCACGGGTCCGCAGGCCGGGCGGACGGCGTCGAACCACTCGTCCAGCGCACCGACCGGCACGACGACACCCCGGGTGGGGTCGCGCAGCATGAGCCGGTGCTCCTCGGTGTCGGTGACGACGACGTCGGCGCACGCGGTCGCGACCCGGTCGAGGAGGCGCAGCAGCCGGACGCGCAGCCCCTGCGCGCCGCGGTCGGTCGCGGTGTCGCCCGCGAAGACGAGGTGGTCGAGCACCACCCTGGTGCGGGGGTACAGGACGCGGGCGAGGACGACGTCGAAGTGGCCGAGGTAGCCGACGAGCACCGCGGCCGGTGCGCCCCGACGCCGGCGCAGCGCGAGCGCGTCGCCCGCCAGGCCGGCCCAGCAGGCCGCGAGGCGCAGCACGAGGAGCGGCAGCCGCCAGGGCTGCTGCAGCATCCGGACCCGCTCCGCCGTGGAGAGACCGAGGGGGCGGTTGACCTCGACGACCTCGACGCCGTGGTCACGCAGGCCGCGGACCAGCACGGCGACGCGGGGATGGCGGGCGGCGTCGTAGGTCCCGAACGAGACGATCACGAGGCGATGCGCCCGTTCCCGCCGGCGTTGACGGACCGCTCTGGTGCGCCGTCGACGACGTCGGGCAGATCGTCGGGCAGATCGTCGGGCAGCTCGGCGGGCACAGCGGCGGCCGGCACCGTCACCCCGGGCACCGCGGCGGCCAGGACCGGGACCGTCGTCCCGGGCACCGCGTCGGGCGCCCGGCCGTACTGGAGCTCCTTGACGCGCTCGAGCATCTCCTCGGTGAGGGTGCGGTTGGTGCGCTGGAGGTCGGCGATCACGAGCAGCGCGAAACAGAGCAGCGACCCGACGAGCATCGACGAGCCGAGCACGAGCGACTGGATGTGCCCGCCGGCGTCGCCCATGATTGCGAAGATCGCGAACCGCACGAACGGCACGAGCGCGGCGACGAGGAAGAGCAGGCCGAGACTGACGAACACGACGTGCGGCTGGAACATGATGTAGCTGCGCAGGATCGCCTGCGCCGACTTGAGCATGTGCTGCCCGATGCTCGTGAAGAGCCGCGACTCCCGTGTCTTGGGGTTCGTGATGATGGGAAGGCTGACGATCTTCATCCGCTTGTTGCCCGCCTGGATGATCGTCTCCATGCAGTAGCTGAACTGCGTGACGACGTTCAGTCGCAGCAGGGCGCCGCGCGAATAGGCGCGGAACCCGCTCGCCGCATCAGGCAGGTCGGTCCCGGCGGCGAAGTTCACGACCTCGCTGCCGACCTTCTGCATGGCCTTCTTGAACGTCGAGAAGTGCTCGATCGTGGCGGTCTGCCGGTCGGCGATCACGATGTCCGCCTCGCCACGCACGACGGGTGCGACCAGGTCGCCGATCCGCTCCTGCGGGTACTGGTTGTCGCCGTCGGTGTTCACCACGATGTCGGCGCCGTGGCGCAGCGCGTAGTCGATGCCGTCACGGAAGGAACGGGCCAGGCCCATGGTGCGGGTGTGCCGCAGGATGTGCCGGACGCCGAGCCGGCGCGCGACCTCGGACGTGCCGTCCGTCGAGCCGTCGTCGACGACGAGGATCTCGACCTCGTCCACGCCCTCGATCTCCCGGGGGATGGTCGCCAGCACGAGCGGGAGGGTCTCCGCCTCGTTCAGGCAGGGGATCTGGACGAACAGTTTCATGAGCAGTCCGTTCGAAGGGGGTGGGAGGTAATGCGGACCCCTAGGCTGTGTCTGTGCTCCACACGATAGCCAGGATTCTCGGGGCTTCCGTCAGCCGAAGCTCGCCTGGACCTTCGCGGGAGGCACGCAGCAGCGAAGTCTTGGCTTCCGCCGACGTCGGTGCGCCCGGACCCTCGCGGGAGGCACGCGTCAGGAGGGTCGAGCGCCTGGCACTCGTGTGCTCGACGGCGGCGGCAGTTCTCCTGGCGCTGACGCAGGCGCTGGCCGTCGCGCCGTATGCGTCGGCCGACGAGGCGGCGCACATCGACTACGCGTACCAGGTGTGGCACGGCGAGCTGCCGGTGTTCGAGGAAGGGCTCGAGCTCCGGCCGCCCGGCGGCTTTGTGCCGCCCGTCCAGTGGGTCGCCCAGCATCCGCCCCTGTACTACCTGTTCCTCGCCCCGGTGGTAGGCCCGCTCGCCGACGCCGGCCTGCCGGTCGCCGCGTCGTACGCCGCGCGGGGGGTGAGCATCGTCCTGTTCGCCCTGCTCGTCATCGTCTCCTGGTGGTCCGTGCGGCAGGTCGTCCGGCCCGGGAGCACGCTGCCGGTGGTCACCGCCCTGCTCGTGGCCTGCACCGCGTGGGCCGCCCGGCTCGGCGGCTCGGCGTACAACGACATGCTGGCTGCTCTGCTGGTGACCGCCCTCCTCGGGCTGACGCTGCGCTCGCTGCGCCACGGCCTCGGCCCACGGCTCCTCGCCGGCCTGGTGCTGCTCGCGGCAGCGTGCGCGCTGACCCGGACCTCCGCCATGATCGTGGCCGTCGTGTGCCTCGCCGCGGCCCTCCTGGGCGCGGTGCTCCGCGCGCGCCTGCATCTGGAGCCGGCGCGCCGGGCGGTCGCCCTGGCCGTCGCCGCCCCCGCTGCGGTGGCCCTCGCGAGCGGCTGGTTCTACGTACGCAACTACCGGCTGACCGGGAGCATCACGGGCGGCCACCCGGACTGGTCCACGGAAAACCTCGGCCGGGAGACCCGGTCGCTCGGCGAGGCCGTGACCGACCTCGGCACCTGGGCCGAGCTCCTCGACCTGTTCCAGTGGCGGGACGTGCTGTCCGCGGGCGCGGCCGCCGTCGTCCTGCTGCTCGTCCCGACCGTCGCCGCGGCGGCAGGACTCCGGCCCCGCGCCAGGGCCACGACGCCGGCGCCGCCGCCCGACCAGGGCAGTCGCGCGCTCGCCGCCCTCCCGGTGGTTCTGCTCGCCGGCGCGACGGCCGCGGTCCTGGCGGTCCAGATCGCCTACACGGCGGCCAACGGCTCCGCCCACCCCCGGTACCTGCTGCCGGTCGTCCTGCCGCTGTGCCTCGCCGTGGGGGCGGGCCTCTCACGGTGGCCGCGCGCCGCGATCCCAGCGTGGGTCGCGGTGGTCCTGTGGGGCTTCGTCCGGTGG
Source organism: Antribacter soli (assembly GCF_021568775.1). GTDB lineage: Bacteria > Actinomycetota > Actinomycetes > Actinomycetales > Cellulomonadaceae > Antribacter > Antribacter soli. The sequence goes on along the minus strand of NZ_JAKGSG010000014.1, from coordinate 3,154 downwards.
GTCGCGGGCGGTCCGGCCGCACCCGTCGTGGCGGGCGGCTACGTCGCGCAGCCCGGGGCGGCTGCGGTGACGTGCGCCGTGGCGGTTGCCGTGACCGCGGCTGCGGTGGTGCTGGTGGTGGTGACAGAGCGGCGGGGGGGGGGGGGGGGGGGGGGGGGGGGGGGGGCGGCGCGGGGGGGGCGGGGGGGGGGGGGGGGGGGGGGGCGCGGCGGGGGGGGGGGGGGGGGGCCGCCCCCCCCCCCCCCCCCCCCCCCCCCCGTCCTGGTCGCTGCCGTGTGGGTCCTAGCAGCTCACCTGGTTCTCGGGCAGCACGGGGGCGATGATGGCCGTCGGCGCGGGCGAGCCCGCAGCCGCCCACTGGGCAGCCGAGACGTGGAAGTAGCCCGCCGGGCCGTCGTAGAAGATCCAGTCGTCGGGGACCCAGCCGGGCTGCCCGTTGACGATGAACCGGTCGACCGTCGTCGAAGCCACGGTCTGCGGCGCAGGCGAACCGAAGTGCTGCCACTCGGAGTAGGAGAGCTGCGCCCCGCACCAGACGCCGAGCACGTTCGACGTCGACTGGCTCCTCGGCCCGATGTACGAGGGATCGAGCTGGAAGACGGCGTCTGTCCACGGCAGCTTGTAGACGCCCATCCTGTTGGTGGTGACCGCGGGGAAGCCGAGCGCCTCCCACTCGCCGTAGGTCAGGCGGTGCGCGCTGAGGCTCTGGTGCTGGTACTCGGTGAGATAGAGGTCGCCCGACGTCGCCCACCGGCTGATGTCGCAGCCGATCCCCAGCTTGCAGAGCCGCAGGTCGTCGACCGGTGTCGGCCGGCCGGCCACCACCCACTGCTCGTACGTCACGCCGCCGGCCCAGGTCTCGCCGTCGGGCCAGTTGATCTCCCAGTAGATCCCGTCGCTCCACGGGAGCGAGGCGTACCGGTCCACCGGCCAGACGACGGGCGATGGGCTCCCCAGGGCGCTCCATGCTTCGTAGGTCAGGTACTGCTTCGGCGCACCGGTGCTCGCCCAGTCCTCGGGCGTGCCCGCGACCAGGTAGAGCCGGTCTCCGCTGGCGACCGAGTTCGCGCCCTTCACCACGAAGTACTCCCCGTCCTGGGCGGCCGCGGGAGCGGCCGACAGCGCCGAGTACGCCGCCGTCAGAGCCAGTGCGGCCAGCGCCGCGACCAGCCTGTTCCTTCTCATCCAAACCTCCTTCTCTCCGCCTGGACGCGAGCCTAGGGCGACTTCCTCCGGCTCGGAGCACGCCGGGCCGTCCACTTTCAGGTCCTGTCGTATTTCACCCGATATACGAATATGCGGTGGGTTATCCTCGCCGGGCACGTCCGCGAGGTGACCTCCCGTGCACCTCGTGACGTGGTCCCAGCTCCCCAGAGGAAAGCAGGCACATGTCCACGGACATCCATCCGCCGGTCGCCGTCGCCGCCACACTGGCCCTCGTCGCCGCACTCGTCGCGCTGCCGGTCTCCGCCGTGCAGTCGTCGACGGCAGCGGCAGCGGCGCCGGCCGAGGCCTCGCAGCCGGCGGCCGAGGATCGGGAGGCCGGCGTCACGCACGTCGACCTCGCACCCGGCCAGGGGCTGGCAGCAGCCGCCGGCGGCACGTCCATCGCGTCGGCCGTGGTCACGGGCTTCGCCACGGTCGGCGTGACCTGGCACGGCCCGAGCGAGCCGAGCGGGCTCGCGATCGAGGTCCGGACCGCCGACGCCGACGGCTCGTGGAGCCCGTGGACGGCGCTCGAGGCCGAGGCCGGGATCGGGGGGAACGGCGGCACTGAGCCCCTGGTGGTGGGTGACGTCGCGCGCGTCGAGGCCCGCGCCACCGGTGCGGGCGCCGCGGGGGTCTCCGACCTCACGCTCGCCGTCGTCGACCCGGGGTCGAAGCCCGCCGACGCCGAGGTGACGGCCCCGCCCGCCGCGAGCACGCCGCGCGGGAAGTCGGTCTCCACCGGGTGGCCCGGCACGACGGGCGCTCCCGCGATCCACAGCCGGGCCGAGTGGGGTGCGGACGAGTCGATCATGACGTGGCCGCCCGCACAGGGCGACATCAAGGCCGCCGTCATCCACCACACCGCCGGCACCAACGACTACACCCCCCAGGACGTGCCTGCGATCCTGCGCGGCATCTACACCTACCACTCGCAGAGCCTGAACTGGGGCGACATCGGCTACAACTTCCTCGTCGACAAGTACGGCAACGTCTGGGAAGGCCGAGCCGGCGGCATCGAGCTCGAGACCATCGGCGCCCACGTCTCCGGCTACAACACCAACACGGTCGGCGTCTCCGTCATGGGCAACACCAGCACCGCGACCGTCACCAACGAGGCCGTCAATGCCGTGGTCAACCTCCTGGCGTGGAAGCTCTCGCTCCACGGCGTCGACGCCGCAGCCACCACCACCCTCAACGGCAACACCCTGCCCACGATCTTCGGCCACCGGGACGTCGCCTCGACCGAGTGCCCGGGCAACACGCTCTGGAGCCGGCAAGGGGAGATCCGCAGCCGCGTCGACGCCGGGCAAGCGTCATACGGCTCGATCTGGGGGCAGGGAACCGGCGCGTTCGTCACGGGTCCGGGCGGTGGGGACATCTACCTCGTGAGCGGGACCACCAAGAACCGGGTCACCTCGATGGAGGTGCTCACGTCGCTCTCTTCCCGGCTCGGCCGCGTGTCGGACGCGTCCACGACCTACGTCAACTACCTGACGACCGGTGCGGAGCTCGGCTGGTTCGTGCGGGACCCCCGTGACGGAGCGATCTCCCTGGTCGACGCGGGCAACCGCTACCACGCCCCGTCCTGCGCCATGATCGCCGCCTTCGGCTCGGCCTGTGGGGGCGTCGACCTGACCGCAGGCCAGTGGCAGCTCCTCTCGGACGGCGGGGGCCTCAGCGACGCCGTCAAGTCGACCGACGCCTCCACCGTCTACGTCATGCGGGACGGCGTCCGGCGGCCGGTCACGTCCTGGGCGCGCCTCCTCGAGCTGTACGGCGGCACGGCTCCCAAGATCCTCCCGCTCAGCCCGTCGACGATCTCTGCGTTCCCTCTGGGCGCCGCGGCCTGACTGACGGCCGGGGGGGGGGGCCCCCCCCCGCGGGCCCCGCCCCCCGCCCCCCCGGGACACCCCCCGCCGCCGGTGTTAAGGGGGCTGACGCGGCA
>NZ_JAKGSG010000013.1 GCF_021568775.1 Antribacter soli | reverse complement strand
CTTCGGGGGGCGGGGGGGGGGGCCCCGCGCCCGGCGGGGGGGGGGGGGGCCCCCCCCCGCCCCCCCCCCCCCCGGCCCGGGCCACCGTGAGACCCGCCCGGCCGTGAGATGATCCGGGGCATGCGCGGAATCATCCTGGCCGGCGGGTCCGGCACCCGACTGCACCCGATCACTCTCGGTGTGAGCAAGCAGCTCGTGCCGGTCTACGACAAGCCGATGATCTACTACCCGCTGTCGACGCTGATCCTGGCGGGCATCCGGGACATCCTCGTGATCACGACCCCGCACGACGCGGAGCAGTTCCACCGCCTGCTCGGTGACGGCTCCCAGTTCGGCGTCTCGATCTCGTACACGGTCCAGCACGAGCCGAACGGGCTCGCGCAGGCGTTCGTCCTCGGCGCGGACTTCGTGGGGACCGACTCGGCCGCCCTCGTCCTGGGCGACAACATCTTCTACGGGCCGGGGCTGGGCTCTCAGCTCACCCGCTTCGAGGACCTCGACGGCGGCGCGGTGTTCGCCTACCGCGTGGCGGACGCCACCGCGTACGGCGTGGTCGAGTTCGACGCCGACGGCAAGGCCCTCTCGCTGGAGGAGAAGCCCGCCGAGCCCAAGTCCAACTACGCCGTGCCCGGCCTGTACTTCTACGACAACGACGTCGTCGAGATCGCCCGCGACCTCAAGCCCTCGGCCCGCGGCGAGTACGAGATCACCGACGTCAACCGTGCCTACCTCGAGCAGGGGCGCCTGCAGGTCGAGGTCCTGCCCCGGGGCACCGCGTGGCTCGACACCGGAACGTTCGACTCCCTCCTCGAGGCGTCGGACTACGTCCGCACCATCGAGAACCGCCAGGGCCTCAAGATCGGCTCCCCGGAGGAAGTGGCCTGGCGCCGCGGCTTCCTCACCGACGACGAGCTTCGCGCCCGCGCGGACAAGCTCGTCAAGTCGGGTTACGGTCGATACCTGCTGGGACTCCTCGAGGACTGACCGCTGCGGCCCGGCCGCCGGCACGTCGTCCCGATGCGGGTCAGGGGGACGTTGACGGGGGGCACCCATGAGCCGTGTTCGAGCGCTTCCGTTCCGCGCGCTGTCGGCGGCCGTCGCAGCGGTCCTGGTGACCGGTGTGCTCGCACCGGCGACGGGCGCACCGATGACACCGTCCGGCCCCTCCGCCTCGGTCGCGACCGAGGCCGAGGGGCCGCGGACGACGTCGGTGGTGCTCCAGGACGACGGCCCGCAGACCCTGGTGCAGGGCCCGGCAGCCCAGGAAGGCGACGTGCGCCTCACGGCGTCGGCCGCCGTCACCGGCTTCGCCACCGTCGGCGTGACCTGGACCGGTGACAACCTCGCCGCCCCGGCCGTCGAGGTTCGCACGATGGACGGCGCGGGCACGTGGGGCCTGTGGACCGCCCTGGAGGTCGAACCGGGGCCCGGCGGCGAGGGCGGCACCGACCCGCTCGTGGTCGGCGAGGTCTCCCGCGTCGAGGCGGTGGTCTCGGGCTCCGGCGCATCGTCGCTGGGCGAGGTCCGGCTCACGGTCGTGGACCCCGGCCGTCGTGCCGCCGACGCCCAGGTCACCACCCCTCCTCCGAGCATCGCCCCCGGCGGCCGGTCGACACCCATCGCGTCGTCGCTGGTCACGGGCTGGCCGGGAGGAGTCGGGGCACCGTCGTTCTACAACCGCGAGCAGTGGGGTGCGGACGAGTCGATCATGACCTGGCGGCCCGCACAGGGCGACATCAAGGGCGGCGTCATCCACCACACCGCCGGCACCAACGACTACACCCCCCAGGACGTCCCGGCCATCCTGCGCGGCATCTACACGTATCACGCCCAGACCCGGGACTGGGGCGACATCGGCTACAACTTCCTCGTCGACAAGTACGGCAACATCTGGGAAGGCCGAGCCGGCGGCATCGAGCTCGAGACCATCGGCGCCCACGCCTCCGGCTACAACAGGAACACCGTCGGCGTCTCCGTCATGGGCAACACCAGCACCGCGACCGTCACCAACGAGGCCGTCGACGCCGTCGTGCGCCTCCTGGCGTGGAAGCTCTCGCTCCACGGCGTCGACGCCGCAGCCACCACCACCCTCAACGGCAACACCCTGCCCACGATCTTCGGCCACCGCGACGTCGCCTCGACGAGCTGCCCCGGCAACACGCTCTGGAGTCGCCAGGACGAGATCCGGCGGCGTGTGAAGGCAGCACAGGCCGAGTACGGAGCCATCAGGGGTCAGGGCACGGGGGCGTTCGTCATGTCGCCGTGGCAGTCCGACGTCTACCTCGTATCCGGCACGACGAAGCACCGCGTGCCTTCCATGAGTCTGCTGACGTCGCTGGCGCCCTTGGGACGTGTCTCGGACGCCCCCGGTGTGTACCTGTCCTATCTCTCGACGGGACCGGACGCCGGCCGGTTCGTGCGCGACCCCCGCGACGGCGCGATCTCCCTCGTCGACGCGGGCACCCGCTATCACGCCGAGACCTGCGCCATGATCGCCAGGTACGGGGCGACGTGCACCGAGTGGGTCGGCCTCACCGGCTCGGGCTGGGACTCCCTCCGAGGCGGTCCGTCGCTGACGGAGCTCCTCAAGGCGCCCGACTCGGACGCGGTGTACGTCGTGCGCGACGGCAAGAGACACCACGTCTCGTCGTGGCAACGCCTCGTCGCGCTCTACGGCGGGAAGATCCCGCCGATCACGGTGCTCACGAGCGCCGCGGTCGGCGAGATCCCCGAGGGTTCACCGGCCTGACGCACCCCGGCGTACCGGGCCTGCGGCCGGGGGGAAGCGGGCCGCCGTCGGCCACCCGCCCCCGGCCACGTCACGCCCGGTCGTCGCCGGGCGTCCGCGTCACTGCCCGACAGCGGCGTACTTGGCCTCGGTGGCCGACTTGGCCGGACGCCACCACGCCTCGTTCGCGCGGTACCACTCGACGGTCGCCTCGAGCCCGTCACGGAAGTCCGTGTACCGAGGGGTCCAGCCGAGCTCGTCGCGCAGCTTCGAGGCGTCGATCGCGTAGCGGAGGTCGTGCCCGGGGCGGTCCGCCACGTGGTCGAAGTCCTCGGCGTCCCGCCCGAAGATCTCCAGCAGCGTGCCGACGACCTCGAGGTTGTTCTTCTCGCCGTCCGCACCGATCAGGTAGGTCTCACCGACCCGGCCCTTCTCGATGATCGCCCACACCGCGGAGTTGTGGTCCTCGACGTGGATCCAGTCCCGGACGTTGAGGCCGGCACCGTAGAGCCGGGGGCGCACGCCGTCGATCAGGTTCGTGATCTGGCGCGGGATGAACTTCTCGATGTGCTGGTACGGCCCGTAGTTGTTCGAGCAGTTCGAGATCGTCGCCTGAACGCCGAACGACCGGGCCCACGCGCGTACGAGCAGGTCGCTGCCGGCCTTGGTCGACGAGTAGGGCGACGACGGGTTGTAGGGCGTGCTCGCCGTGAACTTCTCCGGGGTGTCCAGCGGAAGGTCGCCGTACACCTCGTCCGTCGAGATGTGGTGGAACCGCACGCCGTGCTTGCGGACGGCTTCCAGGAGCGTGAAGGTCCCGACGAGGTTCGTCTGCACGAACGGCGACGGGTCGGAGAGCGAGTTGTCGTTGTGCGACTCAGCCGCGAAGTGGACCACCAGGTCGGCCTCGGCCACCAGCCGGTCGACCAGCGCCGCGTCGGTGATGCTGCCCTCGACGAGCTCGACCCTGTCGGCCACCGGCGCCAGCGACGCCCGGTCGCCCGCGTAGGTCAGCGCGTCGAGTACCCTCACGTGGACGTCAGGGCGCTCACGCACGGTCTGGTGCACGAAGTTCGCGCCGATGAACCCGGCGCCGCCGGTCACTACGAGTTCCACTGGTCCTCCGGAAGGTGAGACATGGGGCCGCGGAAGAATCTACCGGACGTAGACGTGCGTCGTGCGTCCGGCCCGGCTCAGGAGCGCGACCTGCCGCGCACCCTGAGCTTGCGGCTGATGTCCTCGCCGGTCGAGACCATGCCGACGGCGAGCGGCGTGAGCGGCCGGTGGTCCAGGTCGGGCCACACGACCGAGCGCAGCCGCAGGTCGCGTGCCTGTTGGAGTGCGCGGGCAGACGGGGCGACGACGACGCGCGGCCGACGCCGGTGGATCCGCCGCATCTCGCCGATCAGCGCGGCGATCGACACCGACCGCTGCGAGGCGAGCACCTTCGTGACCGCCGGCGAGCCCGGGTCGAGCTGGTGCGCACGGTCCATCATGTCGACGACGATCGACGCGCAGTCATCCACGTAGATGTAGTCACGCAGGGTGTCCATCGACACGTACACGCCCAACGGCTGGGCCGTCTGCTGCGCCAGGGCGAGCTGCGAGATCAGCCCCTGCTGCTTCGTGAGGTCCTGTCCCGGCCCGTACAGGTTGGCGATCCTGCCGACGACCACCCGGATCCCGGACGTGGTCAGCTCGACGAGCCGCTCCTCCGCCTTCAGCTTCGCCCGGCCGTAGGGCGCCAGGGGACCTACCGGGGATCGCTCGTCGAACGGCGGCTGGGACGGTGAGCCGGCATAGACGCCTCCTGCGGACGACGCGAAGAACAGGGTCATCCGGTGGCGGGTCGCCTCCGGCAGGCCCGTCAGGAGCTCGGCGAAGGCGCACAGCGTCTGGTACTCGGCGTCCAGCACCTCCTGAGGGGTAGCGGTGACGCCCACCCCGGCACACCACGCGATCTGCACCGGACTCTCGCCCGCCGCCTCCAGCGCCTGGTCGAGCGCCTGTGCGAGGTCCGTCCGGGCGTCGGCGCCCCAGCGCACCTGTGCACGGAGCGCCGGGCGACCCCGCCGGGCGACCTCCCGGACCACTGCCTCACCGAGCAGGCCTCTCGACCCGACGACGAGCACCGGCCCGGTCCCCGAAGTGCTCACCGCCGGGGGACCTTGCGCCCCAGGGGCCCGTTCTCCGGATCCCCGACGATCAGGTACAGGGGCTTGCCCATGGCCATGTTGACGGCGACGCCGACGTACTCGGCGACGATGCCCAGCGAGAAGAGCACCGCGCCGGAGGTGACCAGCGTCACCATCATCATCGAGGTCCAGCCGCTGGGGACATCGGCTCCGAGGATCCGCGTCACCGCGAGATAGACGGCGATGACGACGCCCACAGCTGCCAGGAACATCCCGAGCCCTGCAACGAGGCGCAGCCCGCGCGTACCGCTCGTCAGGACCATGCGCCAGAAGTGCGAGAGCAGCCGGCGGAACGAGTAGCCGGACCTGCGCCCGCCCTCCTCGCGGAGTGTGACCGGGGCCAGCGCCACGTCACCCGCCACCCAGCCCAGCGCGACGTCGAGGTACACGCCCGCCCCTGCGTACGCGGCGACCGACCGGCCCACCTCGCCCAGTACCAGCCGGTAGCTCTGGTACGACGACGTGTCCGTGCCACCGAGCACCATCTCGATGACCTTCTTCGAGCCCTTCGACGCCAGGTTCCTCAGGAAGCCGTGCGGGGCGGGGTTCGAGGGCGCGCCGTAGACCACGGTCGCCCGGTTCTCGACCGCCGCGTCGAGCAGCCCCATCATCTCCGCGGGGTCGTGCTGGCCGTCCTCGTCGAGGGTCACGATCCAGTCGCCGCCGGACGACGCCATTCCGGCGAGCGTCGCGGCGTGCTGCCCGAAGTTGCGGCTGAGCCACACCGGGCGGACGTACTCGTATCGCTCGGCGAGCTCGCGGATCGTCGCGTCGGAACCGTCAGGGCCGTGGTCGAAGACCAGGAGCACCTCGGCCACGAGACCGTCGGCGCCGCCCGGGGTCGTAAAACCCTTCGTCAGGACGTCGATCTCGGACAGGACCCCGGGCAGAGTTCGTGACCCCTGGTACACGGGGATGACGACGGAGATCCTGTGCTGCGCAGGCTGCGCGCTAGGGTTGGTCACGCGTCCGACTATAGTCGTGAATCGCGTTCCCGTTTTGCACCTTAAAGCGCGTCACGCGACCTCGTCGGCACGTTCTTTCCGACCGGACCAGTACCAGGAGACATCGCCCGTGGTCATGGACCCTGAGCCCCAGCCCGCCACCGCAAGCACGGCGCTCCCGAAGCCGCCGGCAGGCATGGAGGGCTCGCTCGGCCCTCTCTTCCGTCTCGTGAAGGACCAGCGGATCGCATTCCTCCTTGTGGGGGGATTCAACACCGTCCTGGGAACGGCCTGGTTCATCGTCTTCGAGCTGGCCTTCGGCGAGGAGGTCGGACGCTTCGGTTACCTGCTGAGCCTGTTGTGCGCCCATGTCGCCGCCGTGCTCTGTGCCTTCGTCCTCTACCGGTACTTCGTCTTCCGCGTCCGCGGGCACCTCTGGCTCGACCTCGCCCGGTTCGAGGTCGTCAACCTCACGGCGCTCGGGATCAACGCGGTGGCTCTGCCCCTCGTCACGGAGTCCACCGGGATGCGCCCCATCTACGCCCAGCTCCTGGTCACCTGCGTGACCGCGCTCGTCAGCTACTTCGGGCACCGTGACTTCTCGTTCCGGAGGAAGCACGAGCAGCCCGCCAGCGACGTCGCCGACCAGCCGGTCGGCACCACGCCCTCCACCCCGCCGAACACCACCGAGGTCTCCCGATGACCCCCCGCGTCTCCGTCGTCATCCCCGCGTACAAGAACGAGCAGTACATCGAGGCGACCATCCGGTCCGTCCTCGACCAGACCTTCGAGGACTTCGAGCTCGTCGTCGCCGACCACTCGTCGCCCGACAGCACCTGGGACCTGCTCCAGCAGTTCGCCGACGACCCCCGCGTCAGCCTCCACCGCACCGAGGCCGGGGGCGGCGCGCGCCGCAACTGGAACGCCGTCACGACCCGCGCCGAGGGGGAGCTCGTCAAGCTCGTCTGCGGCGACGACCTGATCCATCCGACCATGCTCGAGGAGCAGGTCCGGGCGTTCGACGAGAGCGGCCCCGACGTCCTGCTCGTCGCCTCCCAGCGTGACCTCGTCGATGCTCGCGGGGAGACCTTCGTCACCGGTCGCGGGCTGGGGCGCCTCGACGGCGTCGTCGACGGACGGGCAGCGCTGCGCGCCACGGTCCGCTCCGGCACGAACATCTTCGGTGAGCCTGCTTGCGTCATGATGCGCACCGCGGCGCTCGAGAAGGCCGGCTGGTGGCAGGACCTGCGCTACTACATCGACGCAGGCTCGTACGCCCCGGTGCTCGCGATGGGCAAGATGTTCGCGCAGCGCACGTCCCTCGCGTCGTTCCGTGTGAGCGCGAGCCAGTGGTCGGTGCGGCTCATGCGCCAGCAGGCGGACGAGGCCGCGGAGTTCCACCGCATCGCCCAGTCGCTCGCGCCCGAGACGATCTCCGACTGGGACGTCCGCGTCGGTGACGCGATGGCTCACGTCGTCGCCATGCAGCGGCGGGCCGCATACGCGGTCCTGGGGCGCAGGATGGAGCCCCTGCCCGCGGCAGCCGCCTCCGTCTGACCCGCCCCGTCCGACAGAGATGTGAGAGGGGCCCGGCCCCAACACCGGTGGGGGGCCGGGCCCCGCAACACTCCCCGGGCGGTAACGGGGCCCCGCCCCCTTTGTTGGTCCCGGCCCCCCCCCCCCACCCGGGTGGGGGGCGGGCCCCTCTCACATCTCCCGGGACTTTCCGGGGACTATGCCTCGGGTCAGACCGTCTGACGTCGTCGCGCGAGCACTCCGGCGACGACGGCAGCCGCTCCCCAGACCATGGCGGCGGCGATCGCGCCGAACAGGCAGGCCAGCTCGAACGCCCACCCGGGCGGCGTGAAGGAGACCGTGACGTCCTCGCCGCTCGATCCCGGAGCCACCTCCGCCGCCAGGAGGTAGTTACGCACCGGGTCGGCCTCCTGGGCCCCCTCGAACTCGTAGCCCGGCCAGTTGAGGCGGGAGAACACGATCGTGCCGCCGCCGGCAGGGACCTCGTCGACGTGCAGCGTGACGGAGGTCTTTGTGATCCGCACGTCGCTCAGGGCCACGCCGTCCGACGTCCAGACGACCCCGCCCGCCGGCTCGACGGGGACGTCCCGCACCCACACCGCGCCGGCCGCGTCGCGGGAGGCCTCGTGCCAGCCTGCCGGAGGCACGGCATACGTGTACGGGTCCGCGGAAACGTCACCGGCCGGCGCCCCGGGCCGGGCGAGCACCTGGACAGCGTTGACCGCGAGGAGGTCGACGAGCGGCTCCCCCGTCGTCTCGTCCGGCGCCATGAGGCGCTCGAGGGTCTCCCAGCAGACGACCCCGTGCGCGTCGACGCAGAGGTCCTCGGCGAACGCCTTGTGCAGGATCGGCGAGTACGTGTTCACGACGGTCGTGTCGCTGAGGTACCACGCGTTGGCGTAGAGCGTCGACCTCCACCACTCGGAACCGGGCGCCACCGGGTCGGAGGTCATCGTGGGGTTGCCGACGATCATCGCGTCGCCGTCGACGCCCTGGAGCGCGTGGCTGTAGTCGCTCGTGCTCGCGGGCAGGCCGAAGTCGGGCAACGGCGACCTGGGGAAGGCCCAGTGCTGCGCACCGGTGACGACCACGGCCATCACCAGGAGCGTCACGGCGATGCCCGGCGCGGCGGCCCGGCTGCGCGCCAGGAACCACAGGCATGCGAGGAGGCCCAGGGCGGCCAGGGTCATGCCCAGGCCGACGAGCAACCACTGGTCGGGAATCTCGAACCAGGCGAACGCGCCACCGGCAGCGACGAGGACGAGGACGGCGATCACCCGGGAGCGGGTCGGGCGAACGGCCGCGCGGCTCACGAGCACGGCCACCAGCACGACGATGGCGAGCGCCAGGTAGGGGAACACCCGTGCCGGGAAGCGCAGGGGGCCCACGTCGCTCGGCCCGAACACGAGCCCGGCCGCGGCGGTGCCCAGTACGAGCAGCGCGGCAGACCGGGAGAGAACGTCGAGCACCTTCGACCACGACAGGAGCGCGACCAGGGGCAGCAGCCACGCCACGTACAGGAGGGGCGCTTCGGGCGGTGTGCCCCAGAACCCCGTCATCCAGGGCCGTGTCAGCGGCGTGCCCGAGGTCGCCAGACCAGACAGGTCCGGCGACATGAAGTTCGTGTTGAAGATCGACGCGGAGCCGCGCGCAGTCACCGGAGCCGTGAGCACCCCGGGCAGGTAGACCGCGATCGCGACCGCCCCGAGCAGGCAGCTCACGACGAGCACGCGGACCGTCGGGGCGACGCGCTTGAGCAGGAGCCCTTCGAGGAGCACCCCGGACATCACGAAGCACATCATGAGCGTCCCGTGCACGTACCCGACCGTCACGAGGAGATACCCGGCGACGAACGGGACGAGCGGGTTGCCCCCGTGCACCAGGACCCGGCGCAGGCCCCACCAGACCCAGGGCAGCAGGGCCCAGACGAACAGGGCGGTCACCCAGGACGCCGCGTCGATGTACATGGTGAACCCGGCGGTCGGCGCCAGGAGGCCGGCCCCGTAGGCCCAGGGCCGCGTCGCACCGTAGGACCGGGCGAGGAGGTACGCCCCGCCCGCCGCGATCCCGAGGAAGGCGATCTTGACCACGGAGCTCGCCACGACCGCGTCGCCGGCACCGCTCACGAACCACCCGACGAGCCAGACGACAGGGTTGTAGAGCCCCCACTGTCCCTCGGCCGGATAGTTCCCGGACATCCAGCGGGAGGGCTCGAAGAAGGGCAGCTGCCCCTGTCGCAGGTGCTCGCCGATCGAGACCCAGATCGGGTACGCCCCGGCCTGGGTGTCGTCCGCGAAGTAGAAGCGGGGATCGAAGAGGAGCGGCAGGATCGCGACGACGACCACGGAGACCGCGGTCGCCACCGTCCACACCAGCTCTCGCAGGCCGGCCCGCCGGTCCGGTTCGGCGGCGGGTTCGTCGGTGGCTCCCGCCACCGGCACCGTCTCGGGGTCCACTCGCGTCACGCTCACCGGTCAGGCACCCTCTCCACGCATCCGGGCGACCACGGCGGTCGCGTCGGAGTCGTCGACCATCTTGCCCCGCTCCAGCAGGATGCCTCGGTCACACAGCTTCGCCACCATGTCGAGATCATGGCTGACGATCACCAGTGTGCGCCCCTCGGCCTTGAGGGACCGGATCCGGTCGAGGCACTTGCGCTGGAACGGCTCGTCGCCGACCGCCAGGATCTCGTCGATGAGGAAGACCTCCGGGTCCGAGTGGACCGCGACCGAGAACGCGAGGCGGAGGAACATGCCCGAGGAGTAGAACTTCACCTCGGTGTCGATGAACCGCTCGATCTCGCTGAACGCGACGATGTCGTCGAACGACGCGCTGATCTGAGCCTCGGTCATGCCGAGGATCGCCCCGTTGAGGTAGACGTTCTCCCGGCCGGTGAGGTCGGGGTGGAAACCGGCGCCCACCTCGATCAGGCCGGCCACCCTGCCACGGGTCCGGATCGAGCCGACATCCGGCTTGAGCACCCCGGAGATCAGCTTGAGGAGGGTCGACTTGCCCGAGCCGTTGAAGCCCAGGAGCGCGACCGTCTCGCCCTCGGAGACCTCGAACGAGACGTCCTCGAGCGCGAGGAACGTGTCGCCCAGGTCCCGGCCGCGGATCGCGGCGACGGCGAGCTCCTTGAGCGATCGGTTGTGGCGCAGCGTGAACCGCTTCGAGACGTCGGAGACGTCGATGTACGTGGTCATCACAACTCCTGCGCGAAGCGCCCCTCGAGGCGCCTGAAGACGAGCTGGCCGACGACGAGCACCACCAGCGAGACGACGAGCGCGCCGCCCCCGACTGCCCAGAGGTTGTCGGGGATGGGGGCCGTGCCGTTGGGCAGCAGGGCCGGCCGGCCCGTGCCCCCGTACCAGAAGGCGTAGTGGAAGAGCTCGACCGCCGCGGTGAGCGGGTTCGCCTGGTAGACGAACCAGAGCCAGCGCGGCAGCTCGGCCTGGACGAGACCCCAGGTGTACAGGACAGGCGAGGCCCACGTCGCCACCATCACGATCAGGTCGACGAAGTTCTCCGCGTCGCGGAAGAACACGTTCGCCGCCCCGAAGAGCAGGCCGAGCCCGAGCGCGAGCATCGCCACGATGAGGAACCCCACCACGGCAGCGAGCACCTCGGCCACCGTCGGGCGCCAACCCGAGATCAGGGCGGCGACGAGCAGGACCACGAGCTGCGGGAAGAAGTGCACCGCCGACACGTACAACGACGCCACGGGGAACAGCTCCCGCGGGAGGTAGATCTTGTTGATCAGGGGCGCGTTCCAGATGATCGACCGCGTCGCGTTCCCGAATCCCTCGCCGAAGAAGTTCATCACGACGATGCCCGCGAACAGGTACACCGCGTAGTCGGGCACGGTGTCGCGCATCCGCAGGAAGACGCCGAGCGCGACGAAGTAGACGCCGAACTGGATCGCCGGCTTGACGTACGACCACGCCATGCCGAGCACCGAGCCGCGGTAACGGACGCGGAGCTCCTTGCGGACGATCAGCCGGAGGAGGAATCGACGCTCGACCACGTCGAGCAGGCCACGCCCTATCCCAGGCGTGACCATGGGCATCACGTCAGTCACCTCGGCGTCGGTTCCGTCCGCGCAAAGGTGGCCTTCCACGCGTCCTGCCCGACCAGCTCGGGGAGCGCTTCCTTGTACTGCTCGGAGAGGCTGCCCCAGTCACGCAGGACCCGCTCGTGCAGCACCACGGAACGACGCAGCAGCGTGCGGAACTGCGCCGGCTGGCGCCGGTACCAGGAGGCACCAGAACCGTCCGCCGTCGACACGACGACCGAGTCGAACTGCGAGAGCAGCCACCACCGGGCGTCCATCGCCGCGACCTCGGCCTCGGGGTTCTCGCGGCTGAGGTCCGAGACGGGCCAGACCGCCTTCAGGAAGCCGCGTGCGGCCATGGCGTAGGTACCGAACCGCCCGTCGGGAAGCTGCACCTCGCCGTGCTTCGAGACCTTCTTGCGACGCTTGTCAGGGAACGCGCCCGGTTCCTTGTGGATCTGGGCGTCGGGGTAGGCGGCTCGCGTCTCGCGAATCCGCGCAAGACGCGTGTCGAGCTGCTCGTGCAGGTGCCCCGGGCCGGACAGCAGGTCCTCGAGCGCCTGGTTCCGCAGCTCGGCCACGGAGTACTGGGCCGCGAGCAGGTGCTTGATCTGGTGGTAGAGGCTCTCGCGCACGAGCCGGCCGCCACGCTGGAACGGCGAGTGGAGGAGGGCGGCCACGAACCGGTTCCGCTCGTGGTAGTAGGCCTGCCAGTCAAGGCTGTCGTCCTTGTCCGTCCACGGCACGTGCCACACCGCGACACCCGGCAGCGTCACCGTCGGGATGCCCTCGGCACGGGCCCGGAGGCCGTACTCGGCGTCGTCCCACTTGATGAAGATGGGCAGCGAGAGACCGAGCTTGCGCATCACCACCGTGGGGATGAGCTCCATCCACCAGCCGTTGTAGTCCACGTCGATGCGACGGTGGAGCTCCGGCGTGGACCGCAGCGCGGCCTCGTCGAGGTGGTGCCCCTCCGGGGCGTCGAGCACAGGTGCCCACCAGAAGCGGTAGGGGTTGATCCGCTCGCCCATCGAGTGCAGGTGGGAACGGTCGAACATCGAGAACATGTGCCCGCCCACGATCGTGGGGCGGCGCGCGAGGTCCGCGAACGTGACGGCCCGCAGGATGCCCTCGGGCTCGGCGCGCACGTCGTCGTCGGAGATCAGGTGATAGGTGCTGACGCCCTCGTCGAGCGTCTCGCTCATGCCCCGGGAGAACCCGCCCGACCCGCCGAGGTTGGCCTGGCGGATCATCCGGAGCCGCCCGTCGAGCGCCTTCTCGGCCTCGTCGAACCCGTCTGCGTCCTCCGGGTGCTGGGTCCCCTGGTCGACGACGGTCACCCGGTCGAGGATGTCGAGCAGGGCGTCGTCCGCCGCCAGCTGCCCGAGCAGCGTGGCGACGTCCGACGCGCGGTTCAGCGTGGTGATGCCGACCGTCACCGTGCCCTGGGGTCGGTCAGAGTCCGCTTCCCAGTGCGCCTTGTCGAGCGTGGCGCCCTCGCCGCCGGCGACGACGTCGAACCAGTACCACCCGCCGTCCGCGAAGTTCGAGAGCGGCAGGTCGAAGGCGACGATCTCGCCGGCCGCCCCGTCGAAACGGGTGCCGTCGACCCGGTAGACGTTGCCCCGGGCGTTCGAGCGGTACACGAACACGGAGCCCGAACCGCTCACCTCGGCGACGAGGCGGACGGCGTCGACCGTCGTCCAGCGCCTCCAGTAGCTCGCCGGGAACGCGTTGAAGTAGGTGCCGAACGAAGTACGGGACTTGGCGTCGATACGGAACGAGCGACGCGAGGCGACCTGGACGGAGTCCTGGTGCGACGCCGCGGTGCTCATGGTGGCGCCCTGTGCGTCCGTGAGCATCTGCCCGAGCTCACCCTCCGCGTACAGGGGGAGGATGTCCTGGTCCGGCTCGAGCGGGAAGACGACGCGCTGGAGGACGCGGACAGCAGGCTTTGCGGTCATGCGTCGACACCCCCGCTGATGATCCCGGTGCCGGTGGCGAAGTGGGGTGCCAGCTTGTTGTCCACCATCGAGAGCGCGGCACCGATGGCCATGTGCATGTCGAGGTACTTGTAGGTACCCAGGCGTCCGCCGAACAGGACGTTCTTCTCGGCCGCGGCGAGGTCACGGTACTTGAGGAGCATCTCGCGGTCCTCGGCCGTGTTGACCGGGTAGTAGGGCTCGTCCTCCCGCGTGGCGAAGCGTGAGTACTCGCGCATGACGACCGTCTTGTCGGTCGGGTACTCCCGCTCGGGGTGGAAGTGGCGGAACTCGTGGATACGGGTGTAGGGGACGTCCGCGTCGGCGTAGTTCATGACCGGCGTGCCCTGGAAGTCGCCCGTGAGGAGGACCTCCTCCTCGAAGTCGAGCGTGCGCCAGGACAGCTCGCCCTCGGCGTAGTCGAAGTAGCGGTCCACCGGGCCGGTGTAGACCACGGGGACGTTGCCAAGCACGTTGCCCTTGCTCACCGGCTGCGACTCGTCGAAGAAGTCGACGCCGAGCTGCACCTCGATGTTCGGGTGGTCGGCCATCCGCTCGATCCACTTCGTGTACCCGTCGACGGGCAGACCCTCGTACGTGTCGTTGAAGTAGCGGTTGTCGTACGTGTACCGCACAGGAAGGCGCGAGATGATCGACGCCGGCAGCTCCGTCGGGGCGGTCTGCCACTGCTTCGCCGTGTAGTCGCGGATGAACGCCTCGTACAGCGGGCGGCCGATGAGCGAGACGCCCTGCTCGTCCAGGTTCTCCGGCTTCTTGCCGCCGAGCTCCGCCGACTGCTCCTTGATCAGCTCACGCGCGGCCTCCGGGCCGTAGGCGGAGCGGAAGAACTGGTTGATCGTGCCGAGGTTGATCGGCATCGGGTACACCTCGCCCTTGTGGGTGGTGTACACGCGATGGACGTAGTCGGTAAAGGCGGTGAAGCGGTTCACGTACTCCCAGACACGCTCGTTCGACGTGTGGAAGAGGTGTGCGCCGTAACGGTGCACCTCGATTCCGGTCGTCTTCTCGGCCTCGCTGAAAGCATTCCCACCGATATGAGAGCGCCGGTCGATTACCAGCACCTTTCGCCCGAATTCTTCGGCGATCCGCTCAGCGACGGTCAGGCCGAAGAAGCCTGACCCCACGACGACGAGATCCGCGTTCACTCAATACTCCTAGGTCGGGGAGGCAGCGGGGTACATGCTATCCGACTCAGTCGGATGTCCTGTTCACCCCATTTATCGGGTTCTGCTTGACTATCTCCGGGCGGTTTACTGCGGAAGGCCACCGACGGTGCTACCCGGTTCCAGGTTTCCGTCACGGACGTCGACCCAGAACTGTCCGACGGTCTCCGGGTCCAGCTGGACCGTCGAGCCGACGTCGCCCGGCCGGTAGTCCGGGTTCGAGATCGGCGGGGTGCCGGTCACGCCCTCCGGGCCGGTCGCGGACTTGAACGCGAGGGCCAGGAACCCGAGGTCCACGATCCCGGTGCGCTCGTCGACGACGAGCGCACCGATGCCGGCGTCGATCAGGGCCACCTGGTCGGCCGGCCGGTAGAGCAGGCTGCTGTCCGCCGCCTTCGCGGACACGGCGCTGATGACCTGGCGCTGGCGCTCCGCGCGACCGATGTCGCCCGTGGGGTCGGAGTAGCGCATGCGGGAGAACGCCAGCGCGGTGTGCCCGTCGGCGACGTGGCAGCCCGCGGTCCAGACGAGCTCGCTGCGGTAGTCGTTCACGTCGTAGTCGAGGCACAGCTCCACGCCGCCGAGCGCGTCGACGACGCCCTGCACCCCGCCGAAGCCGACCTCGACGTAGTGGTCGACCGTCAGACCCGTCAGGCCCTCGACCGTCTGCACCAGCAGCGGTGCGCCCCCGTAGGAGTACGCGGCGTTGAGCTTGCTCCCGCCGTAGCCGGGGATCTCGACGTAGGTGTCGCGGGGGATGCTGATGAGGGAGGCGGGACCGCTGCCCGGCTTGTGCAGCACCATGATCGTGTCGGTGCGGGCACCCGTGGTGCCGTCCTCGCTGATGCCGTCGCCACGCGCGTCCGACCCGGCGAGGAGGTACGTGGTGCCGCTGGTCCCGCTCGCCCCGGACAGCGCGTCGACGTGCTGGAGCTTGCCGTCCGCCCAGATCAGGAGGCCGACCGGCCAGGCGACGAGGCCGGCGACGACGACCAGGGCCACCAGCCCGGCCACGCGCCGGCGGCGGACCCGCAGGCCGCCGCCCTGCGGACGGCCGACGGCGGGACGCGCCGCGGCGACGCCCGGGTGCGACGTCGCGCCGCGGCCCGACGCCGGTCGGACGGGAGCCGGGCGGGCGGGCGGCTGGCGTACCGGCGACTGCTGCGCGGCAGGTACGGAGCCGACCCTGGTCGCGCCGTCGTGCGCCGGGGCCGGAGCCGTGCGGGCGCTGCCGCGGCCGGGCCGGATCGACTGCGGGGGCGCGGACCGCGGGGGGATCGCGCGGGGCGAGCCCTCCGGGACGTTCCCGCCACGCGGGGTGGTGATGGGGATCTCGCGGGAGGACTGGCGCTGCACGCGCGGCGCGAGGGGCACCGCGTCGTCGGGTCGGCCGATCCGGCCCCCGGAGGGGCGTTCCTTGCCCGAGTTGCCGATGGCGATGGCGTCGTCCGTCGCCGAAGGTCGCCCGCCCTGCCGGGGCTGGGGCGTGAAGCTCGGCGGAAGGCGGCGCGGCTGCTCGGCGCTCGGGCTCTGGTCGCTGGTCATGGTGTCCTCAGCCGCAGACGGACGTGACGTCGGCCGACGAGAAGGCTTCCTCGCCCGCCTTCCGCGTGACCGTCGGTGTGGGAGTGGGTGCAGGGCCGGTCGCCGTCGAGGACGGCGCGGCGGGGGTGGCGGGCGTGCTCGGTGAGCCGACCTGGACGGGCGCGTCCTGGCCGAGGGCCGGCAGGTCTGCCTTGAGGTTCGCCCACAGGGCGCCCGCCTCGTCCGTCCAGATCACGTTCGCCCGGTTCTCAGGGTCGGTCGTGAACGGGACGGTCATGAAGGAGATGTTCTCAGCCCGCAGGGACCGCAGGCTGAAGGCGAGGCCGGTGAGTTCCGAGACCGAGGCGAAGTTGTCGCTCGTGGTGAGCGAGCTCGTGAGCGCGTCGAGGAAGGCCAGGAGCCGGGGGGCGTCCGTGAGGACGTCCTGCGCCAGCACCGCCCGGGAGAGCGCGGCGAGCAGCTCCTGCTGCCGGCCGATCCGGCTCGTGTCCGAGCCGTCGAGGCCCTCGCCCGTCCGCGCGCGGGCGTAGTTGAGCGCCGTCCAGCCGTCGAGATGCTTCACCCCCGCGTCGAGGCGCAGGTCGTTCGCCTTCGGGGAGTACACGTCCTGGGGGATGCACATGTCGACGCCGCCGACGGCGTCGATCATCTGCTGGAAGCCGGCGAAGTCGACGACGACGTAGCCGTCCATGCGCACCCCGGTCAGGGTCTCCAGGGTGTGCAGCGCGCAGATCGCGCCGGAGTGGACGTCGCCGCCAACGAGCACGCCCTGGGCGAAGGCCGCGTTGAACTTCGAGCTCCGGATCGCCTTCGTCTGCTCGCCGTTCGTCGTCGGGCACGACGGGATCGGGACGGTCGAGTCCCGCGGGATCGAGACGAGCTCCACGCGCGACCGGTCGGCCGAGACGTGCAGGATGATCGTCGTGTCGGACCGCGCGCCGAGCTCGCCGTCGGCGACGAGCTCGCCGTTCTCGCCGCTCCGGTCGTCGGTGCCCAGGAGGACGATGTTCAGCACGGTGCCCGCGTTCGGGTCGGAGGGCGGCTCCGCCTCGGGCCGGTCCACGCCCTCCAGGACGGCGTCGGCGTCCGTGCTGTCGATGTTTCCCGCGAGGGTGAGGGCCGTGGTCGCGCTCGCGGCCGTCGCGAACGCGAGGCCGCCGGTCAGCGTCATGCCGATCGCGCGGGCGAGCCGGTGCGAGTGCAGGCTCCGGGCGTGCACCGGGCCCCGGGCCGAGCCAAGGCTCGGTCGAGGACGGGGCAGCACGCGAGGTCTCACGTCAGAAGAGCGTAATCGCCTGACTGGTAGCGGCTGGGCCCGGCCGGGTCGGACGGCGTGGAGGAGTTGTGCAGAGCGGCGGCGTGGGGTCGCGCCCGCTCGGGTACGCTGCAGCACGTGCCAGATCGCGCCCCGCAGACCGGACGCCAGGGTGACAGGGTCGTCGCCGTCGTCGTCGCGTACAACCGCCGCGACCTGCTGCGCGAGGCCCTCGACGCCCTGGCTCAGCAGACCCGCAAGCTCGACGCCGTCGTCGTGGTCGACAACCGCTCGGACGACGACTCCGCCGTCGTCGCGGCGGAGCACCCGGTCGGCGCCGAGGTCCTGTCCCTCGTGCGCAACACCGGCGGGGCGGGCGGCTTCGCCGTCGGCCTGGCGCACGCGGTCGAGAAGCAGGGCGCGGACCTCGTCTGGCTCATGGACGACGACACGATCCCGACGCCGGAGGCGCTCGCCGAGCTGCTCCGCGCGCGGGAGGCGTACCCGGGACCTGTCGCGCTGCTCGGCAGCAAGGTCGTCTGGCACGACGGCCGGGAGCATCCCATGAACACCCCCCGGCGGCGCCCCGGGGCCTCGGCGGAGCTGATCGCGCGTGCGGCGTCGGCGGGGGCGGTGCCCGTCCGCTCGTCGTCGTTCGTGTCGATGCTGGTCGACGCGCGCGCGGTGCGGCACCACGGCCTGCCCGTGGCCGACTACTTCATCTGGAACGACGACTTCGAGTACTCCTGCCGGCTGCTGCGCCGCAGCACGGGGCTCCACGTGCCCGCGTCCGTCGTCGTCCACCGGACCAAGACGTTCGGCGCGACGGACGTCGACCCGGGTGAACGCTTCTACTACGAGGTGCGGAACAAGATCTGGATGCTGACGCGCTCGTCGGCGCTCTCGCCGTTCGAGCGCGTCCTCTACACGGGCGCTTCCATCCGGCGCTGGGCGCGGACGTACGCACGGTCCGCACGGCGCGACGTGCTCCGGTCTGCTGGGCTGCGGGGGCTGCGGGACGGCATCCTGCAGAGCCCGCGCACCACCACCGACGTCCTGCAGGGCGCGGGCCCGCTCACCGGCATCGAGGCCCTCGAGACGGCGCGGAGGCCGTCCGCGTGACCGCGCCCTTCTCCGTTCTCCTCCCTGTCTATCGCCGCGACGACCCGGTACATCTCGAGCGGTCGTTCACGTCGGTGACGTCCGAGCAGGAGCTGCCGCCCACCGAGGTGGTCGTCGTGCGCGACGGACCGGTCGGGCCCGAGCTCACCAAGGTGCTCGACGCGCTCGTCGCGTCGTCACCCGTCCCGGTGACCGTCGTGCCGCTCGAGCGCAACGAGGGCCTGGCCATCGCTCTCCGCCAGGGCATGGAGGCGTGCTCCTACGAGATCGTCGCCCGGCAGGACGCCGACGACGTGTCGCGCCCCGCCCGGTTCGCCGTCCAGGTACCGCTGGTCGAGCAGGGGCTCGACATCGTCGGCTCCGCGATCGAGGAGTTCGACGAGGAACCCGCCCTCGGCGCTCCCGCCCACGGGATGGTGCGCACGCCGCCGCTGACCCAGGCCGAGATCGCTCGCGCGGTGGGCTTCCGCTCGCCCTTCAACCACCCGTCGGTGGTCTACCGACGGTCTGCCGTGACGCGGGCGGGCGGGTACCAGGACCTCCCGCTCATGGAGGACTACTGGCTGTTCGCGCGGATGATCTCGCTCGGGATGGCCACGGGCAACGTGCGGGAACCCCTCGTCCTGTACCGGGTCGGCGCCGGCGCCTACGCGCGTCGCGGTGGCATCCGGCTGCTCCGGAGCGAGCTCGAGCTCCAGCGGCGCATGTACACGCTCGGCGTGACCTCCGCGCTCGAGTGCGCCCGGAACGTCGTGCTGCGCGGCGGCTACCGCCTGGTCCCGGAAGGCCTGCGCCGGCGCGCCTACCGCGCCGACGCGATGCGGCGCTGAGCCGGGCGCAGGCCGCGCCGGGTCACCAGCCGTAGAGCTCCGCCCCGGCCGACCGCGCAGCCGCAGTGAGCTCTTCGGTACGCGCCGGCAGCTCGCCGGCACCCCCCGCCTTCGCCGACGACGCGTCGTCCAGCGATCCGAGGGTCCACCCGGAACCGGCCGCGACGACCGCGGCGTGACTCACCGCGTAGTAGTCGTTGTTCAGGCTCAGCGCGATGCCGGACGCGCCCGCTGCCGCGGCCAGCAGGTGGGTGTGGAAGCGCGTCGAGATCCAGCGCTGCCCGCGGCGGGCGGGAAGGCCGTCCGCGAGTATCTCCCAGACCGAGTAGAAACGGGCTTCGGGGAAGTCGTCGCGGAGCGCGTCGTAGATGGCCCGGTCGACCTGGGGCATGCACTCGACGAACCCGACCGAGCCCCATGGCCCCTGCCACCGCCGGGCGACCTCGCGGACATAGTCGACGACGAGCCCGAAGTCGCCGTCGTACATGTCCGTCTGGACGCAGACCATGGTGTCCGGGGCGTCGTTGGCACTGCCGGCGAGGAGGTCTGCCATCCCGGAGACGAAGACGTCGTCGATCGCGAGCCGCGCGCGCGGGTTGCCTGCCCGTGCCACCACGAGCGACGGCTCGTCCCGGACGGTCAGCACGTCGAACGCAGCCGCGCTCTCGGTCCACACCTCGGCCACCCCCCGCTCCACGGGCAGGAGCCCCAGGCCGGTCGCTCCGAGCCGGACCCCGCGCTCCCGCCGGAGCCACGCGGCCGCAGCGACCAGGCCCACGTGGCGCGGCCAGACCGAGTTGATGTATCCGCCGCCCACGACGTGGACCACGTCCGCCGACCGGGCGATGTCGATGCCCGCGATCCAGCGCGGCGCTGCGCCGGGGTCCTCGAGCGTCTTCGTCACGAACTCCCCCACGTCCCGCGGGTCGTCCGACGGCGCCTCCCAGCAGAGCCTGTACAGCGTGTCGGTGAACCGCACCCTCGGGTGCTCGCCGTGCAGGAGGGCAGCGGCGGGTCCGGGGTTCGGGCAGTCGACCCACACCTCGGCGCCGGGCTCCCGCTCCGCGAGCAGCCGGAGCCAGCCGCGCACGATGACCTCGTCGCCGTAGTTGGGGTGGCCGGCCGTGGTCACGAGGTAGATCGTCCTCGAGACACCGCCTGCCGCAGGCTCGGGCAAGGTCTCGGGGCGGCTCTCGCCACGCGGGGTCCACTTCATCGTCGAAGCTCTCCAATCACAGAAGGCACACGGATCCTAGGGCACGCGGGACCATCCTCCAGAACCCTGGAGGTCACCACCACCCGAGAGCCGGGCCGAGCCGGTCGCGCAGCACCGGAGCCACGGAGGTCGCGTAGGTGGCGGTCAGGTGGTGCTGGTCCCGGTACACGATGCGCCCGCCCTGCACGAACGGGCACGAGTCGTCCGGACACAGGACGTCGTCGAGGTCCAGGAACACGGTCCCGGCAGGCGGCTCGAACAGCTCGAGCGGGCTCACCTCGTCCAGGACAGCGGACCGGGCGACCTGGCACGACGGGGAGCCGGAGCCGACCTCGGCGACGCACGCCACCGGATCGGTCCCGGTCCACGGGGTGTCCCGCACAGCGACCGTCCTGATGCCCGACCGGGCGAGCCGCTCCCAGGCGGCGACATACGCACCCGGGACCTTCTCCTTGCTGGTCTCGCCGTCGGTCGCCGGTCGCGTCGCCGTCGTGAAGACGACGTCGGGCACCCTCCGTTCCAGGAGGCGGAAGACGTCGCGGTTCCACTGCCGGCACGTCGGGTCCACCAGGAGCTCCTCGACGCCCTCCGTGCCGTCGAACAGCGCGCAGGCCCACTTGATCACGGAGTCGACGCGGAAGCCCTCCTCCTCGCCGATCGCCGCGAGCGCGTCGATCCACTGCTCGGCGTGGGAGCCTCCCACCACGGTGACGACCCGCTCCGCGTCCAGGTCGCCCCACGAGCAGACCGTCACGTTCGCGTCGCCGGCAGGGGTGCCGCACGCCTCGAAGACGGCCCGCACCTTGTCCTCCGACGCCGCGACGGGATCGGGGATCGGGGGCAGGGACGCGTCGTAGGTGTAGTCCTTCGGGTCCACCACCGCGAGCGCCCCGGGGTACTTCGCCAGCATCGCGGGGTCGCCCGCCACCGACGCCGACCCGCGCAGAGCCTGCACGTGCTGCAGCCAGACCGCCGGGGCGGCGACCGTGCCGACTCCCAGGGCGACGACCACCGCGAACGCCACCCGCGAGCCCCACGTCCACCGGACGCGGGCCCGCGGCGCCGGCGCCCGTCGCAGCGATGCCTCCACCAGGTGGTACGTCGCCCACGCGAGGAGCCCGGAGAGGACGAGGACGCCGGTCCCCGCCAGCCATCCGACAGGACGGTCGCGGACGGCGATGGTGAGGACGAGCACCGGCCAGTGCCACAGGTAGTACGCGTACGCATAGCGGCCGGCGCGTGACAGCGGTCTCCAGGCAAGGATCCGCCCCGGCCCCTTGCTCCCGCCGTCACCGCCGCTCAGCACGAGGAGAGCGGCGCCCGCCAGGGGTACGAGGGCTTGCGGCCCCGGGAACTGTGCCTGCCCGTCGACGAGGACGCCGGCGGCGAGCACGATCGCGAGACCCAGCCACCCGAGCAGCGCGGACCACCGCCGCGCGAGGCGGACGCCCGCGCCGAACGACAGCAGGACGCCGGCGAGGTACTCCCAGGCGCGCGCCGCCGTGTCGTAGTACGCGAAGCCCTGGTCGAGCTGGACCATCACGGTCGCGTACGTGAACGAGGCCACGGCCAGGAACGCCACGGCCCAGCGCAGCAGACGCGTGCGGGACTCCGGAGCGAGGCCCCGAGCAAGGGCCGCCACGCCGAGGAGGACGAGCGGCAGCGCCCCGAAGAGCTGGCCCTGGACGGACAGCGACCAGACGTGCTGCAACGGGCTCTGCAGGACGTCCGGGGCACCATAGGCCTGGCCGGAGGCCGCGAGGCGCCAGTTCTCCCAGTAACCCAGGGACGCCAGCGTCTCCCAGGACATGTCGGCCCAGCGCGTCCGCGGGAGCACGATCCAGGACGCGCAGACCACCACGCCGAGCACCACGAGAAGAACCGGCAGGAGCCTGCGAGCGAGCCGCGGCACGTACGTGCGCAGCTCCACGGGTCGTCCCACGGCAAACCCGCGGACCAGGGCGCCACCCACGAAGTACCCGGAGAGCAGGAGGAAGATGTCGACGCCGCCGGACACCCGGTGTACCCAGACGTGGTAGACCGCGACGAGAAGGATCGCGACGGCGCGCAGGCCGTCGAGGTCGTGACGGTACTCGACAGGCGCCGCGACGGCGGGGATCTCACCGTTGCCGGCGCCCGACGGCGTCACATCAGGGCCCTCGCGGCGCGCAGGCGCTCGCCCTTCTCCTTCGCCACGTCGCGCAGCGACGCCTGGAACGCGACCATCTGCTCGCGCAGCGCGGCGGCTTCGTCGCCGGAACCGGACGCGAGGATGCGCACCGCGAGGAGGCCCGCGTTGCGGGCGCCGCCGATCGACACGGTGGCCACGGGAACCCCGGCGGGCATCTGCACGATGGACAGCAGCGAGTCCATGCCGTCCAGGTGCTTGAGCGGCACCGGCACGCCGATGACCGGCAGGGGCGTGACGGCGGCGAGCATGCCCGGCAGGTGGGCGGCGCCCCCGGCCCCGGCCACGATCACGCGGAGCCCGCGCCCGGCCGCGTCGCGCCCGTACTCGATCATCTCGGTGGGCATCCGGTGCGCGGAGACGACATCCACCTCGACGGGCACGCCGAACTCCTCGAGCGCCTCGGCGGCGCCCTGCATGACGGGCCAGTCGGAGTCCGACCCCATCACGATGCCGACCTGCGGGTTCATGCGACGACCTCCTCGGTCTCGGTCAGGCGGCCCGACGGGCCGTCTGGTCGGCGCAGACCGGCACTCGCACGCTCGCTCTGGCCTGCCCCTCCGGGGCGGGTCGCCCCGGGCGGCACGCTCGCCCCTTCCAAGGCTGCCCCGGGCAGAGGCTCCCCGCGCAGCAGCGCGGCGGCTGTGGCGGCGCGGCTCCGCACCTCGTCCAGGTCGGAGCCCGAGACGTTCACGTGCCCGAGCTTGCGTCCGGGACGCACGCCCTTGCCGTAGAGGTTGACCCGGGCCTCCGGGAACTCGGACAGGACCGCGGGCAGGGCGTCGGTGAGCTCCGTGAAGGCCGAGCCGAGCACGTTGACCATGACGGTCCACGGCGCGATCGGGTCGGTCGCGCCGAGCGGCAGGTCGAGCACGGCACGCAGGTGCTGCTCGAACTGGCTCGTCACGGCACCGTCGATGGTCCAGTGGCCGCTGTTGTGGGGCCGCATCGCGAGCTCGTTGACGAGCACGGTGGGCTCGCCGTCCGGGCCGGGCACCTCGAACATCTCGACGGCCAGCACGCCGGTGACGTCGAGCCCCTCAGCGACCGTCACGGCGATCTCCTGGGCGCGGTGAGCCAGCTCCGGGCTGATGCCGGGGGCGGGGGCGATCACCTCCGAGCACACGCCCTCGCGCTGCACGGACTCCACGACCGGCCACGCCCGCACCTCGCCGGACGGCCGGCGCGCCACGAGCGCGGCGAGCTCGCGCGTGAACGGCACCTTCTCCTCGACCAGCAGCGCCGGAGCACCGGCCGCGGCGGCCGCGAACCAGTCGGCCACCTGGTCGGGCGACGTCACGAGGCGCACGCCCTTGCCGTCGTACCCGCCGCGGGAGGTCTTCACGACGGCGGCTCCGCCGACCGTCGCGAGGAACTCGGCCAGGGCGGCCGGTCCCCCGGCCTCACCGGCGCCGGGGCCTGACGGGAGGGCGCGCCACCGCGGGCAGGGCACGCCGAGCGCCTCCAGGCGCTCCCGCATGACGATCTTGTCCTGCGCCTGGACCAGCGCGTGCGGGCCGGGGCGCACGGGGGTGCCGTGCTCGATCAGGTCGGTCAGCAGGGCGTTCGGTACGTGCTCGTGCTCGAAGGTGAGCACGGCGGCCGGGTCCCGGCCGTCGTCCGGCGCGATGAGCGCACGGATCGCGGCCTCGTCCGAGGCGGCACCGACGGGGGCGTCGGTGATCACCTGGGCGGCCGCCGACCCCGGCTCCTCGACGAGCACCCGGAGGCGGACGCCCAGCTCCGCCGCCGCGGGGGCCATCATGCGGGCGAGCTGTCCTCCGCCGACCACCGCGACCACAGGTGGTGACGTGCGCCTCCCGCGGGATCCAGGTAGTCCAGGGCCGGGCGGAGGCCCAGAAATTACGGTCACGGTGGCCAAGAATACCGGCGGAATTCCGCGGCTCCCGCGCACCTCACATACCGGACAGGGTGCGGGCCTGCGTGGCGCCGGCCCCTCACCCGTCCGCGCGGTCAGACAGCGGCGCGGACCTCGCTGAAGCGCGGCGCACCGGCGTCCTTCGCCGAGATCTGAGCGGGGTCCGCCGGGTCGACCGGTACGGGCCACTCGATGCCGAGGCCCTCGTCGAGCGGCGTGAAGGCGACACCGGCCATGCCCGGCGTCCACTCGTCGTCGAAGCAGTAGATGTACTGCGACCCCTCTTCGCTCACGCACTGGAAGCCGTTGCACACGCCGGCCGGAACGAGTACCTGGGTGCCCGGCACCAGGTCGACGGTGACGACCGCACCGTACGTGGACGAGCCCTCGCGCGTGTCCAGGTAGACCCCGTGCGCGCGGCCGCTCACGATCGCGACCAGCTTGGTCATCGCCTCGCCGTGCAGACCACGGACCGCGCCGTACCGGGTCTCGGTGGCGTTGACCTGCCGCCAGCGGTCCACGCCGGGAAGCAGCCCGGTGTAGGCGGAAGCGCGGAAGAGCTCGCGGACGGTGCCCCGGTCGTCCTGCACCTGCTTCATGGTGAGGACCAGGAGGCCGTCGATCGCGGTGGTGGATGTCGCCATGTCGATGATCTGCGTCACGGGACCCGATCCTCTCACGATCGCGAGCGGCGACCCTTGCGGCGGCGTTCGGAGGACACGACCGAGCCCTCGGGGAGCAGGACACGCGGGTCGTACGACTTCGGCACCCCCGCCAGGAACACGGAGAACACCGGCGGTGTGCGCTGGGAGAGCTCGAGCCGTCCGCCGTCGGCGGTGACCAGGTCCCGGGCCAGTGCCAGACCGAGGCCGGTACCGGCGCCCGAGGTGACGCCACGTTCGAAGATCTGGCCCGCGAGCTCCTCGGGCACGCCCTCGCCCTCGTCGGTCACCTCGATCGCCACGGCCCCGGTGGTGCCGGAGAGCCGCGCGCGCATCGTCGTCGTGCCCGCGCCGTGCTTGAGCGAGTTCTCCAGGAGGGTGGACAGCACCTGCGCCAGGGCGCCCGGGGTGGCGAGCACGTCGAGTCCCTCGGCCGGGACCTCCACGGCGAGGCCGCGCCCCTCCCGCTCGAACGTGGGCCGCCACTCCTCCTCCTGCTGACGGAAGATCACCCCGAGCTCGACCGTCTCGGTGGTGCCGCCCTGCGCCTTGCGCGAGCGGGCGAGCAGGTCGTCGACCACGCCGACGAGGCGCTCGACCTGCTCGAGGGAGATGCGCGCCTCCTCCTGCACGTCCGGCTCGGAGGACGTGAGGGTGATCTCTTCCAGGCGCATCGTCAGGGCCGTCAGCGGGGTGCGGAGCTGGTGCGACGCGTCCGCGGTGAACTGGCGCTCCACGGCGAGCCGGCCGGCCAGCCGGTCGGAGCTGCGGGCCAGCTCGGCCGCGACGAGGTCGATCTCCTCGACGCCCGACGGCTCGAGGCGTGGCCGGACCTGCCCGGCACCGAGCAGCTCCGCGGACGCCGCGAGGTACACGAACGGCTCGGCAAGGCGGTTGGACTGGATGACGGCGACGATCGCGCCCGCGACGAACGCCGCGATGCTGGCCAGGAGCACGAGGAACATGGCGTTCGCCGCCTTGATCCACGCCGGCCAGGCCGACACGGCGAGGGTCACGGAGATCCGGCTCTCCGTCACGCCGCCGGGCGGGCCCGCATCGATGCGCGGGCCGTCGACCGGCTCGCCGGCCGTGAGCTCCTCGCCCGTCGGCAGGCTGATGAGCACGTGCGCCGGGATGTCGGTGGACAGGCCCTCGGCTGCGTTGTCGAGGGTCTCCTGCGAGATCTCGCGGTCCGCCTGGTAGAGGCGTTCCAAGGTCACGGACAGCTCCGTGGCCCGGTCGGCGATCCGCTGGACCTCCTCGCCGTAGATGTAGCGCGCGCCGAAGATCGTCGTCGGCACGCCGAGGAGGATCACCGCGACGAGGACCGCCCAGAGCGTGGCCGCCCGAAGCCGCTCACGCATGCGGCTAGCTCGCCCCGATCTCGAACCGGAAGCCCAGACCGCGCACCGTCGAGACGTAGCGCGGAGCGTTGGCGTCGTCGCCGAGCTTGCGGCGCAGCCACGACACGTGCATGTCGAGCGTCTTGGTCGAGCCCACCGGGTCCGAGCCCCACACGTCACGCATCAGGGTGTCGCGCACGACGACGGAGCCGGCGTTGGCGACGAGGACGCGTAGGAGGTCGAACTCCTTGGTGGTCAGGTGCAGCTCGCGGTCGCCCTGGAAGGCGCGGTGGGCAGCGACGTCCACGCGCACGTCCTGGGCGTGCAGCTCCTCCTCCTCGCCGGTCTCGCCGTGCGAGCGGCGCAGGAGCGCCCGAACGCGTGCGAGCAGCTCGGCAAGCCGGAACGGCTTCGTGACGTAGTCGTCGGCACCGGCGTCGAGGCCGACGACCAGGTCGACCTCGTCGGCGCGCGCCGTGAGCACCAGGACCGGTACGGTCAGGCCGCTGCTCCGGATCTCTCGCGCCACGTCGAGCCCGTCCATGTCCGGCAGACCAAGGTCCAGGACGACGATATCCGCCCCGCTCGCGCTCTCGATCGCACCTTTGCCGGTTCCTTGCACGACGACGTCGTAACCCTCACGGGTGAGCGCGCGTGCCAACGGCTCGGCAATGGCCGGGTCGTCCTCGGCTAGGAGTACGTGAGTCATTCCCCCATGCTAGGGCATTCCACACGTTGCAGCGCCATCCCAGAGCCGTGTCGGTTTGCCCCTCCCGAATCCATTCGGGTGATTGGGGTACGAGGAGAGTGCTACCACGGGAGGACGCGAAGGCGCAATCACGGCACCTACCCTGGCCCGCATGGGTTGGTACGAACGGCTGACGCGGTGGCAGGAGGACCACCGGTTCCTCGTTGATCTCGGGGGCACGGTGCTCGCCGCGCTGCTGACCGTGCCCCTCGCGAGCAGCATGACGGGCTACGGGGTCGGCGTGCCCACAGCCCTGTGGTCACTGGCGGTCCTCGCGCCTCTGCCCTGGGCGCGGCTGCGGCCGGTCCACTCCACGCTGGCGGTGTACGCCGTCGTCCTCGCCCACATGATCAGCGGATACCCGGCGATCCTGCCCGCCGACCTCTTCGTCGCCGGCGCCCTGTACACCCTGACGGTCTACGGCCCCCGCTGGGCGTACCTCACGTGCGCCGGTGCGGCGCTCGGCGGCTCGGTCCTCATGGGCGTGCTCGTGGGCCGCATGTCCGGCGACACCTGGTTCGAGGCCGTGCCGTCCACGATCTTCGCGATCCTCGTCTTCCTCGCCGTGTTCGCCTTCGCTCTCGTCCGCCGCTCACGCCGCACCATGCTCGTCGCGATGCAGGAGCGCGCCGTCCGCCTGGAGATCGAGCGCGACCAGCAGGCGCAGATCGCGACGGCGGCCGAGCGCGCCCGCATCGCCCGCGAGATGCACGACATCGTGGCGCACTCGCTGTCCGTCGTCATCGCCCAGGCCGACGGCGGCCGGTACGCCGCGGCGAACGACCCCGAGGCGGCGAGCCGAGCGCTCGGCACGATCGCCGAGACCGGCCGGGCGGCCCTCGCCGACATGCGCCGGCTCCTCGGCGTCCTGCGGCAGGAGACGCCGAGCCCGCCGGCCCACCGCCCGCTCCCTCTCCCCCTCCCTGTGGGCGGCGAGCCTGCCGCGTCCAGCCCGTCGACGGCGGCACCTTCTCCGCCGGCGACGACGGCGGACGGCGGGCGACCGCCGTCGGGCACCCGAGGCGGTACGGACGCCGGCCCGGCGCCGCTGGCGCCCCAGCCGGACGTGACCGAGATCGCCGCCCTGGTGGACCAGGTGCGCGCGAGCGGGGCACGCGTCTCCCTCACCCGGGTGGGGGCGGAGCGGAGCCTGCCGCCCGGGGTCGGCCTGACGCTGTACCGCATCTGCCAGGAGGCCCTGACGAACGTGCTCAAGCACGCCGGGCCCGAGCCGCGCGTCGGCGTCCTTCTGGGCTGGGGCGAGCGGGAGGTCGAGCTGCGCGTCGACGACGACGGGCGCGGGCTCGCCGCCGACGGCGGTGCCGGGCGCGACGATCCCGACGGCGGCGCCCGCGCCGCGACGCCGGGGTACGGTCTGCGGGGCATGCAGGAGCGCGCCGCGCTGTTCGGCGGGACCCTCGTCGCGGGCCCCCGCCCGGGCGGCGGGTTCCGGGTGCGCTTCGCCGTGCCGGTGCCGCCCGTCATGATCGACGATCCCGCAGCCGCCGACGAGCCCGTGCCCGCCGTCCCCGGGCCCACCGAGGAGCCATGACCACCGACACCACCACCCGCCCCGCGATCCGGGTCGCGCTCGTCGACGACCAGCCGCTCGTGCGCGCTGGCCTGCGCATGGTCATCGACTCGCAGCCCGACCTGGAGGTCGTCGGCGAGGCGGGCGACGGGCTCCAGGCGCTGCAGCTGCTCGCCACCTCTGGCCCGTCCGACGGCCTGCGCGCCGACGTCGTGCTCATGGACGTCCGCATGCCTCACCTGGACGGGCTCTCGGCCACGGCGCGGCTGCTCGGCGGGGCGACACCCCCGCCGTCGGGCGACGCGCCCCGCGTGATCGTGCTCACCACGTTCGACCTGGACGAGTACGTCCTGGACGCGATCCGGGCCGGCGCCAGCGGCTTCCTGCTCAAGGACGCCGAGCCTGAGGACCTGCTCGCCGCGATCCGGACCGTGCACCGCGGCGACGCCGTGATCGCGCCGTCGTCCACCCGGCGCCTGCTCGAGCACCTCGTCACCGCCCTGCCGGCCGAGGACCCGGCCCTGGCGACCGCGCACGCTGCCCTCTCCGCCCTGACCGAGCGCGAGCGCGAGGTGCTGGTCCTCATGGCGCGCGGGCGCTCCAACGGCGAGATCGCGGGCGAGCTGTACGTCGCGGAGGCGACCGTGAAGACGCACGTCGGACGCATCCTGGCCAAGCTGGGGGCACGGGACCGCGTGCAGGCGGTCGTGACCGCGTACGAGGCGGGGCTCGTCCGTCCGGGAGCGTGACCCGCCCCGAGGCCGTGCGGGGAGGCTCAGGGGGACGTACGACCCGGGGATGACGCCCCTGCACCGCAGGACCAGCCCGGAGCGGGACGCGCCGGCGACCCGCGCTCCGTAGCGTCGGCACCGTCAGATCCTTCTCGGCTTCCGCCCGGCCACGGTTCGCCTGGACCCTCGCGGGAGGCAAGCGTCAGATCCTTCTCGGCTTCCGCCCGGCCACGGTTCGCCTGGACCCTCGCGGGAGGCAAGCGTCAGATCCCCAGACCTGGAGAAACCCCCGTGGACACCACCGTGTACCTACCCGTCGGGTCGTCGTCGCCCGCAGTCCGAGCCCGCTCCCTGACCAAGACCTACGGCACCGGCGAGGCGGCTGTGCACGCCCTCGCGGGCGTCGACGTCGACTTCGCGGCCGGGCAGTTCACCGCGATCATGGGGCCGTCCGGCTCCGGCAAGTCGACCCTCATGCACCTCCTCGCCGGCCTGGACACGGCCACGAGCGGTCAGGCGTTCCTGGGCACCACCGACATCACGCGGCTCGGCGACCGGGAGCTGACCCGCCTGCGCCGCGACCGCGTCGGCTTCGTGTTCCAGCAGTTCAACCTGCTGCCGATGTTCACGGCCGAGCAGAACATCACGCTGCCGGTAGAGCTGGCAGGCGGCAGCGTGGACCCGGAGTGGCTCGCCACCCTGGTCTCGACGCTGGGGCTCGAGCAGCGGCTGAGCCACCGGCCGGCGGAGCTGTCGGGCGGGCAGCAGCAGCGCGTCGCGATCGCCCGCGCCCTGATCGCGCAGCCCGACGTCGTCTTCGCCGATGAGCCGACGGGCAACCTCGACTCCCGCTCAGGGGCCGAGGTGCTGTCGTTCCTGCGCCGCTCCGTCCGCGAGCTGGGCCGCACCATCATCATGGTCACGCACGACCCGTCGGCCGCGGCCTACGCGGACCGCGTCGTCCTCATCGCGGACGGCCGTATCGCCGGCGACATCACCGACCCGACGCCGGAGTCGGCGCTCGCGGGCCTCGACGCCCTGCGCACGCTCGAGCCGGCCGTGCAGACGGGTCCGGTGGCCTGATGCCCACGTCCTACCCCACCGCGCGTCTCACGCTGGGGCAGATGCGGCGCAGCGTCGGGCGGCTCACCGCCGCGGGCGTCGCGATCGCGATCGGCACGGCGTTCGTCACGGTGACGCTGCTCGCGGGCGGCGTCATCACCAGGACCACGTACGACATGGTGGCGGCGTCGTACGCCGGGGCCGACGTCGTCGTCTCCGTCGACGACGACCAGGGTCTCGCCGCCTTCGACGCCGAGACCGTCGAGAAGGTCGCCGCCGTCGACGGCGTCGCCGCCGTCCAGCCCGTCGTGGGCTACTACGGCGACCTGCGAAACGGCGGCAAGGGCGGCTACCTGGCCTTCGCGCCGGTGCCGGTGGAGCCACGTCTCTCGCCGCTCGAGCTGACCGACGGCGCGTGGCCCGCCTCCGGCGACGAGGTCGCCCTGACGACGAAGGTCGCCGAGCGGCTCGGCGCCGGGATCGGCGACACGGTGACCCTCCGGCGCACCGTGTATCCCGAGGGCTGGGCCGACAGCCGGTCCGAGGACCCGGCTGCCGAGCTCGGCGAGCCCGAGGAGGTCACCGAGGAGCTCGAGGTGACCGGCCTCACCGACGACCCCTACGGCGCGTACGCGGGCTATGGCGGCGCGGCGGCGGTCACGTCCGTCACGATCGACGCCTGGAACGCGGACGAGCCCTCCCCGTACCTGGTGACCGAGCTGCTCGTCGCGCTCGACACGCCCCCGGAGGGCACCACGGTCCCGGCCGGCCTGGACGACGCGATCCACGCGGCGACGGCCGCCGTCGCCGGAGACGTCGCGGTCAAGACCACCCAGGAGAGGGCGGAGGACCAGACCGCCGCGCAGACGGGCGGCCAGAACCTCGTCTTCCTCGTCTTCGTGCTGACGTTCGCCGCCATCGCGCTGCTCGTCGCGGCCATGGTCATCACCAACACGTTCCAGGTGCTCGTGGCCCAGCGCACCCGGACGCTCGCCCTCCTGCGCTGCATCGGCGCCGGGACCGGCCAGCTCTACCGCAGCGTGCTGCTGGAGGCAGCGGTGCTCGGCGCGATCGCCTCGGCCGCGGGCATCCTGGCGGGGGGCGTCCTCGCCCAGGTGGCGCTGCTCGTCGCACCCGCGTTCGACCTCGGGGTGCCCCTGCCCGGGGCGATCACGCCGACCTGGCAGTCGGTCGTGCTGCCGTTCGCCGTGGGGATCGGCGTGACCGTCCTGGCCGCGCTCGCACCCGCCCGGGCCGCGACGCGGGTCGCCCCGCTGGCCGCGCTCCGCCCGGCCGACGCGCCGACGCTGCGCGCCCGCTCGGGCCGCGCCCGTCTCGTGATCGCGATCCTGTGCACCCTCGGCGGCTTCGCGGCCCTCGGCCTCGGCGTCGTCCTCGGGATGAACGGCGGTCCCCAGTTCGGACTCGTCGCGAGCGTGCTCGGCGGTGCGCTGTCGTTCTTCGGCGTCGTCCTCAGCTCCGTGCTGTGGCTGCCGCGCGTGGCCGCCGGCCTGGGTGCTCTCGTGGCCCGCACCGGCCCCGCCGCACGGCTGGCGGTGGCGAACACGCTGCGCAACCCGCGCCGCACGGCCGCCACGTCCACGGCGCTGCTCATCGGCGTCACCCTCGTCACCATGATGTCGACGGGCGCGGCGAGCGCCCGGTCGTCCGGCGACGTCATGCTCGACGAAGCGTTCCCCTACGACCTGAGCGTCGCGCCGTCCGACGAGAGGTACCTCGCGGACGTCCACGACGCCACGGCGGCCACCGAGGGCGTCGCCGCTACTGCCAAGGTGGCCCACGCGATCCTCACGGTCGGCGACGTGGAGGGTCTCGAGGTCACGGCGGCCGACCCCGCGGAGCTCGCCCGCGTCGTCAACACGCCCGACGACGCGGAGCGCCTCACCGAAGGCTCGATCCTGCTCACCCAGGAGGCTGCCGAGTCGCTGTCCGTCGCCGCCGGCGAACCGGTCACCGTGACCGGGCCCGAGGGCTCGATCGACCTCAGCGTGGTCCTCACGGCCTCCGCGCCGCTCAACCGCACGCTCACCTCCGCCGACCTCGCCCGCGTCGCGGGCGACGACACCTGGACCGACGTCTGGGCGCACCTGGGCGGGGGCGATGACCCCACGACGGTGCTCGCCGACGTGCAGCAGGCCGTCGGTCAGGTGGACGGCTCCGCACTCGTCATGGGGCCGGCCGCCCAGGCCGCGCAGTTCCGGCAGGTCGTGGACGTGATCCTCGGCATCGTCGTCGGCCTGCTCGCCGTCGCCGTCGTGATCGCCCTGATCGGCGTCACCAACACGCTGTCCCTGTCCGTCATCGAGCGCACTCGGGAGTCCGCGACGCTGCGGGCCATCGGCCTCAGCAAGGAGCAGCTGCGCGGCATGCTCGCGGTCGAGGGCATGCTCATCGCCGGCGTCGGCGCGGTCCTCGGCGTCGCGCTCGGCCTCGTCTACGGCTGGGCCGGCGCGGCCACAGCCCTGTCCCTCATGGGGGAGGTGCAGTATGCGGTGCCCTGGACGGACGTCATCGTGGTGATCGTCGTCGCCCTCGTGGCAGGCCTCCTCGCGTCGGTCGTGCCGGCGCGCGCAGCGGCCCGCACCTCGCCGGTGGCGGCGCTCGCGGTGGAGTGACGGTCGTCCGTCGCTGACGCGGCGCCTGTGCACGGCGGACCTGTGCACAGGCGCCGTCGTCGTCCGCCCGCCACCACCCCCGGGCGCGGCACCGTGGGGGCATGACGTCTCCCGACCCCGTGCCCGGCGTCCGCGTGACCCTCCACCCGGACGAGGACCTGCTGCTGCGGCCGGGCGCCCGCCTGGGCGACCTCCGTGGTGCCCTTGCCGCGCTCCTGCGCCGTCCGGAGCTGGCGCACCAGCCCCTCGAGGCCGACGGCGTGCCCGTCGGGGACGACGCCGTCGTCGGCCTGCCGCCCCTCCTGCCCGGCGCGACGCTCGCGGTCTCCGGGGCTGGTTGTGGCCGTGTCGAGTACGGGGTGGCGGGCGGCGTGGCGCGGCTTCTCATGCCGCCGGTCCCGCGCGACAGGCTGGGCGGGATCGCGCTCGTGGCGGCGGTCCTGCCTGCGGCCGGCTCGCTCGGCCTCGCGGCCGCGCTCCACCAGCCCGCGCTGGCGCTCCTCGCCCTCGTCGGCCTCGTGGCCGTCGTCCCCCAGGTCCTCGCCGCCCGACGCCGGTCGCTCGCCTCCCGGCACCACTCCGGGTCTGGCGCGGGGACGGGCGACGGGGCCGGTGCCGGGATCGGCGTGGGCGAGTGGGCCGGCGGGTTCCGCCGGTCTCGACGTGGCCGGACGCGGCCACGCGGACCGGACGCGCTGATGGCGTTCGCCGTCGCGCTGCACGACGCGCCGGAGGGAGCGTGGGCGGCGGCGTGCTCCGCGTGGCACGACCTGGGCGGCGCCGGCGGCAGCGAAGGCATGCCGGGCCGCCACCTCGCGTCCTGGCCGGCGGGCGGCGCCCGGTGGCTGCCGGCCCGGCTCGCGGACGCGCTCGTCGCCGACGGGTCACTCGTCATCAACGGGCCGGCCGAGAAGGCGCGGAGCCTCGCCCGTGCGGTGGTCGCCGGGCTCGCCGTGCGCGGCGCGAGGGTGGACGTGGCGGGCGAGAGCATCGCGACGTGGGAGTGGTGCCGCTGGTTGCCGCAGCGGGCGGGGCCACGCGTCCTCGTGGTGGACGACCCGGCCACGCCGACGGCCCTGGCCGCGGCCGCCGACGCCGCGCGCGCCGGTGCGCTCGTGCTGTTGTGCCTCACCACGGGACCGGGCCTGCCACGCCTCGGCGGCGGGTCCGGTGGTGGTGGGCCGGGTGTCGTCCGGTCCATCGCCGGCGGGTCCGGTGGTGGGCCGGGTGCTGGTGGGCCGGGTGCTGCCGGGCCGCCCGTGCCCGCGTGGTGTCGCGCCGTGGCACGCGTCGCCGGGGACGGCCGGGTCGAGGTCCGGCGCGCCGACGGCCCCCGGCTGCGGGGACGGTCCGCAGGCGTCGACGCGGTTTGGGCCGAGCGGCTCGGCAGACGCCTGGTCCGCGCGGCATGGGTGGGTCGGAGCGCGACGGCGCTGGTCGGCGTCGGGGACGTGAGGTCCCGCGGCCTCGCTCCTCCTGGCGGTCCCGGTTCGGTCGAGGAGCCGGATCCGGAGGATCCACGGCTGCCGGCATCGGTGTCGCTCGCCGCGCTGCACGGGCTCGACACCCCGCCCACGGCGGCGGACAGCCCCGGCGCCAGGTCCTGGCCTCATTGGGCCCCGGAACGGCGGGCGACCGAGCTCGCCGAGCGGACCACCACGCGGTGGGCGGCGGGAAGCGGGTGGGCGGTGCCGCTCGGCGTCGGGACCGACGGGGCGCCGGTCTCGATCGACCTCGTCGCCGACGGGCCTCACCTGCTGGTCGCGGGCACGACCGGGTCGGGCAAGTCGGAGCTCCTGCAGTCGCTCATCCTCGGACTCGCGCTGGGCCGGTCGCCCGCCGACCTCGCGCTCGTCCTCGTCGACTTCAAGGGCGGCGCCGGTCTCGGGGCGTGCGGGGCGCTGCCGCACGTCGTCGGCCGGGTGACGGACCTCGAGGCAGGGCTCGCCGCCCGGGCGCTGGCCGGGCTGAGCGCGGAGCTCCGTCGTCGCAAGGCCACGCTCGCCCGGCACGGGGTGGCCGACGTCGAACGCCTCCCCGCCGGGGTGCTCCCGCGTCTCGTCGTCGTGATCGACGAGTTCCGCGCTCTCGCCGACGACGTGCCCGACTTCGTGCCCGGGCTCCTGCGCGTCGCCGCCCAGGGTCGCTCCCTGGGCGTGCACCTCGTGCTCGCGACCCAGCGGCCGGCGGGCGCGGTCGGCGCCGATCTGCGGGCGAACGTGACGGCACGGCTGGCGCTGCGCGTCGTCGACGCAACCGAGTCCCGTGACGTGGTGGGCAGCCCCGCAGCCGCCCGGATCCCGGTGGGCCTGCCCGGGCGTGCCCTGCTCCAGGTCGGGGCGGGGACGCCCGTCGTGCTGCAGGCCGCCTGTGCAGCGGTCCCGCCGCGACCCGTGCCGCCGGCAGTGCGCCGCGCCCCGGCCTGGCCCGGGCACGGGACCGGTCACCGACCCGGCCAGGGGCGCGGAGCGGCCGCCCCGGGCGGCAAAGCAGTCAGCCCGCCCGGGTTGCTGCGCGGTCACGTCACCGACGGAGCGGCCGATCCGGTCCAGCAGATCGTCGACGGCTTGCGGTCGGCCGCGAAGGCGGCGGATCTGCGGCCGGGACCGGCCCCCTGGCTGGCGCCCCTGCCGGAACGGGTCATGGCCGACGACCCGGCGGTGACCGCCCTGGCCACCGGCGCTGCCCGTACGGTCAGGACATTCCCACCCGAGGCGACCGGTGCGGCGTCGGGGAGCGTGCCGCTGGCGCTCGGCGACCTGCCCGACGAGCAGCGGCGGGCGGTGGTCGCCTGGAACCCGGCGGACGGACACCTGGCGGTGGTCGGGCGGGTGCGGTCCGGCCGGACGACGGCCCTGGTGACGCTGGCGGCCGAGGCCTTGCGCCGGGGCCTGCGGGTGCACGCGCTGGTGCCCGCCCGGTCGGCCGGTCGGTTCGGTGCTCTGCGCGCGCACCCCGGGTTCGGGACGCTCGCCGGACCGCACGACACGGCGGCGGTGACGGCCCTCCTGCGTTCGCACGCCTTGGGCTCGCCCACGGACGGCTCGCTCACGGACCGGCTCACGGACGAGCCCCCGCGCACCCTCGTCGTGGTCGACGGTGTGGAGACCCTGCGTGCGGCGCTACCTCCCGCGCTGCCGGGCCAGGACCCGCTCTGGGCGGCGCTCACGGAGGGCGCGGCCTTCGCCCTGTCGGCCGACGGCCCGTCGGTGGGCGGTCTGACGGCCCGGGTGGGGCCGCGGCTCGTGCTGCTCGGCAACGACCGGCACGCGGATGCCGCGCTCGGTGCGCCCGCCCGCTTCGCCGGGGCGGGCGGGCCGCCGGGTCGCGCCGTCTGGCTCGGCCCGGGCGACCCGGTGCTGTGCCAGGTCTTCGTGCCCGGCTGAGGCCGGCTCAGACCGGCTGAGGTCGGCTGAGGGCGCGGCCGCTCACCCCTCGGTCGTGACCTCCACGACGGGGCGCGAGAAGAGCAGCGCCACGACGCCGGCGGCCAGGACCAGTGCGGCGATCCCGCCGACGACGGCCCAGGCGGCTCCGCTCCCGATCAACCACACGCCGGCAAGCACCTGGAAGAGCTGCCAGGTCATGACGAGACCGCGCGCGGCTCGACGGCCGGCGCGCAGGGCCCTTCCTGCGGCAACGAGCGCCCAGCCCACACCCAGCAGGAACAGGACGAGGAAGAGGCTCACCCCGACGGATCCGGACCGCCCGGCCACGAGTTCCACGAGGAGGACCACCGCGAGCGCAGCGAGGACCGCCGCTTCTACCACAAGCAGGGTGAGGAGTGAACGCAGAAAGAGCAAAGACTTGTGCACGAATACGCCTTCGGGGAACGACCGCGACGCGCCAGGATAGCCGCGAACCGGGCATTCACAATAGTGTGACGGATACCTCACGCTTCATACCCGAGAAACTTCGCCGTAACCCCTTGTGCGGCGCTTCACGAGGTGTGAATCTTGATCCCAGCAATCCACTACCACCCCGAACAAACCCCCGTTCTCGGCTGCCGGGCGATCAGGGAACATCACTTTCCACCCTGGTCCTGCGCCCCCAGAACGCACGACCACGGCTCCCCCCACGGCGGCGAGCGAACGGCGGGAAGTTCCTTTCCAAGGAGTATACGAACCATGGACTGGCGCCACCGCGCTGCGTGCCTCGACGAGGACCCCGAGCTCTTCTTCCCCATCGGCAACACCGGCCCCGCCCTGCTGCAGATCGAGGAGGCCAAGGCCGTCTGTCGTCGCTGCGAGGTCGTTGACACCTGCCTCAAGTGGGCCATCGACTCCGGCCAGGACGCCGGCGTCTGGGGCGGCATGAGCGAGGACGAGCGTCGTGCGCTGAAGCGCCGCACCGCCCGCGCCCGCCGCGCCGGCTGAGACCACCCCGTACGAAACAGCGGGCCTGAGCACCCCCGGGGGCCCAGGCCCGTTGGCGCGTCTCCGGCAGGAGGCAGGGGCGGCCGACGGCGCAGCGCGGCCGACCCACGGACCGCACGCCCGGACCGCACGCCCGGACGGCGCGACCGCCGCCCGGACCACCGCCTCAGGCGTTGCGCCCGGCGCCGTCGCGCAGCACGAGCTCCAGCACCACCTGCGTGCCGCCGCCCTCGCGCCCGGACCACTCGATGGTGCCGCCGAGCTCGTTCATGACAAGGGTCCGCACGATCTGCGTGCCGAGCCCGCTGCCGGGCCCGCGGCCCTCGGGAAGCCCCACGCCGTCGTCGGCCACGACGACGCGCAGCGCGGAGTCGTGCCGCTCCACGCCGATCTCGACCACGCCCGCGGACCGCCCGTGGAACCCGTGCTCCACGGCGTTCGTGACGAGCTCGGTGAGCACGAGCGCGAGCGGGGTGGCGTCCTGGGCGGGGACGAGGCCGAAGGACCCGGTGCGCACCGTCCGCACGCTCGTCCCGGCGGACGCCACGTCGGCGGTCAGCCGAAGGGCGCGGCCGACCATGTCGTCGAGCTCGACGACCTCGTCGAGGGTCTGCGAGAGGCTCTCGTGAACGAGCGCGATCGTCGCGACGCGCCGCATCGCCTCCTCCAGGGCCGCACGCGCCTCCGGCAGGTCCATGCGCCGGGCCTGCAGGCGCAGGAGCGCCGCCACGGTCTGGAGGTTGTTCTTCACCCGGTGGTGGATCTCACGGATCGTCGCGTCCTTGGTGATGAGCTCGCGCTCGCGCCGGCGCAGCTCGGACACGTCGCGGCACAGGAGGACGGCGCCGATGCGCTGCCCGTGGTCGGTCAGCGGGAGCGCCCGCAGCGACAGCGCCACGCCCTTGGCCTCGATGTCGGTGCGCCACGGCGCCCGGCCCATGACGACGAGCGGCAGCGACTCGTCGACGGGGTTCTTCTGGTACTCCATGAGGTCGGCGGTGACCTCGACGAGCGACTGGCCCACGAGCGGGCCGATCACGCCGAGCCGGTGGAAGCACGACAGCGCGTTGGGGCTGGCGTACAGCACCTCACCCTCGGAGTTGAGGCGGATCAGGCCGTCCCCGACGCGCGGCGCACCGCGACGCGGGCCGGTCGCGGCGTTCGGCGAGGGGAACTCGCCACGCGCGACCATGGCCACGAGGTCGTCGGCCGCCTCGACGTAGTTGAGCTCCAGCCGCGAGGGCGTGCGCCCCGAACCGAGGTTCGTCTGCCGCGCGACGACGGCCACGGCCTTGTCCTTGTGGACCACCGGGATCGCCTCCTCGCGCACCGCGTAGGCGCCGAACCAGCGCGGTTCGCGGGAGCGCTGGGCCCGGCCCTCGTCCAGGGCGCGGGTCAGCTGCGGGCGCTGGCCCTCGGGGGCGAACGAGCCGACGATGTCGTCGTAGTGCACCGTCGCACCGGTCGAGGGGCGGCACTGGGCGATGGCGACGAACCCGCCGTCGGCGGTCGGCAGCCAGAGCACCAGGTCCGCGAAGGCCAGGTCGGAGACGACCTGCCAGTCCCCCACGAGCAGGTGCAGCCACTCGACGTCGGCCGGCTCGAGGTCGGCGTGCTGGGAGATGAGGTCACTCATGGCGGACACGCGCCCAGCCTAAGAGGTTTCGCGGCGGCCCGTGCCGGGCCGACACAGGCCGGGCAGGGAAGACGGTTCCGGAGACGATTCCTGAAACTTCGGTGACCGCCCGGACGTCGTACACCTGGGAGAAGTTAGAGTTCACCCACCGGCACGCCCCGAGGAGAGCCCGTGCACCTGATCGTCGACCAGACGTACACCGCGAGCCTCGACGACGTCTCGGCGATGCTCGCCGACGAGGTCTTCGTCCGCTGGCGCGCGGAGCGCACCGTGGGCACGGGCATCGTCGAACAGACGGACGTGACGGGCTCCGTCGACGCCGGCTTCACCGTCGTGGTGCGCCGCACCTTCTCCACGGACCAGATCCCCGCCCATGCTCGCCCGTTCGTGGGCGCCGAGCTGGAGATCCGGCAGGCGGAGGCGTGGGAGGCCGCCTCGGGCGGCCGGCGCGTCGGCACGGTCGCCGTCGAGATCCCGGGCGTCCCGGTGCGCGTGGTCGGCACCATGTCGCTGGACTCGCTGCCCGACGGCGGCACGCGCCTGACGTACTCGGGCGACGTCCGGGCGTCGGTCCCCCTGTTCGCGGCCGTCGTCGAGGAGGCTGCGGCGGGCGCCGTCCGGTCGACCCTCGAGGCGGAGGCCGAGGCCGGCCGCGTGTGGCTCGCCGGCGAGGCTGACGCGCCGCGTCGGTGACATGCCGGACCTTTCGCATAACGATCGGGTCACGTCGGGGCGCGCGAAACGGCCTCTGACCTGCGGATTCATTACGGAGTGACGCGCGGCGGCCCGCTCGGGACAACTTGCGGCTTGACTCTTGCTTGGCGTGACCGGCACCATCAGGGGGCACCATGGAAGCGCTACCACAGGACCGTGGGAGCGCAACCACGGACAGACCTGTCAGTTCCGACACGTCACACCAGACAAGGGAGTCACCGTGCTGAGCAGCACCCGAACCACCCGGCGCCGCGCCCTCGCGGCTACAGCCGGCATCGCAACCATCACTCTCGCGCTGACGGCCTGCGGCGGCGGCACGGACGAGGGGGACGGCGCCGATGGCGGCGAGATCACCCTCACCGTCGCCACCTTCAACAACTTCGGCTACACGGACGAGCTCCTCGCCCAGTACGAGGCGGAGAACCCGGGCGTCACGGTCGAGCAGGTCGTCGCCGCCGAGTCCGGCGACGCCCGCACCAATCTCACCACCAAGCTCGCCGCCGGCGGCGAGGGCCTGGCCGACATCGAGGCCATCGAGGTCGACTGGCTGCCCGAGCTCATGCAGTACCCGGACCTGTTCGTGGACCTCACGGACCCCGAGCTCGAGGGCCGCTGGGTCGACTGGAAGGTGGCGCAGGCCACCACGCCGGACGGCCAGCTCCTGGGCTACGGCACCGACATCGGCCCCGAGGCCATCTGCTACCGCCAGGACCTCTTCGAGGCTGCCGGCCTGCCGTCCGACCCGGCCGGGGTCGCCGAGCTGCTCGGCGGCGAGAGCGCCACGTGGGACGACTACTTCGCCGCCGGCGAGCAGTTCGTCGCCGCGTCCGACTCGGCGTGGTTCGACGCCGGAACCGCGATCTCGCAGGGCATGGTCAACCAGATCGACAACGCCTACGAGGAGAGCGACGGCACGGTCAAGGACCTCGCTGAGAACACCGAGATCAAGGCTATCTACGACGCCGTGATCGAGGCCTCGGTCACCAAGGGCCTCTCCGCCGGCCTTGGCCAGTGGAGCGACGACTGGACCGCGGGGTTCCAGAACAACGCCTTCGCCACGATGCTCTGCCCGTCCTGGATGACCGGTCCGATCGAGTCGAACTCCGGTGGCGTCACGGGCTGGAACGTCGCGGACGTCTTCCCCGGCGGCGGGGGCAACTGGGGCGGCTCCTTCCTGACCGTCCCCGCCTCCGGCGAGAACACCGAGGCCGCCCAGAAGCTGGCTGCCTGGCTGACCGCTCCTGAGCA
Source organism: Antribacter soli (assembly GCF_021568775.1). GTDB lineage: Bacteria > Actinomycetota > Actinomycetes > Actinomycetales > Cellulomonadaceae > Antribacter > Antribacter soli. Next base: position 430 of record NZ_JAKGSG010000013.1, on the reverse strand, counting down.
GCAGACCGCCGCATTCGTCGAGGCCGGCACCTTCCCGTCGCAGGTCGAGGCGCAGGACTCCGCCGAGGTCCAGGAGTTCACCAACGCGTTCATGAACGAAGCCCCGGTGGGCCAGATCTTCTCGAACCGCGCCAAGGCGATCGACGGTGCCCCGTTCAAGGGCGCGAACTACTTCGCGATCCACCAGACGGTCACGGACGCGATCACGCGCGTGGAGGTCGACAAGACCGACGACGCCGAGGCCTCGTGGGACAAGGCGGTCGAGGCGTTCAAGGCCCTCGGGATCTCCTGAACCCGCTGATCCGATCCGCTGACGGGCGCTGAGCCCGGACGCGATCCGCACGGCGGCCGGGGGGGGGGGCCCCCCCCCCCCCGCCCCCCCCCCCCCCCCGGGGGGCGGCGGGGGGCGGCAACACGACCAACCCAAGGC
>NZ_JAKGSG010000012.1 GCF_021568775.1 Antribacter soli | reverse complement strand
GCGGCCCGCCGCGGGGGGCCCCCCCCGGGCGCCCCCCCCCCGGGGGGGGGGGGGGCGCCCCCCCCCCCCCCCGGCCCGCTGTCCACCATTCGTGCGCGCTCGGGCGCTCAATCAGGAAGACGACATGGCCGTCACGACCTCCGCGAAGCCCACTCCACGGCTCGGCGGCCCGGCACCTCGCGCACCGCGCAGGGTCGGGTTCTCGCAGAAGCTGAGCAGGTGGGACGTCAAGATCTCGCCCTACCTCTACATCTCGCCCTTCTTCGTCTTCTTCGCGCTGACGGGCCTCTTCCCCCTGATCTACACCGCCGTCGTCTCGGTCTACGAGTGGAACCTCCTGGGGGGCCAGGGCGACTTCGTCGGGGCACAGAACTACCTGGACGTGCTGGACCAGCCCCACTTCTGGAAGTCGCTGGGCAACACCTTCTCGATCTTCCTGCTGTCGTCCATCCCGCAGCTGTTCGTCGCGATCACGATCGCCGCGCTGCTCGACCAGAACCTGCGCAACGCCACGTTCTGGCGCATGGGGGTGCTGATCCCCTACGTGGTGGCGCCGATCGCGGTCTCGCTGATCTTCGGCCGCCTCTACGCCGACCAGTCCGGCCTGATCAACGGGCTCCTGACCGTCATTGGGCTCGACCCGGTCGCCTGGCACTCCGACCGGTTCGCGAGCCACGTGGCGATCGCCTCGATGGTCAACTATCGCTGGACCGGCTACAACGCCCTGATCTTCCTCGCGGCCATGCAGGCCGTGCCGCGCGAGCTCTACGAGGCCGCGACCATCGACGGCGCGGGCCGCTGGCGCCAGTTCGTCTCCGTGACGGTCCCCCAGATCCGCGCGACGATCATCTTCGTCGTCATCACGTCGAGCATCGGCGGCCTGCAGATCTTCGACGAGGTGCGCCTGTTCGACACCGGCGGCCTCGGCGGCGCGGACCGCCAGTGGATGACCACCGTGCTCTACATGTACGACGTCGCGTGGGGCAACCAGCGCAACTTCGGTCGCGCTGCGGCCGTCGCCTGGATGCTCTTCGTCCTGATCGTGCTCATCGGCCTGATCAACTTCATGGTCACGCGCAGCATCTCCACCTCCGGGCCAAGTGCTCCGAAGGTGAAGCGCGCGGTGACCAGGCGGCTCCTCGCCGAGGCGAAGGCAGCCGGAACCGGCCGCCCCGCCCCGCAGCCCGCCGCGACCACCACGAACACCGCCCGGAGGGAATCATGAGCTCCGTCGCCGTTACCGCGCAGACCGCGGGCCAGGGCGCGGCCAGGGCCGCAGCGCGCCGCCGAGCCAGGAACCACGGGGCGGGCGCCGCCGTGCGCCGGCCCGGTTGGGTCACGTACGCGCTGCTGGGCCTTGCCCTGGTGATCTCTGCGTTCCCGCTGTACTACACGCTGCTGCTGGGCTCGTCCGACCAGGTGACGATCTCGCAGCGGCCGCTGCCGCAGCTGGTGCCCGACCTCAGCATCGTCGAGCGGTTCGGCCAGATCATGGCGTCCACGCAGATCAACTTCTGGCTCGCGCTCGCCAACTCGCTGATCATCGCCGTGACGGTGTCGCTCGCCGTCGTCCTGTTCTCGACGCTGGCCGGCTTCTCGTTCGCGAAGCTCAGCTTCCGGGGCCGCGGGCCGCTCCTGATCTTCGTCATCGCGACGATGGCCGTCCCGACCCAGCTCGGCATCATCCCGCTGTACATCCTCATGAGCGAGCTCGACTGGATCGGCAAGATCCAGGCGGTCATCGTTCCGTCCCTCGTCTCCGCGTTCGGCGTCTTCTGGATGACGCAGTACCTGGAGGAGGCCCTGCCCTACGAGCTGATCGAGGCCGCGCGCGTGGACGGCGCCTCGATGATCCGCACGTTCTGGAGCATCGCGCTCCCGGCCGCGCGGCCCGCTGCGGCTATGCTCGGACTTTTCACGTTTGTGCAGCAGTGGACGAATTTTTTCTGGCCGTCCATCGTCCTCGGTTCCCGGAACCCGACGCTGCCCATCGCGGTGCAGAACCTTCAGGCCGGGTATCACGACGACTTTTCGTTGATCATGGGAGGCGTGTTCCTGGTCACGCTTCCACTCCTCGTCATCTTCGCCTTCGTCGGCCGACAGCTGGTCGCCGGCATCATGCAGGGAGCCGTCAAGGGATGAGCATGAACACCCGAACCTACGTGCCTGCCCCCGGTGTCGCGCTGCCGTACACCCCTTCGGCGCCCCGCACCCAGCGGACGGCGAACGCCAGCGGCCGCGTCGAGTTCCCCGACGGCTTCCTCTGGGGCGCCGCGACGGCGGCCTACCAGGTAGAGGGCGCCGCGCACGAGGACGGCCGCGAGGACTCCATCTGGGACGTGTTCGCCAAGGTCCCGGGCGCGGTCCTCAACCAGGAGGACGGCGAGGTCGCCTGCGACCAGTACCACCGCTACCCGCAGGACGTCGCGCTCATGAAGCAGCTCGGCATCAAGGCGTACCGGTTCTCCTCCTCCTGGTCCCGGGTCGTGCCCGGGGGCCGCGCCGTGAACCCCCAGGGCCTCGCGTACTACGACCGCCTGGTCGACGAGCTGCTGGACGCCGACATCCTGCCCTGGCTGACCCTGTACCACTGGGATCTCCCCCAGGGCGTGGAGGACGCGGGCGGCTGGCCGGTCCGTGACACCGCGTACCGGTTCGGCGACTACGCGGTCACGATGCACGAAGCGCTGGGCGACCGCGTCGGTGTGTGGACCACGCTCAACGAGCCGTGGTGCGCCGCGTTCCTCGGCTACACGGGCGGCCAGCACGCACCCGGCCGGCAGTCGCGTCCCGACGGCCTCGCCGCCGCCCACCACCTCATGCTCGGCCATGGCCTCGCCGTCCAGGCGCTGCGCGAGCTCGCTCCGACGGCCAACCTCGGTATCTCGCTGAACTTCGAGGTCGAGGACCCGCTGGACCCGGAGAACCCCGCGGACGTCGACGCGGCCCGCCGCCTCGACGGCGGGTTCACCCGCATCTTCGCGGACCCGGTCCTGCGCGGCGCCTACCCGCAGGACGTGCTGGACGACGTGCGCGAGTACGGCCTCGAGGAGCACATCCAGGACGGCGACCTGGAGATCATCTCCACGCCGATCGACTCCCTGGGCGTGAACTATTACCACGGGAACGCGGTCGCGGCCGTGCCGCCGCCGGCGCAGGGCCTCGACGGCGGGGCACCCGTCCTGCGGCCCACGAGCTCCCCGTTCCCGGGCGGCGACGGCGCGTACACGCACCCGCGCGGCCTGCCCGTCACGGACCAGAACTGGGAGATCCAGCCCGAGGGCCTCACCCGGCTCCTGCTGCGCCTGCACCAGGACTACACGGGCCCGCGCGGCATCGCGCTCTACGTGACCGAGAACGGCTGCGCGTATGACGACGTCGAGGGCGACAATGGTTACGTGGACGACCAGGACCGCCTCGAGTTCATCGACGTGCACCTTCGCGCCGTGAAGGACGCGATCGACGAGGGCGCCGACGTGCGCGGCTACTTCGGCTGGTCCCTGCTCGACAACTACGAGTGGGCCTGGGGCTACGGCAAGCGGTTCGGCCTGGTCCGTGTCGACTACGAGACCCAGGAGCGCACCGTCAAGGCGTCCGGCCGCTGGTACGGCCGGGTTGCGACCGCCAACGCCGTCCCCAGCCGTACGAACGACGGCGGGGACGCTGATCCCGCGGACGTGTCCCCATGAGATCCACCATCCCTCCCACGCTGGACGACGTCGCCCAGGCGGCCGGGGTCTCCCGGTCGACGGCGTCGCGCGCCATCAACGGCGGTCTGCGCGTCTCTCCCGAGGCGCAGGCCGCCGTGGACGACGCCGTGGCCCGGCTCGGGTACTCCCCGAACCGGGCCGCGCGCTCGCTCGTGACGCGGCGCACGGACTCGATCGCGCTCGTCGTGCCCGAGCCGGACGGCCGCATCCTCACGGACCCGTTCCTCTCTGGCACGCTGCGCGGGGTCTCGGACGGGCTCCTGGGCACCGAGCTGCAGCTGGTCCTGCTGCTCGCCCGCCCGGGCGAGCACCCGGGCCAGATGGCGCGCTACCTGCGCAGCGGCCACGTCGACGGCGTCATCGTCGCGTCGCACCACCGCGACGACCGGCTCGAGCCGGAGCTCGGGCGCGGCTCGCTCCCGGTCGTGTTCGTGGGGCGCCCGTTCTCCGACGAGGCCGACCTGTGCTACGTCGACGTCGACAACGTCGAGGGCGGCCGCATCGCCACCCAGCGCCTGATCCAGGCCGGGCGGCGCCACATCGCCACCGTGACGGGCCCGCTCGACATGACCGCAGCCGTGGACCGCGCCGCCGGCTGGCGCGCCGCCCTCGCCGAGGCCGGCCTGCCCGACGACGCCGTCGTCGAGGGCGACTTCACGACCATCGGCGGGGCCGCCGCCACCGAGCGGCTGCTCGCCGAGCACCCCGACACCGACGCGATCTTCGTCGCGTCCGACCTCATGGCCCAGGGCACGCTGCGCGTGCTGGCCGCCCACGGCAAGAGGGTGCCCGACGACGTCTCCGTCGTCGGCTTCGACAACCTCGGGATCGCCGAGGCGCTCCGACCCCGGCTCACGACCGTGCAGAACCCCGTCGTGGAGATGGTGGAGGCGGCCACGGGGACGCTGCTCGACCTGCTCGCCGGTGCCCCGGTCCCGAGGGCCCGGGTGCTCGCACCGGTGCTGGTCGAGGGCGCGTCGGTGTAGCCCGGCGTGAACGTGCCTGGGTAGAACGTCGGCGGAGAACCCGCCGGAGGAGAACGGGGCGCGGAGGTCGTCGCGCCAGGCTGGATGGGCCTGGCGGGAGGCCGCGAGGAACGAGCGGCCGGATGGTCGCCTGGCGCGACGACCTCCGCGCCCCGTTCTCCGTCCCGACAGCTACCTCGCGTGCACGTGGCCGTACCGGTGCAGCGTCCGGCTCACCGCCTGCTCGCGCAGCACCGTCAGCAGCTCGCGCCGGCCGCTCGCCAGCACGGGCCCGTCGAGCACCGTGACCGTCCCGAGCCGCGACGCCGCGGCCTCGCGCAGCCCCGGCGCCTCGCCGACGACGCGCACGCGCCCCGTCCACCGCCCGTCGGCCACGACCTCGGCGAAGTCGTCGTGCGTGACGTCCTCGCCGACGACGGTCGCCGGCACCCCGGCCCGCTCCGCCGCTGCGAGCACCCGCGTCACCTCGACCGGGAGCGCGCCCTCGCCGACCCGGACCACGAGCGACGGCACCGGCCGGTACCGGAACACGTTCGCCTCGACGCGCAGGCCGGTCGGGTCGTGATCCGCCGAGAACTCCTGCAGCCACCAGCGGTCGTCGTCGGCCAGAGCCCAGGCCAGCCAGCCCTCGGGGTCCTCCTCGCGCGAGGGCACGTCGGCGGCGTCGGCCCACGCACCGAGCTGGGCCACGTAGTTGGGTCCGCCGGCCTTGGCTCCCGGGCCGACGACGGACGCCTTCCAGCCGCCGAACGGCTGCCGCTGCACGATCGCGCCGGTGATGTGCCGGTTCACGTACGCGTTGCCGACCTCGACCCGGTCGAGCCACCAGGCGATCTCCTCCGCGTCGAGCGAGTGCAGGCCGCCCGTCAGGCCGAACGCGACGGCGTTCTGCAGTGCGATCGCGTCGTCGAGCGTCGGCGCGGACATGATGCCGAGCACCGGCCCGAACGCCTCGGTGAGGTGGAAGAACGAGCCGGGCCGGACGCCGTCGCGCACGCCGGGGGTCCACAGGCGGCCAGACTCCAGAGGGGCGCCGCCCAGCCTTCTCGGCCGCACGAGCCAGGACTCCCCCGGCTCGAGCGTCGTCAGCGCGCGCAGCAGCTTGCCCTGAGCGGGTTCGGTGAGCGGCCCCATGACGGTGGACAGCGACGTCCCCGGGCCGACGGCGAGCGAGCGCACCGAGTCGACGAGCTGGCGCCGGAACCGCTCGCCGGTCACCGTGGCCGGGTCGCCCACGGAGCCCACGAGGATCACGAGGGACGCGGCGGAGCACTTCTGCCCCGCGTGGCCGAACGCGGAGCGCACGACGTCGGCGACCGCCAGGTCCAGGTCGGCAGACGGCGTCACGACGATCGCGTTCTTGCCCGACGTCTCGGCGAGCACCGCCAGCCCGGGCCGCCACGACGCGAACATCTCGGCGGTCTCGATCGAGCCGGTCAGCACGACGCGCGCCACGCCGGGGTGGGTGACGAGGTGACGGCCGAGGTCTCCGTCGGGCACCCGGACGAACTGCACGACGTCCCGTGCGACGGCGGGGTCCAGCCCGATCTCGGGCGCGACCTCGTCCAGCGCCGCGTGCACCGCCTCCGTGGCGACCTCCAGGCAGCGCGGCGTGGGCGGCGCGGGCTTCGCGACGACTGCCGACCCGGCCGCGAGCGCCGCGAGGACGCCGCCGACGGGGATCGCGACGGGAAAGTTCCACGGCGGGGTCACGAGGGTGACGCCGTCGGGGCGGAAGTCGGCGCCCGGGACGGCGGCGAGCAGCTCGGCCTGCGCCGCGTAGTACGCGGCGAAGTCGACGGCCTCGCTCACCTCGGGGTCGGCCTCGGCGACGGTCTTGCCGGCCTCGTGCACCATCGTGGCGACGAGGTCCGTGCGGGCGGCCGCCAGGTGCGTCGCGGCTGCGCGCAGCACGCGCCCCCGGTCGCGCGGGGTGATCCGGGCCCAGGCGGCGGCCGCCCGGGCGGCGCGCGCGACGACGTCGTCCACCTCGGCCGTGGTCGCCAGGGGCGACGCGATCGCCGGGACGAAGCCCGACCGCGCGCTCACCACCTGCTGCGCCCAGGCCCGGTGCTCGGCCACGGCGGGGTCGGTGTCGACGGCGTTGCGGAACGCGTCCCGCGCCGCTGCGGCGTCGTGGACGTCGTCGCGGGGCCGTCGTCGCGGGGCGACGTCGTCTGGCCCGTAGTCCACGCCGAGGGTGACCGACGCACGGAAGGCGGCCTCCTGCCGGTCCATCGCGCCGGTGCCGCCCTCCGAGGGCGCGAACATCGCGTGCAGGAAGTTCTGCTCCGCCGCGTTCTCCTCGAGGCGGCGCACCAGGTAGGAGATGGCGACGTCGAAGTCCTCGTCGCGCACGACCGGCGTGTAGAGCACGACCCGGCCACCGTCGCGGGCCACCTCGTCCCGCACGGCACGCGCCTCCGCGGGCGCCATGCCCTGCAGCATCTCGACGTCGAGCGCCTCGGCGACGCCGCGGGCGCGGCCCAGCAGGACGGCGAGCGCCACGTGGAACAGGTTGTGGGAGGCGGCCCCGATGCGGACCGCCTGCGTGCGCTCCGGGCGCAGGGCGCGGTCGAGGAGCCGCACGTAGTTGGCGTCCACGTCCGGCTTGGTGGGGTACGGCGCCTGCGGCCAGTCGTGCAGCTCGGCCTCGACCTGCTCCATCGCGAGGTTCGCGCCCTTGACGAGGCGGACCTTGATGCGGGCACCGCCCGCCGCGACACGCTCCGTGGCGAACGCCGTGAGCCCGTCCAGCGCGCCGAGCGCGTCGGGGAGATAGGCCTGCAGGACGATGCCCGTTTCGAGGTCGCGGAACTCGTCGCGGGCCAGGATCTCGGTGAAGACCGCCGTCGTCAGGGCGAGGTCGCGGTACTCCTCCATGTCGAGGTTGAGGAACACCCCGTGCTCCTGAGCCGCCCGGTACAGCGGCAGGAGCCGCTCGACGACGCGGTCGCGCGATCCCTCCAGGTCCCAGGTGACGAGCTGCGCGGCGACCGACGACACCTTGACCGACACGTAGTCGACGTCGGGCCGCCGCACCAGCGCGATCGTGCGCTTCAGCCGGGCGCGCGCCTCGTCCTCGCCGAGGACCGCCTCGCCGAGCAGGTTCACGTTGAGCGCGTAGCCCTCTGCCCGGGTGCGGGCGAGGTGCGTGCCGAGGCCGGCTCCGGCGTCGGCGACGAGGTGGCCGACGAGCTGCTTGAGGCGGGCGCGGGCGGCCGGGACGACGAGGCCCGGCAGCGCCCGGGCAGTCAGCGCGCCCGCGCGGAACAGCGTGCGGTCGACCGGGCCGAGGAACGAGGCGGCCCCGGCGTCCCGGCCCAGGCGGGCGAGAGCTTTGGCTGCGACGCGGGAGTCCTGCGGTCGTGCGACGTCGTCGACGAAGCCGACGGCCAGCTCCAGGCCCGCCGGGTCGGAGACGAGGGCGCCGAGGCGCTCCGCGGTCGCACGGGCGCGGGCCGTGGCACGGTCGGTCGCGCCGGCGGCGGCACCGTCGCCGGCAGCAGTGGCGTCGATCCAGCGGCGGGCGAGGGCGACGGCGTCGTCGGCCAGGTCCTGGGCGGTGACGGCGTGCAGCTCGGGGGCGGGCGCGTGGTCGTGGTCGGCGGGGTGGGCCGGGACGGTGGTGCTCATTCCTCCACTCTGCACCCGCCCGCCGGAGCCCGTCTTGTACGATCGGGCACGCGATGACAGCCGTTCCCGACAACGCGGCGTGGCCCGAGGCCCAGACCCTCCTGGCCGCGCTCAGCCCCGCGATGGTGGCGCTCATGGACGAGCTGTCGGACGTCATGTTCTGCGCGAAGGACGCAGGTGGGCGGTATGTCCTCGTCAACCAGGTCTTCGTCCGGCGCACCAGCGAGCGCTCCCGGCGCCAGGTGGTCGGGCGTCGCGCGCCCGACCTGTTCGTCCCGGAGCTCGCCGAACGGTACGAGGCGCAGGACGCCGAGGTACTGCGCACGGGGCGGGCTCTGCGCGGCGAGCTCGAGCTGATCCGCCGTGTCGGCGGCACGCCCGGCTGGTTCCTCACGTCCAAGCTCCCGGTGCACGACGACGGCGCCGTGGTCGGGATCGTGTCCGTCTCCCAGGACCTGCGGGAGGACGACGCCGACGACGCGACCATGGACGCCATGGCCCGGCTGCGCGGCTGGGTGGAGCACAACCTCGACACCCGCCCCGGGGAGACCCTCACGGTCGCGGAGATGGCCGAGGTCGCGGGCTGCTCGCCGGCCGCCCTGGACCGGCGGGTGCGCCGTGTCTTCGGGCTGTCGCCGCGCCAGCTCGTGCTGCGGACCCGGGTCGACCTCGCCGCGCACCTGCTCACGTCGACCGCCACGCCGCTCGCCCAGATCGCCGTCGTGGCGGGCTTCTACGACCAGCCGTCGTTCACGCGCACCTTCGCGCGGCTCACCGGGGAGACGCCGTCGTCGTTCCGCCGCCGGGCGGTTCGCTGACCACGTGTGGCGCGGCCCGATTGTCGGACCTCGACAATCTCAGGCAGTCCCGCAGGGCCGCAGCCCCCCTCCGTTGCGGGAACCGCACAACGAACCCCGCGCAACACAGGGCGGGGCGAACGACGACGCGGCTCGCCTCCCGCCGCTAGCGTCGTCGGCATGACAACCCTCGCGTTCCCCCTCGTGCCGCGCGCCAACCCGCGCCGCGTCCTCGCCGACCTCCTGCCCGGCGCGCTCGTGCGCGACGTCGCGCTGGTCCTCGGCGTGGCCGCCCTGACCGCCCTCGCCGCCCAGATCCGGATCCCCGTGCCGGGCCTGCCCGTGCCGATCACGGGCCAGACGTTCGCGGTGCTCCTCGGCGCCGCCGCGCTCGGCCCGGTCCGCGGCTCCCTCTCCCAGGCGCTGTACGTGGCGTTCGGCATGGTCGGGCTGCCGGTCTTCACGGGCGGCGCGTCCGGCGTCGAGACCGTGTTCGGCGCGACGGGTGGCTACCTCGTCGGATTCATCGTGGCCGGCTTCGTCGTCGGGGCGCTCGCGCGGCGCGGCCTGGACCGTGGCGTGCTGGGCACCGTGCTCGCCTTCGCCGCGGGCACCGCGGTCATCTACGCGATCGGCGTGCCGTGGCTCGCGCTCTCGACCGGCATGGCGCCGACCGCGGCGCTGTGGGCAGGCGCCGGCACGTTCCTCGTCGGCGACGCGATCAAGGCCGTCCTGGCGGGCGCCCTGCTGCCCTCGGCCTGGCGGCTCGCGGAGCGCTGACCGGCTGCTGATCGGCTCAGGTGGCCCTGCCGCGCGGCAGGGCCACTCGCGCCTGCCAACCACGCTAGGTTGGTACTGAGGCGCACGACCCGCGCCGCGCCACCCGCGCCCGGACCACACAACGGCCGGGGCGCTCCTTCTCCGGAGGACCCGTTGACGACGACGTCATCGAACCAGCCCACCACCCTGCAGACCGCCCATGGGCCCGCCCAGGAGGCGGGCCAGGAGGGGCCGCGCGAGGGATCACCCCTCGCCACCGCCCACGCCCAGCTCGCGAGCGCCGTCGAGATCCTCGGCTACGACGACGGGCTGCACACCATGCTGCGCACGCCCCGCCGTGAGATCCACGTGGCAGTGCCGCTGCGCCTCGACACAGGCGACATCCGGCTGTTCCACGGCTTCCGTGTGCAGCACAACGTGAGCCGCGGGCCCGGCAAGGGCGGCCTGCGCTACCACCCGGCGGTCGACATCGAGGAGGTGCGCGCCCTCGCGATGTGGATGACCTGGAAGTGCGGCGTCGTCGACCTCCCGTACGGCGGCGCCAAGGGCGGCGTCGCGATCGACCCGCGCGACTACTCCAAGTCCGAGCTGGAGCGCGTCACGCGGCGCTACACGTCCGAGATCATGCCGATGATCGGTCCGGACACCGACATCATGGCCCCCGACATGGGCACCGACGAGCAGACCATGGCCTGGGTCATGGACACCTACTCGGTGAACCGTGGCTACACGATCCCCGCCGTCGTGACGGGCAAGCCGCTCGCCGTCGGTGGTTCGCTGGGCCGCGGCACCGCGACCAGCGCCGGCCTCGTGCACGTCACCGCGTCGGCGCTCGCCGAGGCGGGCGCAGACCTGCAGGACGTCACCGTCGCGATCCAGGGCTTCGGCAAGGTCGGCTCGCACGCGGCGGCGATCTTCGCCGCGCGCGGCGCGCGCGTCCTCGCCGTGAGCGACCAGTACGGCGGCATCAAGTCCGACGACGGCCTCGACGTCCCCCGGCTGACGGACTACGTGCAGGCCACGGGCTCGGTCGTCGGGTTCGACGGCGGCGACCCGATCACCAACGCCCAGCTGCTCACCCTGTCCGTGGACGTGCTCGTGCCGGCCGCGATCGAGGGCGTGCTCGACGAGTCGACCGCCGACGGCGTCCGCGCCCGCTGGGTGGTCGAGGGCGCGAACGGCCCGACGACCGCCGCGGGCGACGTGCTGCTCAAGAAGAACGGCGTCACGGTGGTGCCGGACGTCCTGGCGAACGCGGGCGGCGTCGTCGTCTCGTACTTCGAGTGGGTCCAGGCGAACCAGACGTACTGGTGGACCGAGCAGGAGATCGCGGACAAGCTGGAGCAGCGGATGGTCGCGTCATACCGGGAGGTCGCGGCGCTCGCCCGGCGCGAAGACATCTCGCTGCGCGACGCGGCGCTCGTCATCGGCGTCAAGCGCGTGGCGGACGCGCACCTGATCCGGGGCCTGTACCCGTAAATCTCGGCAACCGCCGCCCCAATTCTGTGTCAACCTCCTGGTAGGGGCGAAGTCTCCTCGCTAAGGTCCCAGGGCTGCCCGGCCACAGCCCTGGGACCCGACCGAGGAGGATGACGTTGACCACCCCGCTCCGCGCCGCACTGTCAGTGGTGCTGCTCGCCGGCTTCTACGTGCTGGCGCTCGGCCTGATCGGCGTGCTCGGCGGACTCACGTTCGTCGCGGTGACGGAGGGCCGGGTCGGGCCCGCGCTCCAGCTCGGCGTGCTCACCCTCGTCTCGGTGACGGGTGTCGTCCTGGCGCTGGTCCGCGTCACCCGGGCGGCGCGCGCGGCCGGCCGTGGTGAGGCGGGCATTCTGCTCACCCGCCAGGACGCGCCCGAGCTGTGGCGCCACCTGCACGAGGTGGCGCGCATCGTGCGGACCCGCATGCCCGACGAGGTGCGGCTCGTCCCCGAGGTGAACGCCGCCGTGTCGGAGGACACGCGGTTCCTCGGCCTCGTGGGCGGCCGACGCCGCCTCTATCTGGGCGTGCCGCTGCTCCAGGGCCTGACCGTCGGTCAGGTCCGGTCCGTTCTGGCGCACGAGCTGGGGCACTACTCCAGCGCGCACACCCGGCTCGCCCCGGTCGCGTACCGCGGGCGCGAGGCCGTGCTCGCGACGGTCGCCGAGCTGCACGACAACGTCGTGGGCAAGGTCCTCGAGCGGTACGCCTACCTGTACCTCCTGGTCAGCGCGGCCGTCAGCCGGTCCCAGGAGCTGGAGGCGGACCGGCTCTCGGTCGCCGCCGCCGGCCGGGACGTCGCCCAGGGCGCCCTGCGGGAGCTGCCAGTCCTCGACGCCGCGTGGGACACCTACCTCGGGCAGTACGTCTCGATCGGCCTGCGCCACGGGTACGCCCCCACGTCGGCGGGGTTCTTCGCCGGCTTCGGCGCGATGCTCGCCGCCCGCACCGAGGAGCTTGGACGCCTGCGGACGCAGGCGCCCCTCGCGCGACAGTCGCGCTGGGACTCGCACCCACCGATCGCGGCCCGCGTCGAGGCTATGGAGGCCATGCCCGACGCCGGCTTCGCCGTGCACGACACCCGGCCAGCCACCCGGCTCGTCGCCGGTTTCGACCGGGTGGCCGCGACCGTCGTCGACGCGGCGTTCGAGTTCCGCGGCGTCCCGCAGCGGCTCGAGTGGGCACCGCTCGTCGCGCTGTCGGTCGGCAAGCACACCGAGGAGGTCGCGGCCGGCTTCCTGGAGACCGTCGCGCGGCTCGCCCAGCGCCCCTCGGCGGACGTGCCGCTGCTGCTCGACCTGCTGACGGCCGGCTGGTTCGCGGAGCTCGCGCGAGCCGTCGCTCCCGGCGAGCCCGCCGAGGAGGCGGCCGACCACACCCGGTACCTGATCCGGACGGCGTTCCAGGTCGAGGCCGTCCGGTCCGGCGCCGGTACCTGGCAGGGCTCGTGGGCCGGGCCGGCGATGGTCGTCGCGCCGAACGGCGCGGTGCTCGACATCGCGCAGGTCGCCGAGCTCGCGTCCACGACGCAGGGCGTGCCGGCCGCCCGGAAATGGCTGGAAGCGGCGGGGGTCCTGGCGCCTACGATCGCCGGGTGATCACCGACCTCGACCTCGTCTCCCGGCTCCGCGCGGCGGGCTGCGTCTTCGCCGAGGAGGAGGCCGCCGTCCTGCGCGAGGCGGCGGCCGGCGACCCCGCCCTCCTGGGCACGATGCTCGCGGCCCGCGTCGCGGGCGAGCCGCTGGAGCACGTCGTCGGCTGGGTGGACTTCGCCGGGCGGCGCTGGGCCGTCAAGCCCGGGGTCTTCGTCCCGCGACAGCGCACGGAGCTGCTGGTGCGGGAAGCGGTCGCCCTCGGCCTCGCCGGCGGGCACTCGGTAGTGGTCGCGGACCTGTGCTGCGGCTGCGGCGCCGTGGGCGGAGCGGTCGCGGCAGGCCTGTCCGACGCCGGACGCGTCGTCGAGCTGTGCGCCGTGGACATCGACCCGGTCGCCGCCGCGGTCGCCGCCCGGAACCTGACGCCGTGGGGCGGACAGGTCGCGGCCGGCGACCTGGACGCGCCGCTCCCCCAGACCCTGCGCGGACGCGTCGACCTGCTGCTGTGCAACGCGCCCTACGTCCCCACGGACGCCGTCGCGACCCTCCCGCCCGAGGCCCGGGAGCACGAGCCGCTCGTCGCCCTCGACGGCGGCGCCGACGGGCTCGACATCCTGCGGCGCGTCATGGACGCCGCCCCCGGGTGGCTCCGCCCGGGTGGCCACCTCCTCTTCGAGACGGGCGAGGACCAGGTGAGCTCCGCCGTCGGGCACGCGGAGAAGGTCGGGCTGACTGCCCGGGTGATCGAGGACGAGGAAGCCGGCGCCCTGGGCGTGGTCGCGACGCGACCCTGACGCCTATCCCGAGTGGTCCGGCTCAGGCTCAGGAGCGGGGCTGGCGCTCCGCCCAGGCCTGCAGGGTCGTGCGGGGGCCCGTGAAGAACGGGACCTCCTCCCGGACGTGGCGGCGCGCCTCGGTGGCGCGCAGGTCCCGCATCAGGTCGACGATGCGGTGCAGCTCGTCGGCCTCGAACGCGAGGATCCACTCGTAGTCGCCGAGGGCGAACGCGGAGACCGTGTTGGCGCGCACGTCCTTGTACCCGGCGGCGGCCATGCCGTGGTCGCGGAGCATCGTACGGCGCTCGTCCTCCGGCAGGAGGTACCAGTCGTAGGACCGGACGAACGGGTACACGCACAGGTAGTCGCGCGGCTGCTCGCCCGCGAGGAACGCGGGCACGTGGCCGCGGTTGAACTCCGCGGGCCGGTGCAGGGCCGCGACGGACCAGACGGGGTCGAGCGTCCGGCCGAGCGCGGACGCGCGCAGGCGCTGGTAGGCGCCCTGCACGGCCTCGATCGAGGGTCCGTGCGTCCAGAGCATGAGGTCGGCGTCGGAGCGCAGGCCGCCGACGTCGTACCAGCCGCGCAGGACCAGGTCGCCCTCCACGGCGGCCGGGTCGGCTCCACCGCCCACCGCGGACTCCGCGTCGGCGACGAGGTCCTTCAGCTCCGCGGGGTCCTCCGGGAGCGTCTCGGACAGCGAGAAGACCGAGAACATCGTGTAGCGGATGGCCTCGTTGATGGCGGCCGTGTCGACCTCGTGGCCGGTGTCGCCGTGCACATGGGTGGTCACTGGTGCATGTCCTCCGAGCAGAGTGCCGGGATGCCGCTGGGTTCCTCGTGACGACGAAGGCAGCAGCCCGGCGGGGTGACGGACGGGAAGGCGGGCAGGTCGCCCACCGTGGCCTCGGCCACCGACTCGCCGCGGGCCAGCGCGGCCCGCTCGAGCAGGAGGTCGACGAGGCCTTGGACGAACGGCGCGCGGGTCCCGACGGTGCCCGCGCGAACGGCCGTGATGCCGAGCTCCTTCGCCGTGGCGAGGGCCTCGGTGTCGAGGTCGTAGGCGACCTCCATGTGGTCGGACACGAAGCCGATGGGGGACAGCACCACGTCGGTGGTGCCGTCGGCGGCGAGCGCGGCGAGGTGGTCGTTGACGTCGGGCTCCAGCCAGGGCTGGCTGGGCGGGCCGGAGCGCGAGCAGAAGGCGAGGTCCCAACCGACGTCGTGCCCGAGCGACTCGGAGACCGCCGCCGCGACCAGGCGCGCGACCGACCGGTGCTGGTCGGAGTAGGTCGCGTGACCCACGCCGGAGGCGGCCTCCATCGTGTCGGGGATGGAGTGCGTGACGAAGACGAGGCGGGCCTTCGCCGCGTCGCCGCCGGCCTCCGCCAGGTTCGCGAAGCCCTCGACCACCGCGTCGACGTTGGCCCGCACGAAGCCGGGGTGGTTGAAGTACGACCGGACCTTGTCGAACTGGATGCCCGTGGAGCCGTCGGGGCCGAGCTGCCCCCGCTTGTCGAGCGTGAGCGCGAGGTCCTCCCGGTACTGGCGGCAGCCCGAGTAGGAGGAGTAGGCCGAGGTCACGAGCGCGACCGCGCGCCGCGCACCCATCGCCTCCAGCTCGTCGATCGCGTCGTTCGTGTACGGCGCCCAGTTGCGGTTGCCCCACACGACCGGCAGGTCGATCCCGCGGGCGGCGATCTCGGCCTCGAGCGCCGCCTTCAGCGCGAGGTTCTGCTCGTTGATCGGGCTCTTGCCGCCGAAGCCGTAGTAGTGCTCGCCGACCTCCTCGAGGCGCGAGTCCGGGATGCCCTTGCCCGCGGTCACGTTCCGCAGGAACGGGACGACGTCCTCGGGCTTGTCGGGGCCGCCGAACGAGTACAGGAGCAGGGCGTCATACGGCGCGACGTCTGACACCGCCGCCTGGGGGGAGGTCGAAGGCATGCGGCCATCCTTTCATCCGGTCGGGCGCCCCGGGTGCCCGTCAGAGAGGGAGGGTGACGTGACATTGACGGGACGTCCTGTCAGAACCCGCTCGCATCCTCAGCGGCGCGCCCAGTGCCACGCCGGCTGGTCCAACAGTCCCTCGCGGCCTGCCACGACCGTGGCACCGAGGTCCTTGACCAGCTCGAGGCGCACCACTTCCTCCTCCGGCAGCATCCCCCGCCGCCCGACGACGTCCGGCGCGCCCAGCGCTTCGACCAGCGGTCGCGAGTGGGTCACCACGAGCACCTGGGTGACCGTCGCGGCATGGGCCACGAGCGCCGCGAGCGCCGGGACGAGCTCCGGGTGCAGCGACGTCTCGGGCTCGTTGATCACCAGGAGCCGGGGCGGCCGCGGGCTGAGCAGCGCCGCGACCCACAGCAGGTAGCGCAGCGTGCCGTCCGACAGCTCCGCCGCGCGCAGCGGCCGGAGCAGGCCATGCTGGCGCAACGTGACCTCGAACCGCCCGTCGTCGTACGTCACCTCCAGGCGGGCGCCCGGGAAGGCGCGAGCCACGGCCTCGTCCAGCTCGTCGCCGCGGCCGAGGTCACGGACGGTCTCCAGGGCCGCCGCGAGGTCCGAGCCGTCGTGCGCCAGGACCGGGGTACGGGTGCCGACCTGGACCGCGCGTGCGGGTGCGCCCGGGTCGGTGCGGAACTGGTCGTAGAACCGCCAGGAACGCAGCCTCTCCCGGACCGCGACCAGCTCCGGCGCGCCCGCCGGGTCCACCACCTCCGTGAGCAGCGAGTCGAACGACCGCAGGCTCGCCGTCGGGACGTCCCACTGCCCGTCCGGGTTGCGTAGCCGGACCGCCGGGCCGCGGCGCTCGGCGACGAGAGTGCCCGGGCGCAGCACCTGCCCGGCCCACACGGACTCCACCTTGATCTCGGGATCCCGCCCGAACGGGTCGGGCGGTCGCTGCGGCAGAGGAAGGCCCAGGTCGATCGCGTACCCGAGGTCGTCGCCCGCGAAGCCGAGGCGCAGCGCCACCGGGCCCGTGCGCATCGTCCCCTGGACAGGCGCCCTGCCTTCGCGGACGGCCCGGCCGTGCACCTCGGGTCCGGCCCAGAGCGTGGACTGCAGCCCGCCCTCCCGGGCCAGTGCCCCGACCGCTCCGCCGAGCGCCACCTCCGCCAGCAGCCGCAGCGCCCGGTAGAGCGACGACTTCCCGACGCCGTTCGCGCCCGTCACAACGGTGAGCCGGCCCAGGGGCAGCACGAGCTGGCGCAGCGAGCGGTAGCCCTCCACGGCGACGGTGCGTATCTGATCCTCGGTCACGCCGCCACCGTACGTGCCGCCACCGACACCCACCCGGTCCCGACGGGCGACGTCAGTCGCGCGGCCGGCCCGTCGCGAGCGGCACGACGATGTCCTCCGAGAGCGACCGGAGAAACTCGGGGTCGAGCGGCTCGTGCGTGACGAGAAGGCGGTAGGCGATCATCGAGGACGGCACGCGCGAGAGGAGGTCCACGTTCACACCCGGCAGGAGCTCACCCCGGTCCCTGGCCCGCTCGAGGAGCCCGCGAATCAGCGCGACCCTGGGCCCGACCACCCGCTGGTCGACCACCCGGGCCAGCTCCGGCGAGTGCGGGAGCTCGGAGACCAGGCCGACGAGGGCCCGCCACGTGCTCTCGTCACGGCTCTTCAGGGCCCGCAGCGCGGCGAGGTCGCCGCGCAGCGAGCCGGTGTCGGGCACGTCGTCGACGGTGATCGCGAGGCTCCCGCTGCATGCCAGCACGTCGATCACGAGCTCCGCCTTGGACGCCCACCGCCGGTACACGGTCGCCTTGCCGGCGCCCGCGCGTGCTGCGATCTCCGCCATGGTGGTGCGCTCGTAGCCCCGCTCGGCCAGGACCGCGCGGGCCGCCTCCAGGATGTCGGCGTCGCGCGTCGCGTCCCGCGGCCGCCCGCCCTTGCGCTGCCGTTCCTCCAGCACCCCGGTCCTCCTGTCCTGTACCGCCTCGCTGCCCGACGACGTCCCGCGCGGCCTCGCGCCTCGTCTCGCCCGGGCGGCACCCGGTCCGGCGAAACACTATCCCGGGCGGATCAGCAAGCCCCATCATAACGGAACTTAGGAGTTCCAGAACTGGCGAGTTCCGTATAGTCTGGCGGCGACCGCCCACGTCGTCCCCGGAGTCCTCATGCCCAGCCCGTCCTCCCCAGCCGTCGCGCCGAGCGCGTCCGGCACCCAGGCGGCCTCCCGCCGCTGGTGGGTGCTCGCCACGGTGGCGCTCGCACAGCTCATGGTGGTGCTCGACGCCACGATCGTGAACATCGCCCTGCCGTCCGCGCAGGCCGACCTCGCCTTCACCGACAACGACCGGCAGTGGGTCATCACCGCCTACGCGCTGGCGTTCGGCAGCCTGCTCCTGCTCGGCGGGCGCCTGTCCGACCTTGTCGGACGCCGCACCACCTTCCTCGTCGGCCTCGTCGGCTTCGCGGGCGCCTCGGCCCTCGGCGGCGCCGCCCAGTCGTTCGAGATGCTCGTCGCGGCCCGCGCGCTGCAGGGCGCGTTCGGCGCCGTGCTCGCCCCGTCGGCACTCTCGGTGCTGACCACCACGTTCACCGACCCCAAGGAACGCTCCCGGGCGTTCGGCGTCTTCGGCGCGATCGCCGGCGCGGGCGGCGCCGTCGGGCTCCTGCTCGGCGGGTTCCTGACCGAGAACCTCGACTGGCGGTGGACGCTCTACGTGAACCTCGTGTTCGCCGCTCTCGCGGTCGCCGGGGCGACGGTCTTCCTGAGGGGCCTGACCGGGACGGTGAAGCAGCGCCTCGACGTCGTCGGCGCGGTCCTCGGCGGCGGTGGGCTGTTCCTGCTGGTCTACGGCTTCTCGCAGGCCGAGCCCAAGGGCTGGGAGTCGACCTGGACGTGGGCGCCGCTCGCGGCCGCCGTCGTGCTGCTCGTCCTGTTCGTGGTGCGGCAGCGCGCGGCCCGGGACCCGCTGCTCCCGCTCCGCGTGCTCCTGGACCGCAACCGCGGCGCGTCCTTCCTCGCGATCCTCGCGGTCGGCGCGGGCATGTTCGGCGCGTTCCTCTTCGTCACCTACTACATGCAGACGGTCCTGGGCTTCGACCCCTGGACTGCGGGCCTGGCGTGGCTGCCGCTGATCGTCGTGCTGGTGACCGCGGCGCAGCTCACCACGAACCTGTTCCTGCCGCGGTTCGGCCCCAAGGTGATGGTGCCGATCGGCCTCGTGCTCGCGAGCGCCGGTCTGCTCCTGCTCACGCAGCTCACGCTGGACAGCGCGTACGCGACGCACCTGCTGCCGGGCCTGATGCTCATGGGCGCCGGCATGGGCACCGCGATGCCGTCGTCGATCCAGACCGCCACGCTCGGCGTGGACCGCGAGCACGCGGGTGTCGCCTCCGCCCTGGTCTCGACCAGCCAGCAGGTCGGCGGCGCCGTCGGGACCGCCGTGCTCAACACGCTGGCGACGACGGCCGCGACCGCCTGGGTAGCCGACCACGCGACCACCGTCCCGCCGGCCGCCGCCGTCGTCGCGGAAGCCGCGATGCACAGCTTCACGACGGCGTTCTGGTGGTCGGCAGCCATCTTCGCGACGGGCGCCGTCGTGACCGGGCTGCTGTTCCGCCGGCGGGGGAAGCTGCCGATAGCCGTGCCGGAACGGACGGAGGCCCTGGCGGCCGCCTGACCCACCAACCCCTCCCCCTCCCGCTGTGGGCGGAGAAAGTGCCGGGTCGCGAGGTGCGAACCCGGCGCCTTCTCCGCCCACACGGCTGTTCGCGGGCTTAGCCGGCGAAGGCCGCCGCGACCGCGTCGTTGGTGATGCGGCCCGCGTGCGTGTTGAGGCCCTTGGCGAGGGCCGGGTCCGCGGCGAGGGCGGCCTCCCAGCCGCGGTCCGCGAGGGCGACGACGTAGGGGAGGGTCGCGTTGGTGAGCGCGCGCGTCGACGTGGCGGGGACCGCGCCCGGCATGTTCGCCACGCAGTAGTAGACGGAGTCGTGCACGCGGAAGGTCGGCTCGTCGTGCGTGGTGGGGCGCGATCCCTCGAAGCAGCCACCCTGGTCGATGGCGATGTCGACAAAGACCGAGCCGCGCTTCGCGGCCGCGACCATGCCGTCCGTGACGAGCTTCGGCGCAGCGGCACCCGGCACCAGCACCGACCCGATGACGAGGTCCGCGGCCGAGACCTGCTCCGCGATCTCGTACTGCGTGGAGGCCCGCGTCTGGATCGCGCCGCCGAACTGCGCCTCGAGCTGGCGCAGGCGCGGCAGCGAGATGTCGACCACTGTCACGTCGGCGCCCATTCCTACGGCGTTCGCGGCCGCGTGCTCGCCCGCGACGCCGCCGCCGATCACGACGACCTTCGCCCTCGGGGTACCGGGCACGCCACCGAGAAGGAGCCCCGCACCGCCGGCCGCGGTCATCAGGTGGTACCCGCCGACCTGGATCGACAGCCGCCCGGCCACCTCGCTCATGGGCGACAGGAGAGGGAGCGAGCGGTCGGGCAGCTGGACGGTCTCGTAGGCGATGGCCGTGGTGCCCGCCGCGAGCAGCGCGTCGGTGCAGGGCTTGGACGCGGCGAGGTGGAGGTAGGTGAAGAGGACCTGGCCCTCACGCAGCAGCGCGTACTCGGGCTCGACGGGCTCCTTGACCTTGACCAGCAGGTCGGCCTCGGCCCAGACCTCCTCGGCGGTGGGGACGGTCGCGGCCCCGGCGACGCGGTAGGCGTCGTCCGTGAACCCCGAGCCGACCCCGGCGCCGGCCTGGACGAGAACGCGGTGACCGCGGGTCGCGAGCTCGTGCACGCCGGCGGGCGTGATCGCGACGCGGTTCTCGTTGTTCTTGATCTCCGTGGGGATGCCGATCTTCATACCTGTGACGCTACGACCGGAGCGCTGTGCAGGTCCATGTCGCATTTCCGATGTGTTTGTTCGGCCCTCCCGTACAGTAAAGGGGTGCTGAACCCGTGGCGTCTGCGCCTGCTGCACCAGTTACACCTGCTCGGCACGGTCCGGGCGGTCGCGGACGCCGTGCACCTCAGCCCGTCGAGCGTGTCGCAGCAGCTGGCGGTGCTGGAGAGCGAGGTGCAGGCGCAGCTCTTCGAGCGCGTCGGACGACGGATACGGCTCACGCCCGTCGGCGTCGTGCTGGCCGGGCACGCCGCCGAGATCCTCGACCACCTCGAGTCCGTCGAGGCCGACATCGCGAGCCTCCACGCCGAGCCGACGGGCCTCGTGCGCGTCGCCGCGTTCACCAGCTCCTTCCACAGCATCCTGGTGCCCGCCGTGCTGCGGCTGCGGTCCGAGCACCCACGGATCTCGGTCGAGGTGCGGGAGGCGGAGCCGATCGCCGGGCTCGACACGTTGCGGCGGGGCGAGACCGACGTCGTCGTCGCCGCCGAGTTCGGCGACGTCCCGGTCTCGCCCGACCCGCTGCTCGTGCGCGTGCCGCTCTCCGGGGACCGCGTCGTGCTCGTCGCGTCCCGCGACCGGGACGACCTCGCCGGCGCCACCGGGCTTCCCGCGCTGTCCGGCGAGGACTGGGCGTTCGAGCTGCCTGGCGCCCACCTCGCCGACCTCGCCGAGCGGCTGTGCCTGCGCGCCGGCTTCGTGCCCCGGGTGGTGGGGCGGTTCGACAGCCACGGAGCCCTGCTGCGGCACGTCGAGGCCGGGCTGTCCGTCACGCTGCTGCCGCTGCTCGCCGTCGACGACCGCCACGCCGTGCAGGCGATCCCGCTGCCCGGCCTTCCACCCCGCAACATCCAGCTCGTCACCCGACGCGGCGCGACCTCACGGGTCGCGGTGCGCGAGACCGTCGCGGCGCTGCGCGCGGCGGCGCGGGAGGCGCTCCCTCCGGGTCCGACGACGTAGCGGTCGCCGGGGTCGGTCGGCCTTGAGGAACTCGGGGGCGGATGACTTCACGCAGAGCGGTCGCCACGGCGCCCAGGCTGATCGGTTCTGCGGGCCGTGCCGGTGATTCGAGGCCGGCGAGGATCGCCAACCGGGCCATCTTCGAGACCGGCAGGTCTCGCTGCTGCGCGGCCGCGGTCAGCGGGTCGTACTGCTCCGCGGACAGGCGCATCGGGCAGCACCCGGGGGGCGGGAGCTCAGACTGCTCAAATATGATTCACCTGTCGCCACGGGGGAGATGAATCACTTATGAAGCAGCACTGGTACCGGGCGCGCGGCCTGGCCGCCATCGGCGCCGCAGTCCGCGGTGCTCGCGAGTCAACCGGGCTCACCCAGAATCAGATGGCCGAGCACATCGGTTCCTCGCGCCCCACGATCTCTCGCCTTGAGCGAGGCGTCGTCGTCTCGACCGACGTTCTCGCGGGTGCACTCGCCGAGGCCGGCTACGAGCTGTACGTCGTCCCGCGCGGCGCTCGCGTCACCGTGGAACTGCCCCGTGAGGAATAGCGACGAGCTCGACGTCTGGCTCTACGGCACGCGCACGGGAACGCTCGCCCGGCTCCGCAACGGCGCCCTCCGGCTGCGATTCACCGACGATGCCCTCGACCGATGGGGCGAGCGATCGCGTCCTCTGTCGCTGTGGCTCCGGGCGGACAGGTTCTCGTAGTGCCGCCGGTCGGGGTCGTTGGACTTCCACGCGTTCGCACCGGAGGGTGCCGCCGCTCCGAAGCACCTTACGATCGGCTCCCGGGTCCGGCCGTCGACCGAGAAGTTGCGTCAGGACGTCCGGCATGGTCTGCGTCCCGGCCGACCGCCTGACCGGCCCGTCGCACTGCTCGGACCTACGCACAACCCGCCTCAGAACTCGATCTCGATGCGCCCAAGCCGTTCGACCTCGTCGTCAACCGTGTGTCGGCAGACCGCGATGTACGCGCCCGCTGGGGCTCCGCCCTCATCGAGCGCGACCCGCACCGCATCGACCGCCAGGTCGGAGTCAGTGACATCGTCCAGGAAGAACACCCGCCCCCAGGTTCCGTCTTCCATCGATTCGTCGGTGCTGGCGTCAACCCTGAAGGCCTCACCGTCCTGCGGTGAGGCCATCAAGCTCAGCTCCACAGCCCTCCGCCGGGTCGACGGTGGCAACGAGCGGGATGCGCAGCTGGTAGTTCGGGTTCGACATCGCGCAAACGTACCGAGTCAGACCCGCCCGAGGGACGCACGATCAAGAAGTGCACACCGTCGAGCCTGTCTTCGCGCGCACTCTGGCGGCCCCGTCCGGGAGCCGGCGGTACAGGATTGTTGTTTGCGTATGTGCGCAGATAAGCAGATGATAAGCAGGTGCTCCGCGCCCTCTCCCATCCCGTCTACCGGCGCCTGTTCCTCGCGCAGGTCGTCGCCCTCGCCGGGACCGGCCTGCTGACCGTCGCCCTTGGCCTGCTCGCCTACGACCTGTCCCCCGGCGACGCCGGCGGCGTCCTCGGCACCGCCCTCGCGATCAAGATGGTCGCGTACGTGGTGGTCGCGCCTCTCGCCACGGCCGCCGTGGCACGGCTCCCCCGCCGGGCCGTCCTCGTTGGGTCCGACGCCGTGCGGCTGGCCGTCGCGCTCTCGCTGCCCATCGTCGGCGAGGCGTGGCAGGTGTACGTCCTGGTCTTCGTGCTGCAGGCGGCGTCCGCGGCGTTCACCCCGACGTTCCAGTCGGTCATCCCGGACGTCCTGCCCGACGAGGACGACTACACCGCGGCGCTGTCCCTCTCGCGACTCGCCAGCGACCTCGAGGCGGTGGCGTCACCGCTGCTCGCGGCGATCCTGCTCCTCGTCGTGCCGTCGTCGGCCCTCTTCCTCGGGACCGCGGCGGGCTTCGCCGGCTCAGCCCTGCTCGTGCTGTCGGCCGCCCTGCCGAGACGCGGCAGCACGGTGTCCGACGCCGGCGGGCCGGGTCAGGCGGGCGGCGCGCCCGGGACTGTTCCCGGGGTGGCGCCCGGGACTGTCGACGAGGACGTCCCCGAGATGCCGTTCGGGCGGCGCGCCCAGCACGGCATCCTGCTGTTCTGGCGCACGCCCGCGCTCCGTCCGGTCCTGGTGCTCAACCTCGCGGTCGCCGCCGCGGGCGCGTTCGTGCTGGTCCAGACCGTCACGATCGTGCGGGCGACGTTCGGCGCGGGCGAAGACCTCGTCGCGGTCCTGCTCGCCATGAACGGCGCGGGGTCGATGGCTGCGGCCCTCGCCCTGCCTGCAGTGCTGCGCCGCGCGCCGGAGAAGCGCGTCATGCTCGCGGGTGGCGCGCTGCTCGCCGTCGCGACCGCGCTCGTGCCCCTCGCGCTGCGGGCGTCGTGGGGTCTGGCCGCCGTCGCCGTCCTGTGGGTGCTCGTCGGGCTCGGGTGGGCCGCCGCCGAGACGCCGGTGGGCAGGATCCTGCGCCGGAACGTCGCTCCCGCCGACCTGCCCGACGCCTTCGCCGCCGACTTCTCCCTCTCGCACGCCTGCTGGCTCGTCACGTACCCGCTCGCCGGGTGGCTCGGGTCCACCGGCCGGGCGGGCCTCGGGACCACGGCCCTCGTGCTCGCCGTCGTCGCGGCGTCGGCCACGCTCGCCGCCGCGGCGCTCTGGCCGCGCGCCGGGCGGGACCCGCGGTTCCAGGTGCCGCCCGCCGACCGGGCCGGGATGGGATCATGAGCCGATGACGACCGTGCCGAGCGCACCGACACCGGCCGCGGCGAGGGTCCGGCCTGACGCCGAGCTCGACCACGCCGTCGACGTCCTGCGGCTGCTCGCGGACCGGACCCGGCTCGCGATCCTCGCCATGCTCGAGGGGACCGAGATGTCCGTGTCCGCCATCGCCGCAGCGCTCGACCGGCCCGGTCCCGCCGTCTCCCAGCACCTCGCCAAGCTCCGCGCGGGACGCCTGGTCACCTCGCGCCGCGACGGCACGACCGTCTACTACGGCCAGCCGGACGAGCACGTCGCCGCGCTCGTCACCAACGTTCTGCAGCACACCGAGCACGCGCTGTACGACACGCCTCCACATCACGGTTGAGGCACGCCCCATGGGCGGATGAGCGGATGTCCGGCAGACTGAACCTGGCAACGGCGCCGACACACACATGTGGAGTCGACGGAAGCAGACGATGAGCCTCGTACCTGACCGCCCGCACGACCCGACCGAGCGGCGCTACCGCACGGCCCTGACCTCCATCTGCCTGCTCGTGGCGCTCGTCGCCACCTTGTGGGCGACGGTCACCCCGGGGTTCCGCGCCCCCGATGAGACCCAGCATGTCAACAGCGTCGTCCGCCTCGCCCACGGCGGCGGCTGGCCCGCACCGGGCGACGCGTACCTCGGCCCGGCGATCGTCCAGGCGCAGGAGCAGGCGGCACGTGGCGCCGACCTGCCCGGCAGGTACGTGTACCGCGCGCACAAGCCCCAGTTCATCGACGTGGCGCCGGTCCCCGACGCCGACCGGGTGCGCATCACCCCGGACAACGCCCTGCCCGGGCCCGACGACGGCATCCTCACCCCTGTCGTCGACCAGATGACCCAGCACCCGCCGCTGTACTACGCGCTCGGCGCGGCGGTTCTCCACGTCACGGGTCTCACCGACGCCCGCTGGGACGTCGTGCTGCTCGCCCTGCGGCTCCTGGACGTGGCGCTCCTGGTACCGCTCGCGCCGCTCGCTGCCGCAGCCGTGCGCCGCCTGACCGGGTCGCGCGCCGCGGCCCTCGTGGCGGCGACGTTCCCGCTGCTCGTCCCGCAGTCGGGGCACATCCTGGGCAGCGTCACCAACGACGCGCTGGTGACGCTCACGGGCGCCGTCGTGACGTACCTGTGCGTGCGGGTCCTGACCGGCGACCTGTCGTGGCGCACCGCCGGGCTGCTGGGGCTGTCCGTGGGGATCGGCCTGCTCACCAAGATCATGCCCGGCTTCGCGCTGCCGACCATCCTGCTGGCGTACCTGTTCGCGGCCGGTGCGCCCACGCTCGTCGCGGGGGCCCCGGGCCTGCTTGCCGTCCGCGGCCTGCGGGCGCTGCTCGCGCTCGTCGTCGCGTTCGCCGTCGGCGGCTGGTGGTGGGCCCGCAACCTCCTGGTGCTCGGGACGGTGCAGCCCGTGGGCCTCCCTCCGACGATGCCCGACCAGCCGGCCGACAGCTTCGGCTACTACCTCGGGACCGCGTGGCGGATGCTCACCCGTTCCTTCTGGGGCAACTTCGGGTGGCTCGAGCTGCGGGCGAACCCTGTCGTCGTGCTCATCGCGACGTGGCTGCTCGTGCTGGTGTGCGTTGCTGCCGTCGTGGCACGCGAGCACCGGCGCCCGGTCGCGGTGCTCCTGGTCCTGCCCGTGCTGCTCACGCTGTTCGTGCTGCTCAACGGCTGGTCGTTCTACCAGGAGCACGGCTGGATCGCCGCTGTGCAGGGGCGGTACCTCTTCATGGGGCTCACCGCCCTGGCCGTCGCGTTCGCCGTCGGGCTGCGAGCACTCCTCGCGCGCTGGCCGCTGGCGATCGACCGTGCCGTGCCGGCGGTCGTCGCCACCGGCGTGGCCACCGCATGGGCCGGGCTGGCCTTCGCGTCCGCGGGCATGTACCGCGGGCCGGGCGAGTCGCTGGCCACCGCGGGCGCGCGGTGGATCGCCTGGAGCCCGCTGTCCGGGCTTCAGGCGGGGCTGCTGCTCGTGCTCGCGGTGTCGGCGGCCGTCGCGGCCGTGCTGGCGGCGATCGCGTACGCCCGGACGGTGCGCAGCACCAGCCAGGCCGAGATCGCGCCCACCACCACGGCGAGCACCGCGGCCGCCACGGCGGGGACCGGCGCCGAGGTGTAGCGCCCCGGCTCCACCGGCGTCGTCAGCCGGATCCCGACCCACACGGCGAGGTCGACCAGGACGAGGCCGGTCCACGCAGGGACCAGCAGGCGCGGGCGTACCAGCAGCCCCGCCGCGACGGCCAGCGTGAGCGGCACCGCGACGGGCAGCAGGTAGCGCGGGTACAGGCCGCCGCCGTTCGTCGCATAGATCAGCTGGGTCGCAGCGGCGACGGCGAACGCGACCGCCGGCAGGGCAGGCAGGAGGACCCGGTCGGCGGTCGCGGACGCCGCGCCGGCCGTCGCACGAGCCCGCGCGGCCGCCGCCCGCCGCACGAGCCACACGGCCCCGAGCAGCACCGGCACCCACACGAGGAGCACCGTCGTGACCGTCATCGTGACGGCCGGGTATCCGCGGGCGGGCACGGGCCCGGCCCACCAGAACAGGTCGGGCAGCCGTCCCCAGGTGATCGGGTCGGCGAGCACCTCCGCAAGCGTCCGGATCACGCGGTGCTGGTTCTCGGACGACCAGTCGAAGTGGCTGCCGGTCAGGTTGCCAGTGAGTCGCACGTTGCGCAGGTAGAACCAGCCGCTCGCCGCCAGGACGGCGACCGGGGCGCCGAGCGCCAGGGCGATCGTCGGGCCGACCGCCCGTCGGTCGCGGCGGCTGCGCAGCACGGCCGCCAGGAGCGCGACGGCGCAGCACACAGCCGCGACGACCGTCGCCGAGGTGCGCGTCACCGAGCAGAGCGCCGCCACGACGGCGACCGCGGCGACGAGCCGCGCGGTGGGCCCGTCCCGCACGATGCGCGCGCAGAGGCCGAGCAGCAGCGCGGCGAGAACGGCCGCGAGCAGGTCGTTGTAGGCGGACCCGCCGAGCCGGGCGGCGGCCGCCGCGAGGGCCATGACCAGCGCCGTCACCATGGGCAGGGCACTGCCGGGCCGCGCGAGCCGGCGCACCGTCCACCAGGTGACGAGCACGAGCATGCCGTGCAGCAGCGAGTTCACGGCCCGCACCGCGTACACGGCGGCGACGGGGTGACCGGCGTCGGCCAGCGGGCCTACGACCGGCGCGACCAGGAGGTAGAAGAGCGGCGGGTGCTGCGCCGTCCACTGCACGGGGGCCAGCCAGGCGCCGTCGGGCCGCAGGACGAGCCCCTCCTCGAAGACGGGCAGGCCACCGTGCCACAGCTGGTAGGCGTAGTCGACGTGCGGCGCCTCGTCGCCCGTGACGTAGGGCGGGTCCGCGAAGGTCGCGGTGAGCGAGCACAGGACGGCGGTGATGACCGCGCCGAGCAGCGCCCACCGCTCGACAGCCGGCCGGGCGCCGGCTCGGGTCAGGGCTCGGAGCACGACGGCAGCCTACGGGACTGCCTGCGAGCGCCCGGCTCAGGAGTCCCTGTGGTCCGGGATGTCCGCCTGGGCCGCTCGCAGGCGGTCCAGCAGCCCGCGCAGGGTCGCCATCTCGCCGGCGTCGAGCACACCGCCGACATAGTGGTCGATCGACCGGACGTGTGCCCGCCCGAGCTCCTTCTGGATGCGGGCGCCCTCCACGGTGAGGGCGACCAGGGTGCCGCGACCGTCGTCGGGGGCGGGCGCGCGGACGACGAGCCCGCGCGCCTCGAGGCGCTCGACCATGCGCGACAGTGACGACTGCGCCATGAGGATCGCCTCGTTGAGGTCGCGCAGCCGCAGGCTTCCCCCGGGTGCGCCGGACAGCGTGAAGAGGACGTCGTACTCGCGCATGCTGAGGTCGCCCCAGATGTCGTCGGCAAGGAGGCGCCGCATCAGCGTCACCTGGGTGCGGAAGATCGACTCCCAGGTCTGCGCCGTATCACGGGCAGACGCTCGCGCCGGCCGCTCCATCTCTCCATCTCCCCCCGTCGTTCGTCCCCCACCACCAGAAACGCTACCTGCGGCCGATCGGGTCAGCGTCCGAGGCGACGCTCCCGCAACGAGTAGTCGCGCAGGGCGCGCAGGAAGTCGACACGGCGGAATGCGGGCCAGTACGCCTCGCAGAAGTAGAACTCGGAGTGTGCGCTCTGCCACATGAGGAAGCCGCCGATGCGCTGCTCGCCGCTCGTGCGGATGACGAGCTCGGGGTCGGGCTGACCCTTGGTGTAGAGGTGCTCGGCGATGTGCTCGACGTCGATGCTCTCGGCGAGCTCGGCGAGCGTGGCGCCGTTCTTCGCCTGCTCGGTGAGGTACGCGCGCACGGCGTCGGCGATCTCGTGCCGGCCGCCGTACCCCACGGCGACGTTGACCTGCAGGCCCTGCACCCCGTCGGTCCGCTCGGCGGCCTCGCGCAGTGCCGCGGCGAGCCGCGTGGGCAGCAGGTCCAGGCGGCCGACGACGCGCAGGCGCCACCGGCCCGAGTCGGCGAGGTCGCGCACCGCGTCCTCGATGATGTCGAGCAGGTTGGTCAGCTCCTCGGCGGAGCGCGCGAGGTTGTCCGTGGACAGCATCCACAGGGTGACGACCTCGATGCCGAGCGGCTCGGCCCAGCCCAGGAACTCCGCGATCTTGTCCGCGCCCTGCCGGTGTCCCGTCACGGCGGTCTTGCCGAACGACTTCGCCCAGCGGCGGTTACCGTCCAGGATGACGCCCACGTGCCTCGGCAACGTCGCGCCGACCAGGGTCGCGGCCAGGCGACGCTCGTAGAGCCGGTAGAGCGGGCGGGGCAGGCGCACGGACACCTCTGTCAGGTCGTCGAGAGGCGCCCGCCTCCCGGCGGGCGGCGCGGGCGGACCGGCCGACCGGCGGGACAACGCTACCTCGCCGCACCAGCCCCTCTGCGCCGCCACGAGGCGGCGTGGACGGCTTCCGAGCACCTCCCCCGATCCGGCCGCAGTATCTTCACAACGCGTGGCATGAACCTACGGCCGCGTAACCTACGCTTGCGTAAGTTAGAGCGTAGGCGGCACCGGGCGGACCGTGGCCGCGCCCCGCGACGGAGGAGGATCCGTGGTAGCTGAAGACCAGCGGCAGGGCCGCAAGGCCGACCGCTTCGACCTCGCCAAGGTCGGTGACACCCTCGGCGACGTGCGCGAGAGCGTCGGTGAGGCAGTCGCCAACGTGGCCGCCGGCGTCGCCGGGACGGTGGAGCAGATCAAGCCCCGTCTGCGTGGCTGGATCCACGCCGGGACCTTCCCCCTGACGCTCGCCGCCGGCATCGTGCTCGTCGTGCTCGCACCGCCCGTCGCCGGGAAGGTGGCGTGCGCGATCTTCGCGCTCACGGCGTGCCTGCTGTTCGGCACCAGCGCGGTGTACCACCGCGGTACGTGGTCCGCCCGCGTCGCGGCCGCCCTGCGGCGGGCCGACCACTCGAACATCTTCCTCATCATCGCGGGTACGTACACGCCCCTCGCGGTGCTCCTGCTGCCGCCGCGCACCGCCACGATCCTGCTCGCCATCGTGTGGGGCGGCGCCCTGCTGGGCCTGCTCGCCCGCATCCTGTGGCTCAACGCCCCGCGCTGGGTCTACGTACCGGTCTACGTCGCGCTCGGCTGGGTCGCCGTCGGGTACATGGGGCAGTTCTGGGCGGGCGGCGGGCCTGCGATCGTGTGGCTCGTCGCGGGTGGCGGCCTCGCCTACACCCTGGGCGCGGTCGTGTACGGGACCAAGAAGCCCAACCCCAGCCCCCGCTGGTTCGGCTTCCACGAGATCTTTCACGTGCTCACCGTCGTCGGCTTCGCGTGCCACACGGTCGCGATCTTCCTGGCGGCGACGGCGAGGTAGGACCTGCCGAGGTAGGACCTGTGCGGTTCTACCTCGGCCCGTTCTACCTCGGCACGACCGTGTAGCGCCGGTTCTCGAGCGAGGGGTTCGCCGCCCGCACCGCTGCCACACCAGCCGGGTCGAGGTCCACCGTGCGGATGTCCGGCTTGTCACCCAGCTCCAGCCCCACGACGCCGTCCGGGCCCACGAGCACCGACCGCCCGGTCACGCCCTTCCCCGCCATCCCCACGCCGATCGCTATCGACGTGTTCTCGATCGCTCGAGCCTGCAGCAGCGTGCGCCACTGCTCGGCCTTGAGCGGGCCGGCCACCCACGCCGACGGGTACACGAGCACGTCCGCGCCCGCGTCGACCACGCGCCGCGCCGATTCCGGGAACCGCAGGTCGTAACAGGTCAGCACCCCGAACGTCAGCGCTCCGACGCGCAGCACGAGCGGCGGCGCGTCGGCCTGTCCGGGCTCCAGGCGGTCAGACTCGCGCGTCCCGAACGCGTCGTACAGGTGGACCTTGCGGTACACCCCGGCGAGCTCGCCCGCCCCGTCGACCGCCACGACCGCATTCACGGCCCGGCCCGACGACCCGGGCAGCGTCGTCCCCGCGATCACCGCGATCCCGTGCTCTCGCGCGAGGCGCCGCAGGTTCGCGACGAACGGCCCTTCGAGCGGCTCCGCGTGCTCGGCCCCGACGCCGCCCCGGTCGTAGCCCGAGGCGTACTCCGGCAGCACCAGCAGCTCGGCGTGCACGCGCGCCGCCGACCGGAACGCGTCAGCCGCGACCACGCGGTTCGCGACGTGGTCGTCCGAGACGGCCACCTGAGCCACGGTCACACGCACGGTCTCGCTGCCCGACGCCGGACGCCCGTCCCGGTGCACCGCGTCAGCCCCGGCGTCAGCCACCCGAGACACCCCGGCCGCCGTCGGCCTCCTCGCTGCCAGGCGCC
Organism: Antribacter soli; assembly: GCF_021568775.1. GTDB lineage: Bacteria > Actinomycetota > Actinomycetes > Actinomycetales > Cellulomonadaceae > Antribacter > Antribacter soli. The sequence goes on along the minus strand of NZ_JAKGSG010000012.1, from coordinate 29,569 downwards.
TCGCCACCACGGGCAGCGTCGCCGCGCGGCCCGTTGCCACCCTCGGCCGGAGCCGAGGCCTCGTCGTCGCGGCGGAAGCCGATGCTCTGTCGCCGCTCGACAGGCAGGCCCAGGTCCTCGGCGTTGCGCCGCGCCTTGCGCAGGTGCTTGGTGAGCGAGACGAAGAGCAGGACACATGCCGCGGCGATCGCGAACGTCACGAGGAAGCCGATGAGGCCCGGCGACACGTCGGTCTCGGTGAGGCCCGGGCGCAGCGTCCCTCCGGTGGGGTTCGGCGACGGGTCGGCGGCGGCCAGGAGCAGGAACGCGTTCACGCGGACACCTCTGCGCCCTCGCGCACGCCCGCGAACAGGTCGTCCTCGTACGTGCCCGGCTCCGGCTGCGGGAGCGGCACGCGGGACTCGGCCAGCTCGTACTCCTCCCACGGCCACACGTCGGCCTCCAGGTCGCGCGGGACGGCGAAGAAGAAGCCGTTCGGGTCGATCTGCGAGGCGTGGGCGATGAGCGCCGCGTCCCGCTGCGGGAACCAGGCCGCGACCGGCACGCGCGTGGTGACCGGGCGCTCCGGGATCTCGCGCGCGGTGCGGGACTCGACCCACTCCCCGAACGGCGACTCCAGGCCGGCGCCCTCCATCGCCTCGTGGACGGTGCGGATGCTGTCCATCGAGAAGCCGTGGTCGTAGTACAGCTTGCGCACGGCCCACGCCTCGCCCGTGCCCGGGTAGCGCTCCGGGTCCGCCGCGGCGTGGAACGCCTCGAACGCCACCTCGTGGGACTTGATGTGGTCGGGGTGGGGGTAGCCGCCCGACGGGTCGTACGTCGTCATGACGTGCGGGCGGAACTCGCGCACCAGCTCGACCAGCGGGCGCGCCGCCTCCTCGAGCGGAACGAGTGCGAAGCAACCCTCGGGCAGCGGCGGCAGCGGGTCGCCCTCCGGCAGGCCCGAGTCGACGAAGCCGAGCCAGTGCTGGCGCACGCCGAGCACGGCCGCCGCGGCGGCCATCTCCACGCGTCGCAGCGCGGCCGTGCCCTCCAGGGACGACATGTCGTGGCCCTCGGGCAGCGCGAACGTCGGGTTGAGCACGTCACCGCGCTCACCCCCCGTGCACGTGACGACGAGGACCTCCACCCCCTCGGAGACGTAGCGGGCCATGGTGGCGGCCCCCTTGCTGGACTCGTCGTCGGGGTGCGCGTGCACCGCCATCAGGCGCAGCGGCTCGCGCTGGGCTACGGACACCGGTTCCTCCGTGTGTGGTCGAGGCGTCATGGTTGCCGGGTCGGGATCGGCCGAGGCTCAGGGACAATGGAATCATGAGCCACCCACACGAACCGTCACCGAAGGTCGGCACCGAGGCCGGTTCCGCGGTCGGCCCGCAGGCCGGCGCGGACGCCGCCGCCGTGGCCGCCGACGACGAGTACCTCGCGGACAGGTACGGTCACGGCCGCGCCCGCGGGCGCCTCGGTGCGGGCGCTCGCGTGGCGATCGGGGTCGCGCTCGCCGCCGGCGTGGCGGTCGCCGCATGGTTCGCGGTGGAGCAGCAGCGCCAGGACCCCGTGTCGTTCACGGACGTGGGCTTCTCGATCGTGAGCGCCGAGCAGGTCGACGTGACGTTCGACGTCAGCATGCCGCCCGGCATGCGCGCGACCTGCACGCTCGTCGCCCTGAACCCCTCGTACGCCCAGGTCGGCGCGCTCCAGGTCCAGGTCGGGCCGAACGAGGACCGCACCGCGCGGTACACGGCCGAGGTGCGCACCACGGAGCGAGCGACGACCGGCGTGGTCGACGACTGCGTCGTCGAACCCTGAACCCCTGGTCATCGAGGCGCCGCGGACCTATCCTTGACGGAACCTTGATCCCGTCCAGTCCTTGACTTTGCATCTGGCGATGCCACGAATCGGACGGGGCTCGGAATACCCTGACCTCGGAACGGGCATTTGGTATCCTAAGAGATTCACACGCTGTGTTGATCGGCCGACGCGCGTGCTCTCACCCGGTGGAGCTCCCGTCGGTGGGCACGCGCGCGGCCACTGTCGCTCGAACGAGCAACCACGAAAGGAGAGCCCCCGTGACCGACGCTTCTGTCACCTGGCTCACCCAGGAAGCGCACGACCGGCTCAAGGCGGAGCTGGAGCACCTGTCCGGCCCTTACCGCACTGAGATCGCCGAGCGCATCGCCGCGGCCCGTGACGAGGGCGACCTCAAGGAGAACGGCGGATATCACGCCGCCCGCGAGGAGCAGGCCAAGAACGAGGCGCGCATTCGCGAGCTCACGGAGAAGCTGCGCAACGCAGAGATCGGCACACCGTCCGACAGTGGCACGGTCGAGCCCGGCATGGTCGTGACCGCTCTCGTCGCGGGCGACGAGATGGCCTTCCTCCTGGGCTCCCGCGAGATGGCCGGGACCACCGACCTCGACGTGTTCTCTCCGACGTCCCCCCTGGGCGCGGCGATCCTCGGCAAGACCATCGGCGAGACCACGAGCTACACGGCGCCGAACGGTCGCGAGATCTCCGTGGAGATCACGGACGCCAAGCCCTTCCAGGGCTGAAGCGCTCCCGACCCACGCCGGCGGTGTGCGGTCCGCCTCGCACGTTGTCAAAGCTCCCCGCGGACCACCGCGGGGAGCTTCTGACGCGCGCCGCATGATCCTTGTCCCGCCGGCCTTTCAGGACGCTCCACGGGGAGCCTCTGCCGGCTCCGCGCCGACCTCGGCCAGCCGCCGTGCCAGCAGCCTCCGGTCACCCTCGCGGTCCACCAGGGCCAGCGCGCGCCGCAGCTCGGTCGCCGCCTCCAGGGGCCGGCCGGCGCGGCGGAGCAGGTCGGCGCGTGTCGCCGGGAGCAGGTGGTACGCCGCCAGCTCCGGGGCGTCCGCCACCACGCCCAGCGCCTCGAGGCCTGCGTCCGGCCCGCGCAGCATCGCCACCGCGACCGCCCGGTTCAGCAGCACGACGGGCGAGGGCGTCATGGTGACCAGCACGTCGTAGAGCCCGACGATCTCCGCCCAGTCCGTCTCCCCGGCCGACGGCGCTGAGCTGTGCAGCGCCGCGATCGCGGCCTGCACCTGGTACGGCCCCGGCCTCCGCTCGGCCAGCGCGTCGTCGAGGACCCGCAGACCCTCCGCGATCTCGTCCCCGCGCCACAGCGTCCGGTCCTGCTCCTCCAGCAGGACCGGCTCCGACACCGGCACCGTCGCTGCCGCGGGCGGGGCGGCAGCGGGCGGAGCGGCGAGGCGGGCGTCCCGCCGGGCGTGCTGCAGCAGGAGCAGCGCGAGGAGGCCGCGCGCCTCCGGCTCGTCGGGGAGGAGCCGTGCGACGAGGCGGGCGCAGCGCACGGCGTCGTCCGCGAGGGCACGCCGCTCGGCGCAGCCCGCGACGTGCTGCGCGGGCTCGGCCCACGCGTCGTACCCCTCGGTGAACAGGACGTACAGGACGGCAAGCACCGCGGACACCCGCTCCCGCAGCAGCTCCGGCGGCGGCACGCGGAAGGTGATGCCCGTGGAGCGGATGCGGCGCTTGGCGCGAGTCAGGCGCTGCGCCATCGTCGTCTCCGGCACGAGGAACGCCCGGGCGACCTGCGCCGTCGTCATGCCCGTCAGGGAACGCAGCGTGAGCGCCACCCGACCCTCCAGCGGCAGGGCAGGGTGGCAGCACGCGAACACGAGGCGCAGCAGGTCTTCGTCGCCCTCGGCGTCGGGCCACTCGTCGAGGGCGTCCGCGACGGCCGCGCCCACCGGGTCCGGGCCCGCGACGCCGGTGCCGTCCGTACCGGGCACGCCGTCGACCCGCTCCGCGAGCCGGGCCGCCGTCGCCACCTTGGCGCCCTCGACGCGGCGACGGCGGAGCCGGTCCAGCGCGTGGTTCCGCGCGGTCGTCGTCAGCCAGGCGCCGGGGCGCTGGGGGACGCCGTCACGCGCCCACGTCCGCAGCGCGGTCGCGAACGCCTCCTGCGCGCACTCCTCCGCCAGGTCCAGGTCACCGGTGCTCCGGGCGACCGCCGCCAGCACGCGGCCCCACTCGGCACGGAAGGCCTCGGTGACGGCCGTCCCGACATCACTGGCCGACGTCGGTCGCTCGCCCGGGTGCGCCTTGTCACCCGGGCCGCTCGGCACCCCGGGCGGGGTGACCGCCCGGGGCGACCGGCCGGCGGCGGACCTCACGAGGCGCTGCCGCCCGGCGTCCAGGCTGTGGCACCGGCAGTGCCGTCCGTGGGCCAGAACGGGTGCACCTCGATGGTGCTGGCCCCGTGCGCGCCGGGATGCTCGGCCGCGATGGCGAGCGCCTCGTCGAGGTCGGCCGCCTCGATGACGTCGAACCCGCCGAAGACCTCCTTGGTCTCCGAGAAGGGGCCGTCCGTGACCACTGTGCGGCCGTCGCGGACCTGGACCCGTCGCACGTCCGCTGCGGGCCGGAGCCGCTCGCCCATGACGCGGGCGCCGCTCGCGTCGTGCTTCGCGACCCAGTCCGCGATGTCGGGGGTGGGTTCCCGGACAGGAGTGTCGGCCTCCAGGATGAGCATGAGGTAGCGCATGTCAGGCACCTTCCTCGGCCCAGAACGGGCGGAGCTCGAGCGCCCCGTGGTACGCCATCGGGTGGCCGGCGGCGATCGCGACGGCCTCGTCGAGGTCCGCCGCCTCGATCACGTCGAACCCGAAGACCTGCTCCTTCGTCTCGGCGAACGGTCCGTCCGTGACGAGCACCTCGCCCTTGCGGACACGGACGCCGACCGCGTCCTCCTGCGGGCGCACCCTGTCGCCGAGGATCCGGGCGCCGCTCGCGTCGTGCTTCGCCACCCACTCCTCGATGTCGGGCGCCGGGCCGTCGTCCGGCTCGTCGGGGGCGGACACGACCAGCATCAGGTACCGCATGATGAGCTCCCTTCCCGGGATGGTTCCCGGTCATCGTCGCGCGGCCGGAGCGGCCGCGTCACCCCGACGACGAACGGGGGACGCCCCGCACGACACCTAGTTCGTGACGACCTCGTACCCCGTCCCGCGGAGGCGCTCGACGACGGCGCCGCAGTGCTCGGGGCCCTTCGTCTCGAGCTGGATGTTCACCCACACCTCGGAGACAGCGAGCGAGACGTCGGTGCGCGTGTGCTCCACGTGCACGATGTTCGCGCCCGCGGCGGCGATCGCGTCCACCAGCCCCGCGAGCGCGCCCGGCCGGTCCACCAGCCGTACCTTGAGCTGCACGTACCGGCCGGCAGCCACGAGGCCGTGCTGGACCACGCGCAGCAGGACGAGCGGGTCGACGTTCCCGCCCGAGAGCACCGCGACGACCGGGCCCTCGAACTCCCCCGGGGCGGCAGCCAGCAGCGCTGCCACTCCGGCCGCGCCGGCCGGCTCGATCATGAGCTTGTTGCGTTCCAGCACCGCGAGCAGCGCCCGCGAGAGCTGGTCCTCCGACACGGTCCGCACCTCGACACCGCGGTTCCTCACGATCGTGAAGGGCACCTGCCCCGGCAGCCCGACGGCGATGCCGTCCGCCATCGTCGGCCGCAGCAGGGCGGCGCGCGGCGTGCCCGCGGCCAGCGACTCCGGGTACGCTGCCGCCTCGCTCGCCTGCACGCCGACCACCCGGACCTGCGGCGCCACCTCGGCGAGCACCTCGGCGATGCCGGCGACGAGCCCGCCGCCGCCGAGCGGCACCAGCACTGTCCGTACGTCCGGCACCTGCTCAAGGATCTCCAGCGCCACCGTGCCCTGACCCGCCACGACGTCCACGTGGTCGAAGGGGTGCACCAGGATGCGTCCGGACCGGGCCGCCTCCACGCGGGCGGCGACCAGCGCCTCGTCCACGCTCGCACCGACGAGCCGCACGTCCGCGCCGTAGCCGCGTGTCGCCGCGATCTTCGGCAGCGCCGCATCCTGCGGCATGAAGACCATCGCGTCGATCCCGAGCATGCCCGCGGCGAGCGCCACGCCCTGCGCGTGGTTGCCGGCGCTGGCCGCGACGACGCCGCGTGCCCGCTCCTCCTCGCTCAGTCGGGCAAGGCGCACGTAGGCGCCGCGCACCTTGAACGAGCCGGCGCGCTGGAGGTTCTCGCACTTGAGGACCACGCGCGCGCCCGTGAGCTTCGACAACGCGCGGCTCTCGACGACCGGCGTGCGGGTGATCACGCCCTCCAGCAACTTCGCGGCGGCGCGCACGTCGTCGACCGTCACCGGGGGCAGCGCGGGAACCGGCTCGACGGCCGGGAGAGAGTCATGCGTTCGGGGCACAGCGCGCATGCTTCCGCAGAAGGGCCGCAGATGCACGTTGTGCGGCGGCTGCCGCCGGCGTGCCTCGGAACCGGCGGCGCTCAGCCCTTGCGCGAGCCGTCCTTGACCTCGTCGATCGCCTGCTCGGTGACCGCGCCGTCGGACGTGCCGCCCTCAGCGGCGTCCGCGGCGACAGCACCGGCCGAGGCGCCCTGCATTCCGATCCGGCGCAGCCGGATCGGCGGGGCCGACGGCGGTCTCCAGCGCAGCGGCAGCCTGTCGCCGTCGCCGAGCTCGGGGAACTTGTCGTGCCCGTGCAGGTAGAGGATCACGGTGTTGAGCAGCGCCGCGAGCGGCACCGAGAACAGCGCACCCACGATGCCCGCGACGAAGCTGCCTGCGGCGACCACGAGGATCACGGCCACCGGGTGCAGCGACACCGCCTGGCCCATCAGGAACGGCTGCAGCACGTGGCCCTCGATCTGCTGCACCAGGACCACCACGCCGAGCATGATCAGCGCCGCGACCCAGCCCTTCGCGACGAGCACCACGATCACCGCGACGACGCCCGTCACGATCGCACCGACGACCGGGACGAACGAGCCGACGAACACCAGGACGGCGATCGGCAGGGCCAGGCTCGGCACGAAGAAGGCCGACCCGATGCCGATGCCCACGCCGTCCACGAACGCCACGAGGATCTGCGTGCGCACGTACGCCGAGAGCGTGACGATGCCGCGCCGCCCCGCCTGGTGAACCTTCTCGCGGGTGCTGAGCGGGAGCAGGTTGACGAGCCACGACCAGATCCCGCGCCCGTCGTGCAGGAAGAAGAACGTGCAGAAGAGCGCGATCAGGATGCCCACCGCAACGTGCCCCACGGTGGTCGCCGCACCGAGCGCCCCGGAGATGATGGCGGACTGCTGCTCCTGCAGCTGCGTCATCAGCTCCTCGCTGTAGGTCGACAGGTTCACGTTGAACCGGGTCTGCAGCCAGGAGATCACCTCCTCGATGCCGGCCGTGGCCTGGAGGCGCAGGTCCGCGAAACCACTCGCGATCGACCGGCTGGACACCGTGATGAGGCCGGCCACGATCGCGATGAGAGCGATCAGCGACAGGCCCGACGCCGGGCCGCGGCCCAGGTGCAAGTTCCTCTGGAAGAACCGCCGCATCGGCGTCAGCAGGACCGCCAGGAGCAGCGCGACCGCCACCGGCACCACGATCACCTTGAGGAGCGTCAGGAGCCACAGGGCGCCCGCGAGGAGCGCCGCGATGAGCAGCACCCGCCAGGCCCAGGCGGCCGCCGCCTGCACGGCGTAGGGCACGGCGTCCGTGCCCGTGCGCGGCGCCGCGACCGGGACGCCGGGGAGCGGCTCGATGGGCGCGTCAGGGCCGGTCGCGGCCAATGTGGTGTCGGTCTTCTCGCTCACGTGGCCCACCCTAGAGGGAACCTCTGACAGTCACGTCACTGGCGCGCGCCTCAACGCAGCGCCTGCTCCAGGTCGGCGATCAGGTCGGCCGCGTCCTCGATGCCCACGGAGAGGCGCACCAGGTCGTCCGGCACCTCGAGCGCCGAGCCGGCGACGGACGCGTGCGTCATCCGGCCCGGGTGCTCGATCAGCGACTCGACGCCGCCCAAAGACTCCGCCAGCGTGAACACCTTCGTGCGGGCGCACACGTCCAGCGCGGCCTCCTCCGTGGCCACGCGGAACGAGATCATCCCTCCGAAGTCGCGCATCTGGCGCTTCGCGAGCCCGTTGCCCGGGTGCGACGGCAGCCCCGGGTAGATCACCTCGGTGACCTTCGGGTGCGCAGCCAGGAAGTCGGCCACCGCGGACGCGTTGTGGCAGTGCCGGTCCATGCGGACGGCGAGCGTCCTGAGCCCGCGCAGCGTCAGCCAGGCATCGAACGCGCCGGCCACCGCGCCCGACGCGTTCTGGTGGAACATCACGGCGTCGGCCACGCTCGTCGCGCCGTTCGGGGCGGCGAGCCCGCCCGGGAGCGCGACGTCGTCGGGCACCACGAGGGCGCCGCCGACGACGTCGCTGTGGCCCCCGATGTACTTGGTGGTGCTGTGCACCACCACGTCCGCGCCGAGTGCCAGCGGCTGCTGGAGGTACGGGGTGGCGAACGTGTTGTCGACGACGAGCAGCGCGCCCGCGTCGTGCGCCAGGTCCGCGAGCTCGCGGATGTCGCTGATGGCGAGCAGCGGGTTCGTGGGCGTCTCGACCCACACGACCTTGGTGCGACCCGGCACGATCGCGTCCGCCACCGCCGCCAGGTCCGGTTGGTGCGCCGCCGTGTGGTCCACGCCCCACGGCCCGAAGACGCGCGCGACCAGGCGGTACGAGCCGCCGTAGGCGTCGTCCGGGATCACGACGTGGTCGCCGGGGCGCAGGACCGCGCGCAGCAGCGTGTCCTCCGCCGCCAGGCCCGAGGCGAAGGCGAACCCGCGCACCCGGGCGGAGACCGGCCCGCCCGGCGTGGCCTGGGGCGTCTCCGCAGCGGCGAGCGCCTCCTCCAGCGAGGTGCGCGTCGGGTTGGCCGACCGCGAGTACTCGTAGCCGCCCCGCAGACCGCCCACGCCGTCCTGCTTGTACGTCGACGTCAGGTAGACGGGCGGGATGACGGAGCCGGTGGTGGGGTCCGGTTCCTGCCCTGCGTGGATGGCGCGGGTGGCGAAGCCGGAGAGGGTCCAGTCGTGATCTGTGCTCACCCGGTCAGCCTAGTTCTCCCGGCCGCGTGCCACACCGACGAGGTGACCGACGCCGGCGGCCTCACGGTTGGGCTCCACCTAGTCGTCGAGCGTCCGCTTCTGCGGGTACACCGTCTCTCCCCGCTCCAGCATCGCGACGAACTTGTCGACGTTGCGGACGCGGGTCGCCTCCTGCTTGGCCGTGGCGATCCGGTACAGGATCGCGTAGCGGTTCTGCGCCGTGAGGATGGCGAACATCGCCGCGGCACGCGGGCTCGCGGCGAGCGCCTCGGCGAGCGCCGGCGGCACCAGGATGTCGCGGCCGCCGTCGTAGGCCGCGTCCCACCGCCCGTCGGCCTTCGCGCGCTCCACCTCGGCCCGCCCCCGCGGCCGCATGCGGCCCTCCTCCTCGAGCCGGGCGACGATGCCGACGTTGCGGGCCGACCACTGGCTGCGCGACCGCCGCGGCGTGAACCGCCGCAGGCTGGTCGCCTCGTCCCGGCCACGGGCCTGTCCGTCGATCCACCCGCTGCACAGCGCCTCGTCGAGCGCGGCGTCGTAGGTGAGCGTCGTGGGCGAGGCCTTGCCCTTCTTGGCCAGCACGAGCCAGACGCCGTCGGACGTGTCCTCGTGCTCGTCCAGCCATGCCCGCCACGCGGTGGCGTCGGCCAGGACGAGTGGCTCGATCTCCATGCGGGAACCCTATGCGGAGCCACCGACACGGCCCCCAGGACTGTGGCTCAGGACGCGTCCCTGGATGCGCCACGATGAGCGGGCACTCATCGGGCGGGGCTACGCCCGCGCAGACGGCAGCCGGTTCGTCCGCACCGCGGACGCCAGCACACGGGTGATCGACATCCTGGTGCCCTCGTACCAGGGTCGCCATGAGAGCAACCAGCGATCGGGAGCCTCGTGGTCGACGCCATCCCGGGACTCCTGAAGGCGCTCTCGCTCACACCCACCGAGGTCGACCTCAGTACCGAGCTCTCGGACGGGACGCGGCTGATGCTGAGGGTGCCGGTCCCGGATCCGCCTGCTCGTGCAGAAGGTCGTTCCCCAGCCGATGTGATCGCGCCGCCGGAACACCGCTCCGGCCGATCCCGTTGGACATCGTGGGCGCGCGAACGGCGCCCGCAAAGGAGGAAAGAGATGTCGTTCTTCGAGCAGTTCTTCGGGTCGTCCGCCAAGACCACGATGGTGGAGCCGGAGGCGGCCCTGCCGGGCCGGCAGTCGCCGGTGCTGCAGACCCCGCGGCCCCACACGGTGCTCGGCACCTCGATCACCGGGCCGTGGGCCCCGGGCACGCGCGTGCTGTACCTCGCGATGGGGTGCTTCTGGGGCGCGGAGGAGATCTTCTGGCAGGTCCCTGGCGTCGTGAGCACCGCCGTCGGCTACATGGGTGGCACCACGCCCAACCCCACGTACGACGAGGTCTGCACCGCACGGACCGGCCACACCGAGACCGCGATGGTCGCGTACGACCCGTCGAAGGTCTCCGAGGAGGAGCTCCTGGCGATCTTCTGGGAGCGCCACGACCCGACGCAGGGCTACCGCCAGGGCAACGACGTGGGCACGCAGTACCGGTCGGCCGTCTACTGGACGACGCCGGAGCAGGCCGCGGCCGTGCAGGACACCGCCAAGCGCTACACCGAGGTGCTCGACGCCAAGGGCTACGACCCGATCACGACGGAGCAGCGGCCCGCCGTCGAGGCCGGTCCGTTCTACCTGGCCGAGGACTACCACCAGCAGTACCTGGACAAGAACCCGAACGGGTACCGCTGCCACGCGACGACGGGCGTCCCGTTCCCGGCAGCCGTCTGACAAGACGCACTCAGCTGCTGTGGGTATGACGTGTGGCGGGGATCCGGTGTCGGACTCCCGCCACACGCATACCCACGGCCGCGGCCCACGCGGCGATCCAGACGCCCAGAGGTCAGGCTGTGGGTGGCGCCGCGTAGGGTCGGGCCATGGCTTCGAGCATGCCCCCCGTGGACACCCGGATCGCCGGCGAGGACTGGTACGGCCGCGACCTGTCGGGGCTCGCCTACGAACGCACGCTCTTCGCGGACGTGGACCTGACGGAGGCGACGGGCACCGGGGCCACGTTCGCGGAGTGCACGTTCCGCGGGGTCCGCTTCAACGCCGCGGTCCTGCGTGACTGCGCGTTCACGTCCTGCATCTTCGACCGCTGCGTGTTCTTCGACGCCGCGCTCGAGCGCTGCAAGCTCGTGGGCTCGATCTTCACGAGCTGCACCTTCGACCTGCTCAAGGTCGACGGCGGCAACTGGTCATTCGTGAGCCTCCGGCGCGCCGGGCTGGGGTCGGCGCGGTTCACGGGCGTGCGGCTGCGGGAGGGGGATCTCGGCGACGTACGGGCGCACGGGGGCGTACTGAACGGGTGCGACCTCTCCGCCGCCGTCCTGGACGGCGCGGACCTGTCCGCCGCCGACCTGCGGGGCAGCGACCTGTCGTCCCTCGACCCACGCACCGTGACTCTCACCGGCGCCGTCGTCGACGCCGACCAGGCCGTCGTGGTCGCCGAGGCGCTCGGCCTGGTCGTCCGGCCGGGCTGACCCGGGAGGCGTGCGCGGCGCGCTGCGCCGGCCCACGGCACGCGGCGCACCTCCGGAACCTCCGGCGGCGAGCGTGGCAGCGGCGGTCACGGCGACGGGGATCGCCACGGTCGGCAGCTCCTCGGTCCGCACCACGGCCACGGCGGACCGCCGCCACCGCAGGAACACGATCGCCGCCCAGCAGGCCACGACGACGCCTGCGATCACCGCGAGCACCACGGGCAGCGGGTTCCCGGCCGGCTCGGCCTCGTCGTCGCCGGCCTGCCTCCCGACGCCGGAGCCTGCCTCGGCCGGAGCCTCAGGTGCGGCCGGGGCGGGGGACGACGAGGAGGCGGCGGGAGCGGATGCAGACGGCTCCGGCGAGGGTGACGCGGAGGTGCCCGGGGTCGCAGAGGCGCCAGGGGTCGCGGAGGCCGACGCCGAAGGGCTCGGCGACGGGCTGGGCGTCGACGCGGCGGCACCCTCCGCGGGTGCCGGCATGTAGTTGAGCGTGTAGTACTCGATCGGCTTGCCCGAGCTGTGCGCCACCGTGACGGTCTTCGCAGGGGTGCTGAGCAGCACCTGCTCGGGCCCGGCCGGCCCGGCCGCAGCCCCGGCGCGCACGCAGAAGCCGGCGATCACCAACCCGTCGGGCGCGGTCGCCTGGGCGGACGACGACCGCTGGTTCAGCTCGACGCGCGCGTCCGCCGCAGGGCAGTCGCCGGCGAGCGGGACGATGGTGTCTGCCGCGGCGGGCGCAGCGAACCCACCGATCCCTGCGGCCAGCCCTGCGAGCAGGGCGAGGGACGCTGCGACGGCAGCACCTCTCACGACGGTGTTCTCCTTCGGCATGGGGGACGCCCCCGCACACTAAGGCACGCGCCGCCGTTCGCCTACTCGCCACGGGCCCCGGACGTACCAGGCGCGCACCTTCACCCCCGTCGCCAGCGCCTCCTCCACGGCTCGGCGGTGAACCGCCAGACCGCCCTCACCAGCCAGGTCCTCGGTGCCGACCACGGGCGGCAGGACGTGGCCGTACCGCTCGACGAGCCCGGCGACGAGCCCGGTGAGCGACCCAGCAGGACCGGGCCGCCGTCCGACGCCGTACCAGTCGACGGGCTCCGAGACGGTGCCGAGGTCGGCCAGCGCCCAGGCGGGCAGCCGGTCGGTCACCTCCTCGGGGTAGCTGCCGAGGAGCACGGGGTCGGCGAACAGCCGGTCGAGCACCACGTCGTCGGACCCGACCGGCCCCCGGACGTCCACGATCCCCACGTCGGTGACCCCGGCTGCTCGCAGCGCCCGCACCGCGAGCCCGTGCGCCACGAGCAGGTGGTGGGCCACGGACATGTTCTCCGACCACGACCACGGCGCCCCCAGGGCCGGTCCGTCGACGGTGATCCAGCTGCCGGCCCGGTCGCCGAGGCGCCGGGCGGCGTGACCGACCTGGTCCGCGTACCGCTCGGCGGTGTCCCGGGCGGACCAGCCGCCCTCCTCTGCCACGTCGCCGGGCAGGTCCCACGGGCCGAGCGTCGGCACGGGCCTCAGGCCGGCGGCCAGCAGCTCGTCCACGAACCGGTCGTAGGTGTCGAGACCGTCGGCCAGGCTCACCTGCGGCCAGGACATGGTGAAGCGGCAGGCGCCGAGGCCGAGCTCTCCGGCGAGGGCCAGGTCGGCCGCCGTGTCCCCCGAGGCGACCATCCCCCAGAGCATCCCGAAAGGGTCCTCGTGCGACGAACCGGACGTCGACATGCTTGGGATCATCCCGCGGTCCCGCGAGGTCGGCATCTGGACACGCCGGACGAATCACCGCCCCGGCGTGGCGAGCTCCGGCGTGGCGCCGGCGACGGTTCCGTCGTCCCTGCTGGGTAGCCGGAGGCCGTCTCCGGGCGGGCCTTTTGACGAACTTTCTTCAATCTCTGAACAATGGGCCCGACCACCTGTTCGAGCGACGAGGATCGACGATGATCAGCCGTGACCTGACCGCCTGGACGCTGACCGCGACCGGGGGGCCCGTGCCCCCCGCCCTCGCGGACCGGCTCCGCGACCTCCCGGCGACGGTGCCCGGCACGAGCCACACCGCCCTGCTCGACCACGGCCTGATCCCCGACCCGTACCTCGGTACGAACGAGACCTCCGTCGGGTGGATGAAGCGCGCGTCCTGGCGGTACGCGACCTCGCTCGACGAGGCGCCCGCCGCGGACGACGAGCGCGTGGACCTCCTCCTCGAGGGCGTGGACACCGTCGCGGCGATCACCCTGGGTGGCGCGACGCTGGGCACGACAGCGAACATGCACCGGTCCTACCGGTTCGACGTGCGGGACCTCGTCGGCGGCCCGAGAGAGCTCGCCGTCGGCCTCGCGTCCGCGCTCGACGAGGCGGAGGCGGAGGCCGAGCGGATCGGCCCGCGCCCCATGGCCTACGCCCAGCCCTTCAACATGGTCCGCAAGATGGCCTGCTCGTTCGGCTGGGACTGGGGGCCCGACCTGCAGACGGCCGGTCTGTGGAAGCCGGTGCGGGTGCAGCGGTGGCGCGTCGCACGCCTTGCGGAGGTGCGGCCGCTGGTCACTGTCGACAGCGCCGGCACGGGGATCGTCGACGTCCACGTCAGGATCGAGCGCTCGGGGATCGGCGACGACGGCCCGCTCGTCGTGGACGCCGCCGTGGCCGGCCACGGCGTGAGCACGCTGGTCCCGGCCGGGACGAGCTCCGCCGTCGTGCGCGTCGAGGTGCCCGGCGTCGCGCTGTGGTGGCCCACCGGCTACGGCGACCAGCCGCTGTTCGGGTTGGAGGTGACGCTGTACGCGGGCACCGGCGAGGACCGGTCGGCGCCGCTCGACGCGTGGACCCGCCGCGTCGGCTTCCGCACCGTCACCGTCGACACGTCGCGGGACGAGCACGGCACGCGCTTCACGATCGTCGTCAACGGGCAGCCGGTGTTCGCGCGCGGCGCCAACTGGATCCCCGACGACCACCTCCTGACCCGGATCACCCGCGAGCGTCTGGCGCAGCGCGTGGACCAGGCCCTCGGCGCGAACCTCAACCTGCTGCGGGTGTGGGGCGGCGGGATCTACGAGACCGACGACTTCTACGACGTCTGCGACGAGCGGGGCGTCCTGGTCTGGCAGGACGTGCTGCTCGCCTGCGCCGCGTACCCGGAGGAGGAGCCGCACCGCACCGAGGTCGAGGCGGAGCTCCGGGAGAACGTCACGCGGCTCGCGTCGCACGCTTCGCTCGTGCTGTGGAACGGCGGCAACGAGAACATCTGGGGGCACGAGGACTGGGGCTGGAAGGACGGCCTCGGCGGCCTCACGTGGGGCGCCGGCTACTACTACGAGCTGTTCCCGAAGGTCCTCGCCGAGCTCGACCCCACCCGTCCCTACGCCGACGGTTCCCCGTACTCCCCCGGTCTCACGCCCGAGGAGGCCCACCCGAACGACCCCCGCCACGGGACGCACCACGAGTGGGACGTGTGGAACCGGATCGACTACGTGCACTACCGGGACAACGTGCCGCGGTTCTGCTCCGAGTTCGGCTTCCAGGGTCCGGCCACGTGGGCCACGACGGAGCGCGCGCTCGGAACCACGGAGGGGTTCGCAGGCCCGGGATTCAAGGAGTCCGAAGCCTTCCTGCTCCACCAGAAGGCCGACGACGGCAACGGCAAGCTCGACCGCGGCCTCGCCGCCCACCTCGGCGTGCCGGAGGACTTCGCCGACTGGCACTGGGCGACCCAGCTCCTCCAGGCGAACGCCATCCGCTTCGCGCTGGAGCACTACCGCTCGTGGTGGCCGCGCACGGCCGGCGCCGTCGTGTGGCAGCTCAACGACTGCTGGCCTGTCACGTCGTGGGCCGCGGTCGACGGCGACGGCCGCCGCAAGCCCCTCTGGTACGCCATGCGGCACGCCTTCGCGCCCCGCCTCCTCACGATCCAGCCGCGGGTGGCCGATCCTCGGGGGCCCCGCGACGTACCGCAGCGCAGCGAGGACACTTCGTGGGGTGAGGGCGGCGCCGGCGCGGCCCCTGAGGTCTCGGCTCTCCAGGGCGCCGCCGCCTCGCTCGTGGTCGCCGTGGTCAACGACACCGCCGAGCCGTGGACCGGTGCGGTCGCCGTCGCCCGGACCACGCTGGGTGGCGAGGTGCTGGCGTCGTCGGACCTCGCCGTCGACGTCGCACCGCGCTCCGTGGCGCTCGTGCCGCTGCCCGACGACGTCGTGGCGGTCGGCGACACGCGGGACGAGGTGCTCGTCGCGTCGCTGGACGGCGTGCTTACGGTGAATCCGTGGCGGGAGGACAAGGACCTGGCACTGCAGCCGGCGCCGGTCTCCGCGGAGGTGACCGCCGTACCCGGAGGGTACGAGGTGGCGGTGACCGCGCGGTCCCTCGCCCGGGCGGTGACGCTCCTCGTGGACCGGCTCGACCCGGACGCCACGGTGGACGACCAGGTGGTGGACCTGCCGGCCGGCACGTCGGTGACGTTCCACGTGCGCACCGCGCTCGACCTCGACCCGGCGGCTCTCACGTCCGCCCCCGTCCTGCGGACCGCGAACGACCTCGTCGCCCGCTGACCCATCGAAGGAGACACTCATGAACGCTGCCTGGTCCACGCTGCGCCGGGACGGGGTCGGCGTCGTCGTCGCGCACCCCGAGCAGGGCCTGCCGATGGTCCTGCACTGGGGCTCCGACCTCGGCGACCTCACCGCGAGCGACCTCACCGCGTTCGACCTCGTGACCAGCAGGCAGACCGCGCCCGGGACGCTCGACGCGGCGTGGCGGCTGAACCTCGTGCCGCAGGAGGCGGACGGCTGGGCCGGGCGGCCCGGCCTCCTCGTCACCGCGAGCGGGCGGCCGCTCTACCCGCGCTGGACCGTGACGTCCGTGGAGCGGAAGGCGTCGGAGCTCGACGTGACCGCCCGCGACGAGGAGAACGGGCTCTCGCTGCGCACGGTCCTCGAGATCGCCCACGGCGGCGTGGTGCGGCTGACGCACGCCCTGACCAACGACGGCCCGGCGGCCGTCGACGTCGCCTGGCTCGAGGCCACGCTCCCGGTACCCAAGACGGCCTCCCACGTGACGCAGTTCTCCGGGCGCTGGAGCCGCGAGAAGTCCCCCGTCACCGTTCCCATGCCGCCCGGCAGCACCACCCGGGAGGCGCGCCGCGGCCGGGGCGGGCACGACGCGCCCTGGGTGACCCTCGCGTCGTCGGGCACCCCGCGGAACCGGACCGGGGAGGTCTGGGCCGTCCACCTGGGGTGGAGCGCCGACGTGACCTACCGGACCGACCACGTGACCGAGCACGTCACGCTCGTCGGCGCGGGCGAGCTGCTGCGGCCCGGCGAGATCCGCCTCGCCCCCGGCGAGACGTACACGACTCCCGTCGCGTACTTCGTGTACTCGGGCGCGGGGCTCGACGGGGTGAGCGAGCGGTTCCACGCCTGGATGCGGGCGCGCCCGCAGCACCCCGTGACGCCCCGCCCCCTCGTGCTCAACACGTGGGAGGCCGTGTACTTCGACCACTCCCCCGCCAAGCTGGAGCGGCTCGCCCGCAAGGCCGCCGAGGTCGGCGTGGAGCGCTTCGTGCTCGACGACGGCTGGTTCCACGACCGGCGCTCCGACACCGCGGGGCTCGGCGACTGGGCCGTCGACCGCGCCGTGTGGCCGGACGGTCTCGAACCGCTGGCGGACCTGGTGCACGGGCTCGGCATGCAGTTCGGGCTCTGGTTCGAGCCGGAGATGGTCAACCTCGACTCCGACCTGGCCCGCGCCCACCCCGACTGGGTCCTGTCGAACCCTGCCGCGGTGCCGTCGCCCGACGGGCTGTCGTTCCGCACCCAGTACGTGCTGGACCTGGCGAACCCCCTGGCCTGGGAGCACCTCCGCTCGCAGATCTCCGCGCGGGTGAGCGAGCTCGGCATCGACTTCATCAAGTGGGACCACAACCGCGACCTCGTCGAGGCCGTGCACGACGGGTATCCCGGCACGCACGAGCAGACCCTCGCCACGTACGCGCTGATCGAGCGGCTCAAGGCCGACCACCCCGGTCTGGAGATCGAGTCCTGCTCGTCCGGCGGCGGCCGCACCGACCTCGGGATCCTCCAGCTCACCGACCGCGTGTGGGCGTCGGACTCGAACGACCCCGTCGAGCGGCAGGACATCCAGCGCTGGACGGAGCTCGTCCTGCCGCCGGAGCTGGTGGGCGCACACGTGGGTCCGTCGCCGGCGCACTCGTCCGGCCGAGCCACGGACCTGTCCTACCGGGTCGCGACCGCCCTGCAGGGGCACGCCGGCTTCGAGTGGGACATCCTCACGTGCACCGAGGACGAGATCGCCTCGATCACGGCCTACGCCCAGCTCTACAAGGAGCTCCGCGGGCTCGTGCACACGGGGACCGTGGTGCACGCCGACACGGCCGACCCCGCGCTGCGCGTGACCGGCTTCGTCGCCCCGGACCGCTCCGCCGGCGTGTGGACCGTCGCGACGGTCGCCTCCCTGACGGAGGCCTTGTCGGAGCGGGTGCGGCTCGACGGTCTCGACCCGGAGCGGCACTACCAGGTGCGCGTCCGCGAGGAGGCCGGCACGGCGCTGTGGGGCTGGATCACGCCCGCCTGGCTCGGCAAGGAGCCTCTGGTGGTGTCCGGGCGGGTGCTCACGCAGGTGGGGCTCCAGCTTCCGACGCTGTGGCCGGCGCAGGCGCTGATCCTGCACGTGACGGCGGCTTAGCACCGCCGGCCGGCCGGGTCGCCCGCCGGGGACGCAGGAAGGCCGCAGCCCGACGGGCTGCGGCCTTCCTCGTGGTGCGGGTCAGGACATGCGACGGCGACGCAGCACGAGCAGCGTCACACCCCAGCCGGCCAGGGCCAGCGCGATGAGCGACACGCCTGCGACGCCCGCGGCGCCGGTGTTGGCGAGCACGGGCGGATCGCCGGCGGCGGTGTCGGTCGCACCGGCCACGGCGGTCGACGGGGTTGCGGTCGGGTCACCGGCGGCGCCCGACGGCGATGCGCTGGGCGACGTGCTGACGAGCGGCGACGGGGACACCGACGGGTCGGCGGACGGGTCCGTCGAGGGCTCCGGCATCGGCGAGTCCTGCGTGTACACGGCGTAGTGGCTGATGGCCTTCTCCGCGTTCGGGTACGTGATCGTGACCGTCGAGGCGGGCTTCTCGAGGGTGACCAGGACAGGGCCCAGACCCTGCTTCACCGACCCGGCCTTGACGCAGTACGACGTGATGAGATCGCCGTCCTCAGCGTCGATCACGATCGACATCGGTTCGCCCGTCGTGTCGACCTTGAGCTCCTTGGGGCACGTGTCGGACGTGAGCACCTCGATGGTGTCCGCCGCCACGGCCGGGCCGGCGCTTGCGCCGACGATCAGGAGCGCGAGGGCTCCGAGAACAGAAAGCTTGCGCATAGTGCGCTCCTTCACCCCTGGTGCTGCACCGTGCCGAGTTCGACACGGTCCGGCGGGATGCTAGCGCGTACCGCTCAATTCTCCAATTTCCCTTTTCATCGCTATAACGGTCAAAGTCAGTTATCGACGGCCTTTTCCGTCTCTTTTACCTTTACCGGACGGTCGCCCGCCCCGGGCGGTGCCCCCGCTTGTACGCGGCCCGGCCTTCGCGGAACGCGGGCGTCCCTTCGCGGCATCGCCCGCGGCTCGGCCGGCGCCCTGACCTGCCTCCCTGCGCGGGCCTTCGCCCGCAGGACCACCCGCCGCGCGGTCCGCCGTCTGGGCGCTGCGCCCACGTGAGCTGTTGACCGTGCGCCCGCGGACGATGCCGATCATCTCCTCGACCAGGTCGGTCGTACGGTCGGCGACCCAGACCAGTCCCACGGGCGCGAGGGGCGCGCCCTCGAGCCGCCGGTAGACCACGTCCTTGCGGTGGTGCAGGCGCGCCACGGACTGCGGCACGATCGTCACCCCGGCGTCGGCGGCGACGACCGCCAGCGCGTCCGGCGTGGTCGCGGGCCGCTCGAGCGGCTCGCCGTCGGGCGTGACGGGTGCGCGCCCGGGCACGGTCGCGTCGCCGAAGAGGACGTCGTCGAGGGGCAACCACACCGTCTCGTCGGCGAGGTCCTCGACCGGCACCGCCTCCTCCGCGTCGAGCGCGGCCAGCAGGTGGTCCCGCGAGACGCACACGACGGGCACCTCCTCGTACAGGGGGATGGCGGAGAACACGTCGCGGTCGACGGGCAGGCGGCCGACGGCGGCGTCGGCGCGGCCCTCGGCGAGCGCCGCCGGGACGTCGGCCGCCTCGACGGCCACGAGCTCGAGCCGCACGTCGGGCAGCCGCTCGCGCCACACGCTCGCCCACTTGCCGGGCGTGGCGCCGGGCACGTACGCGAGCCGGAACCGGGGGTCGGAAGGTGGCTGCACGCTGCCAAGGCTACGTGTCCCCCCGAGCGCTGCGGGCGGAGAAGGTGCCGCTTCCCGGACGTGAGACCCGGCACCTTCTCCGCCCACAGCGACTCGGAGCCCGGAGGGTCCGGGCCTCGCCCCGTAGGCTGGTGACATGAGCACCTCCTCGTTCGCCTCCCAGCAGTTCAAGCCGTCCAACGCGGCCAAGAGGCTCGGGGTCTACCTCCCGGCCACGCCGCAGGAGTTCCAGGAGAAGCCGATCTCGCGGGCCGAGCTCGAGGAGTTCGAGAAGAACCCGCCGGAGTGGCTCGCCGAGCTCCGCCGCAACGGCCCCCACCCCCGCCCCGTCGTCGCCGGCCGCCTCGGCATCTCGATCGCCGGCCTGACCCGCAGCGGGCTCACCGAGCCGCTCACGACGGAGCAGATCGACGAGCTGCGGGCGGACCCGCCGGCCTGGCTGGTGCAGGAGCGCGCGGTCGCCGTGAAGGTGCGCGAGGAGGAGGAGCGCCTCGCGGCCGAGCGCGCGGCGGTCGCCGCCGCCGCGGAGCGAAGGGCTCGCCCGGCGCGTTGAGCGGCACGTCGCGCGGTTCGTCGCCGACCGACGCCTCGCCGTCACCGACCGGCGCCTCGCCCGGCCTGGACAGGGTCCTGGCCCGGCTCCTGCCCTTCCCCGAGGACGGCTCGCGCCCGGACGGCCCGGTCGCGGTGGACGCCACAGACCGCCTCCTCCTCGACGAGGCGGGCCGGCTGATCGAGGCGGCCCCGCCCGGCACGGTCGTGACGATCGGCGACCGGTTCGGCGCTCTCACGCTCGGCGCGCTCGCCCTGGGGGCGACGAGCGTGCGCGTGCACCAGGACCCGATCAGCGCCGAGACGGCGCTCGACGCGAACGCGCGCGAGCTTGGCCTCCGCGGGCGACCCGTTCACGCATCATGCGCTCGGCCCGGGCCTCCTGGCGGGCGCGCGGGTGGTGCTGCTGCAGCTCCCGAAGTCCCTGGCGGAGCTCACGGAGATCGCCGAGCAGGTCGCCGCGCACGCCGCCGACGACGTGACGCTCCTCGCGGGCGGCCGTGTCAAGCACATGACGCTCGCCATGAACGACGTCCTCGCTTCCTGCTTCACGCTGGTCCAGGCGTCGCGCGCCCGCCAGAAGTCGCGCCTGCTGGTGGCGCGCGGTCCGCGACCGCCGGCCGCGTTCTCCTACCCGGTCACCGGCGAGGTGAGCGCCCCGGAACTGGCCGGGCCGGCCGGCCGGGAGACCCTCACCGTCGTCGGGCACGGCGCGGCCTTCGCGGGTGCCACGCTCGACGTCGGCACGCGCTTTCTCCTCGCACAGTCGGCGCGCTGGCCCGCGCTGACCGACCCCGCCGTCGTAGATCTGGGGTGCGGCACCGGCATCCTGGCGACGGTGGCGGCGCTGCGCTACCCGGGTGCGCGAGTCGTCGCGACCGACCGCTCGGCGGCCGCGGTCGCGTCGGCTGCCGCGACGGCAGCCGCCAACGGGGCCGACGTCGTCGTGCTGCGCGACGACGCAGGCTCCACCCTGCCGGACGCGAGCGCCGACCTCGTGCTGTGCAACCCGCCGTTCCACGACCGGACCGCGCTGAGCACGGACGCCGCGCACCTGATGTTCGCGACGGCGGGCCGTGTGCTGCGGGAGGGCGGCGAGCTGTGGACGGTGTTCAACACGCCGCTGCGCTACCGGCCGGCGCTCGAGCGCCTGGTCGGGCCGACGGAGCACGTGGCGCAGAACCCGAAGTTCACGGTGACGCGAAGCATCCGACCGAGCGAGTGACCGCGACGGGGATGTTCTTGCCGCGAGGCTGGATGGGCCTGCAAGACGGTCACCGCGCAGGCCGCCGCAGCGTCGCCACCAGCACGCCCGCCAGCGACAGCGCCCCGCCCACGAGCGTGACCGGCCCGGGCACCTCGCCGAGCATCGCCCACGACAGCCCCACGACGAGCGGCGGCACCAGGTAGGTGGACGCAGTCAGGCGCCCCGCCGACGTCCGGGCAAGCACCCAGCCCCACGTCGAGAACGCGATCGCCGTCGGGAAGATGCCGAGGTAGACGAGGCCGAGGGTGGCGTCAACGGGGGCCGCCGCGGCCTCCCGCACGAGCGCCGGCGCGAACGGCAGGCAGGCGATCGTCCCGGCGACGCAGCCCAGCCACGTCATCGTCAGCGCGTCCACGTGCGGCAGCGTCTTCTTCTGGATGATCACCCCGGCGGCGTACAGCACGGCGGAGAGCAGCCCCAGCGTGACGCCGACGCCGTCGTGCAGCCCGGTCGAGGTCGTGATGGCGATCGTCGCGACGCCCGCGAACGCCACGGCCATCCCGACCAGCAGGCGGCGCGGGAAGCCCTCGCCGAGGAACGCCGCAGCGAGCACGGCGACGAGGATCGGGGCAGTGTTGACCAGCAGCGCGGCGGTCCCGGCGTCGAGGTGCTGCTCGGCCGCGTTGAGGGTGACGTTGTAGCCGCCGAACCACGCCACGCCCCACACGACGACCAGCAGCAGCGGGCGTCCGCGCGGCACCTGCAGCCGGCCGGTGACGGCCGCCATGACGGTGAGCGCGGCGGTGCCGGCCAAGAGCCGCCCCAGCGCGAGCGCTCCGGGCGAGTAGTCGTGGCCCGACACGCGGATCCCGATGAAGGCGCTGGCCCACAGCACCACGGTCACGGCGGCCGCCAGCAGCGGCAGGGCGCCCGACGCCGGAGCTCGCGCCGGTGCACCACGCTCGGCCTCGTCGGAGAGCGCCGGGAAGGTCTGCGTCACGACCCCACCGTCGCCCGGCGGGAGGGTCTGTGTCTGGCGGTCTTCGGTCGTCGTCATGAGCCGATCGTCGCCCGGGTCGATCCATTAGCACCAGCGATTCTTCCTTCACATGGATTCAGTCTGGCTGTACGGTTCAGCCATGCTCGACGTCCATCGCCTCCGCGTCTTCCGGTCCGTCGTCGCCTCCGGCTCCGTCCAGGCCGCGGCGGCGAACCTCGGCTACACGCCGTCCGCCGTCAGCCAGCACGTGACGGCGCTGCAGCGCGAGACCGGCCTGACCCTGCTCGCCCGCGCCGGGCGCGGGATCCAGCCCACCGCCGTCGGTCTCGCCCTGGCCGCCGAGGCGGACGAGGTGCTCGCGCGCCTCGGCGAGGCGGAGTCGCTGGTGGCGGACCTGCGGGCCGGGCGCACCGGCAGCCTGTCCGTCGCCTACTTCGCTTCGGTGGGCGCCGCGTGGCTGCCGCGGGTCGTGCGCGAGATCACAACGCGCTTCCCGGGCGTGCGCCTCGACCTCGAGCTGCGCGAGACCATCCCGGACGCCCGCGAGGAGCGCGCGGACCTGCAGGTCGCCGTCGCGCTGGCCGGGTTCGAACCTGGCCAGGGATTCACCGCCCACCACCTGATCGACGACCCGTACGTCGCGGTCCTCCCGGAGGGTCACCGGTTCGCAGGCGCCGCCGAGATCGAGCTCGCCGACCTCGCGGAGGACCGGTGGATCGACAACGACTTCGCGCGCGGCTGGTGCCGTCGCAACCTCGTCGAAGCCTGCCGAGCCGCCGGGTTCAGCCCGCCGTTCCACGTGGAGGCGCACGACTACGCGACGGCGATCGCGTTCGTCGAGGCGGGCATCGGGCTCACCGTCCTGCCCGAGCTCGGGGCCGCGCACCTGCCGGCCGGCACCGTCTCCGTGCCCGTGGTGCGCCCCACGCCCGTGCGGTCCATCTATGCCATCGTGCAGGACGCGGTCGCCGGCACCCCGGCCGCCTGCGCGGCCCTTGAGGCACTGCGCGCGGCGGCGTCGACGCCCGCGTCCACGCCCGCGCCACCGATGTCGACGACACGTAGGCTGGATCCCGTTCTGATCCCGACCGAGAGGTGACCCTCGTGACCACCCTTCCTTCCGTGACCTGGCTGCCGACCGGCAAGCCCGAGCTGTCCTTCCCCGAGGGCAGCGCGCCCGCCGGCCTGCAGGTGCAGGTTCTCGAGGAGGGCAGCGGCCCGGTCGTCGAGGCGGGCCGCACCATCGTCGTGCACTACCTGGGGCAGACCTGGGGCGGGCACGTCTTCGACAACTCGTACGACCGCGGCGCCACGATCGACTTCCCGATCGGCATCGGCGCCGTGATCGGCGGCTGGGACAAGGGCCTCGTTGGCCAGAACGTGGGCTCCCGCGTGCTCCTGTCCATCCCGCCGGAGCACGGCTACGGCTCGCGCGGCGTGCCGCAGGCCGGCATCGGCGGCGGCGACACCCTGGTCTTCGTCGTGGAGATCCAGGGCGTCGAGTGACGTCACGCTGACGCCGACGTAGGGACCCGCTGAGCGGGACCCCCGCCGGGATGTCGTGGCACCAGGCCGGATGGTCGCCTGGCGCCACGACATCCCGGCCTCCCCCGGCCCCCACGCCGAACGGCACGTTCCGGATCAGGCGAGACCCGCAGCCTTGCCTTCCAGCACCGCCCGCTCCGCCGCGTTTCCGCACAGGCGAGCCGCCTCGAGGAACGCCGCCCGCGCCTCCGCGGTCCGCCCGAGCCGGGCAAGGAGCTCACCCCGCACCACGGGCAGCGGGTGGTACGCCGCCGGGAGCCCGTCGATCCGGTCCACGAGGGCCAGCCCGGCCGCCGGGCCGAACGCCATCGCGACAGCCACCGCCTTGTTGAGCTCCACCACCGGCGAGGGCGCCAGCCGCCCGAGCGCCTCGTACAGCAGCACGATCCGATCCCAGTCGGTCTCCGCCACCGACGCCGCCACCGCGTGCTGCTCCGCGATCGCCGCCTGCAGCCCGTACGCCCCCAGCCCGCGGCCGTCCGCCACAGCCCGCGCGAGCGCCGCCCTGCCGCGTCGGATGGCCTGCCGGTCCCACCGCCGTCGGTCCTGGTGCTCGAGCAGCACGGGCCGCCCGGCCTCGTCCACGCGGGCGGGGAACCGCGCCGCCGTCAGCTCCAGCAGGGCGAGCAGGCCGTACGTCTCTGCGATCTCGTGGCTTCCGCCGGCGTTCGACGGCCCGGACCCTCGCGGGAGGCTCGTATACAGATCCGGCACCAGCCGGGTGAGCACGCGGGCCAAACGCACCGCCTCACGGGCCAGGTCGTGCCGGATCCAGTCGTCGCCCGACGTCGCACTCGACCCCTCCGTGAAGATCACGTAGACCACGTGCCGCACCGCCGCCAGCCGCTCCGGCCGCTCGGCCGCGTCCGGCACGCCGAACCCGGCCCGCGCGACCGCGAGCGTCTTCTTGGCGCGCGTGATGCGCGCCTGCACCGTGGGCACCGGCACGAGGAACGCCCGCGCGATCTCCTCGCTCGTCAGGCCGCCGACCACGCGCAGCGTCAGCGCGATCTGGGCCTCCCGCGACAGTGCCGGGTGGCAGGCGGTGAACATGAGGGCGAGCACGTCGTCGCCGATGGCGTCCGGGTCCCACAGCACGTCGCTGCCCGACGGCGGAGCGTCGCCTCCGGACGTCGCCTCGCCTTCCGCGAGGCCGTGGGCGAGGGCGACGTACCGCTCGTCCAGGGCGGACCGGCGCCGGAACGTGTCGATCGCCCGGCGCCGGGCCGTCGTGAGCAACCAGCCGACCGGGTTGGCCGGCACCTGGTCCCGCCACGCGACGAGGGCCTCCGCGAGCGCCTCCTGCGCGACGTCCTCGGCGAGCGCGAGGTCGCCGGTGTAGCGGGCGAGCGCGCCGACGACCCGTGCGGACTCGATCCGCCACACGGCCTCGACGGCGCGCTGCGCCTGGTCGCTCACAGCTGGCCGGTGGTCTCGCGCCACTCCCGCTCCTTGCGGATCCACTCGTTGTCCTGCGGGAACTCGTCGATGGACGGGATGCGGCGGATCTCCGCCTTCATGCCCGGGCCGGCGAGAGGGGCGCGCTTGGCCCACTCGACGGCGTCCTCGATGGTGGGCACGTCAAGGACCCAGAAGCCGCCGAACAGCTCCTTGGTCTCGCCGTAGGGTCCGTCGGTGACCGTGGGCGTCTCGGTGGAGTAGTCGACCACGACCCCGTTCTTCGCGTCGTCCAGACCCTCGGCCTGGAGCAGGACGCCCGCGTCGATCATGGACTGGTTGAACCGGCCCATCATCGCGATGACCTCCTCGAAGCTCACGCCCGAGCTCTCGAACGCGGCGTTCGTCTCGTCCGTCTGACGCATGATCAGCATGTACTTCGACATCTCGGTTCTCCTTGTTCGGTCAGGTCCGTCTCGACCCTCTCACTGGTAGGTCGAACGGCGCACCGCCAGATCGACACGATCGTGCGAGACGTGCCCGAGCACCTTCGGGCGAGAGCCCGTGGACCGCACTACGTTCAGGACATGACCTCGCCGACGTCGCCGCGGAGGGGCCGGGGCGCTGCTCCTGCCGCCGGCCCGCGGCCGGCCGTGCCCCACATCGATGCGCCCCCCGGGCGGCACGACTCGACACGCCCGCCCCGGTGGCTGCCGCGTGCGCTCTTCATGGGCGTGCTGGCCGTCTTCCTGGCGATCTTCGTCTGGTACGCGCTGGGCGCCCTGCAGGGTCTCCTCGTCAACGTCCTCATCGCGTTCTTCGTCGCCCTCGCGCTCGAGCCCATCGTGATCTGGCTCGTGCGCCACGGGTGGCGCCGCGGCGCGGCTGCCGCCGTCGCGCTCCTTGGCTCGCTCGTCCTGCTGGCCGTGGTGATGGCGCTCTTCGGCAATCTCTTCGTCCAGCAGCTCGTCCAGCTGGTGCAGACGATTCCGGACCTCTACGAGACCCTCCAGGACTTCGCCGCCGAACGGTTCGACGTCGTCATCCCGGAGGCCGCCGACCTGGTGCGCCAGGCGATGAGCCAGTTCGGCGAGGATGTCGCGTCCGGGGCGCTGCTGGTCGGCACCACGATCCTCGGTGGCCTCTTCGCGGCGCTGACCATCCTGCTCGTCTCGTACTACCTGCTCGCGGCGGGCCCGCGGTTCCGCGCTGCGGTGTGCGCGTGGCTCACGCCCGCGCGCCAGGAGGAGATGCTCCGGCTGTGGGAGATCACCCAGGCGAAGGTCTCCGACTTCATCACCTCCCGCATCGTCCTCGCGGCACTCTCGAGCGTCTTCACGTTCGTCTTCCTGGCGATCCTGCAGACGCCGTACGCCCTGCCGCTCGCGGTCTTCGTGGGCGTCGTCTCGCAGTTCGTCCCGACGATCGGCACGTACCTCGGCGGCGCCCTGCCGGTCGTCGTCGCGCTGACGTCCCAGGGCCTGCCGCAGGCCCTCGGCGTCCTCGCCTTCATCATCGGGTACCAGCAGGTCGAGAACCTGTACTTCTCGCCGCTGGTGTCGGCACGCGCGCTCCAGATGAACCCCGCGGTGAGCTTCCTGGTGGTGCTCGGGTTCGGGGCGGTGTTCGGCGCGCTCGGCGCGTTCCTGTCCCTGCCCGTCGCAGCCACCATCCAGGCCGTCGCGAGCACGTATTTCCAGCGGCACACGCTCATCGAGTCGCACATGTTCCACGATCCGGGCGAAGCCGCCACCGGCGTCGGCGAGACGCCCGCCGGCACCGGCGAGACGCCGGCCCCCGTCGGCGAGACGCCGGCCCCCGTCGGCGAGGAGGGCGGCACCGGCACCGTGTGAGCGCTCACAAGGGGAATTGCATTGCGAGCCCCCGGTGGGCAACCCTTGGTCCATGACGCCGCCCGAATCGATCGAGGCGCCGGACGTGACGTACGTCGCGCCCGGTCCCGCGGGACCCGCACCCGCCCGCACCGCCGGCTTGGAAGCGCGCCCAGTGCGCGGCCATACCTCGAGCGACGGACCGTCCCCCCGGGCGTTCGACGGGCGCACCCCGTTCCCCAGCATCGCGGACTACGCGTTCCTCTCCGACTGCGAGGCGAACGCCCTCATCGCGCCCAGCGGCGCCGTCGAGTGGATGTGCGTGCCCCGTCCCGACTCCCCCAGCATCTTCAGCGCGATCCTCGACCGCGGGGCGGGCGCGTTCCGCATCGGTCCGTACGGCGTGCGCGTCCCCGTGGCCCGCCGCTACCTGCCGGGCACCCTCATCCTCGAGACGACGTGGCAGACGGGCACTGGCTGGCTCGTCGTCCGCGACGCGATGGCCATGGGCCCGTGGCACGAGGTCGACACCCGGTCGAACACGCACCGTCGCACCCCCACGGACGACGACGCCGAGCACATCCTGGTGCGCACCGTGAAGTGCGTGAGCGGCACGGTCGACCTCGAGGTCACGTGCGAGCCCATGCCCGACTACGCGCGCGGCGAGGCGGAGTGGCAGTACGTGAGCGACGGCTACTCGTCCGTCGTCGCCCGCTGCGGCGGGGTGAACCCCGACCTGCACCTGGAGTCCAGCCTCCGGTTCGGCATCGAGGGCCGGCGCGCCCAGGCCCGGACCCGGATGACCGAGGGCGACACGCACTTCGTCGCGATGTCGTGGGGCTCGCTGCCCGCCCCGACGTCGTGGGCCGACGCCGCCGAGGCGATGTGGCGCACCGAGCAGTACTGGCGCGACTGGATCACGCAGGGCAAGTTCCCCGACCACCCGTGGCGGTCGTACCTCCAGCGGTCGGCTCTGACGCTCAAGGGCCTGACGTACTCCCCCACCGGGGCGCTCATCGCGGCCGCGACGACGTCACTGCCGGAGACGCCCGGCGGCGAGCGCAACTGGGACTACCGGTACGCCTGGATCCGCGACTCGACGTTCGCCCTGTGGGGCCTGTACACGCTGGGCCTGGACCGCGAGGCGAACGACTTCTTCTCGTTCATCCACGACGTCTGCCGCGACAACAAAGAGCTCCAGATCATGTACGGCGTCGGCGGGGAGGAGACGCTCGAGGAGTTCGAGCTGGGCCACCTGTCGGGGTACGAGGGGGCGCAGCCGATCCGCGTCGGCAACGCGGCGTACAACCAGCGCCAGCACGACGTCTGGGGCGCGGTCCTCGACTCCGTCTATCTGCACACGCGCTCGCGCGAGCAGCTCCCCGAGTCGCTGTGGCCGATCCTGAAGCGGCAGGTCGACGAGGCGGCGAAGCACTGGCACA
Organism: Antribacter soli; assembly: GCF_021568775.1. GTDB lineage: Bacteria > Actinomycetota > Actinomycetes > Actinomycetales > Cellulomonadaceae > Antribacter > Antribacter soli. The sequence continues at coordinate 779 of NZ_JAKGSG010000012.1, read as the reverse complement.
AGCCGGACCGGGGCATCTGGGAGGTGCGTGGCGAGCCGCAGCACTTCACGTCGTCCAAGCTCATGTGCTGGGTCGCGATGGACCGCGGCGCCAAGCTGGCGCGCATGTACGACGAGCCGGACTACGCCGAGCAGTGGCAGAAGCTCGCGGACGAGATCCACAAGGACATCCTCACCAAGGGCCTGGACGAGCGCGGCGTGTTCACCCAGCGCTATGGCGCCCCCGCGCTCGATGCTTCGCTCCTGCTCGTGCCGCTGCTGCGCTTCCTGCCGCCCGACGACGAGCGGGTCCGCGCGACGGTCCTCGCGATCGCCGACGAGCTCACCGACGACGGCCTCGTGCTGCGTTACCGCGTCGACGAGACGGACGACGGCCTCTCGGGCGAGGAGGGCACGTTCACTATCTGCTCGTTCTGGCTGGTGTCCGCGCTGGTGGAGATCGGCGAGCTCGACCGGGCGCGGGCGCTGTGCGAGCGCCTGCTGTCGTACGCGTCGCCGCTCAACCTGTACGCCGAGGAGATCGACCCGAAGACCGGCCGGCACCTCGGCAACTTCCCGCAGGCGTTCACGCACCTGGCCCTCATCAACGCGGTCATGCACGTGATCCGCGCTGAGGAGGGCGCTGTCGACGGGTACTTCGGAGCCCCCCGGACCTGAGGCCCGGCGGCCCCGCGCCCGGCGGCCCCGCGCCCGGCGTCGTCGTGGGGGGGGGGGGGGGGGGGGGGGGGGGGGGGGGGGGGGGGCGCGGCCCCCCCCCCCCCCCCCCGGCGGGGGGGGGGG
>NZ_JAKGSG010000011.1 GCF_021568775.1 Antribacter soli | reverse complement strand
CCGCCGGCCCCCCCCCCGGCGGCCCCGCCCCGGGCGTCGTGGTGGTTATGGAGACGGAGTGGGTTCCGGCCGGAACTCGCTCCGTCTCCATACCCACAACCCAGTTGGTCAGTGGGCCAGGAAGCCCAGCAGGTCGTGGCGGGTCAGGACGCCGACGGGGTTGCCGTCGGCGACCACGAGGATCGCGTCGGAGCCCTGGAGGGCCGCGCGCACGGCGTCGATGCCCTCGCCCGCGCCGACGAGCGGGAACTTCTCCTCGAGGTGGTCGCCCACGCGGTCGGTGAGCGACGCCTTGCCGGAGAACACGGCGTCGAGCAGGGTGCGCTCTGTGACGGAGCCGGCCACCTCACCGATCTTCACGGGCGGCTCGGCGACGACGACGGGCATCTGCGACACCGAGTACTCGTGCAGGATCACGATGGCGTCCCGCACCGTCTCGCTCGGGTGCGTGTGCACGAGCTGCGGCATGTCGCCGGCCTTGTCGCGCAGGATGTCGCCCGCGGTGACCTCGGACTCGGCCTCGAGGAACCCGTAGGACCGCATCCAGCCGTCGTTGAAGATCTTCGACAGGTAGCCACGGCCGGAGTCGGGCAGGAGCACCACGATCACGGCGCGGGCCGCGGCCTCGGGATCCTCGTCCTCGAGCCGGCGGGCCAGCCGCAGCGCGGCGACGACGGCCATGCCGCACGAGCCGCCGACCAGCAGGCCCTCCTCGCGCGCGAGGCGGCGCGTCATCGCGAACGAGTCGGCGTCGCTCACGGCGATGACCTCGTCCGGGACCTTGGGGTCGTACGCGGTCGGCCAGAAGTCCTCGCCGACGCCCTCCACGAGGTACGGGCGTCCGTCGCCGCCGGAGTACACGGAACCGGCCGGGTCGGCGCCGACGACGGCGACGCGACCGCCGTCCGCCTCGGACCGGTCCGCCGAGACGTCGTGGAGGTAGCGGCCGGTGCCCGTGATGGTGCCGCCCGTGCCGACGCCGGCGACGAAGTGCGTCACCCGCCCGTCGGTGTCGGCCCACACCTCCGGGCCGGTCGACTCGTAGTGCGACGCCGGGCCGTTGGGGTTGGAGTACTGGTCGGGCTTCCACGCGCCAGGGATCTCCCGGACGAGGCGGTCGCTCACGGAGTAGTAGGAGTCCGGGTGGTCGGGCGGCACGGCCGTGGGCGTCACGACGACGCGCGCCCCGTAGGCCGCGAGCACGTCCCGCTTGTCCTGGCTCACCTTGTCCGGGCACACGAACACGCACTCGTAGCCCTTGCGCTGGGCCACGAGGGCCAGCCCGACGCCCGTGTTGCCCGACGTCGGCTCGACGATCGTCCCGCCGGGCTGAAGCTCGCCCGAGGCCTCCGCGGCCTCGATCATCTTGAGCGCGATGCGGTCCTTCACGGAGCCGCCGGGGTTGAGGTACTCGATCTTCGCGAGGATCGTCGCGGACAGTCCCTCGGTGACCGTGTTCAGCCGGACCAGCGGGGTGCCGCCTACCAGCTCGGAGATGTGCTCGGCGTATCGCATCCCCCCATCCTTCCGTATTCCGTCTCGCATGCCGAGCAGCGCAGGCCGTCAGCACCTTGGGACGACGACGGCCCGGCCGCCTCCCGGAGGGGGAGACGGCCGGGCCGTGGGCTCAGCGGGTCAGGCGCCCGCAGGCGTCAGTCGCTGCTCGAGAAGATCGCGATGAGGCGCAGGAACTCGAGGTACAGCCAGATCAGCGTGACCAGCAGGCCGAAGGCCGCAGACCAGGCGAACTTGGCGGGCACGCCCTGCCGCACGCCGCGCTGGATCGAGTCGAAGTCGACGATCAGCGAGGCCGCGGCCAGGCCGATCGCGATGAGGCCGATGACGATGCCGAGCGGGCCCGAGCGCATGCCGAAGCCGCCGAGCACGCCCGTCCACACCAGGACCATGTTGATCAGCGCGAACGCGGCGTAGCCGACGAGCGCGATCAGGAGCCACCGGGTGAACTTGGGCGTCACCCGCACCTTGCCGCTGCGGAACAGGAGCAGCGCGCCCGCGAACGTCACGACCGTGCCGATCACCGCCTGCGTGACCGCGCCCTCGGCGAACGAGTTGTAGACGAACGAGATGCCGCCCACGAAGACGCCCTCGAAGACCGTGTACGCGATGATCAGCGCGGGGCTCGGGTTGCGCTTGAACGCGTTGATCAGGCCGAGGACGAGGCCACCGATCATGCCGATGACCCACAGACCGGGGGCCAGGGTCCACGTCGCGGCCGCTACGACGACGAGCAGGGCCAGCAGGCCGCCCGTCTTCACGATCACGTCGTCGTAGGTGAGTCGCTTGGTGTCCGCCGTGGTGGCGGCGGGTGCTTCATACATGGCGTCGAGTTGGGCGGCGTCCATCGCGCCGTACTGGCCCGTGCCGTACTGGGGCGGTGTGCCGTAGGCAGGCGTGCCGGGGTTCTGGGTCTGGGCGGCGCCTCGCGACGCCCCGTTACGCCGGGGCTCGCCGAAGACGGCGCTGTTCGAAAAGACGGGGTTGCTCATGTGCTCCTCCTGGTCGTGCTCACCATCCTAGGGAACGCAACCAGCATCCCGGGAGTTCCTGGGGAGAAGTTCAGGGTTTCCCCGGTGTCCGCCCGGGCCCGAGGTCCCTAGGCTCGACCTACACGAAGGGCAGGGAGGCGCGAGATGATCGAGGCCGCAGGCCTGACAAAGCGATACGGCGAGAAGACCGCCGTCGATGGGGTGACCTTCACGGTCCATCCCGGGAAGGTCACCGGGTTCCTCGGACCCAACGGGGCGGGGAAGTCCACGACGATGCGCATGATCGTGGGCCTGGACCGGCCCACCGCCGGGACCGTCACGGTCAACGGGCGCCCGTACGCCAAGCATCGCCGGCCGCTCGCCGAGGTAGGTGCCCTGCTCGACGCCAAGGCCGTGCACACGGGCCGCACCGCGTACAACCACCTGCTCGCCATGGCGGCGACGGCCGGGATCTCCCGGCACCGGGTGGACGAGGTGATCGAGCTCACGGGTCTGCAGGCAGTGGCACGCAAGCGCGTCGGCGGCTTCTCGCTCGGCATGGGGCAGCGCCTCGGCATCGCCGCCGCGCTGCTCGGCGACCCGCGCACCTTGATCCTCGACGAGCCGGTCAACGGCCTCGACCCCGAGGGTGTCGTGTGGGTGCGCAACCTGGCGAAGTACCTCGCGTCGGAGGGGCGCACCGTCTTCCTGTCGTCGCACCTCATGAGCGAGGTCGCCCTCACGGCGGACCACGTCATCGTGATCGGCCGCGGCCGGATCATCGCAGACGCCCCGGTCCAGGACGTGGTCGACGGCGCCTCGCGGCGCCTCGTGCGGGTCCGCTCGCCCCAGGCGACGGACCTGGCCGAGCTCCTCACCCGCGACGGCGCGACCGTCACGAGCGGCGGGCCCGGTCTTCTGGAGATCACCGGCCCCGACGCGGCGTCGGTGGGCGAGCTCGCCGCCGCCTCCCGCATCGTGCTGCACGAGCTCACGCCCGTGGCGTCGACTCTGGAGGAGGCGTACATGGCGCTGACGGCCGACTCCGTCGAGTACCAGTCCGAGGACCTCGCGACGGCCGACCAGGCGGCCGCCGAGCGGGCGGCCGAGCAGGAGCTCGTCGCGGAAGGAGACCACCGATGAGCGCGACCGTCACCGCCCCGGGCGGGCGACCGGTGTCGAGCAGGACGGCGGAGCGCGTCTCCGTCCGTCCCGTGACTTTCGTGCGGGTGCTGCGCTCCGAGTGGATCAAGTTCTGGACGCTGCGCTCGACCTGGTGGACGCTCGGAGCCACCGTGGTCCTGATGGTCGGCCTCGCGCTGCTCTTCGCCATGGCGATCAGCGCCATACCGGCCGACGACACGGCGGCCCAGGAAGGCATGGCCGCGGGCGGCGTGGTGGGGCCCACGATCGTCACTCTCGGGTCCGAGTTCGCCCAGCTCGTCGTGGCGGTGCTGGGCGCTCTCGTGGTCACGGGCGAGTTCTCGACCGGGATGATCCGCTCCACCTTCGCTGCGATCCCGGGTCGGATCTCCGCCCTCTGGGCCAAGCTCGTGGTGCTGCTCGCGGTGACCGCCGTCGTGTCGGCGGTCGGGGTGGCTCTGGCGTACGTGGCCACTGCGGGAATGCTGGACGACCTCGGCCTGCCCGTCGACTTCGGCGACGCCGACCAGGTGCGCGCGCTCGTCGGTGCGGTGCTGTACCTGATGGCCGTCGCGGCGTTCTCGCTCGGGGTCGGCGCGCTCCTGCGCCACACCGCGGCGTCGATCGGCGTGCTCATGGCCGTGTTCTTCGTGCTGCCGATCGTCTTCCAGATCATCGTGGCGGCGTCGGGCGCGGACTGGGCGGTCGACGTCAACGCGTACCTGCCGAGCGTCGCCGGCGAGCAGATCATGTCCGGCGGTCCCACTCAGGAGGGCCGGCTCGAGCCGTGGACGGGCTTCTCCGTGCTGGCCGGCTACACCGCCGCGCTCCTCGCGGCCGCGGCAGTGTCGCTCAAGACGCGGGACGCGTAGCCTCCCCGTCCGGACGGCGTCGGGCCTTCCGTCGTTCCCGGGGCCGCTCACTGTCAGGTGACGATGTCACTCACGGTGAGCGGCCCCCGTCGGCATCGCCTTCTCGCGAAGGCGGTCGGTCCGACGTCGGACCGACCCTGTGGGCTACGGTTCCGACGTGGCCTTCACCCGCGTTGCGGACGGCGTTCTCGTCCGCACCGGCCGTCGCATGGCGACGACCACCACGATCGTCTTCCGTCCATCGGGGGTACCCGCCGGCCGGGTCCTGCCCGGCCGGCGTGCTGGCGCCTTGCCCGCCGTTCTCGTCGACCCGGCCTGGGACGCCGACGAGCTCGAGGCGATCGCGGACGAGCTCGACGCCCTCGCCGTGCGGCCGGCCGCCGGCTTCTCGACCCACGCCCACTACGACCACCTGCTGTGGCACCCGCGGTACGGCGACGTCCCGAGGTGGGCGTCGGAGGGGTCGGTCCGGGTGGTGCGGGAGCGGCGGGACGAGCTGGTGGAGCAGCTGCTCGGCGGCGACCCGGAGCGGTACCCGAAGCCGGTGCTGGACCTGTTCGCGCACGTCACCGAGGTTCCGGACCCGCCCTCCGGCCTGCCCGACCTCGACGACGCGCTCCCGCGGACGGAGGTCGTGGTGCACGACGGGCACGAGCAGGGGCACAGCGCCCTCTGGCTGCCGGAGTCCGGCGTGCTCGTCGTCGGCGACATGCTGAGCGACGCGGAGATCCCGCTCCCCTACCACCCCGACAACCTGCCCGCCTATCTCGCGGGCCTCGACCGCCTGGCCCCCTACGTCGAGGCCGCGGCGGTGCTGGTGCCCGGCCACGGGACACCGTCGTACACACCGGTGGAGCGGCTCGACGCCGACCGGCGCTACCTCGACGCGGTGCTCGCCGGGCGCGAGCCGGACGACCCGCGCCTGGCGAACCGGGCGATGGCGGAGGAGCACGAGCGCCTGGTGCGCGCGTTCCCCCCTCGTTGAGTGCGGGAGATCTGCCGGCCCCGGGGCCGCCGACCCAACAGACACGCCGCGCTCAACGGGCGGGACGGGGCGGATCGGATCCAAAGGACTTGTTGCAAAGAAACACTTGCAAAGACTTCTTGGCAAGCGTAACGTTGTCGTCATCGCAGCACCCACCCTGCCGCCGGCCCGGCCGGCCCTCGTGCAAGGAGCACCGTGATGACCACCTACGCACCGTCCGTCCGCACCGCCCTCCCGCTGAGCCCGAGCCGCGACGCTGTCGTCGTCCCGCGGCAGCCCGCCCGCGCGGAGGCGGCCGGCGAGTCCCGCACCGAGTCCCGCACCGAGACCCGTGCCGCCGTGCGCGAGCGCCTCGCCCAGGAGCGCGCCGTCGCCGACCGCCGCGCCGCCCACGCGGAGCGGATCCGCGACAACCGGGCGGCCCGCCACCCGCTCGGCCTTCGCTGAGCCCCGCTCAGGCTGGGTAACGTCACACCATGAACGACAACGAACGTCCGGTCCCCCCGAAGGGCCTCGGCGACGCCATCCGGAGCAGCGTGGCCGACAGCGTCGCCGAGGCGCGAGCCGGGGTCGCCCAGGGGGCCGAGGGGCTCGCGGAGACCCTCGGCGGTCTGGGCGGCGAGATCCGCGCCGCGGTCGAGGAGGCCACGCGCGAGGTGGTCGGGCCGAGCGCGCTCCGGGGCCTGGCCCACCCGCTGCGCGTCAAGATCCTGGACCTGCTCGGGACTCATGGCCCCCTCACGGCGAGCGGGCTGGGAGAGCTGCTGGGCGAGTCGAGCGGATCTACGAGCTACCACCTGAGGCAGCTCGCGAAGCACGGGTTCGTCCGCGAGGTCGAGGGCAAGGGCACGGCGCGGGAGCGCTGGTGGGAGCGCATGCCCGGGGGGTTCACCATCGATGCGCTGGAGAACCGGGACGACCCCGCGACGCGGATGGCGACCGACATGGTCAACGCCGAGTTCGAACGGGCCCGTCAGGAGAAGGTCTGGGCGTACCTCCGCTCGGCCGACCAGACGGCCGAGGGCTGGGAGCACACCGGGGTGCTCGCCACACAGAACCTGCGGATCACCGCCGAGCAGCTCACGAAGATCGTCGCGGCCTGGGAGGACTTCTCGCGCGAGCACCTCGAACCGCTGCACGACCAGCGCGACGTCCCCGGCGCCCGGCCCGTGCAGGTGCACTTCAACGCGTTCCCGGTGATCGACCCGGCGGAGGGCACCCGGTAGCGCGGGCCTCGCTCTGCCGTAGGCAGATCTGCCACAGGCCGAACGCCCTACCCGGCCGGCCGGCGTCGGGCGAGGCTGGCTCCATGACCGCACTCGAGACGCAGAACCTGGACGACCACCTCGCCACCCGCCTGCTGCACCAGCGCATCGTGGTGCTCGGCAGCGAGCTGGACGACGTCGTGGCCAACCGCATCACCGCGCAGCTCCTGCTGCTCTCGGCCGAGGACCCGAAGGCCGACATCGCCCTGTGGATCAACTCCCCCGGCGGCTCGGTCAGCGCCGGCCTGGCCGTGCACGACACCATGCGCCTGCTGCCGAACGACGTCTCGACGGTCGCGTTCGGGCTGGCCGCGAGCATGGGGCAGTTCCTGCTCACGTCGGGCACCCGCGGCAAGCGGTACGCCCTGCCGCACACACGCGTGATGATGCACCAGCCGTCGGGCGGGATCGGGGGGACGGCGCTCGACGTCGCGATCCAGGCGGAGAACCTCCGGCACGCCAAGCGCGTGGTGTCCGAGCTGCTCGCCGAGCACACGGGTCAGCCGGTCGAGACCGTCGTCGAGGACGCCGACCACGACCGTTGGTTCACGGCCGAGCAGGCCCTCGCCTACGGGATGATCGACCGGATCGTCGACCACGTCGACGACGTCCGCCCGACGGCGGGCCGCCGCGCCGGGCTCTGACCCGCCCTCGGGGCCGTCAGGCCGGGGCGGGCCGCTCAGGCCGCCAGGAGGACCGCTTCGCCCTGGCGCCCGACGCCGGAGACCGCGCCGGGTGCACCGTCGCGGCCCGGGCGGAAGCCCGCCGGCGCCGACCGGGTGAGATCGACGACCCGAGCGTCGTTCGCCAGGGCGAGCTCGGTCCAGGCCCGCTCCACGAGGTCGACCAGCCGCATCCCGAGCGCGTCGCACACAGCCGCGAGCACCTCGGACGACGCCTCCTTGCGGCCGCGCTCCACCTCCGACAGATAGGCCGTGGACACGCGCGCCTCCACCGCTACGTCTTGCAGCGTGCGGCGTTGGTCCCGCCGGGTCCGGCGCAGGATCCCGCCGACGAGGTGCCGCAGCAGCGGCTCGCGCGTGTGCTCCAGGTATCCCACCGCCGGCGCGCCCGCGCCCCGCGTCGTCACCGTCATCGCAGCCTCCCCGCCGTCGCCCGTTCCCGCCACCGTACCCGGGGTCACCGATACGACCCCAGACCTGGGCGTCTGCTGCTGGCGTAATCCCGACCCGCCCCCGGTGGGCCCGCCCTGCCGGGTGTCAGGGACCCGCCGCCTCCCGCACGCCGTCGGCCGCCAGACGCACGGCGGCCCGGGCCGTGGAGTGGATCCGCACCTCGACCCGATACACAAGTCGTGGGGCGACCACCGGGACGAGGGCAAGGCCGTCGGGCACGGCAGCGGTGAGGGGTGCACCGGCGAGCCCGTGACCCGCTCGCACGAGCGACGCGACAACTGCCGGCGTCGTCCCGGTGTAGGCGGTGCCGCGGCGCAGGGCGAGGCGGGCGACCGAGGCGAGCTCCGCCGTCGAGCACGCGACGCGGGACGTGTCGAGCCAGCGCGCCTCGGTCAGGCTCGTCAGGTCCAGACCTGGCCGTCCGGAGAGCGGGTGGTCGGCCGGCAGGAGGACCGCGACCGGCGACTCCCGCACGAGCCGGACGGCGACGTCCGGGCTGGAGCCGGGCAGCGGGTCGCCCGGTGCGGCGACCCCGTCGACCACGGCCAGGTCCGCCCGCCCGGACTCGAGCGCACTGGCCGCGTCCGTCGTGTCGAGCACGAGCACGGCGGCGAGCGGACCGGCGGCCGCGACGAGGTGCTCGGCGGCGGGGGTCACGGCGACCGTGACGGGCGCCTCGGCGTCGCGACCGGTCGCCCTGGCGACGGCGGCGTGTGCCGCCTGCTCGTGCGCCAAGATCGCGCGGGCATGCCGGAGGTACTCGAGCCCGGCCGGGGTGGGCACCACGGCGGGGCGCCGGGTGAGCAGCAGGGTGCCCGCCGAACGTTCGAGCCCTGCGACGTGCTGGGAGACTGCGGACTGCGTGAAGCCCAGGCGCGCTGCCGCGCGGGAGAACGAGGCGGTGTCGGCAACCGTGACGAGGCTGAGCAGAGCGCGGGTGTCCACGCGTATCAGTATCTACGATCGGGAGATCACGACTCATCGTTGGACGCGATCGGACCCGCGACCGGAGCATGAGGGCATGAATCCCGTACGCATCGCGCTCGTCGGGGACCGCTCGACGGCGGTCCGCGCCCACATGCAGATCCCAGCGCTGACCACCCGTTACGACGACGTCGACGTTCACTGGCTTCCCACCACCGAGGTCACACCCGAGGACGCGACCGCGTTCGACGGCGTCTGGGTGGTCCCGGGCTCGCCGTATGCCGACGAGGAGCGTGTCGTCGCCGCGCTCGAGGCCGCGCGGACGGCCGGGACGCCGCTCCTCGGCACGTGCGCCGGGTACCAGCACATGCTCCTCGAGTTCGCGCGGAACGTTGTCGGTGCCCGCGTGCGGCATGCGGAGAGCCCGGGGGGCGGCGACGCACCCGCGCTCATCACGCAGCTCGCCTGCTCGCTCGTGGGTCACAGCGGTCAGGTGGACTACCTGCCGGGGAGCCGGGCCGCGGCCATCCTCGGAGAGCGGAGCTTCGAACGCTTCCACTGCGCGTTCGGCCTGGCTGCCGCCGAAGCCGCCCCGCTCGTCGCGGCCGGGCTCGTCGTGTCCGGGCGCAGCCTCGACGGTGAGCCGCGCGTGGCCGAGCTGCCCGGGGACGCGTTCTGGCTCGGCACGGCCTTCCAGCCCGAGCTCGCGGACGAGCAGCCGCACCCGGTCGTCGACGCGTTCATGGACGCGGCGCGCGCCCGGGCTGCGGTGCGGGCGGCGGCCCCGGCGTCGGCGGCCCTGTCCGCCTCGAGCAGGCGATCAGGTATCGCCCACCGCCACGACGCGATACCTGATCGCCTGCTCGGAGCGGACACAAGCCCGGCCGGTGCGGAGGTCGGCGCATGAGGTATGTGACCGTGCCCGGGATCGGTGGCTCCGGACCCGACCACTGGCAGACGCTCTGGGAGACCGACCTCCCGGCGACCCGGTTCGCGCCCGCGTCCTGGGAGACACCGGAGCCCGGCGACTGGGCAGACGCCCTGTCCCGCGCAGTCGCGGACCCCACACCCGGCGACCCCACGCCCGGCACGGTGCTGGTGGCGCACAGCCTCGGATGTCTCGCCGCCGCCTCGTGGCTCCTCGAGCGAGGCCCGGGCGGCGTCGTCGCGGCGCTCCTGGTCGCGGTGCCGGACCCGTCCGGGCCTGCCTTCCCGCTCGCAGCCCGGGACTTCGGCGTCGCCCGCGATCGCCTGCCGGTCCCCGCGCTGGTCGTGGTGTCGGACGACGATCCTTTCGACTCGCCCGGAGGGGCCCTGGGCCTGGCAGCGGCCTGGGGCGCCGCGACGGTCGGCATCGGGGAGGCCGGTCACGTCAACGCCGCGAGCGGGCTGGGCGCCTGGCCCCAGGGTCGGGACCTTCTCGGGCGGCTCGTCGCCGCGCTGTCGGGCGACGTCGTGCCCCCACCCGGGTTCGAACCGGGACTTGGCCGGGTTTAAGCCGGCTGCCTCTGCCAGTTGGGCTATGGGGGCGCACCCCAGAGACTACCGACGACCGGGTGCGCAGACGGAGCCCCGGGCAGAACAGAAGGGCTCTTCTCCCGGTGTGTCCGCCTCGAGTACACGATCAGGCATCGCGTCGATGCAGAAGGCGATACCTGATGGTGTTCTCGAGGCGGACGCCGGCCGGGAAGAACAACCCAGAGGCTCAGCGCTTCGCGACCGCCGGCTGACCCTCCTCGGCGGTGGCCGCGGAGGACTCGGCCTTCTGCTCCACCTTCGCGCCCGCCTGCTTCGGCGGGACGGCGGCGGCGCGGAACTCGGACCGCGGGTCGTGCAGCGAGCCGAGCGAGACGAGCTCGCGGCCCATGAGGAACTGCCCGATCCAGCCGACCATGATGCGGACCTTGCGGTTGCCGGTCGGCATCGCCATGACGTGGTAGGAGCGGTGCGCGAGCCAGGCCAGCGGGCCACGCAGCTTGACGAAGCCGAACAGCTCCGCGACGCCCTTGTACAGGCCGAGCGACGCGACGACGCCGACGTTCTTGTGCCGGTACTCGACGGCGGGGCGGTCCTTGTAGCCGGCCACGATGTTGTCTGCCAGGCGGACAGCCTCGCGGATCGCGTGCTGCGCGTTCGGCGGGCAGAACTTGCCGGGGTTGAGCACGTCGGGCACGGCGGCGCAGTCGCCCGCCGCCCAGGCACCCTCGACGACGTTGCCGTCCTCGTCCGCGACCTGCAGCGTCGGCAGCACGATCACGCGACCCAGCTTGTCGACCGGCAGGTCCGACTCGTCCTTGATGACCGGGTTGGCCTTCACGCCCGCGGTCCAGACCACCGTGTCCGAGTCGAACTCGACACCCGTCGAGGTCACGACGTGGCCGTCCACGCACGACGACAGGAACGTGCTGAGGTGGAACTCGATGCCGCGCTTCTTCATCTCCTCAAGCGCCCACAGGCCCATGGGCTCGGAGACCTCCGGCAGGATGCGGCCGGCGCCCTCGATCATGACGAAGCGCAGGTCCTCGGGCTCGATGGTCGGGTACTGCCGCGTCGCGTAGCGCGCCATGTCCTCGATCTCGGCGAGGGCCTCGATGCCGGCGAACCCGCCGCCGACGAACGTGAACGTCAGCATGCGCTTGCGCTGGTCGACGTCCCACGTGGACGAGGCGACGTCGAGGCGGTTGAGCACGTGGTTGCGGACCGCGATGGCCTCCTCCACGTTCTTGAAACCGATCCCCGTCTCCGCCAGGCCGGGGATCGGCAGCGTGCGGGACACCGAGCCGAGGCCCACGACGAGCTGGTCGTAGGACACCTCGTAGTCGTCGGCCTCCTCAGGGCGGATGGTGATGTGGCGGTTCGCGTGGTCGATGTGCACGACCTTGCCCTGCAGCACGTCGATGCCCTTGAGTGCGCGGCGGTGCGGCGCGACCACGTCGCGCGCGTCGATCGAACCCGCAGCTGCCTCGGGCAGGAACGGCGCGTACGTCATGTACGGCCGCGGGTCGACGACGACGATCGCCGCCTCCTTCTTCTTCAGCTTCTTGCGCAGTCGGCGGGCCACGTAGAGGCCGACGGACCCGCCGCCGAGCACCACGATGCGCGGCACCTTGCGCGGGCGGGGCGCAGGGGCCGACATTTCCTGGGCAGGGCTGACCGAGGTCAGGTCGTTCTGAGGCATAGCCCAAGATTACCGCGCGTCGTGAAAGCTCTCCGACTGGCTCACTGTGTGGTCCTGACCACTGTGAAACCCTGCGGAGACGCCGACGCGGCGCCGCCCGTGAGCGGCGCCGCGTCGCCGTCAGTCGGCCTCGGTCGCCTCGACCGTCGCGGGCGCGGGGTCCTCGTCGGGCACCGTGTCCGACGCCGGACGGTCACCTCCCGGCACCGTCCCGGCCGGTGCGTCGGTCGCCGGGGCGTCCGGGTCCTGCGTGCCCGCGTCCCCGGTGCCGGTCTCGTCGGTGCCCGGCTCGACCACCTTTGACGGGATGTCGGTCGGGGCCTTGAGGAACGGCCACGGCATCGTGGTCGGCTGGATGCCGGTCAGCGGCCTCGGCACCTCGGTCACCCACTCGGGGTCGCTCTCGTCGGGCACCCACTCGACGTCGTTCACGTCGACGGCCCGCAGCGGGTAGACGTTCCAGCGCTCCCGGCCGTCCGAGGCGATCGCAGGCTGGAAGAACCAGTCGCCCGGCAGCTCGGGCACGGTCCAGGTCTGCGCCGTCCCCTGCGCGGTCATCGTACGGACGGGACGCCCGCGGTCGTCGAAGACCTGCACGTCGCGGATCGGGTCGCCGTTCCGGTCGTAGACGAAGAGGTTGGACACCTGCATGCCGTCCACCCACACGCCGGTGTCGTCGCCGTATCCGCCGCCGTCGCTCACGGAGGAGTACTGGGCCTCGTTGTAGCCGTCGCTCCAGCCCGCCTCGTACGACGAGAACCCGACGTCCGAGGGCCGGTCCTCCGACACGTACAGCAGGAGCGGGACGACCGCGACCGCGGCGCCCACCGACGCCACCCGCAGCAGGCCCGGCGCCCATGACAGGCGGGGCAGCCAGCGGCCGCGACCCCACTGGATGCTCACGACGACCGCCGCGAGGAGGACGATGCGCCCGGGAGTGCTCCACGGCCAGATCGCGGGCGTGCCGCCGAACGGGTACATCAGCACCATCGCCGCGGCCCAGCCGCGCAGCACCCACCACACGGGGGCGAGCGAGCGGACGAAGTCCCGGAACCCTGCCCACGCCGGCGTCGACGTGAGCGGACGCCAGGCGTGCGCCCACCGTTCGGAGCCCAGCTCCCACGCCACGACGACCGCTCGGCCCAGGGCCCAGCGCCGCGCCAGCCGGTTCGCCTGCGCAGCCCGCGGCGGGAGGCCCGCGGACTCGCGCAGCTCGGCGGCGTACTCGGCGGCCGGGCCGAAGGCGGCGGCCAGGTCCAGGACGGCATCGCCCGGCGCGCCCGAGCCGACCCCTCCGGAGGGCGAGCCCGGCGCCGACGGCGAGCGACCGGCGTCGGGCACGGTGGCCGTGCGGTCGAGGAGGGAGTCCGTGAGGTCCGCCTCGAGGCCGTCTGTGAGGTCATCGACGACGTCGGGGCCGAGGTCGTCGAGGTGCAGCCGCACGGCCTGTGCATAACCGCGCACGTGTGCGGCGAGCGTCTCGGTGCTGGTCGTGACCATCAGGCTGCCTCGTTCCTGTTGCCGAGGAGGCCGGCGACCGTGCCGGTGAACTCCTGCCACTCTTTGCGCTGGGTCGCGAGCATCTGCCGGCCGTGCGCGGTGATGCCGTAGTACTTGCGGTGCGGGCCCTCGTCGGAGGGAACCACGTAGCTGGTGAGCGCCCCGGCCGAGTACAGGCGGCGTAGCGTTCCGTACACGGAGGCGTCACCGATGTCGGCGAGGCCGGCGGCCCGCAGACGACGCAGCACGTCGTACCCGTAGCCGTCCTCCTGCTCGACGACGGCCAGGACGGCCGCGTCGAGCACGCCCTTGAGCAGCTGTGTCATGTCCACGGTGCCCCTCTCTCTCGCACGGGAGACTACTACGCGAAACGCAATACCGCCAGGCGGTCAGCGGTGTGATCGGCAGTTCGGCGCGTGGTCGGTAGTTCGAGCTGCCGATCACGCGCCGAACTGCCGATCGCACCGCTGACAGGGAGATCAGGCGAGGCCTTCGGTCGCCTGAGCCTGCGGTTCCGCTCCGGGCGACGACCTCGCACCTCGGCCCGCACCCTGCGCTACACCTCCGGCTCAGGCGACGGACAGAGCGATCCCGTCCAGGATGTCGTGCTCGCTCGTCACGACCCGCGTCAGCGAACCGCCCGCCGCCGTCACCTCGCTCTGCACGCGCCGGATCACCTCGGACCACACGAGCGCCCCAGCGCCGATCACGTCGACCCGGCCGGGGTGCATGAAGCCCATCGCCGCACGCTCCTCGCGCGGCGCGGCGAGCAGCGCGTCGCACGACGCCAGGACGGCGTCGGCAGGGAGAACCGACCCGTCGATCCGCGACCGCTCGTACCGCCCCAGCCCGAGGGCGTGCGCGGTGACCGTCGTGATCGAGCCCGCGAGGCCCACGAGGGTGACAGCCTTCCCGAGCGGCACGACGCCGGCCGCGACGTCGAGCGCCGACCGCACGTCCGCGCGCGCTTCCGCGACGTCGGCCGACGTCGGCGGGTCCGACCGCAGGTGCCGCTCCGTCATCCGCACCGAGCCGACGTCCATCGAGTACGCCGCGTCGACGGTGCGCGTGCCGAGCACGAGCTCCGTCGAGCCGCCGCCGAGGTCGACCACGAGGAACGGCCCGGGATGCGCCGCACCGACCACGCCGGTGGCGCCGCGGAACGACAGCTCGGCCTCCTCGTCGCCCGACACGACCTCGGGTTCGACGCCGAGCGCGTCACGGACGCCCGCGGCGAACGCGTCACGGTTGCGCACGTCCCGCGTCGCCGAGGTGGCGACGAACCGCACGCGTTCCGCCCCGAGCGTCTCGATCACGGCCGCGTACTCGCGGGTCGCGGCGAGGGTGCGCTCGAGCGCCTCGGGCGCCAGCTCACCGGTGCGGTCCACGCCCTGGCCGAGCCGCACGACCTCCATGCGGCGGTCGAGCTCCGACAGACCGCCCTCGTGCACGTCGGCGACAAGAAGGCGGATCGAGTTGGTGCCGCAGTCGATCGCGGCCACGCGAGTGGTCATGCAGGAGGTCCCTCTCGGGTCTGCCGTGGTCAGGCGGGGGCGGGTGGGTTCAGCAGGAGCAGCGGTCGGGGCGCCACTGGTCGCGCACGAGGGCCAGCGCCTCGTCGCCCAGCGGGTTCACGCCGGGGAACCCGAGCGCGTGCGCCATGAGGACGTGCAGGCACTTCACGCGGGTGGGCATCCCGCCGGCAGAGATGCCCGCGATCTCCTCGACGATGCCGAGGGCCTCGCGCTGCGCCAGGTAGTGCTCGTGCGCCGCCAGGTAGGCAGCGGCGAGCTCCTCGTCCGCGGCGAGGCGCTCCGTCATCTCCTTCATCACGCCGTTCGCCTCGAGGGTCGACGCCGCGGCGACCGCGCCGGGGTGCGTCAGGTAGAAGGTCGTGGGGAACGGGGTGCCGTCGGGCAGGCGGGGGGCGGTGCGCACCACCGTCGGCCGCCCGCACACGCAGCGTGCCGCGATCCCGACGACGCCGCGGGGCTCGCGCCCGAGCTGCTCGGCCAGGACCGCCAGGTCCTCCTCCGTCACGGTGCTCCCGGCACCGGTGACGGCGCCGCCCGGGGCGACCGGTCCGGCGCCCTCACCCCACGACGTGTCCTCGCTTCGCTGCGGTACTTCGCGGGGACCCCGAGGATCGGGCACGACGGGCTGCGGCTGGCTGGTGTTCTGCGTCACGGAAGATCCTCGGCGAAGGGAAGGAGAGAAACCCATTGTCCCCTACGCCGGACCCGGACCGACCCGCGACCGGCCGCCCACGCCCCGGTCCGCGCCTCGCGCCTCCGGGTCCGCCTCGAGAAGGCGATCAGGTACCGCATCGGCAGCCGGGACGATACCTGATCGCCTTCTCGAAGCGGACCCGACGGGCCCGGGGGTCAGCCGCCCGCGATCCGGACGGAGTCCCAGACGGACGTGTACCAGGGCGTGTCGTCCTGGGCCGACGGGCTCGGGCTGGTGTCGACCGGGCCGGGCTCCGGCTCGTCCTCCGGCACGCTGTCCGAGTCGAGCGTGCGCCACACCTTGTCGCCGGGCATGACGAAGCTCAGCCGTGACCGCGCCTGCTCGATCACGTACTGCCGGTCGTCCCACCGGGCCAGCTCGATCTCGAGCTCCTGCTTCTGCTCCTGCTGCGCAGCCAGCTCCGCACGCAGGTCACGGAGCTGCGCCTGCTGCGACATCACCGCTCGGACCGTCGGCAGGAGCAGCACCACCGCGAGCAGCACGACCACCGACAGCACCATCGCGCGGACCGTCAGCACCTCCGGCAGCACGAGGCCGTACCGTCCGCGGCGCCGCTCGGAGCGGGCCGGGCGGCGCGTCGCCGCGACGCTGCCGTTCACCGCCTTGCGGGCCCGCGGCTGCACCGGCCGCTTGCCCGCGGCCGTGGTGCGAGGGGCCGACGGCGCAGCGGGGCGGGCCGGGCTCGCGGACCGCCAGGCGCCCGCGGTGGGGCGCTGGGTCGCCGGCTTCGCCCCATCCTTCGGCGCGGGCTTCTTCGGCGCGTTCTTCGACGTCGGCTCGGACGCTGCGCCCGACGCCGGAGCACCCTTCCCCTTCCCCTGCCCGCCCGAGGTGCCGGGCGTGCGCGGCGTGCCGGAGCCGCGCGTCGTCCCGCCGCCGGAGCGCCCTGCTGACGCGCCCGGACGCGCCGCGGGCCGCCGCGCCGGACCGGAGGGCGACGCAGGGCGTCGAGAGGAAGGCACGCGTCGATTGTCCCGATCTCCAGGGACGATGCACGCAACCGCGCCCGGCGAGCCGGGAGTTCACCCGCTTTCGGTCGTGACCTTGGGTTCCGGGCCGCTCACTGTGTGTTGATGCCGGCAACCCACAGCGAGCGGCCCTCGGCATACCGATACGCCCCGGCGCCGGGCGGCACCGGGCCAGCAAGCAGCGGTAGGTGGCGGCGCGCGTCGCGCTCCTCACACGACCGAGGGCCGGCCACCGCCGACGCGGTGACCGGCCCTCGAAGGGCAGGCTCAGGCCTGGAAGCGCGGGAACGCCGAGCGACCGGCGTAGCGACCGGCCTCGTCCAGGGCCTCCTCGATGCGGAGGAGCTGGTTGTACTTGTTGATGCGCTCGCCGCGGGCGGGGGCACCGGTCTTGATCTGGCCGGCGTTCGTCGCCACCGACAGGTCGGCGATGGTGGTGTCCTCGGTCTCGCCGGAGCGGTGCGAGGTCATCGTGGTGAAGCCGTTGCGCTGCGCGAGCGTGACCGCGTCGAGCGTCTCGGTGAGCGTGCCGATCTGGTTGAGCTTGACCAGCAGCGAGTTCGCCGACTTGAGCTGGATGCCCTTGGCAAGGCGCTCCGGGTTGGTGACGAACAGGTCGTCGCCCACGATCTGCACCTTGTCGCCCACGACGCCCATGAGCTGGCCCCACGAGTCCCACTCGTCCTCGGACAGCGGGTCCTCGATGGACACCAGCGGGTAGTCGGCGACGAGCGCCTGGTAGTACTCGATCATCTCGTCCGGCGTCTTCTTGCCACCCTCGAACGCGTACACGCCGTCGGAGAAGAACTCCGTGGCCGCGACGTCGAGCGCGAGCGCCACATCGGTGCCGGCCGTGAAGCCGGCCTTCTCGATCGCGACGAGGATCAGGTCCAGCGCCTCGCGGTTGCTGCCGAGGTTCGGGGCGAAGCCGCCCTCGTCGCCCAGGCCGGTGGCCAGGCCCTTCTCCTTCAGCACGGACTTGAGGGAGTGGTACACCTCGGTGCCGGTGCGCAGCGCCTCGCGGAACGTCGTCGCGCCGATCGGCGCGACCATGAACTCCTGGATGTCGACGTTCGAGTCCGCGTGCGAACCGCCGTTGAGGATGTTCATCATCGGCACGGGCAGAACGTGAGCGTTGGGGCCGCCCACGTAGCGGAAGAGGTCCAGCCCGGCGCTCTTGGCGGCGGCCTTGGCCACGGCCAGCGACACACCCAGGATCGCGTTGGCGCCCAGCTTGCCCTTGTTGGCGGTGCCGTCCAGGTCGATCAGAGCCTGGTCGATGATGCGCTGCTCTTCGGCGTCGTACCCGACCAGCTCGGGGGCGATCTCGTCGTTCACCGCGGCGACCGCGGCCTCGACGCCCTTGCCCAGGTAACGGCCCTTGTCGCCGTCACGGCGCTCTACGGCCTCGAACGCGCCGGTCGACGCACCCGAGGGGACCGCGGCGCGGGCGAAGGTGCTGTCGTCGAGGACGATCTCCACCTCGACGGTGGGGTTGCCGCGCGAGTCCAGGATCTCGCGTGCTCCAACGGCTTCGATGCTAGCCACGGGCTCTCCTTGGAAGGTTTGTTGCTCGGAGGTTACGCACCCAGACTAGTGCCGCCCGTCGGGGTGAGCCTCCCCCGTCTCCGCATCGCGGACACCTGCCTCCAGGGCGCGGGACGCCGCCCGCAGCGCGCCCTCCGCGTCGACGCCGTCGGCCTCCGCGCGCGCCACGATCGCGAGCAGCTCACGCCCGTAGCCGGCGGCCAGGCCGTCGCCGCCGTCGTCGGCACGGCCTTCGCCGTCGGGCAGCGCGGGCAGGAGGCCGGCCCGGGTCGCCCGCGAGACCACCTTCTGCGCACGGGCGAGCGCGCCCTGCGCGAGCGGGATGCCCTCGAGGATCGAGCCGCGCGCCTTCTCCGTCTGCTTGAGGTCCTCCCAGCGGGCGAGGACGTCAGTGCTGCTGATCCCGGCCTCCTCGGGCGACGCCGCCGCGGCGAAGACGTGCGGGTGGCGGCGGACGAGCTTCGCGGCGAGGTCGCCGGCGACGTCGTCGAGGGTGAACGGCTCCTCCGCGTCCTCGGCCGCGATGCGCGTGTGGAACAGGACCTGGAACAGCACGTCGCCCAGCTCCTCCCGCATGTTTGCGCGGTCGCCGGCCTCGATGGCCTCGGCGAGCTCGTGCGCCTCCTCCAGGAGGTAACGGACGAGCGACTCGTGAGTCTGCTCGCGGTCCCACGGGCAGCCGCCCGGCGAGTAGAGGCGGTCCATGACGTCGACGGCGTTCCGGAGCTGGTCCACACGCCCATCCTCGCAGCCGGACCGGGCGTGCCTGGGCTCGACGGCCCGACACATAGGTGGACCACAGGGCCACGCCAGGATGAACACATCGCGCGCTACCACGCTCACCACATGTTCTTCACCTACCTGCGCCGAGAGCTGCGCAACAGACGAAAGCAGACCGTCGTCGTCGCCATCGGGCTTGCCGTGGCGATCGCGCTGGTGATCGTGGTCAACTCCGTGTCTGCCGGCGTGCGCGACGCTCAGGCGTCCGTGCTGGAGTCGGTGTACGGCGTCGGCACTGACGTGACGGTCACCCAGGCCGGCGAGCCCGGGGCGGGCGGCCCCGGCGCCTTCGCCTTCGGGTCCGAGGACGGCGAGGCCTCCGAGGACGGCACACGCAGCCTGGCCCAGGACAACCTGAGCGTGGCGCGGGGTTCGGCGTCGTTCGACGTGTCCGCCCTGGAGACTGTCGCAGCGCTCGACCACGTGACCGGGGTCTCGGCGACCCTCGGCCTGCAGAACACGTCGTTCTCCGGCGAGATGCCCGACTTCGAGGCCATGCAGGAGCAGATGGAGGCAGGCGAACGGCCGGAACCGGGCACCGCGGGCGGCGGCGGCGCTGCGGGCGGGTCGTCCTTCGAGGTCAACAGCTTCGACGTGACGGGCGTGGACCCGGCCGCCGACGCCGTCGGCCCCCTGACCACCGTGGAGGTGGCCGAGGGCCGCACCCTGACGGCCGACGACGCCGACGCGAACGTGGCCGTCCTCGACGCCACGTACGCGGAGCAGCAGGAGCTCGCCGTCGGTGACACGCTCACCCTGGCCGGGACCGAGCTCGAGATCGTCGGCACCGTCACCTCCACGACGGGCGACGGCGTCGCCACCGCTTCCGACGTGTACGTCCCGCTCGCCGTCGCGCAGACCCTGGCGAGCCTCGACGGCCAGGTCACCGACCTGTACGTGTCGGTCGACTCGGCGTCGAACGTCGACGAGGTCGCGTCCGCGATCGAGGCCGCGCTCCCCGACGCGTCGGTGAGCACCCAGTCCGACCTGGCCGAGGACGTCACCGGCTCGCTGTCCACCGCGTCCTCGCTGGTCGGGACGCTCGGCACGTGGCTGTCGATCATCGTGCTCGCCGCCGCCTTCGGCCTGGCGATCCTGTTCACCGTGTCCGGCGTGAACCGCCGCACCCGGGAGCTCGGCACCCTCAAGGCGATCGGCTGGTCCCGCAACCGCGTCGTCGGCCAGATCGCCGGCGAGTCCGTCGCCCAGGGCCTGATCGGTGGTGTGGCGGGCGTGCTGCTCGGCGGGCTCGCCGTCGCGGCGATCAACCTGGCCGGGATCACGCTCACCGGTTCGTCCGGCGGCGGCGCCTTCAGCTTCGGCGGGGGCGGCGACGTCGGCGACCGGCTCCAGCAGATGGGCGGCCAGGCGCCCGACGCCGGCGCCGCAGGCGCGGCCGCGCCCGGCGGCGGACCGTTCGGCGGAGGCGGCGCCGTGGCCTCCGCGGTCGACGTCGTCCTCTCGGCGCCGGTGAGCCTGTGGATCGTCCTCGCGGCGGTCGGCCTCGCGGTCCTCGGCGGGCTGCTCGCCGGCGTCGTCGGCGGGCGGCGTGCTGCCCGGCTCCGGCCGGCCGAGGCCCTCCGCTCGCTCGCCTGAGCCTGCGCCGACGCGACCCCACTTCTGAGAGGAACCCCATGTACCAGATCGACACCCTGACCAAGACCTATCAGCAGGGCAAGCGCGTGGTGCACGCACTGCAGGACGTCAGCCTGCGCATCGACGACGGCGAGCTCGTGTCCATCCAGGGACCCACGGGCGGCGGCAAGTCCACGCTGCTGCAGATGCTCGGCGGGCTGGACCGGCCGACGTCGGGCTCCATCTCGCTCGACGGCACGGACCTCGCCGGCATGAACGACACCGACCTCACCCGGGTGCGGGCCGAGACCATCGGCTTCGTGTTCCAGAACTTCAACCTGATCCCGACGCTCACCGCGCAGGAGAACGTCGAGACGGCGCTCGTGCCGTCGGGGGTGTCGAAGGAGGAGCGGGCGGCGCGAGCCGTCGCCGCCCTGGAGTCCGTGAGCCTGGGCGACCGCGCCGACCACCTGCCGGGCGAGCTGTCGGGCGGGCAACAGCAGCGCGTGGCGATCGCACGCGCGCTGGTGAAGAACCCGAAGGTGCTGCTGGCGGACGAGCCCACCGGCAACCTCGACGAGGAGACCCGCGACGAGATCGTCGACCTCCTCGAGGGGCTGTGGAAGGAGCAGGGGCTGACGCTGATCCTGGTCACCCACGACTCCGTGGTCGCGAGGCGGACGCCGCGGCGGCTGCGGATCGCCAAGGGCCAGGTGAAGGACCTCACGGCCTGACGCCGGCCGCCCGGACCACACGTCGGACCACGCGCCGAGACAGATCGCTGCGTCGGGGGGGGGGGGGGGGGGGGGGGGGGGGTGGGCCCCCCCCCCGGCCGCCCCCCCCCCCAGGGGAGTTGGGCCCCGGGGGCCCGCACACGGTGGGTTCCATGTGTCAACGCACAGTGAGCGGCCCCCTGAGGCATGTTCATGCTCGCCAGGTTCACCCTGGCCCCCGCTCGACCTCCCGGGGAGCATGACAGTCATGAGAGTCGTCGTGGTGGGTGCGGGGATCGTCGGGCTTGCGGTCGCGGCGCGGCTGGCCGCGCGCGGCGACGAGGTGGTCGTCGTCGACAAGGAGAGCGACCTCGCCACTCATCAAACGGGCCGCAACTCCGGCGTGATCCACTCGGGCCTGTACTACGCGCCCGGCAGCCTCAAGGCACGCCTCGGCGTGGCGGGCGCCGCCTCGATGACGGCGTTCGCGCACGAGCACGGCGTCGCCGTCGAGACGTGCGGCAAGCTCGTCGTCGCCACCTCGCCGCGCGAGCTGCCCCGCCTCGCGACGCTCGCCGAGCGCGGTCGCGCCAACGGCGTCGGCCTGCGGGAGGTGTCGCCCGACGAGGCCCGCGAGATCGAGCCGCACGTCGCCGCCCCCCTGCGTGCGCTGCACGTCCCGGGCACCGGCATCGTGGACTACCGCGGCGTCTGCGCCGTCCTCGCCAAGCAGGTCGAGGCCGCGGGAGGCAGCCTGCGCCTCGGCACGCGCCTGGTCTCCGCGGTCACGCGCGGCGCGCAGGTGGAGGTCACGGTGCACCCGGGTCACCGGTCCGACGTCGGACAGCCGGAGGTCCTGGTCGCGGACGCTCTCATCACGTGCGCCGGGCTGTACGCCGACCGCGCCGCGCGGGCGTGCGGTGTCGACCCGGAGGTACGGATCGTGCCGTTCCGCGGCGAGTACTTCGAGCTCGTCCCCGAGAGGGCCGGCCTGGTCAGCGGCCTGATCTACCCCGTGCCCGACCCCCGCTTCCCCTTCCTGGGCGTCCACCTCACGAAGATGGTCCACGGCGGGGTGCACGCCGGGCCCAACGCGGTGCTCGCGGGCGCACGCGAGGGCTACCGGCGGCGCGACGTCGTGCCGCGGGACGTGGCCGACTGGCTTTCCTGGCCGGGGCTGTGGCGGCTCGCCGCCCGCAACGCGGTGCCCGGTGCGCAGGAGGTGCTGCGGTCGCTGTCGCGGGGGCTGTTCGCTCGGTCGCTCTCCCGGCTCGTGCCCGGGATCGGGCCGGACGACCTCGTCCCGGCGCCTGCCGGCGTGCGCGCCCAGGCTCTCGCCCGCGACGGGTCGCTCGTGCAGGACTTCCACGTGGTCACGGCGCCACGGCAGGTGCACGTGATCAACGCGCCGTCGCCGGCCGCGACCGCGTCGCTGGAGATCGCCCGGTATCTGGAGAAGCAGCTCGACGAGACCCTCGGGGCGCCCACCCCGCCGAGGTAGTCGATCCGTCGGACGGATCGACCACCTCGGCGGGGGTGGGCGGGTTGCGCGGGAGGGTCAGACCGCCGCGACCGCGTTCTTCCGGCCGACCGTCACCGGTGCCGACTCAGCCGACACCGGGTCGAAGCCGTCGGCCGAAGCCGTGACGACGACCGACAGCTCGTGCCCCTCGTCGGCCTTGGTCACCTTGTACGTCCGGGCGGTCGCCGACCAGGCCGGGTCGTCGGCATGGGCGATCGGCTCGCCGTCGCGCAGCCACTGGTAGGTGAACGACGCCGGGACCGACCAGGACCCCGGGTCAGCCGCGAGGACCGAGCCCTTCACCGGGAACCCTGCGATCGCGGGAGCCGTGAGGTTCACGATCCCCGCCGGGCCGACGAGCTGCCCCACGCCCCACCGGGCGGTGGACTGGTAGCCGGCGCCGGTCGGGTCGGCCCAGTTGCGGACCGAGGTCCGCGCGCCGCCCGACGCGTCGTTGACCTGGAAGTCCAGGCCGTGGAACGTGCCGAGGCCGCCGTACTCGAGCAGCGAGACAGCCGCCTCGACGACGTACCCGGTCTCGGTGCGGCTCGTGGCGCTGACCACCCGGCTCCGCTGGAACGCCTCGTCGCCGGTGCCGAAGGACACGGCGTTGTCGGCGTTGATACGGATCTGCGTGTCGTCGTAGCGGTAGGAACCGTTCTTGGCGTGCCCCGGGTCCACGTAGATCTCGACGGAGTCCTGGATCCACGGGTCGGAGCCGCTGACGTCCACGACCGGGTCGGTCACCTCGGCGAGCACGTACAGCGTGCCGCCCTGCCACAGGGTCCGGACCTCGGCGGCAGCGCCGTCGGAGCCCGACACCTGCTTCCCGGTGGTGACCACTCCGGCGTCGGACCAGGTGGCGTCGGCCGTGCCGTCGACCACGGGCGCGGTCCGGGCCTCGACGACGTCCAGGTACGACAGCTCCTCCACCAGCGTCAGCGAGCCCGTCACGCCGGGCGTGTTCCACCCGGTCACGACGCCGTCGTTCGCGACGCGGACGTCCAGGGCGAGCGTGCCGCCCTGCGCGGCCGCCACCGGCAGGTGCACGACGGCGACCCACCCGCCGTCGCGCTCTGCCGTCACCGCGGGCACGTCTGCTGTGCCGTCGCGGGAGACGGTGTACTCGGCCGAGCCGAGCCGGAAGGTGACGGAGTCGCCGGAGGAGGCTCCGCCGTCGGACACCGTGACGTAGGCGGTCAGGTGGTCCGGGGCCCAGCGGAGCTGGAACTGCGCCGTGTCCTCGATCGCGTGGAGCGGGAGCTTCGACCACTCGAGCGACGTGGTCGCGGCGGCGTCGACCGGGACGTCGCCCGCGAAGACGGTCGCCGTGCGCGCACGGGCCGGCAGCTCGCCGTCGACCGCGCCGTAGTAGGCCGGCTTGGCCTGGAAGCCGTCGTCGAAGACGAGCGGCGCGCCGCTGCTCACGCGCCACGAGCGCCCGTCGGTGAGGCCCCACACCGTCACCGAGAACATGTCCTCGGCGTGCGCCCGGAACGACCGGAACGCGTCGCGGAAGTAGTAGCCCTGCTGGATGAGGTTCGCCTGCGTGACCGGCGAGCCGACCGTCACATCGAGCTCGGTGACGGCCTGCGTCACGGGCAGGTCCGCGAACCGGGTGATCGCCGCGTCGAGCGCCGACACGGGCATCGCGAGCGACACGTGGAACTGGTGCCCGACGCCGTCGACCGGCACGCCGCGGGCGAGCAGGCGCTCGACGAGCGCGCGGTACCGGTCCTGCTTGCCGCCCTGCTCGGTGTTGTAGTCGTTGATGAACAGCGTGACGGGGCGGTCGGCGCCCACAGCCGCGTAGGTGCCGTTGAACGCCTCGTCGGCGTACTGGAACGTGAGGTCGATGAACTCCTCGCCGAGGATCCGGTACCACTCCGAGCGACGCAGGCCGTCGGTGTACTCGCCGCCGTCGCTGACGACCTCGTTGACGACGTCGAACGCCGCGATCGGGTTGCCGCCCCCGAACTCGCCGTAGGCGCTCAGCGCCTCGGCGACGTTGTCGATGTGGGTGCGCAGGCGGTCGCGGAGAACCTGCTTGTCGGCCTCGCTGCTGGTCAGCGGGGCGCCGGCCGCGTCCTGGAAGAACCAGTCCGGGGTCTGGCCGTGCCACGCGAGCACGTGGCCGTAGACGCGCAGGTCGTTGTCCTGGGCGTACTGCATGAGCGTCGCGGCCTCGGGGTGGATGCGGAACGTGCGGTCCGCGTCGTACCAGGCCTCGGGCTTCATGTGGTTCTCGGGCGTGATCTGGTCGAAGTGACGCACCAGCAGGTCCGACGCCGACCCCGCCGTCTCACGGCTGTCGATGGCGACGCCCACGGGGAAGGCGACGGTCTCCTTGATGCCCGGCAGGTCCTGGACCACACCAGGCTCGGGCACCTCGATCACGACGTCGTCGACGAGGAAGTCGCTCGTGTTCGTGCCGTTGTAGTCAGTCTCGAAGTACAGGAACGCACTCTCGGCGGCCCCCATGGTGAAGCTCTGGCGCACCTCGGTCCAGCCGCCGTTCGTCACGGTGTCGAACTGGCCCAGCGTCGAGTACGACGTCGCGCCGCCGACGGTGCGCGCCATGCTCAGCCAGACGGCGTCCGTGGCGGCACCCGCGGCGAAACGGACCTGGGCCGACAGGTCGTAGGTGACGCCCTCGGTCAGGAGGCCGGTCACGTCGCGGCCGATGCCGTCGCCCTGCCCGTCACGACCGCTGACCAGCGCCGACTGCGTGCCGGACACCGCGTCCGCGGTCGAGATCTCCACGACGGGGTCGGTCGAGCCGCCCGCGCGCGGGCCCCAGCCGTCCAGGCCGCTCTCGAAGTCCGTGCTGAGCGCGACCTCGCCGCCCAGCGGCGATGTGCCCTGCGGGAAGGTGAACGTCCAGCCGGCGGCCAGGCGCTCGGTGACCACGGTCTGCACCGCGGCGAGGGTGCCGTCACGGTCGCCGCCGCCGTCGTGCGCCAGGACGATCTCGCCCGGCTTCATCGCGGTGCGGAGGTTCTCCGTCAGGGTCGGGACGTCCTGCGTGGACCAGTCGTTGATGGTGTTCACCACGGCCAGCGGCTGCATGCCGAGGCTCACGGCGACACCGGGCGTGACGCCCCACGAGCCGTTGGGCGCACGCCAGAACGGGATCTTGGCGTCGGGGTCGCCCAGGGCGTCCCGGATGATCCCCATGTTCTCGACCAGGTCGGCCTGCACCTGCTCGGCCGTCCACGAGCCCATGTCGGCATAGCCGGTCGAGTGGTTGCACAGGACGTGCCCGTCGGCC
Organism: Antribacter soli; assembly: GCF_021568775.1. Lineage (GTDB taxonomy): Bacteria > Actinomycetota > Actinomycetes > Actinomycetales > Cellulomonadaceae > Antribacter > Antribacter soli. The sequence goes on along the minus strand of NZ_JAKGSG010000011.1, from coordinate 130,018 downwards.
ACGATCCGGCGCAGGATCTCGGCGCCGCCGCCTGCCTGGATGTTCTGGCCGATCACGCAGAACACGGCCTTGATCTGGTGCTCGGCGAGGAAGTCGAGCAGCTCGGGCGTCGTGCCCGGGTTGGGGCCGTCGTCGAACGTGAGGGCAGCGACGTCTCCGGTGCCCTGCGCGAGCGAGACGGGTGTGGTGACGGGGTTGACCGCCCCACCAGGGACCACTGGGGGCACTTCGCCTCCGTCGGACTGGCTCGTGACGAGGACGTCGTCCACCAGGAACGACGGGTGCGCGCCGCCCACCGGCGCCGCCTCGATGTACAGCGTGGCGCTGGTCAGCCCCTCGGGGAAGGTGTAGGTGCCGCCGATCTGCACCCATTCCCCTGCCGTCGCGGTGACCGCACCGCCCACCCACGTGTACGTGGTCGAGGACCCGACCTGCTCGGCCGTGAAGTGGACTCCCGTGCTGCCGGCGGTACCGGCGGGAAGCTTGACCCAGGCGGAGACGGTGTACTGGCCGCCGGGCTCGAAGATCGCCGCCGCGTTGGTGGCCGGGCCCTGCCACTCGGCCGTGCGGCCGGTGACGGACAGGCTGCTCGCGCCGGTGCGGGCCTCGGCGCCCGTGACGGCGAGCGTCACGCCGCCGCGCGGACCCCAGGGTGCATGCGTTCCGTCCTCGAAGCCGTTCTCGAGGACCACGACGTCCTCGGCCGCCGCAGTCGCCGCCACCGTCGTGACCGCGCCGGTCAGGACGAGCCCGAGTGCCGCGACCGCCGCTACGGGTCTTGCTGTAAAACGATTTCGAATCTGCATCGAGCGCTCCCTTGCGCGGGGTCTGTGTTTCTGGTCGTCCGGGTGTCGTCCCGTCGGCAGCTGCGCCGCGGGGTCCGGGTGCGCTGAATCGTACAGACGGGGGCCGGGCGCGTCGAGGGTAGTTCCCTCGTCGGACCGGGCTCGGGGCGCGGTCCGCCTTGAGAACACCCTCGGGTATCGCTCGGCCACGGACGGCGATACCCGAGGGCGTTCTCGAAGCGGACTCGGGGTGCGCCGGGCGGGGCGCGACCGATTTGCCACCCGCTGAGCTGGCGCTCGGGCGCGCGTCCGCGTGCCACTGCGCCGAGGTCGTGCTGGGCTGGACGGAAGCGCCGCAACCTGTCCCGCGGCGCCAGGTCGACGGACGACCCGGCGGGCCCGGGTCCGGCGACGGCGTGTCGGCACGACGGAAGGAGACGCCCGTGAATGACGTCGCACTCGGCGCGAGGCGCGTGCCGCCGTCGTGCAGCAAGAGCCGGCCGCTCCTCGTGGGCGACGGCGGCCGCGCCGCCTGCCGCTTCGCCCGCCCGCCCGCGCGGGGGGCCGTGTGATGCGCGTCCTCGTGGTCCAGAACTCGCCGACCAGCGGTGCGGGGCGCCTCGACGACTGGCTTGCCGACGCCGGGATCGAGCCCGTGCTCACCCCCGGCGACGACCTTCCGCCGGATCTCGCCGGCTTCGCCGGACTCATCCTGCTCGGCGGGGGTTTCGTGCCTGACGACGACGAACGTCACCCCTGGCTCGCGCACGAGCGGTCCCTCGTGTCGGCGGCGCTCTCCGCCGAGATGCCGATCCTGGGGATCTGCCTCGGCGCGCAGCTGCTGGCGTACGTCGCGGGCGGCACGGTGACGGCGCAGTCGGGCGAGACCGAGCGCGGGATGTGCGCGCTGCGGGTGCTGCCCTCGGCCGCCGGGGATCCGGTGTTCGCGCTGCTCACCGAGGTCGGGCCGCTGTGGATGATCCAGAACCACCAGGACTCCGTGACCGCGCTGCCCGCCGGAGCGGAGCTGCTCGCGACCAGCGACGCGTGCGCGGTGCAGGCGTTCCGCGTGGGGTCCTCGGCGTGGGGGCTGCAGTTCCACCCCGAGGTGCGGCCCGAGCGGATCGCCGACTGGAACGAGGCCGCGCTCTCGGCCCAGGGCATCGACCGGGCGGCGCTGGCGACCGCGGCGCTGGAGCGGGCGGACGAGAACGCGACGCAGGCCGAGGCGCTGGTCCGGGCGTGGGCGGAGGTGGTCTGCGCGCCCGTGCCGAAGTAGTCGGCAGGTTCTACCTCGGCGCGCTCACGCCGCCAGGCCCTGGGCCTCGAGACGGTTCGGGTTCTCGAACGCCTCTGCCATGAGCGCGATCTCCTCCCGGGGCAGCCCCACCTCCGCGGCGAGCGTCGCCCACCCGCTGGTCGCGGCCTCGACCTCGGCGAGCACGCGGCGAGCCTCGGACCCGCGCAGCCCGTACGAGTCGCAGCTGCGCAGCAGCTCGCGCACGTCGCGGTCGAGCCGGTCGCCGCCGGGCCGCAGCGGCGTGGACTCGGCGACGGCGAACGGGTTGGGATTGACGTCGAACAGCGGGGAGAGCGACCAGCCGTCGGGCCGACGCAGGAAGCCGTGGTTCTTCATGTGGTCGTCGATGTTGCGGACGAGCAGCGTGAACGCGACGCGCCGGAAGAGGTCGTGCCCGTCGGTCGCGGGGCGGCCCGAGTGGTCCGCCAGCGTCTCGGCGAGCGTCCGGTAGTCGATGGTCTCGAAGAACGCCTTCTGCGTGAGGCTGTCGGCGGAGAGGAACCCGATCCGGTCGTCGCTCGCGGAGCGGTCGAACCGCCGGGTGAGGAGGATGGTGCCCCCGTCGTCGACCCGGTGCAGCCTCGCGACGGGCACCTCGATGCCGGCGCGGGACGCAAGCCTCAGCGTCACGTACTCCCAGGCCTGCACGTCCCAGCGGTCGGCGCGCTCGGGCAGCTTCGCCATCCAGAGCGTCCCGTCGGCGTCCCGCACGGTCACCTTGGGCCGGGCGCCGCCCATGGAGGTGCCCGCCTGGACGAGGAGCCGCACGTCACGGTCGGTCTCCCGGTGGTGCACGACGGCGTCCGCCGCCTCCGTCAGCGCCGGCAGGTCCACGAGGGACGGGATCTCGGCCCGGGCCGGTGCGAGGAACGTCTTGCCCTCGTCGGTGGAGAAGCGCAGGGCGCCGAGCCGCGTGTCGTCCTGCACGCCGAGCAGGAAGTCCACCTCGGTGAGGGTCAGGAGCCTGCGGCCCTCGGCCTTGGCCGCTCGGCGCTCGGCGTTGAAGAGCAGGGTGCGGCCCCACTGGTCCGGCTGGCAGTCGGCGAAGACGCCGAACAGCGGCCGGTCGCCGCCCGAGGGGATGGACCCCGGGGTGAGCGGCAGCTCTGGGCAGAGCGGGTACGCGCGCGGGTGGCGCAGGTAGGTCGCCGCGTAGCTGAACGTTGAGCCGATGAGGGCCCCGCCCCGGTTGAGGTGCAGGTCCAGCTCTCCGGCATGGACCATCTCGCCCCCGGGGAGCTGGACGGTGACGTGGATGCTCATGCGATCACCTCGGTACCCGGACGCGCTGCGGGAGCGTCCGTTCCGCGTGGAACCTGCCGATCTCGGTGGTGAGCGGGTCCGTCGCCGCGACGACCGTGTCCGCGATGCCGAGCACTCGCAGGACGGCGAGCACGTTCTCGAGGCTGGCCGCGCCGGTACCCGTCTCGATGCCGCGCAACGTGGTGCGGGTGATGCCTGCACGGTCGGCGACGAGCTGGGCGGTCAGTCCGTGGATCTTGCGCCAGGCGCGGACGTTCTCGCCGAGGACGAGGAGGTCGCGCTGGGTCCGGAGGGAGGTACGGGCCATCGAAGGGATCCTTTCCGGTTACCAGGGTAACCGGAACAAGCTCTAATGGACAGGGTACTGACCATTAGACGTAACGATTCGACGCCGGACGGACCGACTGTCTCGGCACGGTTCCCACGCCGAGGTGGTCGCGTGGTCCGACGGACCGACCACCTCGGCGGGTGGGTCAGCTCGGCCGGGGTCCCGGGGCGGGCGTCAGGCGCTCGTGCCGACCTTCGCCGCCGCCGCGACGTCGGCCAGCACCACCGCATCGATGAGCTGCCGCGCCCAGGCGAGCACCTCGGCCCCGCGCAGCGCACGGCCCCCGATGCGCGCCGTCGTCGGGTACGGCACCAGGAATGCCCGGATCGCCGGCTTCAGCACGACCCCCGGGTAGAGCCGCTTGAGGCGCAGCTGCGCGGACTCGGGCAGGTCGACCGGCGCGAACCGGATGAACTTGCCCTGTGCGGTGACGTCCGTGAGCCCGGCGCGGCGGACGTGGTTGCGGAAGTCGGCGACGTCGAACAGAGCCGAGGCGACGTCGGGCAGCGCGCCGTACCGGTCGACGAGCTCGGCCCGGACCTCCTCGAGCGCCGCCGGATCCATGGCGGACGCGATCTTCCGGTACGCCTCGAGGCGCAGCCGCTCGGTCGCGATGTACGTCTCGGGCAGGTGCGCGTCGACCGGCAGCTCGATCGAGACCTCGGGCTGCTCCTCCTCGCGGTCGCCGCGGAACGCCGCCACGGCCTCCCCCACCATCCGCACGTAGAGGTCGAACCCGACTCCAGCGATGTGGCCGGACTGCTCGCCGCCGAGCAGGTTGCCCGCCCCGCGGATCTCGAGGTCCTTCATCGCGATCTGCATGCCGGCGCCGAGGTCGGTGTGGGCGGCCATGGTGGCGAGGCGGTCGTGCGCGGTCTCGGTGAGGGGCCGCTCCGGCGGGTACAGGAAGTACGCGTACGCGCGCTCGCGCCCGCGGCCCACGCGACCGCGCAGCTGGTGGAGCTGCGACAGGCCGAGCACGTCGGCCCGCTCGAGGACCAGCGTGTTCGCGTTGGAGATGTCGAGGCCGGTCTCGATGATCGTGGTGCAGACCAGGACGTCGAGCTCCTTCTCCCAGAACGACCGGATGACCTGGTCGAGCTGGTGCTCGCCCATCTTGCCGTGGGCGACCCCGATGCGGGCCTCGGGCACCAGCTCGTTCAGCCGGGACGCGGCGCGCTCGATCGACTCCACCTTGTTGTGCACGTAGAACACCTGGCCCTCGCGCAGGAGCTCGCGGCGGACCGCGGCCGCGATCTGCTTCTCCTCGTACGCGCCCACGTACGTGAGGACGGGGTGCCGCTCCTCGGGCGGGGTCTGCAGGGTCGACATCTCACGGATGCCGGTGACCGCCATCTCCAGGGTCCTCGGGATCGGCGTGGCGGACATCGCGAGCACGTCAACGTTGGTGCGGAGCTGCTTGAGCGTCTCCTTGTGCTCGACGCCGAAGCGCTGCTCCTCGTCGACGATCACGAGGCCGAGGTCCTTGAACCGCACCTGCCCGGTGATGAGGCGGTGGGTGCCGATGACGACGTCCACCGTGCCGTTCTTCAGGCCCTCGATCACCGCCGCCGACTCCTTGTCGCTCTGGAACCGGCTGAGCGCCTTCACGGTCACCGGGAAGCCCGCATACCGCTCGGAGAACGTCTCGAAGTGCTGCTGCACGAGGAGAGTCGTCGGCACGAGCACGGCCACCTGCTTGCCGTCCTGCACCGCCTTGAACGCGGCCCGGATCGCGATCTCGGTCTTGCCGTAGCCGACGTCGCCGCAGACCAGGCGGTCCATCGGCGTGGGCTTCTCCATGTCGGCCTTGACCTCGTCGATCGTGGCGAGCTGGTCCGGCGTCTCCACGTAGGCGAAGGCGTCCTCGAGCTCGCGCTGCCACGGCGTGTCCGGCCCGAACGCGTGCCCCTGCGTCGCCATGCGCGCGGAGTAGAGCCGGATCAGCTCCGACGCGATCTCGCGCACGTGCTTGCGGGCGCGCGACTTGGTGTTCTTCCAGTCGGCGCCGCCCATCTTGTTGAGGCTGGGGGCCTCGCCGCCGGAGTACTTCGTCACCTGGTCGAGCTGGTCGGTCGGCACGAACAGGCGGTCGCCCGGCTGCCCCCGCTTGCTCGACGCGTACTCGATGACGAGGTACTCGCGCGTCGCCGCGTTGCCACCGGTCCCGAGCGTGCGCTGCACCATCTCGACGAAGCGCCCCACGCCGTGCTGCTCGTGCACCACGAAGTCGCCCGCCTTGAGCTGCAGGGGGTCGACCACGTTCCGCCGCCGCGACGGCATGCGGCGCATGTCGCGCGTCCCGCTGCCCCCGGCACGGCCCGTCAGGTCCGCCTCGGTGAACACGGCCAGCCGCAGCTCCGGCACCACGAAGCCCTTGCCCACCATGGCAGGCACCACGTGCACGACGCCGGAGCTCACCTCGTCCGCGAGGGTCGCCTCGAGCCTCGCCGCGGTCTGCGCCGCCGTGAGCTGCTCCGTCATGCGCTTGGCCGGGCCGTGGCCCTCGGTCGTCAGGACGAGACGCCAGTCCTCGAGCTGCAGCCGGCGCACGTCGTCGAGGGCCCGCTGGAAGTCGCCGCGGTACGACTCGACGTCCCTGGCGCCGATGGTGAACACCGTGTCGGTCTCCGAGGTCACGCCGTCGTCCGCGGAGGGGGAGGCGCCGGCGGCGACGTCGGGCACCGTGGCGAGCTCCGCGTCCTGCGCGAAGGACGAGAGGGTCCACCAGCCGAGGGCGCGGCGCGCGGCCACGTCGCGCACGTCGGTGAACGACGCGAACGACGCCGCCGACAGGTCGATCGGCGCGGTACCGCCTGCGACCGCCCCGGACCACGCCGCGGCGAGGAACTCCTCCGTGGTGGCGGCGAGGTCGTGGGCGCGGCGGCGCACCCGCTCGGGCTCGTTCACGACCAGGAGCGCGTCCTCCCGGACGAGCTCCAGCACCGGGACCATGCGGTCCACCAGCACGGGCGCGAGCGACTCCATGCCCTCCACGGCGATGCCCGCGGCGAGGCGGTCCAGCATCTCCGCCGCGCCCGGAAGCTGCTCCACGAGAGCCGCGGCCCGCCGGCGCACCGCGTCCGTCAGCAGGATCTCCCGGCACGGCGGCGCCCACAGACCGTGGTCGGCGATCTCCAGGGAGCGCTGGTCGGCGACGGCGAACCAGCGGATCTCCGTGACCTCGTCACCCCAGAACTCGAGGCGCAGCGGATGGTCCTCCGTCGGCGGGAACACGTCGAGGATGCCGCCGCGCACCGCGTACTCGCCGCGCCGCTCCACCATGTCCACGCGGGTGTAGGCAGCGGCGGTCAGTCGCTCGGCGATCTCGGTCAGGTCGGCGGTCTGGCCGGTCGTGAGGAAGACCGGCTCGAGCTCGCCCAGGCCGTCGACCACCGGCTGCAGGAGCGCCCGAACAGGCATGACGAGGATGCGGATCTCGCCCGTCAGGCCAGGCTCCGGCGTCGGATGCGCAAGCCGGCGGAACACCGCCAGCCGCCTGGCCACGGTGTCCGCCCGGGGGGACAGCCGCTCGTGCGGCAGGGTCTCCCAGGAGGGCAGGACCGCGACGTCGTCGGACCGCTCGTCCGGCAGGTACGCGCGCAGGCTCCCCGCCAGCTCGTCCGCCTCGCGGCCCGTCGCCGTGACGACGACCAGCGGACGGCGCTCCGCCGCGGCCGCGAGCAGCGGCGGGCGCACGCCCACGGGACCCACGACGTCGGCGAAGCCACGGGCACGCACGTGCTCGACGGCGGCGGCCGCGCCGGGGTCTTCGAGGAGGGCGGGCAGGAGGCCAGAGAGGTTCATGGGAGTCCTTCGCTCGGGGCTCGCGGGCGGCGGCGCACGGACGCAGACGCACGACGGCGGGCCCACCTCCCCCTGGATGGGGGGTGGCGGGCTGTCCTCAGGTTACTCCGAGCCACCGACAGGCACGCCCGGCGGCCGGCCCGGCCGCTCCGCCGCCCCGCCCGCCCGAGTGATCGGTAGCTCCCACTGCCGCGCAGCGTGATCGGTAGTTCGTCGGGGGGGGGGGGGGGCGGGCCGGGCGACAAGGGACCGGCAAGCCAACACGCCGTGGGGTGCATGATCGGCAGCTCGAACTGCCGATCATGCGACGAACTACCGATCACTCCGTGGCGTGTCCATTCCCAACTGATACTCCTGCCGAATTCGAGTATGGCGCGTAGCGCAGGACCCACTCACCTTCAGGCGCGTCCGGGTCAAGCCCGCGGAGGTTCACAGTGCTGGACCGCCATCGCGCGCGAATCGAATCGGGCATCGCGATGGAACCCTGCTGAAAGTGCGCCATCCCGTCATACCAATCAAGGTTGACAAGGTCGAGTCGAACCGATCGAACGACCTGCTCCAGGAACTGCGTGACAACTGCGCTGTCATCGACCGTATAGTCGACGGCAATGAATTCCGTTCGCTTCACTCGCACCACCTTGTTCATGCCAGGCGGATCGGCGTTGACGGACCCGATCCGGCCGAGATGCCGTCAGAGCCTGGCCCCACCCGGTATCAGGACAGCCAGCGACGAATCGATTCTTCGGCCAATTGGACCCGGCGCCTACCTCGCGAAGAAATGGCGTACGTTGCGACAGACGTCAACTCGACCTGGTCCCCCTCGGCCGTCGTCACTACTGGTACAACCAGCATGCCACCCCACCATGTGTCGCAGATTCCGGGACCTCCACACGGGCCGGCCTGTTGATCCGCAGAGACTTGCCAATCCTCCGCTCCACGATCCCATTCGCCGTGCAAACGACGCAAATTCTCGCGCCGGCAATGGTGAATCCCAGAGAGGCCACACCGCCAGACACGGCACCCCATCGAGTGATTGGATCACTTGTACTGTCGAAGAAGACGGCGGCCGAGATCATGAGGAATGTTGCGCCTACAAGCGAGAGCAGCGCGCGCCAGCCAACTGGCCTCACATGCGAGTCACTGATGAACACTGGTGCCACCCGCTCCGGTCTCGTCCTGCACTGCAACTGCGCTCGAGCGCCCCTCGACATACTCGTCCACGGTCATGTCGTACAACCACTCGCCTTCTTCCATATCCGCCGTATTCCACGCCACGGTCGCACCCATGTCTTGCAGGACGCGCACTTCTTTCGCCGTCGCCTTTCGCGGCTTGCCCGCACGTAGCCCCAGTGCATGCAGCCGCCGCTTGGCCTCGTTCAAGTTGTCGGCAGCGGCGATCGCCAACGAGGGAAGCAGGTTGCTCGTCGAGGCTCTTGGCAACTTGCCGCGACTGGATAAATCCGAGAAGTAGAAGTATTTCATCCACGTCACCTCCAGCTGTTGAGCCGCTACACGCGCTGCTCGGAGCGTTCGACCAGACGCAGCCGACCGGCATGGCCGAGTGCGGCTTTGAGGCATCCGCACGCCCGCGAGTCCCCCGCGGCGCAAAGGTAGCGAACAGATCCTGGAGGAGTCCATGGATTCCAGCGGGCGTCATGTCACGCCCGGTCAGCCTTTGGAGCACGCATGACGCCCCACGCCGAGGCCGTGCCATAACAGATCCGCTATACCGCGGTACCGTGGTGGCGTGGACATGGACTTCCCCCGGTGGCTCAAGGCTCGGCGGACAGCACTCGGCCTGACCCAGACGCGCCTGGCGGAGCTCTCGGGCGTCCACCAGCCCACGATCGCGTCGGTCGAGTCGGGCCGGCGGGCGGCCACGGACGACGTCCGCCGTCGGCTCGTCGCCGCGTTGCGTGCGCGACCCGGCGACCTCCTGGCGCGCAACCGGGAGGCCGTCCTGGCCACCGCGGCACGGTTCGGGGTGCGCGACGTCCGCGTCTTCGGGTCGGTCGCGCGGGGCACGGACACCGAGTGGTCGGACGTGGACCTGCTGGTGACGTTCCCCGACACCGAGTCCCGGCTGGGGTTCTTCGCACTGACGGAGGCATTCGAGGAGCTCCTCACCGTCGACGTCGACGTCGTCGACGACACGGGCGAGAGCCGCACGCTGGACGAGGCCCGGCGTGAGGCGCTCGGGCTGTGACCGGCGGCGAGGCGGAGCACCCTAGGTTCCGACGCGACCCCGCGCCGCCGGGGAGCCTCGGCGACGTCGCGCGGCGTCCTTACGATCCCGGGCAGACCCAGCGTCGGCTGCGCGATCTGGTCGTGTTCGTGGACCAGGCCGCTCAGATCGTGGCGGCCGGCCATGACGCCTTCGTCGCGAAGGACGCATGGCAGCCCCGGGCCGCCGCCACGTACCTGATCATCGAGATCGCGAGCGTGGCCGAAAAACTGCACGGCCGGGTGAAGGAGCACTTCCACACGGTGCCGTGGCGGCAGATCGCCCAGACGCGGAACATCGCCGCGCACCAGTACGACGACGTCAACTACGAGATCGTGTGGGCGGTGCTCAGTGTGGCGGTCCCCCGGCTCGCTGCCGACCTCGGGCTGCCCGCGTCGCCGGACGACCCGATCGACCTCCCCGACGAGCTGGCCGCACCCGAGCGCCCGGCTTGAGTCGTTCTCACTCGCCTCGGTGAGCGACTCCACTCGTCGTAGCCAAGGTGTCTTTGGCTACGCCATGCCCCGGTGCCATACCGGTCGATGTCCGCTCACTGTGAGTTGACATCGTCAACCCACAGTGAGCGGCCCCGGCAGTCGAGTGCCAACCGAAGGCGCCAACAGCCGGAGCCAGGCCTTTCCAGGTGGCGGGACGATGAACGACTCAAAGAATCCGAGCCCGTTCAGGCCTCATTGATCTCGACCCGGCGACCCGCGCGGGAGTCACCGACGCGCTCGAAGAACCACTCGCACAGGAGCTCGATCCAGGGATAGGCGTACCCGTCGGAGCCCACCTCGGCCGTCGACCTGAGAGGCAGGTGCAGTGTCACGGTCTGCTCAGTCAACCGTTCGTCCTTCCGCGCAGGGGTAGCAGGGCCAGACGGTAACCCACCGCCGCCCCGTACGACCGGCACATCACTCGAGGATGGGACGGCGCCTGGCAGCAGGCTGAGGAACAACGCGTCCTCGGACGGGCCGCACGGCCACAGCGGCTCCGGATCGCGCCCCTCACGCGAGGGACACCCGCGGCTCGTCGAGCGCCACGACGAGCAGACTGACCACGAAGTCTTCTCGGGTGTCATCCCACAGCTCGTGGAGGGCCACCGCGACAACGCGGTCACAGCCAAGACCGCGCTCACGCAGGAAGTCCGCACCCGTCTCCAGGAGCGCTGGGACGTCGTTGCCGGGCGCGTCCGCCGGCCGCTCGACGTGGAACACGCGGGCGGGAGCCCCGTCTCGTAGCGCGGCGGGCAACGGGTACGGCGCCGGAAGGACGAAGTCGGCCTACCCCTCCACCGGCACGTCCGTGAGGCGCAGCGGCATGGTGCCGGTCGCCTCGCCGAGCTGCAGCGTCACCGACTCTGCGCCCTCGACGTCCGGGTAGATGGCGGTAAACGTCAGCGTCTGGCCGCCGTCGATGCGCCGCAGCGTGTCCGCCTCGCCGAGCGGAAACCACGTGGGCCGCCCGCCCGCGGTCTCGCCGGCCAGGTAGTCGAGCGGGTACACGGCCGTGCTGCCCGACAGCAGCACCAGGCTCATCGCGTCGCGCGGCGAGTCGGCGTCTCGTCCGCGATACGACCAGAGGCCGTTGAGGAACGCCACGCCGTCCTCGTCGTCCACGGCCTCGTCGAGCGCCGTCACCTGGACCTCCACGACGAGGTGCCCGTCCACGCGGGTCGCCCGCGGCGCGGCAACCCGGTACGGGCGGTTCGACGTCACCTCGACGCCCTCGGGGCCCGCCCCCACTGGTCCGGCGCCGAACGGCGGCAGCTCGCCCTCGGCCTGCACCGTCGTCTCGGTCACGACCTCGGACGTCAGAGTGAGCGTGACGCGCCGGTTCAGCGCCCGGTTCGCGTCGCCGTCGTTCGGCACGAGCGGCTCGGACTCGCCTCGCCCCTCGGTGCGGATCGGGTAAGCGCCAGTGTCGATGCGCTCGGTGAGAGCCGCGGCCACGGCCTGTGCGCGGCGTTCCGACAGGTCGAGGTTGTGGTCGTCGTCCGCGATGTCGTCCGTGTGCCCGACGACGTCGATCGTCCCCGGCGCACGCCCCGCAAGGTGCGCCGCCGCGGCGTCGACGGCGGCGACGGCCTCGGGCGTGAGCTCGGCCGAGTCGACGGCGAACAGCACGTCCGCGCCGAGCGTGACCTGCACCTGCTCCGTGGTGGTCAGGGTGGAGACGGCGCCGTCGAGCTCGCGCGTGTACGAGTCGAGCGCGACGACGGGCGCCTCGGCGACGGCGTCGAGGTCGAGGGTCGCCTCGCCGTCACCCGTGTCTTCGGTGCCCGACGCCGGTCGCAGGGCTCCGGCGGTCGCCTCGCCCTCGATCACGGGAACCTCGGGTAGGTAAGCGCCCGGCAGGAGCAGGCCGAGGCTGTCCTGGTCGGCGGGCGGCGCGGCGTAGGCGGACCGGACTCGCAGACCGGCGGCCGGGATGGTCGGCGACTCGTCGAGCGTGGTGACCGCGTCCCCGCCAGCGTCGAGCGCGACGGTGTAGACCGTGTCGGCGGGCAGGTCGACCAGGCGGAGGCCGCCGCCCGCCGTGGTGTGCACGCCGATCTCCGTCTCGAACAGATCGTCGACCGCGAGGTCCTCGCCCTCCGGGGTGCCGGGCAGGAGGTCGAGCGTGAGGATCGCATGCTCGCCCGCCCGGACGACCGGATGCACCTCGACGGTGAGCTCACCGCCACCGGCGACGATCGCCGTCGTCGCGACGACGTCCTCGGGGCCAGGCCCGGCCGAGGGAGACGCGACGGGCGTGCCCGGCCCGGGCTCCGGCGTCGGGCCGCCGGATGCGGCGGGCGTGCAGGCGGCAAGGGTCAGCGCAAGGGCCATGACCAGGGCAGGAACCGTTGGACGCACGCACGACTCCTACCACGTCGGCCACCTGAGCGCCGATCGCCGCACGGGCGCCGCCTACGATGGGGCGCGTGACTGCGCCCTGGACCTCGACCGGCGCACGACCCCGGGAAGAGCTGCCACCGCGCCTCGCCTGGGCCGACACGGCCCGCGGGCTGGCACTCACCCTGGTGGTGCTGTTCCACGCGACGGACTACTCGATCGGCTTCGGCTTCGACGCGTACGGCGTGCGCGAGGTGAACGACGCCGTGCGGTCGCTGCGCATGCCGCTGTTCTTCGCCGTCTCGGGGCTGTTCGCCGGGCGCTGGGTGGCGGGCGGCTGGCGCCCCCTGCTCCGCGGGAAGGTCATGTTCCTGGTGTGGGTCTTCTGGTTCTGGGAGGCGGTCACCACACTCGTGCGGCTCTTCGTGGGCTGGCGCAGGGGGACGCCCGCCGAGGTGACGAGCGAGATCCTGCTCGCGCCGCTGATCCCCCGCACGGAGCTCTGGTTCCTGTGGACGCTCGCCGTGTTCTTCATCGTCGCCCGGGCGGTGCGACGGGTGCCGGTCGCGGCCCAGATCGCCGTCGCGGGCGGGCTCGCCGCCGTCGCGCTGGCCGGGTGGGACGCCGAGGTGATCGCCTGGCGGGCGGTCGCCGAGTACCTCGTGTTCTTCCTCGGCGGGCTGCACCTGCGGACGGCGCTGATCCGCTTCGCGGACGGGCTCGGCTGGACGACGGGTCTGCTGGCGGTGGCCTTGTGGGCGGTCGCGGTCGGCCTGGTGCGCGGGCTCGCGCTCGAGGAGGTGCCCGGTGCCTACCTGCTCTGCTGCGTCGCGGGCGTTCCGGCCGGGATCGCGCTGGCGCGGGGGCTCGCCTCCCTCGCCGCTCAGGACGTGCGGGCCGCGGACACGGTGCGCGGGTTCGGCGCCCGGACGCTGCCCGTCTACGTGGCGCACGCCGCGCTGGCGCTGCTCGTGGTCCGGGCCGTGGACCTCACGGTCCCGACCCCGCCGGACCCCGTGGGCAACCTGCTACCTGTCCTGGCCGTGCCCCTGGTGGTGTGGGCAGGGCTGCAGGTGCACGACCTGCTCCAGCGCGCCGGGGCCCGGTGGATGTACGAGCCGCCCGGACTCGTGGGGCGGGTCGCCGGCGGCCGGCAGGGGCGGTGAACCGCGCAAGGACGACCCGCCCGCTCACACGGTGAGCGCGTCCTCCTCGGCCGGCCGCAGCCCGTCGTCGGCCTCGACGTACTCCTCGCCCGTCGCCGGGCAGCGCCAGAGACCCTCGCCCGCCTCCTCGAGCGGCACGCCCGCGCGCCCCACCCAGCGGATCCGGCGTGCGGGAACCCCCGCCACCAGGGCGAAGTCGGGGACGTCGCGCGTCACCACGGAGCCTGCGGCGACCGTGGCCCACCGCCCGACCGTCACAGGCGCGATGCACACCGCCCGGGCTCCGATCGACGCCCCGGTGCGGACCGTGACGCCGACGGCGTGCCAGTCGTCGGCCGACTTCACGGACCCGTCGGGGTTCACGGCCCGCGGGTAGAGGTCGTTGGTGAGAACGGCCGCGGGTCCGACGAAGACGCCGTCCTCCAGGATCGCAGGCTCGTAGACCAGGGCGTGGTTCTGCAGCTTGCAGCCGGCACCGATCACGACCCCCGGCCCGACGTAGGCGCCGCGCCCCAGGGTGCAGTCCTGTCCGACGACGGCGTCCTCCCGGACCTGAGCCAGGTGCCACACCGACGTGCCCTCGCCGATCGTGGCACGCTCGTCGACGTCGGCCGACTCCGCGATCCGAGACATGTGCACCTCTCCCGCCCCGTACGACGCACGCCCGGATGGTCCGGGGCGCTCGCTGCGAGACTAGCGACGCGAGCTCTCCCCGGGCGCGGCCTCACGGGGGTGAAAGGCCAGGTTCACCCGGGCGAGCACGCCCAGGTGCCGGTCGCCCCGACCTACAGTGACGAAGCCCGAACCTGCACCGACCCCGGGGACCCCGTTGAGCTCTCTCACCCGACCCGCTCAGCGGTCCGACGCCGAACCGCCCGCGCCGCGGACCACCGGGTCGACCGCTGGCTCGAGAGCGGCCAAGGAGACGGCATCCCGGAAGAGCGCACGCCGGTCGCGCGTCGTCCCGCGCGTCAGCTCGACCGTCGTCACGCTCGGCGTGGTCAGCCTGCTCACCGACGTCTCCTCGGAGGCCGTCGCCGCCGTCCTGCCGCTGTACATCACTGCCTCGCTGGGCCTGACCACGGTCGCCTACGGGTTCGTGGACGGCCTCATGCAGGGCGCGAGCGCACTCGTCCGGGTCGCCGGCGGGTGGGCCGCGGACCGGGGCGACCACCCCAAGTGGGTGGCCGTCGCGGGGTACGGGCTGTCCGCCCTGACGCGGGTGGGCCTGCTCCTGGCGTCGGGCTTCGCAGCCGTCGCGGCACTGGTCGCCATCGACCGGGTCGGCAAGGGCGTGCGCACGGCGCCGCGCGACGCCATGATCGCGGCGTCCTCGGACCCGCGGTCGCTCGCCCGGTCGTTCGGCACGCACCGCGCGCTCGACACCGCGGGCGCCGCGCTGGGCCCGCTGCTCGCCTTCGTGGTCCTGTGGGCGATCCCGGACGGCTACACGACGGTGTTCGTGATCTCGCTCGGGGCCGCGGTCCTGGGTCTCGGCGCGCTCGTCCTCCTCGTGCCGGACGTCCGGCCCCGACGAGCCGCCTGGCTCGACCGGCACCAGACGCGCGAGGGCCGCGGCCTGCCGAAGTGCAAGGGCTGCACGTGCGACGCCCTCGGCGGCCTGCGGCCCGCGGAGCGCCCGTTCAGCTGGTCCTTCCTGCGTGACCGGGCCACCCGGCGGCTGCTCGTCGTCGCCTCGGTGCTGGGCCTGCTCACGGTGGGCGACGGATTCGTCTACCTCGCCCTGCAGGATCGCGACGGGTTTGCCACCCAGTGGTTCCCCCTCCTGTACGTGGGCACCAACGCCGCCTACATGCTGCTCGCGACGCCGGCCGGCCGGCTCGCCGACCGGTTCGGCCGCGGCCGGGTCCTCGTGTGGGGCCACTGCCTGCTCGTCCTCGCCTACCTCTGCGCCGCGCTCCCCCTGGGCGGCGCCGGGACCACGGTGCTCGCGCTCGCGCTGCTCGGCGCCTTCTACGCCACGACCGACGGCGTCCTCGCGGCTCTCGCCGGCACGCTCGTCGCCGTGCCCGTGCGGGCGACGGCGATCGGCACGGCCCAGACGGTCGTGGCGGTGGCCCGGATGGTCGCCTCGGCCGGCTTCGGGGTGCTCTGGTTCGCCGTCGGGCGCGAGGGCGCCCTCCTGGTCGTCGCCGCGGTCCTGGCCGCGGCGGTCCCGGCGGCCTGGACAGCGCTCCGGCACGTCCAGAGCCGGGCCGAGGCTGCCGCGGTGCCCGACGACGGAGGAGCCGCGTGACCGTGCGGGCGAGGGTGGCGGTGTTCGCGGTGCTGGTGATCGTGGTCCTGACGGCGGTCGCGGGGTTCGCGACGGCCGAGCTGCGCCGGTCGCAGGCGGAGCGCTCCGCCCCGAGCGACGTGGCAACCACGATGCCGGACGCGGTCACCGGCCCCCGGCTCGTGTTCCGGAGCACCGCGCCCGGCGACCTGTACGGCCTGGTTGCCGCCGTGCCGCTCGACGACCTGGCCGGCCCGCGGGCCGTCGCGTCCGTGGCGTGCGACCGCGTCGACGCCACGGACGACGCTGCCGTGTGCCTGCGGACGGTCCGGGGCGTGGTCACCACGTTCGAGGCGCAGGTGCTGGACGCGGCCTGGCAGGTCACGGAGTCATGGCCGCTGCCCGGCGTGCCGAGCCGCACCCGGTTCTCGCCGGACGGCACCCTCGTCTCGACGACGTCGTTCGTCACCGGCCACTCGTACGCGACGACGGGCTTCTCGACGGAGACCGTGGTGCGCACGGCGGACGGCGCGGACCCCGTCAACCTCGAGGACTTCGCGCTGTTCGTCGACGGCGCCCCCGCCGCCCCGGTCGACCGGAACGTGTGGGGCGTGACGTTCGTCGACGACACCTCGTTCTACGCGACCGTTCAGTCCCGCTCGCTCGGCAGGACGTGGCTCGTGCGCGGCGACCTCGCCGCGCGCACGCTGACCACGGTGCTCGACGGCGTCGAGTGCCCCTCCCTGTCGCCGGACGGGACTCGCATCGCGTTCAAGCACGACACCGATCCGGGCACGGGCTTCCGCTGGGCACCGGCCGTGCTGGACGTGGCCACGCTCGACGTGACGGTGCTGGAGGCGGAGACGCGAGACGTCGACGACCAGATCGCGTGGCTCGACGACGAGACCCTGCTCTACGGCCTGCCCCGCGCCGACCAGCCCGGTCTGACCGACGTGTGGTCGCTGCCTGCCGACGGTTCGGGGACGCCCGAGGTCGCGGTCCCCGAGGCGTGGTCCCCGGCGGTCGTCCGGGGCTGAGGCACGTCCAGCACCGCCAGGGCCCACAGGATCGCGTCGGCGAGCAGAGCCGACGCGGCGACGGAAGCGGCCACCAGGGCGGCCACCGCCTCCACGGCGGTGACCGGCCGCTGGCTGACGAGGGCCGCGGTCGCCACCACGCACACCACGGCGAGGACGAGCGGCCAGACCCTCGGTGCCGGCACCGGGCGAGCAGCCCCGGCGTGCCGGACCCGCACGGCCGCCGCGAGAGCCCCGAGCACTGCGGCCGCGCACGCCGTCACGACGACGGGCAGCACCGCGTCGGCTGCGTCGTGCCACCGACCGACGACCACGCCCACCTCGGCACCCGTCACCAGGAACGCCCCCACGACGGCGACGCGGCCGCGCAACCGCGACGGGGTGACCGCCAGCACGGCGAGCAGTGCCGACGACGCCGTGGCGGTGTGCCCGCTGAGCGTGCGTCCGCCGTCGGGCCCGTAGGCCGGGAACGGCACGAGGCCGGTCTTCGCGGCCTCGACCAGCAGGAACGAGCCCGCCGTGGCGGCGGCGACCACGAGAGCGCGCACGACGCCGCGCCGCCGGAGCAGGACGACGAGGCAGACCAGGGCGGTGAGGGCGAGCACGGGCGGCATGATCCACTTCAGACCGCCGCGCAGGACCCGCCACGCCCCGTCCGCCAGTGGGGTGACGAGCGTCGTCAGCGTCTGCGACCACTCGTGGGCCGCAGGCCCGGCGAACGCCAGCGCGAACAGCGGCGGGAGCGCCGCGACCACGACGGCGACGGCGACCCACCCGGCCGCCCGGGCGGCGCCCGGCAGCACTTCATGTGGCGCGCCCACGCCTACCACCCCCCGCGGTGCGTCGACAGGCCGCCCTGCGGCACGAACACCGGCTCCCAGGTCGACTCGAGCTTCCGGAGCGCCCCGGCCATGCCGAGCACGAGGAACAGCGCGCCCATCGTCATCGGGAAGGCGAACGCGTCGAAGAAGCTGAGGCTGACGAAGCCGACCGTGACCGACGCGACGAGGGCGAGCGCGAGGTCACGGGTCCGCTCGTCGCTGCTCAGGGCCCGCACGCGCAGGAGGCTGCCGACGGTGACGAGCCACACGGCCAGGAAGAGTGCGGTTCCCACGATGCCGATCGTGACGAGGAGCAGGAGGTACTGGTTGTCGAAGATCCGGTACTTCGGCAGGAACGTGCCGAGTCCGCGACCGAACAGCGGGTTGCGGGCGATGAACTCCTCCGCGAGGCCGAAGCTGTCGGTGCGGGAGGTGATGCTGGGGTCGTCGGAGACGTCGGTGAAGAGGCCGAGGATCGAGTCGGCGACGTTCGGGGCCGCGGCGAACGCGGCGAGCACTCCGACGCCGCCGAGGATTGCCACCACCGCCCGGCGCTTCGCCGGCCAGCCGATCATGACGATGCCGGCGCCGATCGCCGCCCCGATGTACGCGGAGCGCGACCCGGTGAGCGGGATGAGGAGCACCAGGAGAACTGCCGGCGTCCAGCGGACCCTCGGCGATCGCTCCTTGTGGTGGAGCGCGACGTGCAGCGCGATCGGCAGGAGCATCATGACGAGCACGCCGTACTCGAGAGGATGCGCCGCCGTGCCGGCCGGGCGGAAGAGCCCGCCGCGCCACGTGAGGCCGAGGTCCCCCGTGCCCGTGAGGCCGGGGATCGTGAACCGGTCGACGAAGGCCTGCCCGGAGACGACCTGCGCGAGCCCCAGCGCGGCGAGCACGCCGCCGCACAGCGCCATGCGTCGCACCAGGGTGTCGAACCGGGCGCGCGACGGGATGCCGTCGTGCGCCACGAGGAGGGTCCCGGACCAGGCCAGGAGCGAGAGCAGGGCGACATCGGCCGGGCTGACCTCGTCGCCGTTGATCGGGCGGGCCATCACGATGATGTACGTCAGCCCGACGCTGAAGGCGAACAGGCCCAGGGCGGTCCGGACGGGGTGCACCTGCAGCGGACCCGGACGGGACGTCCCGACCCCGAGGAGCAGCCACAGCAGGAAGCTGCCCAGCCCGAAGACCATCGACGGAGCCCCGGCGCTGCCGAGCGGGGCGAGCACCTGCTTTGCGGGGACCGCGAACAGGACCACGAGGTACACGCTGAGCCAGAAGACCGCGTCGAGCCGGAAGCCGCGCTCGGTCCGTAGCCGGAGGGAGAGCGGCCGCGCCGCCGTCGTCATCCGGTCTCCGCGTCGGTCACCTGTGGCTGTTGCTCACCGCCGCGCCCGACGACGTGCCAGCGCGGGTTCTCCGCAGCGTCCGGGCGCTCCTCCGCGTCCGGACGGCGCGGCGGCGCGGTCGGCGGGATCGCCACCGGGCGGGCCGAGGGCTGCTGCCCCGGTACGGTCCGGAGCGGGGTGGGGGGCGCGGCCTGCTGCGGCGTCGCATGGGGCGGTGTGGCCGGTGACGCGGGCGCGGCCTGCGGCGGCGCGACCTGCGACGGCGCGGGCTGCGGCGCCACGTTGCGCGGGGCCGGCTGGGACGGCTGGGACGGCACCGGCTGTGGCCGGCCGTCCGGTGGCGAGGCGACCGGGTGGAGCGGTACGGGCGCGTCCGCGGGACGGCGGGATGCGGCGCCCGGCACCTGCACGACCTGCACGGGACCCCCGGCCGCCGTGGCCCGCGCGGCTGCCCCGTCCGCCCCGGAAGACTTCTGCCGTACGGTGTCACGGCGGCGCAGCGCGAGCCCGTCCGCCCCGAGGGCCATGAGGCCGGTCGTCACGAGTCCGGCGCCCACCGCTGCGATCAGGGCGCGGACGGTGCCGCTGTTGTCGGTCGTCGCTTCCTCGTCCATCGTGAGCTGCATCGACTGGACGACGGACTCCGGTGGTGCGTCGACCTCCTGCTGAAGCCGCCCGAGCTCTCGCGGGATCGAGTCCGCGATGTAGCCGAGCGCGGCGACGGCGGCCTCCGGCGTCTTCTCCTTGACGTCGACGGCGATCACGGGACCGCGGGTCGACTCCTCGATCGCGACGACGTACTCGGCGTCGGGGGCCACCTCGGCGACCTGGTCCTTCGCCACGTCGCTCTCGTAGTAGGCGACGAGGATGCGGGCCGGGAGATCGAGACCGCCCAGCACCAGGAACGGGTTCCCGCCCTCGCCGACCGCCTGGTCCGACGGCAGCAGCAGCAGCAGGCCGCGCGCCGTGTAGACGGGCGGGGTGAGGACCCAGGCGCCGTAGCCCAGCCACCCGGTGAGGAGCAGACCCAGGAGCACCACGTACCAGCGACGCCCAAGTGCCCGGACGATCTCGGAGAACGTCATGCGGGTGAGCTCCTTCCCCGGCCCTCTCGGATGTGGCTCACCAAACGGTATCGTGCCTGCAGAGGGCCCGTGCGCTCCGAGTACCGGTCGTCCGCACGCCGAGCACCGTTTCTCCATCGTAGAGCGGATGAATTTCCGCCACCTCTGTCGTGATGAGCCGGGCTGGAGGGGTGAGACATGACGTTGTGGGACCTGTTCGGTCTCGCCCTGCGCCGCTGGCCGGTCGTGCTCGTCGGTGCCCTCTGCACCGCTGTGGTCGCCTGGGCCGCGATCCAGGACGAGGGCGTCTACTGGACCCGCACGCAGGTCGTGTTCCTCGCGCCGCCGAGCGACCTGTACCCGAACTCCCTGGAGACCCGGTCCGAGTCGCTCGTCATCACGGCCGGCCTCGTCGCCAAGGAGATCAACGGGCCGGGCGCGGTCACCAAGTACGGGTCTTCCGACGTGTCGCTCGTCGGCCTCGGGATCCGCCGAGGCTGGTCCGTCCGTCTGCCCGACTCGGGCGGCCAGTGGGCTCCCAACTTCAGCGAGCAGGTCCTGATCGCCGAGGTCGTCGGCGAGTCGGTCGAGGAGGTCGAGCATGACCAGAAGGCCCTGTTCGAGCTGATCTCCGACGAGTTGTACGACATGCAGCGGGACATGGGGGTCGCCCCGGTCAACGACGTCACGGTCACCGTCGCCCCCGAGTCCACCGTCATCTACCACGTCGCCGGCAGCCGGTCCCGGGCGGTCGGCATGGCCGGGGTGCTCGGTGCCGGCGCGACCGTCGCGGTGCTCTTCACCCTAGAGATCCGCGCACGCCGGCGCTGGCTGCGCGAGCAGCGGGACACACCCACCACGGCGATCCCGATCGTCGCCGCGCGCAGCTGACCGGCTCCGCCCGCACTTTCACCCGCCACCGGGCGCTCCGGGGCGGATGAACTTGCCCGGTGGCGCCCGAACGGCACCCTCCGGCTGGCTAACCTGCCAGAGCGTCCGCCGGGCGCGCGAGCACACCGCCGAGCCGTGGAGGAACGATGGCAGCACTCCCGCCCCGAGCGAGCGTGGTGATCCCCGCCCACGACGAGGCGGCGACGATCGGTGACCTCCTGCGGGTCCTGACGAGCGGCGAGCCTGGCGAGCTGGAGGTCGTGGTGGCGTGCAACGGGTGCACCGACCGGACGGCGGAGGTCGCCGTCGGCTACCCCGGCGTCCGGGTCGTCGAGGTCCCCGTCGCATCGAAGATCGCCGCCCTCGCTGCGGGCGACGATGCGGCGACGGCGTTCCCCCGGGTCTACCTCGACGCAGACGTCTCGGTCTCGCTGCACGACCTGCGGTCCGTCGTCGCGGCCCTCGAAGGCGGCGAGGTCGCCGCCGCCCCCCTGCCGGTGGTCGACACCGCGGGCTGCGGGCCTGCCGTCAAGGCCTACTTCGCGGTGTTCACCCGGCTCGGCTACGTGCGCCGCCACGCCCTGGGCGCAGGCTTCTACGCCGTCTCCGAGGCGGGCCGACGGCGGTTCGGCGCCTTCCCCGACGTCGTGGCCGACGACGGGTTCGTCTACGGCCTGTTCACCGACCAGGAGCGGCACAACCCGCCGGGCGCCACGTTCGTCGTCCGCCCGCCGCGGACCGTGACCGCCCTCTGGCGCCGGCAGGTCCGCATCGCCTACGGGAACCTGCAGCTCGCCGCCCGCGGGCGCTCGCTCGTGTCCCCCGCGCCCGGCTGGTCCGGCGTCGTCCGCGAGCGTCCCTGGCTCGTTGGCGCCGCGTTCGTGTACCTGGCGGTCAACGGCACCGCGCTGCTGCGGGCCCGCAGCCTGCTCCGCTCCGGGGCGGCCGGTGCGTGGAACCGGGACGAGACCTCGCGGGTGGCGCTGGCGGCGCAAGGGAGCGAGCGGTGAGCCCGCGCCGGGGGCCGCTCGCCGCCGCGTCCCGCCTGCTGCGCCCTGGCACGTGGAAGCAGTGGGCGCGGGTCGCGAACTTCCTCGGCTACGACGGCGCGTCGATCCTGGAGGCCAGCCAGGGTGACGGTGCCCGCATCTCGCCCACCGTCTCGGTCCGCAACGGGAGCCGCATCGTCCTGGGCGCCGGCGCCAACGTCGGTCAGTGGTGCTACCTGTGGGCGGGCGACACGTCCGGCCGGATCGAGATCGGCGACCACGCCCTGCTGGCGCCCGAGGTCTTCGTGACCGCGTCGAACTACGACTTCGACTCCGGGGACGGCCCCGTGGCCGGCCTGCCCCGGCGGGAGGCCGACGTGCGGATCGGCGCGCACACCTGGCTCGGCACCCGGGTCGTGGTGCTGCCGGGCGTCACGATCGGTGACGGCACCGTCGTCGCCGCCGGGGCGGTCGTCGCCACCGACCTACCCGCCGGTGTCCTCGCCGCGGGCGTCCCGGCCCGCGTGATCCGCCGCAGAGGGGAACCCCGATGAGACCAGCCGTGGTGAGCATCGTCGTCGTCACGTACGACAGCGCGGAGTGGATCGGCCGCTGCCTCGGCGCGCTCCCCCACGCTCTCGCGGGCCTCGACGCCGAGGTCGTCGTCGTCGACAACGCCTCGGCGGACGGGACGGCGGACCTCGTGGAGCTGGACCACCCCGAGGTCACGCTGGTGCGCAACGCCGTCAACACCGGCTTCGCCGCAGCCGTCAACATGGGGGTCGCGGCGTCCCGCGCGCCGTGGGTCCTGCTGCTGAACCCCGACACGATCGCCCGGCCGGGATCCCTGCGCACCCTGCTGGAGTTCGCCGAGCGGCACCCGGAGCACGGCGTGTACGGCGGCCGCACGCTCACCGTCACGGGAGAGGTCGAACCCTCCTCGTGCTGGGCCCTGCCCACGCTGTGGAGCACGGCCTGCTTCGCGCTCGGGCTGTCCACGCTGTTCCCCCGCTCCCGGCTCTTCGACCCCGAATCGATGGGTCCGTGGCAGCGCGACTCCGTCCGCGAGGTCGGCATGGTGACCGGCTGCCTCCTGCTGGTCCGGCGCGGGACGTGGGACCGGCTGGGCGGCCTCGACGAGCGCTACTTCGTCTACGGGGAGGACGCCGACCTGGGCGCCCGCGCCCGGGCCGCGGGCCTGCGCCCGATCATCACGCCCGACGCCGAGGTGGTCCACGCGATCGGGAAGTCGTCCACCGGCGAGGGTGGCAGCCTCCCGCTCGTGCTGGCCGGGAAGGTGACCTACGCGCGGACGCACTTCCGCGGCGTCGGCGCGACGACGGCCGTAACCCTGCTGCGGCTCGGCGTCCTGCTCCGGGCGACGGGCTCGCGCCTCACCGGGCGCGGGCGCAAGTGGGCCGTCGGCTGGGAGCGCCGGGCGAACTGGTGGAACGGCTTCCCGCCCCGGTCCCAGCACGAGCCGGCCACGGCGTCGGCCACCCCGTACACCTCAGGAGAGCTCGGATGAACCCCGCTGTGAGCCACGTGCTGCTCACCCGCTTCAACCTGCCGTCCAAGGGCGCGGAGGCGACCATCCGGGCGAAGGAGGGCTGGCTCCGGGACCGCGTGGCCCTCTTCGAGCGCTACTGCCTGCCCAGCGTCGCTGCCCAGACCGACCGCGACTTCTCCTGGCTCGTCTATGTGGACCCGCAGAGCCCGGCCTGGTTCCTGTCCTGGGCCGACGAGGCCGGTGCCGGCCTGTTCCGGGCGGTGCGGCGCGCGGAGGTCCCGCGCGAGGACCTCCTGGCCGACGTCGCCGAGGCGGTGGGCGGCGCGCCGGCGCGACTGCTCACGACGAACCTGGACAACGACGACGCCGTGGCGGCCGACTTCGTGGCACGCCTCAAGGCGGGGGCCGCCGCCACGACCCCGCGCACGGCGCTCTACCTGGTCAACGGCCTGATCCGGCAGGGCGACCGGCTCTACGCGCACCGCGACCCGTCGAACGCCTTCTGCTCGGTCGCCGAGCCGTGGGACGGCGCCGTGTCGTGCTGGTCGGACTGGCACAACCGCCTGGACCGGCACATGCCGGCGGTCCGGCTCGGCGGGTCGCCCGGCTGGCTGCAGGTCGTGCACGGGACGAACGTGAGCAACCGCGTCCGCGGCACCCTCACCAGCCCGGTGCCCCATCGCGCGCTGTTCGGGTCCGGCCTGGACGGCCTGCCGGTGCCCGGCGGACGCGAGCTCGCCGCGGACCGGCTGCTCCACTCCCCGTTGCGCACGGGTCGCGAGGCCGCCCGGGCGCTCGCGAAGCGCTCCGTGCTTCTGGTGGGCGGCCCCGACGCCGTCGACCGGATGAACGCGCTCCGGCGCCGGGCGACCGCCGGTGCCTCCTGAGCCCCTGGGCTCTGAGCCCGGAGGCCGGAGCCCGAGGCCCCGGGTGACGCCTCGCCTCAGGGCGCGGCGACGGCGGTGCCCCGAGCGTCACCGGCGCCCGGCGCGTAGAGGTAGTTGTCCGACCACTGGCTCCATCCAGGCCCGCCGGTCATGTACGTGGCGCCCCAGCCGGTGCCCGTGAGCCGGTTGTTCCTCGCCCGGACGTTGCCGTACGGCTCGTTCGTCCGCTCGAGCGCGAGCTGGAACCCCTCGCCCTCGAGCAGGTTCCCCTCGACGAGGACGTTGTCGATCCGGCCGGAGTACGTCTGGATGAAGAGCGCGCCCGTGGCGTTCTGCGAGTCGCAGTCGAACCGGTTGTTGCGCACGACGAGCGACCGGTCGGCCCGCGCCTCGGCCGTGAAGTCGCGCACCGTGAAGGCGTCCGAGTGGTTCCCGTCGGCCGCGGGGTCCCCGACGGCAACGAGGCCGGTCACGTAGTTCCGCTCGATCAGCGCGTCCAGGGCCGACCCCGCGTTCATCACGGCGATGCCGCTGCCGAATCCGTGGACGTAGTTCCCGGTCAGGTTCGCGACGCCGACGAACGCCGTGGCCCAGGCCGCCGACTCGCGGTCGAGCAGCGACCCGTCGATCTCGCTGTCCCGGATCACGACAGGGGAGGACGCGATCGCCCCCGTCAGGTTGCTCGTCGTCGTCAGCACCGGCATGCCGCGGTCCGCGGACCGCGGCTGGACGCAGCTGCGCTCGACGGTGATCCCGCCGGCGGACAGGTCGAGCGCCGTCGTGACCAGCATCCCGGAGATGACGGTCCCGGCGGGCACCCGCCAGTCGCCCGTGTACTCGGGCAGGCCCGCACAGGACAGCCCGTGCGGACGCAGCCCGACGTTCGCGGCGTTCACGGTCCAGCCGGGACCCGACGTGGCGGCCGGCACCTGCGGTGCCGGAGCCGGAGCGGGCGCAGGGGCCGGCGCAGGGGCGGGCGCAGCCTGGGCCGGCGGCGGGGACGTCGAGACGGAGGGCGACGGCGAAGGCGACGGCGAGACCGACGGCGACGGTGAGGCCGACGGCGAACCGCTCGGTCCCGGCGACTGTCGCCCCGCCACGAGCCCGCCGTCGAACCCCCTCTGCCCGGGGGCGACCGCGGTGCCCGCGAAGAGCGGGACGAGAACAGCCGTCGCGAGGAGCGTGAGCAGCAGCGCGGCCACCCTGCGGAGTCCTCGGCGCGTCACCCGGAGACGTCGGTGTCGAGGTTCTTGGTTCATGGACCGTTTTCCTAGGGACTGGGCATCCGGACCGGATGCTCGCACGGGGTACAGGGACCGGCAACGGCCACGGGTGAATTCACCCCACCCCGGGACGAAGGGCCCGGCGCGGGATCTTTTCGCCCGCGGCGTGCCTGGTTTTCGCCCGCGATGTCCCCCCGGCCGCGGTCCCGCCCCCCTACATTAAAAGGCGTGACCGAGCTCGCGGCGGCATCGCCCGCCTCCGACCCGACCCGGGCGACCTGATGTGCGGCATCGCCGGCATCCGGGACCTGCGCGGCGTCCCGGTGCCCGAGACCTCGTTGAAGAGCATGTCGGGCGTGCTCGCGCACCGGGGGCCGGACGAGTCGTCGCACTGGTCCGAGCCCGGCATCGGGCTCGCCCACACGCGGCTCTCGATCATCGACCTCGCCGCGTCGCACCAGCCGATGCACTCGGCCGACGGCGACTGGGTCCTCGTGTTCAACGGCGAGATCTTCAACTACCGCGCCCTGCGCGCGACCCTCGACTACCCGTTCCGCACCGACGGTGACACCGAGGTCCTGCTGGCGGGCCTCGTCCGGCACGGTGTCGGGTTCGTCGCCCGGCTCCGGGGACAGTTCGCCTTCGCCGCGTACCACCGGCCGTCCGGCGTCCTGCACCTCGTGCGCGACCGCCTCGGCGTCCTGCCTCTCTACTACCGGGCCGACGGCGACCAGCTGACGTTCTGCTCCGAGGTCAAGGGCATCAACGCGGTCGCGGACGGCGCGCCCGCCGTCGACCCCCTCAGCCTCGACGCGTACCTGGCGAGCCGCTCCGTCCCGGCTCCCCACACCCTGTTCGACGGCGTGCGCAAGCTGCCCGCCGGGCACCGGGCAGAGGTCCTGCCCGACGGCACGGTGACCGTCCGCCGGTACTGGTCGGCGCCCGCCGTCGACCCGGGCGCCCGCTGGACGGAGACCGAGGCGGTCGACGCGGTGGACCGTGCGGTCCGCGCCGCGGTCGAGGCCGCGCTGGTCGCGGACGTCCCGGTCGGGTCGTACCTCAGCGGCGGCGTGGACAGCAGCCTGATCGTCGCCGTGATGAAGCAGCTGCGCGGCGACGCGCCCGTCGACACGTTCGCCGCCGGCTTCGGCGACCCGCGCCACGACGAGCTGGGCTGGGCACGGATGGTCAGCGACCACGTCGGCACGCGTCACCACGAGGTGCACGTGCGCGCCGCGGACTTCGAGGAGCTGTGGCCCCGCCTGACGTGGCACCGGGACGCCCCCGTGTCCGAGCCCGCCGACATGGCGGTGTTCCGGCTGGCCGAGCTCGCCCGGAAGCACGTCACGGTGGTGCTGTCCGGCGAGGGCGGCGACGAGCTCTTCGGCGGCTACCCGAAGTACCGGCTCGCGCCGTGGCTCGACGCGACGCGGGCGGTGCCGGCCCCTGTGCGCGGCGCCCTGGCCCGGATGACGGAGTCCCGGCTGCCGGGCAGGCTGGCGCGCGCCCGGGTGGCGCTGCGCGCGGTGGCGGCACCCACCGAGCGCGACCAGCTCCAGAGCTGGTTCGCGCCGTTCACGGCCGGCGAGCGACAGGTGCTCCTCGGCGGGGCACCGGCGCCCGACCGCGTGCGGGACCTCCCCGAGGGCGTCGACGCCGTCGACCGCATGCTGCGCTACGACCTGGAGAGCTGGCTCCCCGACAACCTCCTGGAGCGCGGTGACCGGATGAGCATGGCGTCGTCGCTCGAGCTGCGCCCGCCGATGCTCGACCACGAGCTCGTCGAGCTGGCCTTCGGCCTGCCGTCGGCGTTCAAGGTGCGCCACGGCGTCACCAAGTGGGTCCTCAAGGAGGTCGCGCGCCGGTACCTCCCGCAGGCCGTGGTCGACCGGAAGAAGGTCGGCTTCCGCGTGCCGCTCGACGAGTGGTTCCGCTCGGGGCTGCGCGACTCGATGTGGGAGCGGCTGACCGACGACGCCTCGTTCGTCGGGAGCACCCTCGACCGGGCCACGGTCCGCGGGCTGCTCGAGCGTCACGACAGCGGCCGCTTCAACGAGGAGAGCCGGCTCTGGACGCTCCTGTCCCTCGAGGTCTGGCACGACGTGTGCATCCGCGACGCCCGCGTCGCCGGGGCGCGTGGCCCGGGCACCCGGGGCTGACGTGCCTCGCCTCGCCCGGTTCCGCAAGCCGCCCCGTCTCCTCGCCCAGCTCGCCGTGCAGCGGGTGGCGAACGCCCTCGACGTCGGCGAGCTCGACATCCCGATCCTCTTCGAGGACCTCGCGGACTCCCACGCGCTCGGCCTCCGCCGGGCAGCGGAGCTTGCCGACGGCGGCGCCCCCGTACCCGCGGGCCGGTCCGCGGACGGCGGACCGCCCCGGGTCGCCTGGCTCGCCATCCCGCCCGCGGCCGGCTCCGGCGGTCACACGACGCTGTTCCGCATGATGCGGGCGGCGCAGGAGGCCGGGCTGCGCAACACGCTGCTCTTCTACAACCGCTTTCACAGCCCCGTCGAGGAGTACGCGGAGATCGTGCGGGCCGGGTGGCCCTGGCTGGACTGCGACATCGCGGCGGCGGGCCCGGTCGTCGCAGGCTTCGACGCGTCCGTCGCGTCCTCGTGGCCGACGGCGCACGTCCTGGCCGGCCGGGCGGCGCCGGGCACCCGGCTGCTCTACTTCGTGCAGGACTACGAGCCGTACTTCTACCCGCGGGGCGACATCTACGAGTTCGCCGCCGACACCTACCGGTTCGGGTTCCGGAACATCGCGCTGGGGCCGATGGTCCAGGAGGCCCTCGCCGGTGAGCTCGACGTGCCGAGCGACCTCGTCCCGTTCGGCGGCGACACGTCCGAGTACCGGCTTGAGGAGCCGGTCCGCCCGCGCCGCGGCGTCGTCTTCTACGCCAAGCCCGGCAACGACCGGCGCGGGTTCCGGCTCGCCGTCCTCGCGCTGCAGCGGTTCCACGAGCTCCACCCCGACCAGCCGATCCACGCCTACGGCGACCACGTGACCGGTCTCGGTTTCCCGGTGGTGGACCACGGCCGCCTGACGCCGGAGCGCCTGGCCGCGCTGTACCGGACGGCGGCGGCCGGGCTCAGCCTCTCGTTCACGAACATCTCGCTCGTTCCCGAAGAGATGCTCGCGTGCGGCACCATCCCGGTGCTCAACGACACGGGGTTCGCCCGGACGGTGCTGGACAACCCGCACGTCGCCTGGGCGCGGCCCACGCCGTCGGCCCTCGCCGCGGCCCTGTCCGACGCCGTCGGACGGCACGACCCCGACGTGGCGCGGGCCGCGAGCCGCAGCGTGCGGGCCCGGTCCTGGGCCGAGACCGAGCGGGCGGTGGTGCGGATCCTCGCCGACGAGCTGGGCTGCACCGTCGGGGACGGCCGCGTCGTCGTGTCCTGATCAGGACGGGACCTGACCGCCCCCCGCGCCCGTCCTCAGGAACCAGCGCACCCGCGGCACCGCCCACCAGCCGACCAGCACCGCGTACGCGACGGCGGCGACGCCCACGGAGACCCCCAGCGCCGCCACGTCGTGGTCGACGGTCTGCGCCGCCAGGTGCCCGCACCACCCGGCAACCAGGGCACCGAGCGCTGGGCACCACAGCGCGGACACGAGCGAGCCCGGGGACGCCCCGGCCCGCACGACGGCCACGCCGTACATCGGCAGCACCACGAGCAGGCTGACCACGAGGTGGGCGTACGCCGCGCCCATCAGCCCGAGCCCGGCGACGCCCGCGACCAGCGCCGCGACGAGGCCGGCGAACCACACGACCTGGACCACCAGGACGCTGCCCGACCGGCCGTGCGCGTAGAGGTAGGCGGCGAACAGGTCGAAGACGACCCGCAGCCCGCCGAGCGCCAGGAGGGGTACGAGCACGGGAGCAGCGGCGTCCCAGGCGTGCCCGTACACCACGGCGACGAGCGGGTCCGCGCCTGCCCCGATGAGGCACGCCCCGAGCGCGGCGACGGCCCACACCGGGCCGACGACGGAGGCGGGCGCGCGCCGGTCCGTCAGCACCTCGGGCCGCGAGAACAGGGGCAGCGCCACGCCGCGCACGGCTTGCCCGAGGAAGCTCATGGGCCACGACGAGACGTTCGACGCCAGCACGTAGTACCCCAGCGCCGTCGGCCCGGCGAGGCGGCCCAGGATCAGCTTGTCGATGCCGAGCACGGCCCAGGACAGGATGTTCGCGCCCGCGACCGGCACGCCGAAACGGATCACGGACCTGACGAGCGAGCGGTCGAGGCCGAAGACCGGGCGGACCCGCGCCCGGACGAACTGGAGCACCGTCGAGACGAGCTGCGCGGCCACCCGCCCCAGGGCGAGCGAGAGCACGCCCCAGCCCAGCAGGACCAGTCCGACGGTCACGACGGTGCTCACCGCGAAGTCGGCGACGCCGATGACGAACAGGCTGCGCTGGTCGAACTCGCGCTGCAGGCGCGCGTAGGGCACGACGCCGACGCCCGCCAGCAGGATCGTCACCGCGAGGACCACGATGGCCGGGGCGGCGCCCGGTGCGCCGAGCGCCCCCGCGAGCGGCATCGCGGTGGCGGCCGTCGCGACGGCGAGGACGAGGCTGACGACGGCGGACACCGTCGCCACGGTGGGCGCGCGCCGCTCGGGCTCCGCGCTGCGGATGAGGTCGGTGCTCAGCCCCAGGTCGGCCACGGCGACCAGGACCGTCTGCACGGTGAGCGCGACAGCGTAGACGCCGAACTCCTCGGGCGTCAGCAGGCGGGCGATGACGACGCCGACGGCGAGGCCGCCAACCTTGAGCAGCACCGTCGACACCGCGCTCCACGCCAGCCCGCCACGCACGCGCCGCGCGAGCGAGGGCCCCGCCGAGGCCCTCGCCGGGTCCTCCACCGCGGTCATCGCGTACCCGTCCTGCCGGTCACGTCGCGCAGCAGCGCCGCGTGCCGGGCGACCATCTCCTCGGCCGAGAGCACGGCCACCAGGCCCTCGTCGGGGGCCACGGAGCCCACCCGCGCGGGGAGCCCGGCGAGCGCGGCAGCCAGTGCCTCCTCGTTGTCCTGGTGCCGGCGCCGCCGGGCGGCCCGCACGGCGCCGTCCGTGAGCGGCGCGTCGCCGGTGGGCGGCGGCACCACCGTCACCCGGCCGGGCGCGAGCGCCGCGAGCTCGGCCGCCCCGCCGACGTCGGACAGCACCACCGGCAGCCCCGCCACGACCGCCTCCGTGGCCGCCACGGACCAGCCCTCGAAGAAGGACCCGAGCACGAAGGCGTCCGCGGCGGCGAGGAGCGTCGCGCTGTCGGACGGGCCGAGCAGATGGACCCGGGCGGAGGCGCCCGAGGCGACCCGCTCGGCGTCGGCCCACCGGTGCTCGACGACGTCCGCGACGCCGCCCGCCACGACGAGCCGCAGCCGCGGCTCCGCGCGGAGCGCACGGGCGAACGACCGCACCAGGCCGGGCACGTTCTTCTGGGCGTCGTAGCGCGCCAGGCTCACGACCACGAGGTCGCCGGGCTCCAGCGGGACGACGTCGGCGAGCGCCGCGCGGGCCTCGTCCCGCGCCGGGCCGACGGCGAGCTCGCCCACCCCGTTGGGGATCACCGCGGTGTCCCCGCGGTCCGCGCCCGTGTGCCGGGAGTGGTGGCGGGCGACGGCGTCGCTCACCGCGACCACGGCGAGGGCCCGCGCACAGGCCGCCCCGACGACGGCCCACTCGGCCGGACGGCGATGGATCTCGAGGTTGTGCGCCACCCAGACGGCCGGGCCGCCCCAGTCGGCGACCGCCGCGGCGGCGGACGCGTCGTGCACCTGGACGACGTCGGGCGCGAGGTCCGCGAGCAGCCCGGCGAGGCCGGCCGGGCCGGGCAGGTGCACCGTGATCCCCGCGGCGCGCAGGCGGTCGGCGGTGCGCCCTCCGCTCGCACCCACCACGACGGTGCGCACGCCCTGGTCCGGCAGGCCCCGGGCGAGGGTCTCGACGACCGCCTCGACACCGCCGACGTCGAGCCCGCCCGCGAGCAGGACGCACGTCAGGTCGGCGCCGGCCGGGGCCGGGGCGCCGGCCCCCGGGGCGGCCCCTGCCGATGCCCGGGCATCCGGCCCCGCCGGGGCACCGACGGCGGAGCGCGCCCCGGGCGCGGCCAGCCCCGGCACCTCGGCGTGGCCCAGCACGGTGCGAGCCACCGTGCGGGCGTGCCCGTACCGCAGCCGGGGCGGGAGCAGGTCGCACACCGCCGCGAGAGCCCGCAGCCCCCGAACCCGCGCGACGGCGGCGCGCCAGCCGGACGCCCGCTCCGTCGGCGGGGCGGGGGCTGCGGACGGTCCTGCAGCCGCCACCGGCGCGCTCATGTGGCGCTCCGGGTGACGGCCTTGCGCGCCACGCGCGCGGCCTCCTGCGCGAGGTCGGCCGCCCACTCGCGTGCCGTGTACAGGCGCCCCGACTCCTCGTACAGGGCCGCCAGCCGCCCGGCCATCGCGGGCAGCCCGAACCGCTCGACGGCGAACTGCCGGCCGAACCGGCCGAGCTCCGCGCGCCGCGCACGGTCGTCGAGGAGCCGCGAGACGGCGCGGACGAGCCCGCCGACGGCGTCGTCGGACGGCTCCGGGCTCCAGTAGCTCGAGCGCGCCAGGCGCTCCGCGGTCGAGGGCTCGAAGAGGCACGACCACCCCGCCTCTCCCTGCACCACGAGCGGCGTGCCGGACGCGAGCGCCCGGGCGGCGGACCCGCCCATCCCGAGCACGACGTCGGACGCGGCGTAGGCCGGGCGGGGGTCGGCCAGCGGACCCGCGAACCGGACGACCTCGCGCCCCACGTCCCGGTTGACCGTGCCGGCCCGTTCGCGCAGCGCCACCTCCGCGTCGCCGGTCCCCACGACGACGAGCGACGCCCCGCGCGTGCCGAGCACACGCATCGCGTCGATCGCGTGCCCCACGGGGGCGGCCTTCATGTCCGTGTCGAGGCGGCTGACGATCCCGAGCAGGACCTCGTCCGGGCCGATCCCGTGCCGCTCCCGGAAGCCCGCACCGTCGGCCCCGCCGGGCCGGTCCGCGTCGACGTCGACCGGCGGGCTGATCAGGACGGTGTGGCCGGGCCGGTCGTGGGCCTCGTCGAGCAGGTACCCCGTGCCGACCACGAGCGGCACGTTCCGGAGGATCACGGGCGCGACCTGCATCTCGTACACGGTCTGCACCCAGGGCCGCCGGCCGCCGCGCGCCGGGCCCCAGAACACGGGACGGTCGCCGCCCCACGACCCGTAGACGTGCACGACGTCGGCGCGCACGCGGTCCGCCGCCTCGGTGAGCTGGCGTGCGTGCGCGCGCAGGCCGGGCGCCGGGTCGTACGGCTCGACGGTCACGCCCCGCGCCGCCGCGACGTCGAGCAGCGACGGTCCGGGACGCGCCGACGCCCGGGGCCCCACGAGGTGCGACGCGATGCCGTGCCCGCGCAGCTCGGCCGCCAGGTCGACGGCGTTGATCTGCGTCCCGCCGAGCTCGAGGCTGTTCAGCCGGACGAGGACACGGAGCCGGGGCCGGTCCTTGGTCACGCCGGCCGCGCTTCCGGCACGCGGGTGCGGGTCTGGGCCTGGGCGAGCACCCCGGCGACGTGGACCTGCTGCTCCTCGGTCAGGTGCGGGAACATCGGCAGGGACAGCAGCCGCGACGCGGCGGCCTCGGCGACGGGGAACTGCCCCACCCGGTAGCCCAGCGAGGCGTACGCCTCGGTGAGGTGCAACGGCGTCGGATAGTGGATCGCGGCCCCGACGCCCGCCGCGCCCAGCTCGGCGAGCACCCGGTCGCGCTCCTCGACCCGGACCACGTAGAGGTGCCAGACGTCCTCGTTCCCCGGGCGGGTCGACGGCACGCGAAGGCCGGGGACGTCCGCCAGCAGCTCGGCGTACCGGTCGGCGGCGGCTCGGCGGGCCACGTTCCAGACGTCGAGCCGGCGGAGCTTCGCCCGCAGCACGACCGCCTGGACGGCGTCGAGGCGCGAGTTGAACCCGACCACGTCGTGCACGTACTTGACGGTGCTGCCGTGCGCGGCCACCGTGCGGACATGCTCCGCGATGCGCGGGTCGTCGGTGGTCACGGCGCCGGCGTCACCGCCCGCGCCGAGGTTCTTTCCCGGGTAGAAGCTCGTCGCGGCGACGCGGCCCAGGCCGCCCGCCCGCCCGTGCGCCGACGACGCCCCCTGCGACTGCGCCGCGTCCTCGACGATCGCCAGACCGTGGCGCGCCGCGACGGGGTCTAGCGCCTCGACCGGCGCGACCTGCCCGTACAGGTGCACGGGCACGATCGCGCGGGTCCGGCCCGTGACGGCCGCCTCGACCGCCGCGGGGTCGATGAGGAGGTGCTCGTCGTCGACGTCGACCAGCACGGGGACCGCGCCGATCCGGGACACGGCCTCGGCCGTGGCGATGAACGTGTTCACAGGCAGGATCACCTCGTCGCCGGGCCCGACGCCGACGGCGCGCAGCGCGAGCTCGACGGCGTCCGTGCCGTTGGCGACGCCCACGCAGTGGCCGACGCCGGCATACGCGGCGTACTCCTCCTCGAACGCGGCGACGTCGGGGCCGCCGACGAACCCGGCGGAGGCAAGGATCGACTGCCAGGCCGGCAGGACCTCGTGGGCGATCTCGGCCGACTGCGCGGCCAGGTCGAGGAACGGAACCTTCACGGGAGCACTCCAAGCTGTCGTGCGGGCACGCCGGCCCACGTCTGTCCGTCGGGCACGTCCGTCAGCACGACGGCGCCCATGCCCACCGTCGCCCCCGCCCCGACCGTCAGGCCGGGGTGCACGGAGGCGTTCATCCCCACGTAGGCGCCGCGCCGGATGCGCACGCCCCCGCCGAGGGACACGCCCGCGGCGAGCGTGACGAAGTCCTCGACGGCGCAGTCGTGCGTCACGGTCACGCCGGGCATCGCGACGACGTGCCGGCCGACGGCGGCGTCCGCCGTGATCGAGACGCCCGCGAGCAGGATCGAGCCGGCGCCCACCGGGCAGCCGCCCGGGTTCCGGACGGAGGGGTCGACGACGGTGGCGAACCGGTCGTCGTCCACCGCCGCGCCGAGCCGCTCCAGCACCGCCGAGCGGCCGGAGCCGGCCCCGACGCACAGCAGGAAGCGGGCCTCGGGGTAGGCCGCGGCATCCGACACGCCACCCACGACCGGGACTCCGGCCACGGCCGGCGGCAGGTCCGCGTGCCGGTCGTCGAGGATCCCGACCACCTTGCGCCCCGCCTCACGCAGCACAGCCAGGACCTCACGAGCGAGCCCGCTCGCCCCGACGAGCAGCACCGGCCTGTCCGCTCCGCTGTCGGGCCCTGACGAACCGGGCGCCACGCCACCGGCGGCCATGTCAGCGGCTCCCTGCCTCGCGCACCACGGCGACGACGCGGCCGAGCTCGTCGTCGGTCATCTGGTGGAACAGCGGCAGGATCAGCGTCCGGTCGGTCAGCCGCTCCGTCACCGGCAGCGGGACCGAACCCGTGTCCCGTCCCGCGTAGGCCTGCTGGCGATGGGCCGCCATGATGCCGCGCCGCGCGGAGACGCCCGCCTCGGCCAGCGCCACGAGCAGCTCCTCCCGGTCCAGCGGGTACTCCGCCAGCACCTCGAGCCACAGGGACTGGAAGTTGCTCGTGCCCCAGTCCGGGTCGTCGACGAGCCGCACGCCGGCCACGTCGCCCAGCGCGTCCCGGTAGCGGGCAGCGAGCGTCCGGCGTCGGGCCACCACCTCGGCCAGGCGGCCGAGCTGGACCAGGCCGACCGCCGCCTGCAGGTCCGTCATCCGGAAGTTGAAGCCCACCTCGCCGTACTCCTCGGCCGGCGCGACGAGGCTCGCGTGCCGCTCGGCGGCGGACACGCTCATCGCGTGCTCGCGCAGGCGGCGCGCCCGCGCCGCCCACTCGGGACGGCTCGTGGTGATCATGCCGCCCTCGCCGGTGGTGAGGATCTTGCGCGGGTGGAAGGACCATGCCGCGATCTCGGCGCCGGCGCCGACCGGGCGGCCGCGGTACGTCGACCCGGCCCCGCACGCGGCGTCCTCCACCACGACGATCCCGAGCGGGTCGCACAGGGCGCGGACCGCGTGGAGGTCGACGGGCACGCCGCCCTGGTCGACGACGATCACGGCCCGCGTGGCCGGCGTGAGCGCGGCGGCGACGGTCTCGACGGTGAGGTTCCCCGTCACGTCGTCGACGTCGGCGAAGACCGGGCGGGCGCCCACGTAGGTGGGCGCGTTGGCGGTGGCGACGAACGAGAAGGACGGCACGACGACGTCGTCTCCCGGGCCGATCCCCGCGACCACGAGCGCAAGGTGCAGCGCGGTGGTGCAGTTCGAGGTCGCGACGGCGTGGTCGGCCTGCATCGTCGCGGCGAAGGCGGCCTCGAAGGCCGCCACCCGCGGTCCCTGCGCCACCCAGCCGGACTCGATCACCTCCGTGACCGCCGCGACCTCCTCGGCCCCGAGCCACGGCTTCATGACGTTGACGCGCGACGGCGCGGCGGCGGTCATGCGGCACCTGTCCCGGTCGCGGTCAGCACCCGGCCGGAGGCGATCTCCTCGCGCAGCGGCCGCCACCACTCGACGAGCAGGCGCAGGCCGTCCTCGAGCCCGATCGTCGCCTCGAAGCCGAGGTCCTGCCGGGCCGCGGAGACATCGGCGAGTCGCCGGACCACGCCGTTGACGGCCCGCTCCGGCCCGTGCTCGACCGGCAGGTCGGAGTCCATGGCCCGGAGCAGCGCCTCGGCGAGCTCCAGCAGGCTCGTCTCGGTGCCGCTCGCGATGTTGTAGACGCCCTCGGTGATGCCGCTGCCGGCGGCGAGCACGTTGGCGCGGGCGATGTCGGGCACGCAGACGAAGTCCATCGTCTGCTGCCCGTCGCCGAAGATGAGCGGCGGGCGCCCGTCGGCGATCCGCTCCATCCAGCGGACGAGCACCTCCGTGTACAGGCCGTGCACGTCCATGCGGGGGCCGTACACGTTGAAGTACCGCAGCAGCACGTAGTCGAGGCCGTTCATCGCGCGGAAGGAGCGGATCATGCCCTCGTTGAAGGACTTCGCGGCGCCGTAGAACGTGTCGTTGTTGTGGTGGTGGTGCCGCTCCCCTGTCGGGAACGCCTCCGCCATCCCGTACACGGACGCGCTGGACGCCGCGACGAGCTTGTCCACGCGGTGCTCGACGGCGGCCTCCACCACGTTGAAGGTCCCGTCGACGAGCACCTCGAGCGCCAGGCGGGGCTCCTCGGCGCACTGCGTGATGCGGATGGCCGCCTGGTGGAACACCAGGTCCTTCCCGCGCGTCAGGTCGTGGACCAGGTCGCGGTCGCGGACGTCGCCCTCGACGAGCGTGACCCGCCCGTCGGCGAGCGCGCCGTCGAGGTTGGCGCGGCGTCCGCGGACGAGGTTGTCGAGCACGTCGACATGGCCTGCGCCGGCGTCGAGGAGCTGGTCGACGAGCGTGGACCCGATGGTTCCGGCGCCCCCGGTGACGAGGATGTTCGCGCCCTGCAGTGTGGTCATGCTGTGATCTCCAGCTCTCGGTCCTGTTCGGGGGCGACGAGGGCGCCGCCCGCCGCGAGGCTCGCCGACGCGGCCTCGAGCACGCCCAGGACGCGCCGGCCGGCGCGCCCGTCGGTCAGAGGCGCACGGCCTTCGTGGATGGCCGACGCCAGCTCGGCCACCATCTGCCCGAGCGCCTCCCGCTCGGGCAGGGCGGGCGACCACGTGTCGCCCAGGCGGTACGAGACGGTGGCGGCGCGCCGGTCGTCGGCGGGCACGGCCCCGACCTGGTCGAGGTCCACGCCCCGGTCGTACACGCTCAGCCGCTGCTGCGGGTTGAGGTCGTCCCACACGAGGGTCCGCCGGGACCCGCCGATGGCGATCCGCCGGATCTTCGTGGGGCTCAGCCAGTTCACGTGCACGTTCACCACGGCCCCGCCGGCCAGCGGCAGGAAGAGGTAGCCGACGCACGCCTTGCCCGCACCCAGGGGGTCGCCGCCGTGGGCGGCGACCGAGCGGGGCCGAAGGCCGCCGGGCAGCACGAAGTCGATGATCGACAGGTCGTGCGGTGCCAGGTCCCAGAACACGTCGACGTCCGGCTGGACCAGGCCCAGGTTGATGCGGACCGAGTCGACGTAGAGGATCTCCCCCAGCTCGCCGGCCTCGATGAGCTCGCGGATCTTGAGCACCGCGGGGGTGTAGCAGTAGGTGTGGTCCGTCATGAGGACCAGCCCGCGCTCCCGCGCCTCGGCGATCATCTCGTCGGCGGAGGCGGCGTCGGCTGCGAGGGGCTTCTCGACCACGACGTGCTTGCCGGCTCGGAGCGCCGCCATCGCGATGGCGTGGTGGGTGCGGGCCGGGGTCGCGATCGCGACGGCGTCCACGTCGTCCCGGGCGAGCAGCGCGTCGAGCGAGGTCTCGACGTCTGCCCCGCCGCTGGCGCGGGCGACGCGCGCGGCGCGCGCGGCATCGAGGTCGCACACCGCGGCGAGCTCCCAGCGCTCCGACGCGGCGAAGTTGCGCGCCAGGTTCGGACCCCAGTAGCCCGCCCCGACCACGGCTGCACGCAGTACTCTCGGCTCCGGCATGGGTGCCTTCCTTCCGGCTCGGCGGATTCCCGCCACGCTCGTCTGCGAGGGCGGGGCCGCGATCAACATAGCCGCCGGATACCGCTGTCAAGGGCGGTATAAAGCCAGTTCACCCGAGCGCGGCGGGTGAAAGGTCCGGCTCGCGAATTCACCTTGTCGACGCGTCCACGGAGCCCCCGGCCGGAGTTAGCCTCGGGAGATGCGCACCCGTGTCCTGGCCCTTGCGGCGACCGTCGTCCTGACGGCGTCGGCCTGCACGGCGCCCGACTCCGGACCGCGCGCCTCAGGCACGGCCAGCCCCTCCGGCACGGCCGCCCCTTCGGGCTCGGCGGCCCCGTCGGGCACAGCCGGCCCGGGCAGTTCCGGGTCCCTGCCGTCGGGCGCCAGCGGCGGCCAGAGCGGCGGCGAGGGCAGCGAGACCGCGCCGTCGCCCGTCGCGAGCGACGGGCCGCTGAGCTCCCTCGCGGTCGCGCCACCCGCGGCGGGCCGGCGGGACGCCGCACCCGACGCCGGCACCGCTGCCGGCCTCCTGGCGGGGTTCCCCACGGACGTCGTGACGGTCCCCGAGCACCTCGTCGTGTCGTCGAGCTCCGTCTCGGCCGAGGGCGACCGGTACCAGGTGACCCTCGACGGGACCGCCGACGGCGGGTGCGACCTCCTGCTCATCGCCTACCGGGCGTGGTTCACCGGCGGCGGCTTCGCGGAGACCGCCACCGACGCGCGCCCCGGGTCCACGGAGGTGACGTTCGTGCGCGACGACGGTTCGGTCGCGCTCGCCGCGACCGACGACGGCGGGGCATGCGGCCTGTCGCTCTTCGCGACGCTCACGGCCCGCTGACCCGCCGAGCCACCACCCGCTCCACCCCGGGCTCACGCCCACGCCCACGCCCGCGTCCGCGTCCGCGTCCGCGTCCGCGTCGTTGTGGGTATGGCTACGGCGTGAATTCCGGTCGGAACTCACGCCGTAGCCATACCCACAACGCTGACCCGCGGCGCGCTACGAACCCGCGGGGACGAACACCACGTCGACCCAGTAGCTGTGCGACGAGTTCCCGGACGGGAAGCCCGTGCCGTACACGTACGCGCCGCCGGGGACCGGGGTGGACAGCGGGCCCTGGACACGTGGCGCCGCGAGCGCGTCGGCGGTCACCGCGTAGTGGCCGGCCGGAGCGTAGTACGAGGCGACGAGGTCCGTACCGGCCGGCACCGTGACCGGCTGGTCGAAGATCAGCGTCTGCCACCCGGACGTGGACTCGCCGGTGAACGTGCCGGTCGCGAGGAGCTGCCCGCTCGCGGACCACAGGTACCCGGTGTGGGTCCCGGTGTTCTGCGAACCCTTGTAGTACCGGATGCCGTGGACCGCGCCCGCGGCGTCGACCCGGACACGCGTCCCCACCTGGACCGCGTCCGGGTCGGCCCAGCTCGCGACCGCCGGGGTGTCGCTCTCGGACCACAGGCTCACCGAACCCGTGGGCATCGAGATCCGTGTGGAGAACGACCAGGTGGCGATGGTCTCGCTGCCCGCGTCGACCCGGGCCGTCAGGAGGGCGCCACCCGGGAGCGGCCCACCGGGCGTGAACGTGATCGTCCGGGTGCCCGGGTCGAACGTGCTCGTCCCCGGTACGGCACCGGCGGGGCCGGTGACGCTCAGCACCGGATCCACGCCGAGGGGCGCGAACGACAGCCGGGCCGTCACCGTCGACGCCGGGTCGACGCCGGAGGCGCCCGCGGCGGGCGACCTGGTCACCACGCCGAGCTGGCCGCTCGTGAACACCGGATCGACCCAGTAGGCGGAGCCCTGCCACGTGTACTGCGGGAAGCCCCCGCCGCCGTAGACATAGACGCCGGCGCCCGCCGGCGCCGTCAGGGGCCCGTTCGTCCGGGCCTGGTCGAAGTACCCCGTGGTGACCGCGTAGTGCCCCTTCGGGGCCAGGTACGACACGGTGTACGTGGCGCCCGCCGTCACGGGGTACGGCTCCGCGAGCTGGACGGTCTGCCAGCCCTCCTCGGCCGCCGCCGGGGCGGTCGCGGTGGCGAGCGCGGCGCCTGCCGCGGACCACAGGGTCACCTTGTACGGCCCGGTGTTGCCGGCCCCGCGGTAGAACCGCACGGCCGACACGAACCCGTCGTGGTCGGCGCTGAACCGGGTGCCGAGCTCCACGGAGGCGCCGTCGTCGGCCGACTGGATGGCGGGGACCTGGGCGCCGAACAGCGTGCACGGGCACGACCCGGCCGCCGGCTGGGTGGTGAACGTCCAGGTGACCGGTCCGACGGCCGCCCCGTCGTCCGCCGTCTGCCCGGAGAAGGCCGCGGTGTGCACCGCGCCCGGGGCGAGGTCGGCAGTGGGGTCGAACGTCACGGTCGTGCGGTCCTGCGAGAGGGCGACCGTCCCCGCCACACCGGCACCGGCACCGTCCGTCAGCGTGAGGGAGGCCCCGGGCGCGAGCGGCTCGGAGACCGTCACGGACACGGTGGTGCCCACGGGCACCTCGGCGGCACCCGGCACGGGTGACCGGCTCACGATCGAGGGCCCGGCGGGCGTCGGGTCGTAGACGACGTCGACGAGGTAGCTCGTGCTCGTCGTGGTCGTCGGCCGGCCGCCTCCGTAGGTGAACACCCCGGCGTTGGCGGGCGTCGAGAGGTCACCCACCGTCATCGGGGTCGCCAGGCCGCTGTTGGTGACGGAGTATCGGCCGGCGGGTGCGCGGTAGCCGATCGTGTAGGTGACGCCCGCCTGGAGCTCGACAGGGGCGGTGAACGGCACCTCCTGCCAGCCCTGCGTGACAGGGGCGGTGACCTGCCCCTGCGCGAGCACCTGGCCGTCGGGTCCCCACAGCCACGCGGTGTACGGGCCGGTGCCCGACGGGCCCTTGTAGAACTGGGCGCCGGTCACCTTTCCCGCGCGGGCGGCGGAGAACCGCACGCCGAGCGTCACCGCGTCCGGGTCGGGCACATCGACGGTCTGGGGCGTGACCGTCTCGTCGAACAGCCCGCAGGGGCAGGCCGCCGACGGCGGACGCAGGGTACGGAACGACCAGGTGCCGCCCGCAGAGACCGGCAGGCCGTCGGTCCCGGTCGCGGTGACGGTGACCGTGTGTCCCGCGAACCCGGCGAGCGGTGCCGCGGGCACGAAGGTGACGGTGCGCGTCACGGCGTCGTAGGACGTGGTCCCGGCCACCGGCGTGCCCACCTCGTCGGCCACGGCGACCGCCACGGAGGACGCCACGACAGGCTTGGACAGCCGCGCGCTCACCGTGGTGTCGAGCGGCACGCTGACGGAGCCGCCCAGGGGGCGCGCTCCGAACACCGTGAGCGGCGAGTTGTCGGTGTCGCTGAAGACCGGGTCCACGTAGTAGTCGGCGTTGCCGAACGAGGACGCCGGGAACGTGCCCGGGGACCCGAACACGCCGGCCGGCGTCGCGCCGAATCCGCCCTGGACCTGGAGCGGGTCCACGTTCCGCCCGCGGGCGGTGAAGGCGTTCTCCAGCACCGCGTACCGGCCCAGGGGCGCGGTGTAGGAGGCCACGTAGGCCTCTCCTGCGGCCACCGGGACCGGTGTCGTGAAGCTCACGGTCTGCCAGCCCGACGCCGTCTCGGCGGAGAACTGGGCCTGGGCGAGCAGCTGGCCGTCGGAGCCCCAGAGGGTGCCCTTGTGCGTCCCCTTGTTGGCGGTGCCCTTGTAGAACCGCACGCCCGTGATGAACCCGGTCCGGGTCGGGACGAACCGCAGGCCCAGCTCCACCGCCCCGGTGTCGGACACCGACGCCGTAGCCGGCACCTCGTCGCCGTGGACGGTGCACGGGCACGCCACGTCGACGCTGCGCGCGAGCGCCGGGCCGATGTTGGCGCTGTCGTCGACCGCGCGAGCCTTCAGCTCCACGGGCCCCGAGCCGGGCAGGTAACCCGAGTACGACCAGGTACCACGGCCCTGCGCCGGGTGCCAGGAGGCGCCGCCGTCGAGCGAGACCTCGACGCCGGCCACCCGCCCCGCCGCGTCCTGCGCGGTCCCGCTCACCGTGACGAGCGAGCCGTTCGCGAGGTCCGCCCCCGCCGCCGGCGCGCTGATCTGCACCGTGGGCCCCGCGACGTCGGTGGACGCCGGCGTGACGACGATGCCCGCGGCGGGCGTCACAGGCTGGGCGCGCATGTCCGCGAGGAAGTTCGCCGTGGCCTGGCGCATGCGGGGGTCGGCGGGTGCGCCGTCGCCGTCGTGCTCCTGGTCCAGGCCCCACGCCCACTGGACGGAGGCGGACGAGAAGACGAGCGCGCCGCTCGCCGCCCGGTACATCGTCACGTGGTGCGTGGTCGTTCCGGGCGCCACGGTGTTGCCGAAGTCCTGCAGGTACTCGGGCACGGCTCCCGTCGTGGTCGAGAGCCTGATCAGCC
Organism: Antribacter soli; assembly: GCF_021568775.1. Lineage (GTDB taxonomy): Bacteria > Actinomycetota > Actinomycetes > Actinomycetales > Cellulomonadaceae > Antribacter > Antribacter soli. Next base: position 87,350 of record NZ_JAKGSG010000011.1, on the reverse strand, counting down.
CGGCCGGGCGGTGCCCGTTGTCCAGGTCCTCGTTGGACTCGTAGCCGACGGTGTGCGCGGCGAGCGCCTGCGTCTGCCCGGCCGTCATGTTCTGCAGGCTGGTCTGGCGCCACAGCCGCAGCTTGCCCTCCTCCGCCGACACCGTCACCGGCAGGTCGGAGAAGTTCACCATGTACGCCGTGCCGGTGAGGCCGTTCTCCGTCAGCCCGGCCCCGTTCGCGGTGCTCGCGTACCGCGGGTCGCGCCACGTGCCGGTCCACTCCGCGGCCGGATCGATCTTGGCGTTCGACCACGTCTCCTTGTACGAGACGAGGGTCCGGTAGCTCGTCGCGGTGCCTGCGACGGACGCCTCCCAGCGGGTGCGCCAGTACACCTCGTTCCCGGCGAGGAACGCGAGGTTCACACCGGCGTCGCGCGCGGCTTCGACGTTGGTGCGCTGCGCGCCCGACCAGTACTCGTCGTGCCCCACGGAGAGGAAGACGTCGTGGTTGAGCAGCAGCGCGCCGTACCGGTCGGTGTCGACGCCGGCCTGGTAGGCGACGTCGTACCCGTTCTGCTCGAGGAACCGCACCGTCGCGTACTCGGAGCTGAAGTAGAAGTCGCGGCCGCCCGCGTGCCCGCGCGTGGCGAAGGGCCGGTTGTAGCTCACCTTGTAGGACCGGCCGTTCGCGGCGCCCTGGTAGAAGTCCGACCCGCCGTAGGTGTTGTACGCGTGCCACGTCGGATCCGACGTCTGGAACACGATGTCGGAGTGGCTGTCGTCGTCCCGCACCACGAACGTGATGTGGCTCTGACCGCCGGTGTCCGTGCGTGTGAGGAGCGCGACGTAGACCCCCGAGACCGCGTCGGTCGGCACGTTCCAGGAGGCCGAGACGGCCCAGTTCCCGCAGTCGTACAGCTCGGTCGTGAAGTCGCTCACGCACTGGGGCTGCCGCTGGGGCAGCGCCGCCGACGGCGTGACCGCCGTGATAAAGCGCGCCCCCAGCCCCTGGTACCACCCGGTCCGGTACACGTCGATCGTGTAGGCGCGCGCGTCGGTGTCGATCTTGAAGTCGACCCGGTCGCCCCCGTCGACGCTGATGTCGGTGGCGAAGCCCTGGATGTCAGGGTCGCCCGCTCCCGAGATGTCCCACACGGAGGGCGGCGAGCCCGGCTTGGAGTTCTCGCACACGATCGGGTTACCGCCCGTGGTGCACGGGTTGGTCTCGGCCGTGGCCGAGACGGCAGGCACGAACGCCGCGGCGAGGGCGGCGGCCATGACACCGGCGACTACGCGCCTGCGCCGTGGCGACGAGATCAAGGAATTGGGCTGCACGTCCGCAATGTAGGTCCACGGAGCACTCGGCCGGGGCGCCTTCAAGCCCATTCACCCGCGGAGCAGCGGGTGAATGGCTCAGGCGTCGACCGACGCCGAAGGCCGGGCCGGCTCGCCGGAGCGCGCGGGCTCGCCCTCGATCGCGCGGGGTCCGCCCCTGGTCAGCCCGTCGAACACCCCGACGTACACCTCTGCCTGGTGCCGCCACGACAGCTCGCCCTCGATCCGCGCGCGGCCGACGAGCCCCATCTGGCGCGCCCGCACCGGGTCGTCGAGCACCTCGAGGATCGCGTCGCCAAGGTCGGCCGGGTCCTCGCCCGTGACGTAGCGGGCGGCGTCGCCTGCGCTCCGCCGGGTCTCGGTGAGGTCGGTCGCCACCACCGGGAGCTCGTGCGCCATGTACTCGAGGGTCTTGTTCATGGTGGACCGGTCGTTGAACTCGCTCGGCGGGTCGGGCGTGACGCCGACGTCGGCCGACGAGAGCCAGCGGCCGATCTGGGCGTGGTCGACGCGGCCCGTGAACTGCACCCACGGGTCGAGGCCGCGGCGCGTGCACTCCCCGCGGAGGCTCTCGAGCGAGTCGCCGAAGCCCAGCAGCGCGAACCGCACGTCGCGGCGGCCGCGCGCGTGCACGATGTGGTCGGCCGCGGCGAGCAGCCGGTCGACCCCGTCCTGCGGGCCCATGATGCCGACGTAGCAGACGAGGTGCGCGGCGCCACCACGCAGCTCTGGCTCACGCTCGCGGCGGCGCATGAGGTCGGCGTCGGGCGTGCTCATGACCACCACGCTGTGCTCTGCCGGGACGCGGCCGCGGGTGCGGGCGATCTCCTGGTACGACGCGTTGGTCGAGATCACGCGGTCGGCCGTCCGGTACGTCGCGCCCTCGAGGAGGCGCAGGACGCGATGGAGCAGCCCGCGGCGACCGAACTTCGCCTCGAAGATCTCCGGGCACAGGTCGTGCTGGTCGTAGACGAACCGCACGCCGCGGGCGCGCCACAGCTGCGCCAGCGCCCAGTACGTGTCCGGCGGGTTGCACGCCTGCATCACCTGGAACGGTGCGTCACGGTGCACGCGTGCAGCGAGGCGGGCGGTCCGCCACCAGCACAGGAGGAACTCACGCGCGTATCCCAGGGCACCGACGGATTCGGGAGGCGCCGCGTAGGAGTAGACCGTGGTGGCGTCCACCGTGAAGCTTGCTGCTTCGTCGCGGAACTCCTGGGGGCAGATGACGCTGACGCGATAGCCGGCGTCGGTGAGGGCGCGGCACTCGGTGCGCACCCGCCGGTCGAGGCGGAACGGGAGGTTCTGGATGATCACGAGCACGTGTGGTGCCGTCTGAGAAGTGGCCATGCGGGCAGTATTAAGTTGTGAATCGTCCCGAAGAACGCCCGCGAAGGGTGAAAGGGCCAGTTCACCCTATTGCCCTTTTTCACCCTGTTTTTCGCCCACTTTTCGCCCGCAGCCTGGCCGAGTCTCGCGTTCACAGCGCCGTGCCGCGGGGGCTGAACAGTCACGCCTTGGCGACGTGAAACTTCCCCTGCGCGGCGAGCAGACCCTCCGTGAGCAGCAGCTCGACGGCGTCGGCCCCGTCGTCGAGCAGGATCGGCAGATCCTTCTTCTCCGTGGCGGAGAAGTCCTTGAGCACGTGGTCGGCGGTGTCCATGCGCCCGGGCGGACGGCCCACTCCCACGCGCACCCGAAGGTAGTCGCGGGTGCCGAGCGCCTTCGAGATGTCGCGCAGCCCGTTGTGGCCGCCCTCGCCCCCGCCGATCTTGAGCTTGATCGTGTCGAAGGGGATGTCCACCTCGTCGTGCACCACGACCAGGTGGTCCAGGTCGACCCCGAAGTACTTCACGAGGCCGCTCACGGGTCCGCCGGAGACGTTCATGTACGTGGTCGGCTTGGCGAGGACCACGCGTGGTCCGGGCCGACCGCCGGGCAGCATGCCCAGCCGCGCCTCGGCCACCACGGCCTGTGCACGGGAGTGCCGGGCGAACCGCGCACCGGTGCGCTCCGCGAGCAGGTCGAGCACCATCTGGCCGACGTTGTGCCGGTTGCCCGCGTACTGCGGACCGGGGTTGCCGAGCCCGACGACGAGCCAGGGCTGGTCGCTCATGTCACCTCTCCGTCTTCCCGCGATGTAGTACCTGCGTAAGTAGAACCCGCCGAACGAGAACGGGCGGAGCCGGCGGCTCCGCCCGTTCTGCTTCGGCAGGTACTACTTCGGCGACGACGTCAGCCGGAGGTGTCAGGCCTCGGCGGGGGCCTCGGCGGTCTCCGCAGCCTCGGCCTCTTCCTCGGCGGCGGCCTCGCCGCGGGGCTCGGAGATCGCGACGACGAAGTGGTCGCCGTCCGTCAGCAGCGTGGCGCCCTTCGGCAGCTTCACCTCGGCCGCGGTGATGTGCGAGCCGGCCTCGAGGCCGGTGATGTCGACGTCGACCGACTCCGGCAGGTGCGTGGCCTCGGCCTCGACCGACAGGGTCTGCGCCTCGACGAGGTGGATGGTGCCGGGGGCCGACTCGCCCACGATGTTCACCTGGATGTCGACGGTGACCTTCTCGCCCGCGCGCACCACGAGCAGGTCGATGTGCTCGATGACGTTGCGCACCGGGTCACGCTGCACGTCCTTGGCGATGGCCAGCTGGCCCTTGCCCTCGAGCTCGATGGAGAAGAGGGCGTTGCTGTGGCGCAGCGCGAGGGAGGTCTCGTGGCCCGGGAGGGCGACGTGCACCGGCGCGGTGCCGTGGCCGTAGAGGACGGCGGGGATCTTGGCCTCGCGGCGGATGCGGCGGGCGGCGCCCTTGCCGAACTCGGTACGGGCCTCGGCGACGAGCTTGATCTCGGACACGATGATTCACTCCTGAAAGGAAGAAAGCTGTGGAAGCGGGGCGGCTGCGTCGGCGTGGGACGCGTGACGGACGCGAGGCAGCGCGTGCGGGTCCGGCCCGGAGAGCCCGGGCAATCTACCGACGGCCACCCAGTCGATCACGGACGTTGGCGCGAAACGGGTCTTTCGATCCGCCGCGGCCGTCAGACGTCCCTCGCCGAGGCAACCGGAATACTGTACCCGCCCGCCGCCTGCCACCGAAACTCGGGGGCCGTCGGCTGCCCGGTGCATCGTTGTGGGTACACCACGACGCTCTCGCGGCGAACTACTTCGCGGGCTCGCTGCCCGTCTCCGCCTCGAGGTCGGATGCCGCCTCCGGGAGCAGCCCGGCCGGCGTCGTACGCCGCGGCTTGTAGACCACCTGGGCGTGGAAGACGAACCTCAGCAGGAACGCCACGACGAGGGTGACCGCCTGGACCAGCACCGCGTGCAGACCCGTGGCTTCCACGATCCACACCAGGAACGGCAACCGCACCGCCGCCTCGGTGCCGTTGAACGCGAACGAGTGCGCGAACCGGTTCCAGAAGCCGCGGCCTTCGTTGCGCAGGTCGCGGAAGACAAACCGCTCCTGCAGCGCGAAGTTCGTGATGATCGTGACGACGGCCGCGACGACGGCGGCCACCACGTAGTTGACGTGCATCGGGTGCACCAGGAGCCACATGATCGCGAGGTTCGCCACGGCGCCGAAGCCGCCGATGATCGCGAACCGCGACATGCGCCCGAACCGCAGCGACGCGAGCTGCTCGATGTACCGCAGCCCGGTGACGAGCGTCGCCTTCGACGCTCCGGCGAACCGCTCGCCGAAGACGAACGGCTCCTCCCCGACGACCATCCGGTTCCGGGTGAGGATCTCGAGCAGGATCTTGAACCCGCGCGGTCGCAGCGCGTCCAGGTCGAGGGCCGCGCGGCGCACGGCGAAGAACCCGGTCATCGGGTCCGTCACGTTCCGGAGCCGCACCGGGAACATCGACCGGGCGAGCAGCGACGACGCCGTGGAGGCCCACCGGCGCCAGCGCCCGTCCAGGCCGCCCGCATCCCCGCCGTGCAGGTAGCGAGAGGCGACGACCATGTCGAGCGACAGGTCCTGCCCTCGCGCCACGAGCACGGGCACGAGCTCCGGCGGGTGCTGCAGGTCACCGTCCATGACCACGACCCACTCGCCCGTCGCGACGCGCAGACCCTCGACGACGGCGCCGCTCAGGCCGCCCGTGGGCGTGTCGCGGTGGATCATCCGCACCGGGAGGGGCGCGACGGCGGCGGCGCGCTCGATCTCGGCGGGGGTGTCGTCGGACGAGTCGTCGACGAAGAGGATCTCGGCGTCCCGGTTGGCGAGCGCCACGGCGAGACGCCGGACGAGCTCGGCGACGTTCGGCCCCTCGTTGAACGTCGGGACCACGACGGTGATGGTCACAGGGCCTCCCGGATGTTGGGCGTGCTGACACGATCCACCGTATGAGGGTCCCGGGTCAAGTCGCCCTAAACGATTACATGGTCCTTTCGTGACCGAACCGACACCGTGGGTGCGGCCGGCGTCCGCCGGGGTCGTCACCGATCGCCGTTGACGCCAGATGCTTGCGCGACTCCGTCGGAAGGTCCGGGTCGGGGCGCGCCCCGGGCCCTGTCCTGCGGTGAGTCCGCTTCGATCACGGTCCTGCGGTGAGTCCGCTTCGATCACGCGGTTACGCACCGAGGGAGCGACCGCATGGTGCGTAACCGCGTGCTCGAAGGCGACTCTCCGGGACCGAGAGCGCGCGCGGGCTGCGACTTCCGGACGAGCCGACGAGCCGATGTCCGGACGAGCCGACGAGCCGACAGTAGGGTTCCGGCATGACCAAACAGGAGGAACCGGGCGAACGCATCGAACCCTGACCGCTTTCCGGCGCGAACCCCGCTGATACACCGGCTCAGCTGTTGCCGTCGGACTGTGATTCGGGCATACGGCACAGTGTAGCCAGGCACGAAAACGGCCGGGAGCGTTGGAATTCCAACGCTCCCGGCCGTTGGCGTCCGTGGCTTGAGACGGGCTGTCCTGGACGTCTTGCGGACTGTCCGCGGACCAAAGCCGCGCGCCGATCAGGCGCGGTCGTGCCAGCCCATGGTGCTGCCTGCGAGTGCGGCATCGGCCACCCGAGCAGCGAACGACGTGCCCAACCCACCGCGGGAGCTGTCGATCCACTTCTGGACGTGCTGGTAGCCGGCCGCTCGGTACTCCAGGGCCTGGAGGAGGCACTCGAGCTTGTCGGCGTCCTTGGCGCACCGCGCTTCCAGGGTCTCCTGCGCCTCGTACTCGACCACGGCTTCGCTGATGGTCTTGGCGGCGGCGTCGGGCATGTGGGCGACCTGGTCGCGGGTGATCGTCTCGTTGTCGGCCTTGCCGAGATACGGGCGGGCGGAGTGCGGGATGTCGGTGATCCGGGTCTCCTGCGAGTCGTGCCACAGGCCCAGGTACGCCGCGCGGGCCGGGTCGGCACCTTCCTCGGCCGCGATCAAGGCGGCGAGCTGGGCGACCCGGAGGCTGTGCTCCGCGACCGACTCGGGGTCCCGGACACCGACCTGCCACCACCCGGCACGGCGCAGGCGCTTGAGCACGCCCATCTCGTGAGCGAAGTCTGCGACGCTTGCCGCTTCCGGGTCGGTCACATGGTCGGTCATGCGGTTGCCTCCTTGGTCATCGCCCAGCAAGTCGGGTCGCAAAGTACACCTCGGACAGCTCACGGTAGGCGCGCTGGTCGAGGCCATCATGAAGGGCTACCTCAACCTTTGTCGATGCCTCCGACCGGCTCACCGGTCCGGTGTCGAGGAGGTTGGGCCTGGCCAGGACGAGCGACCACAGCGTGTGGGCGTTCAAGTCGGCATGCTTCGGGTCGTCGAGATGGTTGAGCAGGTGCCCCATCAGCCGGTGCCCTGTCCACACCGCTTCACCGCCCAAGAGCATGTCCCCGTCGGACGCATACGCCTCCGGAATCTCGCCGAGCCAGTAGGCCCAGTAGACGAGGTTCGCGGATGCGTGCTGTGGCTCGGTGAGGTCGGTCCCGATGAATCGTCGGATCGGATCGAGGTCACCGTGCCGGGCGAGCCCGAGCGCGGCTGATCTGCCGAGGAGGAAGCCAGCCGGGGTGTGCGTCGCACCGTTCGCCCGGACGATCCGCTGGTATTCCGTCGTGAGCCACGCCATCGTGCCAGGTCGGCTGTCATAGCCGAGGAGGTAGACGGCCTGCCTGCGCAAGAGGGCGGCGTCACCGCTCGTTGCCGAGTCGGCGGCGGTGAGCATGTGGTCGAAGAACCTGTCGCGCATGTCGGCGCTGAGCTGGGGATAGGTCGGCGCAGGTCCACGCCCAAGTGGCGTACCCAGTCCCCGCAACGGAGCCGGTGCGACACCGGTGAACGGCCAGGTGACCAGGGCCAGCAGCGAGCGGCGGAGCACCGCAACGCCTAGCGGATGCGCACCTGCATCAATCACTAAAGAGCCCGCACCGATGACGGTCGAGAGGATCACGTCGGCTTCCACCGCATCGATGAGGACCTTGGCAGCCGAGGCCGGGGCGCCGAGTGCGATCAGGCTGTTCCGCAACCTGAGCAGGTTGGTCGTACTCAGCGCAGATAGCGGACGCCGGCCGCTCTCCCACCCCTGGATCGTGCTGACGTCCACCCGCAGACGCTCGGCGATGTCGGTCTGCCTGCACCCGGTAGCGCTTCGAAGCAGCTTGAACACGAAGGCGGCGACGACGCCGACGTCGTCACGTCGGGCCTCGCCCTGCATCCGAGTCAGTGCTGACGGTCCTGCCACGCGATGTCCCCTGTCGATCGCCCCAGGTCGGGCCCCGAAAACGCGTACTGGCGGTCAGTCCATCTGCGAGGTCGATTCCCCGAAGGTTGAGACCAAGGCGGCGTGACGCCGCTCACACAGTAGGCGGGATGCATCGGCTCCCGCTACCAGTCGCGAGAGGTGGTGCCCGATGGGTATTGGTAACGGACTCCAAGCCGCGTCCCGGATCGTCGATGTCGTCGGGCGCGACCGCATCGAGCTGGTCACCATCAATCGGGATCGGATCTGCCTGCAACCCGCGCGCTTGGCCGACGGCGAGTCGATCGCCAGAGCGCTCGGATGCGACGTCCCGCTCGACCACCGGATGTTCGCCCCGGGGCACACGTTGTGGACCGGTGAGCATGACGGGCTGGAGGTCCAGGTCCGCTCGGTCCTGCGCCGTCCGGTCGGGGTGGTTTCGTGAACTCGCCGAGCCCGGTGGCCGTGGGCTATGTGTGCGCCCCAGAGGGTGCGGGCCTGGACGAGCAGCGTGACGCCGTCACGGAGTACGCCCGCGCGGAGGGTCTGGCTCTGGCGCAGGTGGTCACCGACCGGTTTGACACGTTCACGATCAGCCAGGTCGTCCAGACCGTGCGCTACCACGACGCGAACGTGCTCGTCGTTGCGGCGGGCGCCCGGCTCTCCACGGCGCGCCCCCGCCTGGTCCACGAGCTCGAACCCGACGGCGCCTCGTGCGTGGTCCTCGGTCACACACCGGACGCGACGGCGCGCAGGTCCCGGTTGACCGACACCCTGCCTCGCCGCGCCACACCAACCCACACGGCGACCGAAGAGGTCGCCACGACGGAGACGGTCCGATGAACACCACCGCGGAAAACCTGACGGCCGCGCGTCTGCTGATCGCGCTGGACATCGACGGGACGCTGGTCCCGGACGGCACCACCGACGTCCCCGACGTGACGAGGCAGGCGGTCGCGGACGTCGTCGCGGCAGGGCACGTCGTCGTTCTGGCGACCGGCCGCTCGCTGGTCGGGGCCGTGCCCGTCGCGGAAGCGCTCGGGCTGAACGGCTCATACGTCGTGGCGTCCAACGGGGCGGTGACCGCCCGGCTGGACCGGACGTGGCCGTGCGGGTACCGGGTCGAGTCCTGCCAGACCCTCGACGTCGCCCCGGTCCTGCACCTGGCCCGGCGCCTGTGCCCGGCAGTGCGGGTCGCGGTCGAGGAGGTCGGCTGGGGGTATCACGTCTCCGAGCTGTTCGACCCGGGCGAGGTCAACGGTCGCCAGATCGTCGTGCCCGACGACGACCTCACAGCCGAACCGGCGCCCCGCGTGATCCTGTCCGCGCCGAACGCGACCGCGGTGCTGCTGGAACCCGTCCGGTCGCTCGGGGTGACGGTCAACCCCGCGTCCCCGTCCTGGCTGGACGTGACCCCGGTTGGGCTGTCCAAGGCGTCCGCACTCGACGCGATCCGCCAGCGCCTCGCCGTAGCGCCGGAGCACACGGTGTTCGTGGGCGACGGCATCAACGACCTCGAGGCGATGGCCTGGGCCGCCCGCTCCTTCGCGATGGGGCACGCCCCCATGCTCGTGCAGGACACCGCCGACCATGTGACCGGCACCCTCGCCGAGCACGGCGCCGCCACGGTGCTGCGCAACCTGCTTGCCGAGCAGACCCGCCCCGGTGCGGGAGCGCAGGCGATGGCGGGAGCGGGCTCATGACCGGTTCCCCGCCGCCGGTCGAGCTGCTGCGCGAGGTCCGGGCACTGGCCGAGGACCTGCACCCGAGACTGCACCCCGTCTCGGTGCGTGTGCGGCTGTCCGGCTCGGGCCCGGCGCTCGCCTCGTGCGAGGTCTGGACCGGCGACGGCGACGCCCTCTTGGCGCACCGGGCCGACCTGCCCGCCGCTGTCGGGGCCACGATGCTCGACCTCGAACGTGCGCTCGTCATCGCCGGGTACGTCTACGACCTCACCCCGGACGGACGTCCGAAATACCGGTACGACAACCGCGGCGGCCTCTACACCCTGGACGTCACGCGCCCCTGGTGACCGGCCCTGCCGCCACAAGTCTTGCGGCCGGCCTCACCCCGCCCGGCCGCGAGCCCGCCCCCAGACGGCGGGAACCAGGGCCGGGGCTCTCACGCCCCTGGGAGCCCCGGCCAATGCGACGGAAGCCAAGTCCGCCCGATCGAGAACGACGCCAAGGAGGTGCCATGACCAGGACCAATGCGGGCGAGCGCGACGCCGCGGACCGGTTCGAGCAGTGGGTCGCGCCACGAGCCAGCCTCGTGGTCCTGCAGCCGACGACGCTGTGCAACCTGGACTGCTCGTACTGCTACCTGCCGTTCCGCAGGAAGCGCCAGGAGATGTCGGTCGAGGTCGCGGAGGCGGTCGCCGCATCTCTGGCGGACGTGCCGCCGACCCACACGACCGAGGTGTGCTGGCACGGCGGGGAGCCCCTAGCCGCCGGTCCCGAGAAGCTTGCTGCGTTGATGGAACCGTTCGAAGACCTACGCCGCGCCGGTCGCGTGCGGCACAGCCTGCAGACAAACGCCACCCTGATCAACGACACCTGGTGCGACCTGCTCATCGAGCACGAAGTCAGCGTCGGGGTGAGCATCGACGGACCGGGGGACCTGAACGCCGAGCGCACCGACTGGTCCGGGCGGCCGGCGTTCGACCGGATCGTCGCCGGCATCGGGACGCTCGCCGGGCGGGGCATCGCGTTCTCGCTGATCGCCGTGGTCGGTGCGGGCATCGGCCGGGCTGCGAAGCTGCTGGACTTCCTGTCCTCGCTCGGGCCGACGTCGATCGGGCTGAACATCGAGGAGTTCGAGGGCGTCAATGCCGAACGCACCCAGCCCACCCCGGAGCAGGCCCGAACCTTCTGGACGGACGTGCTCACCTGGTCTGCCGCCCACCCAGGCGTCGAGGTCCGTGAGCTCGACCGGCTCGGCCACTACCTGCGCTCGATCCGCACGGGTGGTCGCCAGTGGTGGGAGTCCCACCGCTTCGACCCGCTACCCACCGTCGCATTCAGCGGCGACGTCGTGCTGCTGTCCCCCGAGCTAGCCGGGATCCGCAACGAGCACTACGGCGACTTCCTCGCGGGCAACGTCCTAGAGCAGTCGTTGGACGACATCCTCGACGGCGCACACCGGCTGCGCTACGTGTCCGAGTTCCTCGACGGTCTGGAGGCGTGCCGCGCGACGTGCGGGTTCTTCGACTTCTGCCGTGGCGCACAGGCCGGGAACCGGTACTTCGAGAACGGCCGGTTCGACACCACCGAGACCAACTTCTGCCGGGTCTCCAAGCAGGAGCTCGTGCACGCCCTGATCGACATCACCCAGAAGGAGCAGAAAACGTGACCCTGACCCTCGACACCGCCGACAACGTCCTCGCCGTGCTCATCGACTCAGACCACGACGCGGTCACCGCCCTCACGGGCACCGACCGTCCCACCGCGGAGTGGGACAACCGGCCCTCGTGGGACAACTGGAAGAAGGACCCCGGCACGTGGGACAACCGCCCGAGCTGGGACAACTGGAAGAAGAACAAGTAGACCGCTCGCGCGGTGCGTCCCGCCCGGGCCGACGGGACGCACCCCCTCCAGCCCATCCCGTCCCTAGGGTGAGGAACCATGGACACCTTGACGATCCGCAACCTCGCGGTCGACCTGCCCGACCTGCACGACGACGAGCTCACGCCCGTCCAATTCCTCGACACCGACGAGGACCGCCTGTCGCTGTTCACCTACGCCGAAGCAAGCCTGCGCACCCTCGCCCTGTCCCGGACCCAGATCTTCGACGCCCGGCTGCGGGGCGTGACGGCCCAGCGCGCGGACCTGGACAACCTGCGGATGTCGTCCGTCGAGCTCACCCGGTGCGACCTGGCATCGCTGACCCTCACCAGCAGCAGACTCTCCCGGGTCCGGTTCACCGACTGCCGACTGCTCGGGGCACGCCTGAACGACCTGACCTTCGAGCACGTCGTGTTCGAACGGTGCCGGTTCGACTACGCCACCTTCACCGACATCACAGCCAAGGGACCGGTCGCGTTCCTCGGCTGCTCCCTGGTCGAGTCCGAGTTCGCCGGCTGCGACCTGTCCGGCGCGGCCTTCGATGACTGCGCCCTGCGCGCCACTTCGTTCCAGCCCGGCACCTACAACGGCACCGACCTGCGCGACAACGACCTGTCCACGATCACCGGCGCGATCAACCTCAAGCGCATCGTCATCGACCATCACCAGCTCACCGACCTCGCCACGGTCCTCGCCGACGAGCTCGAGATCACCTTCGCCGACGACCGATGAAGTCACGATCCCCCGGAGGCCGCACGTGCCGACCAGCATCACCTTCACCGACCCCGAGAAACTGATCGACCGGACCGAGACAACGACCGTCCGGCTGACGGTGGGCGACGACGGCTGGGACGATGGCTGGGACGATGGCGCGATCGTCCCGACCGACCAGTGGCAGCCACTCGGGACAGCCGACGCCGAACTCTCGCGGGCCAACGACGACGCGGCCCCGAGCACGGTCATCGAGCTCGTCAGCGGCCTTCTGGACCACGTCATCGCCCATTCCACGATCGCCGAGACACCCGACGTACTCGACCCGCTCAGCGGACGACACCCGGCCACCTTCGTCGGGTTCACCGACAGCGACCCGGGCAAGCGCACGACCACCACCGACTGGTCGACCGATCGACGCATCGGCGTCCACCTGGACAACTTCGACCGGCTGCCCGTCGCGGACCGAACGCTCGCTCGGCGGCGCCTCGGAATCAACCTCGGTCCCGGCACCCGGTGGCTCCTGGTCGCGACCACCGACGTCCTCGACATCTGCCAAACTCTCGGGACCGACGACCCGGGGCACTACCCACACACCGACGACCTGCGCCGCTACGTCGCTGACGGCCACCCTCTGCGGCTCCTGCGGCTCCTGCGGATCCGACTCGACCCTGGGGACGCCTACATCGCCCCGACAGAACTCCTGCCGCACGACGGATCGACGCTCGGCGCGAGCGATCCGTCCCGCATCGCGTTCTGGCTCGGAGACTGGCCGGTCGGCATTCTGCCGTCGCTGATCTGAGAACTGCCTACCGGGTCAGACGTCCCGGTCTGGAGCCGGCTAGGCCAGGCTGCGCACGAGTCGACGGCGAACAGCGCATGTCGGGCACAAGTGGGACTATCTGTGCATGACCGCCCTTGCCGATCTTGAAGAGCTGGCGAAGCAGTGGACCAACGTAGCTGCGTGGCTCTCGGCCCTGGCGACTCTGCTCACTGCACTCATCGCGGTTGCGGCGGCGGTCTACGCCGCCATCCAGGTACGGCTCGCTCGGCTCGACCGGCTGGACCGCAACCGCCCGTTCGTGACCATCTCACTGCGGCCCAGCCACGGGATCGTTGCCAACATCGTGATCCGGAACGAGGGCACGACGCTCGCACGCAACGTCCAGTTCCACTTCACCCCCGCCTGGGAGTCGAGCAAACCCGCACGCACCGCGGTTCGCGACAGCAAGATCTGGCGCGAGGGCATCCCGAACCTCGTGCCGGGTCAGGAGATTCAGGTGTTCGCCGACATGTTCCCCGACCGCCACAAGACCAACCTCCCAAGGTCATACGACGTCGAAGTGAGCTGCGACGACGTCGCGCGATCGGTGTGGCGTCGCAAGCCTCGTCGACTCGTGGAGCACTACGCGCTCGACTTCGATATGTTCCACGGCTATTCAACGGCGACGTTGTACGGCATCCACGACCTTGCCGATGCCATGCGGGCGATCAAGACGACCATGAGCAAGTGGTCCGAGAGCCCAGCCGGTCGGCTGAGCGTCGTCGCGAGAGACGGCGATCGGCTTGACGACGAAGAACGCGCTGAATACGAGCAGTGGCGCGCCGCACAGGGCGATACAGAGGAGGGTTCTTCGGCAGAGTCCGCGGACGAGTCCGAGGAGACGCACGACGTCTTGCCCGTCGGTGACAAGGCAACGAGCTTCGTCGCTCAGATCCCCATCACAAGGCCCCCGGCTGTTCGCCGCCAGCGCTCGTCTGGCGAAGACCAATAAGTCGCACTCCGGATACATGCGGAGATCGCGGCCAGATTCCGAGAAAACCTATCTGTGACTGGCGGCCTCACATTGCTGGGCCAGATGGCGCTCGTCCTGGCACGGTGCGGCGAACGCTGTCCCGTGAGGCGGCGCTGGAGACGACCCGGAGCCGTGAGGCGACGCGGCGGGCGTCGTGGCGCTGAGCGAGCGTGGTGGGTGCATCGCCGAGCGGGGCGTCACCGGTGACGGCGTAGCGGTCGCGGTAGGCGGCCACGGAGGCAACCAGGGCGCGCCAGTCGTAGTCGGCGGCGCCTCCGGCTGGGCGGGGCGGCAGACCCAGGGTCCAGGGCTCGCGGTCACGGAGCGCTCGCGCGGCCAGGTCGCGCGCCCGTTGCTCGATGAGGTGGGCGCGTGCGTCGAGGGCTTCGCGGACGTCGTCTGGCAGCGGCCCGTGGGCTTCGGGGACCAGGCCAGCGATGAGGCTGGGCCGGTGGACCGCGGGGCGTGCGGTGGCATGCTCGACCCGGCCGTGCAGGACGGCGGCGACATCATCCGCGTCGTAGAGGCTTCTCGCATGTGCGAGGCGCGGAAGGAGGTCATCGACCTGATGTCCGTCGGCTTCGGCGCGGCGCAGCTCCGCGCACAGAGGCCCGAACGTCTCGGCCTCCAGCACCTCAACAACCTCCCGCTCGGTGAAACCCTCGGCCAGGAGCGTGCCCGCGACCAGGCGCCCCCACCGGGGCTTCTGGGCGAGGGTTGCGATGGTGTCGTATTCGGCGGCGAGGCGCGCGATCGACGTGTACGTCTCTTCCTCGGTCCGCCTCGTCTCGTGGGCCGTGGGCTCGGCGCCGGTGCGGGCCAGGATGCCCGCCAGGACCGCGCGAGCCCTGGCCGGGTCGGGGATGCCATGGTCCGCGTTCCCGGCGGCGGGGGCGTGGTCGTGGTTGTGGTCGGTCTGGTCGACGGCCACGAACACGATGTTCGTGTCCCGTCCCCGGGTGAGCGGGACGTACAGGGCTTCGCGGGTCATGTTCGGGGTGGCGACGGTGTAGGCGGTGTCGACGGTGACGCCCTGGGCACGATGGGCGGTGATCGCGTACCCGAGGTCGACATGCTCGGCGAGGTAGGCGGCAGGCAGCCGCACCGTCCCGCCCACGGGCTCGTGGCGGTCGGCAGCGTTTTCGCGGTGTGCGTGCGCGTTTTCCCGTGCGCGATTCGTTCCGTGGGCGTTGCTGCTGGTCAGCGTCTTACGAGCCTCGCCGTCGCGGTCGAGGCGACGGGCGGTGACCGACCCGTCGCGGTGCACCTGGGCGACTTGCCAGAGGTTGCCGTTGCGGACCCACCCGGAGCGGCCGTGGCGTAGGCGGCGGTCGTTGCGGCGGGTGACGATCACGTCCCCGGCCGACGCCTCCACGTCGCCGGCAAGCCGGGCGGCGCGGCCGTCGTCCACGGTCCCGGCCAGGACGCGTTCGGCGCGGGCGCGGCGGTTGAGGTCGGTGACGGTCTGCCCGTCTGCGGCGATCAGGACCGAGACCTTCCCGTCGTCGCTGTCGGTCTTCCACGACTCGTAGGCGGCCTGGGTCACCTCCTCGGTGCTGCCCGCCTGGATGCGCCCGTGCTCCTCGTAGACCGCGAGAACGCTCGTGTAGCCGTCGCGCAGCCGCAGGCTCGCGGCCTTCTCCCACTCGTTCGTGAAGCGGTGGACCTCGGTCAGTTCTGGCACGTCCCCGGTGGTGCGCTTGCGTTCGGTGATCAGGAGGTTGAACGCACCGCCGGTCTCGACGGCGGAGAGCTGGGCGGGGTCGCCGACGAGCAGCACCTTCGCCCCTGCCTCGTGAGCGTGGCGGATGATGTGGTCGAGGGTGTGGGTGCCGGCCAGGGAGGCTTCGTCGACGATGACGAGCTGCCCCGGGCGGAACCGGGTGCGGCCTGGGGTGTGGTCGTGGAGCCACTTGGCGGTGTTCTCAGACCCGATGCCCAGTTCTCCTGCCAGGACTTCCGCGGCGGCCGCGGAGGGGGCGAGGCCGACCACGGACCCGGCGCCGTGCTGGTGCTCCCAGACCGCGCGTAGCAGGCGCATGGTCGTGGTCTTCCCCGTGCCCGCCGGACCCACCAGTACATCGAGGGCCAGGCCGGAGCCGGTGATTGACAGGACGGCGTCGGCCTGGGAGCGGGACACGACGTGCTGGGTGACGGCGTCCTGGACGACCTGGCCAAGCAGGTCCCCGTCGGCCGTCGGGGCGGTGCGGGTGGTGGACAGGTCGAGGAGTCGCCGTTCGGCGGCGAGCACGGCTTCGGAGGTGTAGACGGTGGCGTGCTTCGGCCGCAGGCTGCTCGTCCGGTCCTTCCGCAGCAGGAACGCGGGCGTCGGAGCGAGGTCGGGCGGGGTCAGTGCGACGGACCCGCCCTCGGCCTCGGCGACCACCCGTGCGACGGCTTCGACGCGGTCGGTGTTGGTGTGGAAGCGCCAGGTCATGGTTTGGCGTTCGGCCTCGGCCCAGAGGTTCCAGTGCCGCCAGGTCGCCCGCTTGTCACCCACCACCGTCAGCACCGCTGCCGCAGCGTCCTCGATCTTCTCGACCGGGACGTCCACGGCTGTGTGCATCCGTCCGGGTCGGCGGGCAGCGGTGGCGAGGAGATTGCGGGCCCAGGTTCTCGAGTCCTGTCCGAGGATGCGGGTGGCGCGTTCGTGCCACCACCCGGTCAGGTCCCCCAGGGATCTGAGGGTCTTCGGCGGGCGGGTCGCCAGGGTGGCTTGTGCGCGGAGCTTGACGACCGTGCGGCGGGAAGGCTGGCGGCCGTGCTGTTCGCGGTAGTCGCGGATGAGGGCGTCGGCGCAGTGCTCGATCTCCGCCGACCGCGACGAGAACTCGGCTATCAGGTCGTCCGGGACGCCGTCGATCTCGAACGCCAGGTTGCGGTCCCGGCCACGCTTCCTATGCGACCACGTGACCCCGAGGGTCGAGGTGAGGCGGTCGGCGAGGATCGCGTTGTAGTGCTCGGAGAACGCGACGTTGGAGTTGAACAGGGCGCGGGAGTCCAGGGTCCGCCACTTCCCGTCGACCACGGCGCGGACCTTGTTCGCCACGACGAGGTGGGTGTGCAGCTGGGGGTCGTGGGAGCGGGAGTCCCAGTGGTCGTACGCCATCGCGACCAGTCCCGTGACGTCCACGTGCACGATCGACCCGTCCCCGGCGTCCGTGCCGACCCGGGTGCTCGCGATGTGGTCCTCGAGGAACGCGATCGTCTCGGCCACCGCCTGGTGGTGCGCCGCCAGGATGAGGGCCTGCACCGTGCGGTCCGAGAGCCCCCACAGCACGCTGACGGACTTCGGGACCGAGAAGGTCAGGTCGAACCCGGCCGTGGCGGTCTTGTCCCCGGCCGCCACCTCCTCCACGGTAATCGCGTCGACGGCCGCCTGCCGCTCCTCCGCAGACAGTTCCGTGCCCAGCCCGGCGACTCGCTCGGCGATGCGCTCCCCGACCGGCTTGTATTTCGGGTAGCGGCGTCCCAGCGGCTCCGTCGTGACCGGGTCCACCCCAGCGCCGAGGAGGCGTTGCAGGTGCGTCGCCGTCACCCCGTCCCCGGGCGAGAGCTCGCCGTCGCCGAGATCCTGGACGGCGGCCCCAAGCCAGAACCCCGGTGGGGTGCCGGCCTCGGCGTAGTACGCCACCACCGGATCCACCCACGCCGCGTCCGCAGCCTCAGCGGCCTCCGGAGCCCGGCCGGGCGGGGGTGCGTCGAGGTCGGCGTTGCGCACGGACTTGAGCAGGTACTCGTACCCGTTGCCCGCGCTCATCTTCCGGACCGTGACCGTCACCGCGAACGACCCCCGACCGGCAGAGCCAGCACGCCCGGGTGCGCGGCACGGCTCCCGGGCGCACCCGGACGGGTGCGCTGGCGAGTGCGCGAGGGGGTGCGCACCCGGCCCGCGGGTGCGCACCCGCGCCCCACGGGTGGCGCGTCAAACGCTGCCAATGGTTCCCAACGATCGCGTTCCGCTACTGCCTGAGGTGTGATCTGTGGTGGGTGGTATGGATGAGTGAGTGTGTGGATGTGGATGTGGATGCGGATTTGAGTGTGGTTGGTTGGACGGTTAGTGGATGTGTGGATGGGTATGCGTGTTGTGGTCTGCGGTGATGTGGATGGTGATGTGTCGCTGACGATTGCGTGAGCCCGCATCGCCGTCGCGGCGCTCTCCCGCCGGGCGTCGCGGCGCACCAGCGGGGAGCAGTCGGCCGGGAACGCATGGGGCGCGACGGCGCAGTTGCCGGACAGACGAGCGGGGCCCGGACGCCGTAGCGTCCGAGCCCCGTTCACGCCGGCCAGCCGGGCCGGGTCACACGAGCCGGTGCGCGGCACCGGCTGCCTCCTGGTCGGCCAGCCAGGCCAGCAGGACCGAGCGCCGGTAGACCACCCGGCGCGGGCCCCTACGGAACGACTGCGGGCCGGTCCCGCAGTAGCGCCACCAGCGCAGCGTGTTCTCCGGGACCCCGATCAGCTTGCCCGCCGCCCTGGTTGACAGCATCGGGTCCTCCTCGTCGGTGATGCCCAACGGCCCCGTCGTGAGCCTCGCCCCCATCGCCCCACCCCTTCCCGCCCGGTGCCAGTACGGCACCACCGAAATCGTCACCAACCACGATGCGCCGCACACACGTTCAGTGTCAAGACACCACACAACGAAACAATGACGCGACAATGCACCATCGCCCGGCTACCGTTGGGCGGGTGAGAACCGACGACCGAACCATCGGGCAGAACCTCAAGCGGTACCGCAACGCCGCCGGGCTCTCCCAGTCCCAGCTCGCCCTCCAGCTCCTCCAAGCCGGGTTCGAGGGCATCCACCCCCAGACCGTCCTGAAGATCGAACGCGGCGAACGCCCCCTACGCCTCACAGAGGCGCGCATCGTCGCCGACGTCTTCGACATCCCGCTGAACTACCTCTACGAGACCAACGAAGAAGCAGAGGACGAACTCGACGGCCTACGCCGCGAACGCGCCATCAGCATCGGAGTGCACAACCTGCGCAAGGCCGTCACCGACCTCCAAACAGCCCAGGACGCCGGCCAGGATTGGCTCGACACCCACCCCCGCTCCAAGACCATCGCCGCCTACGGCATCCGCCAGGTCCTCGACCGCAGCGACATCCTCGAAATCGTCAACAAGCACGTCGACCACCACCGCCGCGAGAAGGAGGAGAACCGCACCAAGACCCAGACGCCTCTGCCCGCCTGGGCCAACGACCCCGACCCCGAGGAGGAGAAGGAACCCGATGGCATCGATCAAGAAGCGCCCTGACGGCAAGTGGCGCGCCCGCTACCGCGACGCGAACGGCCACGAACACGCCCGCCACTTCGACCGCAAGCAAGACGCCCAAGCCTGGCTGGATGAAGTCACGGCCACCATCGTCACCGGCACCTACGCCGACCCCCGGCGCGGACGGCTGACGTTCGGCCAGTGGTGGGATGACTGGTCCGTCCGCCAGGTCTGGGTAGGGACCACGGTCACGAGCGCCGGATACACGTATAAGTCCCTCACGTTCACGACCGTCCCGATGCGCTTGGTCCGCCCCTCGCACATCGAACAGTGGATCAAGAAGATGACTGCCGACGGCATCGCGGCGAGCACGATCAAGTCGCGGATGGTCCACATCCGTTCCGCGTTCCGGGCTGCTGTCCGGGACAAGGTCATCGGCGAGGACCCGACGGCGAACGTGACTCTGCCGCGCATCCGGCGCCCGGATCAGGCAATGCAGATCCCGACCGTCGAAGAGGTCGGGGCGGCCCTGGCAATCGCGCCCGATCCCTTCGCGCCGGTCATCGCCATCTGCGCGTTCGCGGGACTACGGATCGGCGAGGTGGCGGGGCTCCAGGTCCGGGACGTCGACTTCCTCCGACGGACGATCAAGGTCGACCGACAGCTCCAGGGCAACAACTCGAAGGACCTGGTCGTCGTGCCGCCCAAGTACGAGTCGTACCGGACGGTTCACGTGCCGGAGGACCTGACCACGCTGCTCGCCCAGCACATCGAGGCCCACGGCACGTACGAGAAGGAAGAGTGGCTGCTCCAGCGGCCCACCGGGGGGAACCTCACGCGTGGCAGCGCCTCCGCTTCCTGGCGGGCGGTGCGTCGCGCGGTTCCGGCGCTCGAACCGTACACGCTCCACGACCTGCGCCACTTCTACGCATCCGGTCTCATCGCGTCCGGGTGCGATGTCGTCACCGTCCAGCGCGCGCTGGGCCATGCCACGGCCAGCATGACGCTCGACACCTACTCCCACCTCTGGCCGAAGTCCGAGGACCGCACCCGCAAGGCGTCCGCGGATCTGATGACGGCCGCGCTCACGGCGGCCGCCACCCACGACTCAGCGGGAAATCCTGCGGACTCGTTGCGGACCGCAGGCCAGAAATAGCCTGCTGACCTGCGTGTTCAGCTGTTCCCGTCGAACAGCGACGTCACCGATCCGTCGTTGAAGACCTCCTTGATCGCCGTCGCGATGAGCGGGGCGATGGACAGCACCTTCAGCGTGCTGAACCGCTTGGACTCCTCGATCGGGAGCGTGTCGGTCACGACGACCTCGGTCGCGCCGCACTCCGCCAGGCGCTGCGGCGCGGGGCCGGAGAGCACGCCGTGCGTCGCGGCGACGATCACCGAGCGGGCACCCGCCGACAGGATGACCTTGACCGCCTCGGCGATCGTGCCGCCGGTGTCGATGAGGTCGTCGACGAGGACGCAGTCGCGGCCCTCGACGTCGCCGACGACACGGTTCGCCACCGACCGGTTCGGCCGCGTGACATCGCGCGTCTTGTGCACGAACGCGAGCGGGCCACCGCCCAGCTTCGCCGCCCACAGCTCGGCGACGCGGATGCGGCCGGCGTCGGGCGACACGACGGTCACGTTGTCCAGGTCCAGGCGCGTGCGCACGTAGTCCACGAGGATCGGCATCGCCCACAGGTGGTCCACGGGGCCGTCGAAGAAGCCCTGGATCTGCGGCGTGTGCAGGTCGACGCTCATGATGCGGTCGGCGCCTGCCGCGGTCAGCAGGTCGGTCACGAGGCGGGCCGAGATCGGCTCGCGGCCCCGGCTCTTCTTGTCCTGGCGGGCGTACCCGAAGAACGGCGTGACGGCGGTGATGGCGTGCGCCGAGGCGCGCTTGGCCGCGTCGACCATGAGGAGCTGCTCGAAGATCCACTGGTTGATCGGCGAGGTGTGGCTCTGCAGCAGGAAGATGTCCGCGCCACGCACCGACTCGCCGAAGCGGACGTACGTCTCGCTGTTCGCGAAGTCGTACGCGGTGACCGGGAGCAGGTCGACGCCCAGCTCCTTGGCCACGTCCTTCGCCAGCTCGGGGTGGGCCCGGCCGGTGGCGAGCACGAGGGGGTGGCCGCTCGGGCCGACGATGGTGCTGGGCATTACACAGTTCCTTCCTGGTCGGCCGCGGTCGCGGCCTCGGGCTGGCCGTCCCGGGGTCCCCGCGAAGTACCGGAGCGAAGCGAGGACACTTCGTGGGGTGGGGCGGCGGCCGGGTCGCCCTGGTCGTCCACCGCACCGGGGGCGGAGCCCGCCCGTGCGGCGAGAGCGGCCTCGGCGGCGGCCGTGCCCGGCCGGCGGCGGACCACCCAGTCCTCGATGTTGCGCTGCTGCGCGCGGCTGACGCCGAGCGCGCCCGCGGGGACGTCGCTCACGATCACGGAGCCGGCCGCGGTGTAGGCGCCGTCGCCCACCGTCACGGGAGCGACGAACATGTTGTCGGCGCCGGTGCGAGCGTGCGCCCCGATCACCGTGCGGTGCTTGTTCACGCCGTCGTAGTTCACCGTCACCGAGGCGGCGCCGATGTTGGTGTGCTCGCCGATCGTCGCGTCGCCCACGTACGACAGGTGCGGCACCTTGGCGCCCTCACCGATGTCGGCGTTCTTCGTCTCGACGAACGTGCCGATCTTGCCCTTACGGCCCAGGACCGTCCCGGGACGCAGGTAGGCGAACGGGCCCACCGACGACCCCTCGCCGATCACCGAGAGCGACCCGTGCGTGCGGACCACGGTGGCGTCCCGGCCGACCTCGACGTCGGTCAGGGTCGTGTCCGGGCCGATCGTCGCGCCCTCGGCGACCACAGTGGCGCCGTGGAGCTGCACGCCCGGCAGGATCGTCACGTCCTGCGCGAGCTCGACGTCGAGGTCGATCCACGTGGAACCCGGGTCGACGATCGTCACGCCGGCGCGCATCCAGCCGTCCAGCGTGCGGCGGTTCATCTCCGCGCCGAGGACGGCGAGCGCCACGCGGTCGTTGACGCCCTCGACGCCGAGCGGGTCGTCGCTCATCAGGGCGCGTACCGCGCCGCCGCTCTCGCGGGCGTGGGCGACCACGTCCGTCAGGTAGACCTCGCCCTGCGCGTTGTCGCGGCCGAGGCTCGCCAGCCCGCTGCGCAGCGTCGCGGCGTCGAAGACGAAGACCGACGCGTTGATCTCGTGGATCTCGAGCTGGTCGGCAGAGGCGTCCTTGTGCTCGACGATGGCCAACACGTCGCCGGAGTCCTTGTCGCGCACGATGCGGCCGTACCCGGTGGCATCCGCGACCTCGGTCGTGAGCATCGTGACCGCGTTCGCGTCGGCGTGGTGGGCCGCGAGGAGCTGGCCCAGCGTGGCGCCGTCGAGCAGCGGCACGTCGCCGGCGAGGACCACGACGGGGCCCTCGATCTCCGGCAGGGCGGCCATGGCGCACTGGACGGCGCGGCCGGTGCCGGGAATCTCGTCCTGGTCGACGACCAGCGCGTCCGGGTCGATCTCCGCCACTGCCGCCGCGACGAGGTCGCGCTCGTGCCGCACGACGACCGCCACGTGCTGCGGCTCGAGCTCGCGGGCCGCGACCAGGGCGTGACCCACCATGGTGCGGCCGCCGACGCGGTGCAGCACCTTCGGCAGCCGGGACTTCATGCGCGTGCCCTGGCCGGCGGCCAGGACGACGACGGCGGCCGGTTGCGGCAGGTGCTGCACGGACACGAGCGGTTCGGTCACGGTGGCTCCGGGTGGTCGGCGGGGTGGGCGACGAGCTCCGCCCCCAGGACTCGAACCTGGACCAAAGGCACCAAAAACCCTTGTGCTGCCGATTACACCAAGGCGGAAGGGGTCGAGCGCGGGGTTCCGAACGGAGTCAGGAGCACCGTCGCACGTCCGCCCCCAGTCTGCCAGGTCGCACCGGGTGCCTCCGCACGCCCGCCTGAGTCGTCAGCCACATCAGTTCCGTCGGAACCGGCCGGCGTCGGGCCGCTACCGCGACTCCTTCGTGAGCGACGGCTTCTTCTCCAGGCCCGACAGGCCGTTCCAGGCGAGGTTCACCAGGTGCGCCGCCACCTCCGCCTTGCGGGGGCTGCGCGCGTCGAGCCAGTACTGCCCGGTGAGCGCGATCATGCCGACCAGCATCTGCGCGTAGAGGGGTGCCGTGCTCGGCACCAGGCCGTTCGCCTTGAACTGGTCGACGAGGA
Organism: Antribacter soli; assembly: GCF_021568775.1. Lineage (GTDB taxonomy): Bacteria > Actinomycetota > Actinomycetes > Actinomycetales > Cellulomonadaceae > Antribacter > Antribacter soli. The sequence goes on along the minus strand of NZ_JAKGSG010000011.1, from coordinate 63,855 downwards.
TCTGCTCCACCTGCGTCGCCACGTCGCCGATGAGGCTGGAGAACGTGCCGGTCGCCTGCGCGACGGGAGAGTCGCGCACCAGGATGCGGAACCCGTCCTCGGAGGTCTCGATGTAGTCGAGGAGCGCGAGGGCAGTGCGCTCCAGCAGCACCTTCGGGTGCCCGCTGGTCTCCAGCGCAGCCGACAGCGCGGCCGTCAGCGCCTGCACCTCGCGGTCGACGACGACGGCGTACACGCCCTCCTTGCCCCCGAAGTGCTCGTACACGACCGGCTTGGAGACCTCGGCGCGCGCCGCGATCTCCTCCACGCTCGTGCCCTCGAACCCCTTCTCCGCGAAGAGGCCCCGGCTGACGGTCAGCAGCTGCTCGCGCCGCTGGCTGGCCGTCATGCGAGGGCGTGGGGTACGTCGGGGGTCGGCCATAAGGACATTCTGCCCCGCGGCCGTCTCGGGGCCGTGTCAGGGCTGTTTCACGTGCAGCCGGAAGACCCGCAGCTCGCGCCCGGCGAGCCGCTCGTAGTCGCGGAAGCCGGGCATACCGCCTTCGAGCGCCTCCAGAGCAGCCTCCCGCTCGGCGCCGGCAAGCAGCTCGGCCCGGACCGGGACCCGGCGTCCGCGCACCGTGACGGCCGCGCCGGGGTGGGCCAGCAGATTGGCGGTCCACGCAGGGTGGTCCGGCCGCCCGAAGTTCGACCCCGCCACCAGGTACCCGCCCCGCTCCGGGGCGCACATGAGGACGGTGTCGCGTGCCAGGCCGGAGCGCGCTCCCGTGGTGTGCAGCACCAGGGACGGGAGCACCAGGCTGCTGGCCTGGAGCCTCCCGCCGGACAGCGCGGCCACGGCCCGCTCGAGCGGCGGCATCATCACCGGCCCGAGCCGGCGGAACACGGGGGTGCGGGAGACCCACGCGACCGCGGAACGCACTGGACGAGGCACGGGCTCACGCTAGCGGCGCGCCGCCCGGTCATCAAGAGTCTTGACGTCGAGATATTCCGGTACGCTCGCGTCATGGAGCAGGCTCACCCGCAGGTCGGCGTGCCGGCGGTCGGTGCGCTTCCTGCGGCCGCGGGCGCCGGCGGGGCGACCCCCGCCGACGAGGTAGACCGCATCGTCGCCGCGTGGCAGCACGTGCGGCCGGACCTCGACGTCGAACCGCTCACGGTCTTCAGTCGCGTGTCCCGCCTGGCCCGCCACCTCGACCTCGCACGGCGCGGCGCGTTCGCCCGGCACAGCCTGGAGACGTGGGAGTTCGACGTGCTCTCGGCGCTGCGCCGCTCGGGCGACCCGTACCAGCTGTCGCCCGGCGCGCTCGTCACGCAGACGCTCGTCACGAGCGGCACCATGACCAACCGGATCGACCGGCTCGAGGAGCGCGGCCTGGTCGGTCGGCACCGCGCGCCCGACGACCGCCGCGGCGTCCTTGTTCGCCTCACGCCCGCCGGACTGCGTCGGGTCGACGCGGCGATGAGCGACCTGCTGGACGTCGAGGCCGACGTGCTCGCCGCGCTCTCCCCCGCTGAGCGCCCGCAGCTGGCGGCGCTGCTGCGCACGGTGGCCGCCCAGTTCGACGACTGAGCCGACCGCCCCCTCGCGGGGGGGGGGGGGGGGGGGGGGGGGTGGGGGGGGGGGGGGGGGGGGCGGCGCGCCCCCCCCCCCCCCCCCCCCCCCCCCCCCCCCGACACGGAGGGGCGGACCGTTGCGCGAGGCACCCACTCGCCGATGGACAATGGCGCCATCGTGAGCACCAACAAGGCCGGCTCGGCCGCGCTACTCGTCGCCCTTCTCGTCTTCGCACTCAACCTCCGCGCTGCCATCACGGCCGTACCGCCGATCGTCACCGACGTCGCCGACGGCCTGGGTCTGGACCCCACCACCGCGGGCCTCCTGACCGGCCTTCCCGTCCTGTGCTTCGCCGTCGTCGCACCCGCCGCGTCGGCGCTCATCGCGCGGATCGGCCCGTACCGGGCGGTGACGGTCGCCCTGTCCGGCGTGATCGCCGGCTCGCTGCTGCGGTCCCTCGGCGAGGGCACCGTCGGCGTGGCCGCGGCGTTCGCCGGCACGGTCGTCATCGGCTCGGCGATCACGGTGGGCAACGTCGTCGTCCCCGTGATCGTCGCGCGCGACTTCGCCCCCCGGGCCGCGACGGCGACCGGCCTGTACACGTCGGCACTGAACGTGGGCACCGTCCTCACCACGACGCTCACGGTCCCGTTCGCGGCAAGCCTGGGCTGGCAGGGCGCCCTCGCGTCGTGGTCGCTGATGGCAGTGGTCGCCCTGGCGGTCTGGCTGTGGGTCACGCGCCCCGTGTCCGACGTCGGACGCCCGCCCCGGGCGGTCGCCTCGCCCCTCGCGGCACCCGCCGTGGCACGCGCCGTGGCGAGCCTCGCCCCGGGCGAGGCGCTGCACCCGGGCGCGCTACCGGCGTCGGGCAGCGTGCTGCGCCGACCGGTGACCTGGCTGCTCGCAGGCGCGTTCGTCGGCCAGTCGTTCTCCTACTTCGCAGTGACGGGGTGGCTCCCCGAGCTGCTCGGCGACCTGCTGGGGGCGGCGCCCGCGACCGCGGGCGGTGCGGCGTCGCTCTTCCAGCTCCTGGCCATCGCGGGTGGCGTGGCGGTGCCGGCCGCGCTGGCGACCCGCATGCCGATGCGCTGGGTCGCGGCGACGATGGCCGCGCTGTGGCTGTCGCTGCCCGTCGGCCTGCTGCTCGCGCCGGACGCGTGGGCGCTGTGGTGCTCCCTGGCGGGCGTGGCGCAGGGCGGGAACTTCGCGGTGATCTTCACGGTGGTCGCGCAGCGGACCGAGACCATCACGCAGACGCGGCAGACGGCGGCCGCCGTACAGGCGATCGGTTACACGTGCGCGGCGACGGGCCCGTCCGTCCTGGGAGCGGTGCACGTGGCAACCGGCGGCTGGGACGCGCCGCTTCTCGTGGTGCTCGGCGCGCTCACGCTCATGACGGTGTCGATCCTCGCGGCGACCCGGCGTCCGGCGCTGCCCCGCTAGCACGGACCTCCCGCTGGCACAGGTCTCCCGCTAGCCCTGGGGCGCGACGCTCGAGGCCATCCGGATCAGCTCGTCCACCGTGGGGCCCGCGCGGCCGGCGGGGGTCCGGCCCACGACGGTGAGCAGGAGGTACGAGCCGTCGTCGTCGGTCCACTCGAGGCGGACCGGCCCGTAGCCGTTGTTGTCCACGCGGGTGAGGCGGGCCTTCGGACCGTCCTCCAGGTCGACCGAGTCGACGGTGACGTTGGCACCGTGCAGCTCCTCGGAGATCTCGTCGGCCCCCGGGTAGGCGACGAACACGATCGACGCGGCAGGGTGGATCCCGCCGCCGTCGGTGTCGGCCCGCTTCCACGTCTCCGGCGCCGAACCGGGCAGCGCCTCCGCGTTGGCGTCGCCGGACAGCGAGTACACGACCCACGTGCCGATGTGGTCGGTGGAGGCGAGGTACCCGATCCGGCCGGAGATGGCCTCGGGGCACTCGACCGCGGCGCCCGTGACGCCGTCGGGCACCCAGGTGGGCTGCGGCAGGTCGGCCGCGCAGGTCCCGGCTGTGAGGTCGCTCGCGTCGGGGGCGGCCGACGGCGGTTCCTCGGAGCCGAGCAGGCCGCTGATCCAGCCGACGAGCGCCACGAGCGCCACGATGACCAGGGCCGCTATCCCGCCGACGGCGAGGGCGGGCGGGACGTCGATCCGCCGGGAGTCCGGCAGGTTGGTGACCATCTCAGTCCTTGCAGCCGAGGGGTTCGAGCTCGTCCTCGCGGAAGGCGTAGGTCTGCCCCGACGACACGGGGCTCCGCGCGACGCCCGGGAGCACGTACGTGCCCCAGTCGCAGTCGGCCGCCGCGAACCAGGCCTCGCGTGGCTCGACGGGGCTTGCGAGGGCGATCCGGTGGTCCGGCCCGCCGCAGTCGTGACCGGGGGCGCAGATCGAGACGGCGAGCGCACGCATCGTCACCCAGGTGGGGTCGGCGACGCAGCCGTCGGCAGGCAACCCGGCGTACGACTGGAACGCCCGCGTCGCGTTCTCCGTCCCGCGGTCCCACTTGCTGTCGACGGGCTCGTACCCTTCGACGGCCCACAGAACGCTCTGGACCGCGAGCACCTCGCCGCCGGCGGTGTCGCCGGCGATGTTGTCGCACGCGCCGACCCTGTCCCGGTCCGTCCACCCGTTCCGCGCCTGGTCACCGAACGAGACCATGTAGGCCACGAGCGCGACGCCGACGACGATGCCGGCGATGTGCACCAAGCCCGTGCTGCGTTCGGCCATCAGCCCTCCCCGTGCCGGGGGCGAGCGTAACAATCCGTCTCTACTACGCGGAAGCGGCGCTTCGGGCTTTCAACCCAAAACTGCTGTCAGTGACTCGCGAGGTAGTCACTCCGCCGGACGAAGTCACTATCTCGACACACACATCCCGCCGAGATAGTCGGTCCGTCCGACAGAGTCACAATCTCGGCAGACCCATCCCGCCGAGGTAGTGGGTGCGTCCGAGGAGTCAGAGCGCGGCCAGCGTCTCGTCCAGGGCCGTCACCCCGCGGTCCAGCGTGGCGTGGTCCACCGTGAGCGCCGGCCGGAACCGCAGCGACCGCTCGCCGCAGCCGAGCACGAGGACCCCGCGCTCGGCCAGCCCGGCGAGCACCCGGTCCCGGACCTCCCGCGACGGCAGCGAGAGCGCGCACATGAGCCCGCGGCCGCGCACGTCGGTCACCACGGAGTACCGCGACCCGAGCTCGCCCAGCAGCTCCAGGAGCCGCGCTCCGAGGGCCGCGGCGCGGTCGATCAGCCCCTCGGCCTCGTACACCTCGAGGATCCGGCGGGAGCGCACCATGTCGGCGAGGTTGCCGCCCCACGTGGAGTTGATCCGCGACGACACGCGGAACACGTTGTCGGGCACCTCGTCGACGCGGCCGCCCGCCATGATCCCGCAGACCTGCGTCTTCTTGCCGAACGCGACGACGTCGGGCTGCACGCCGAGCTGCTGGTACGCCCACGCGGTGCCGGTGAGGCCTGCGCCCGTCTGCACCTCGTCCATGATGAACAGCGCGTCGAACTCCCGGCACAGCGCCTGCATGCCCTGCAGGAAGGACGGCCGGAAGTGGTGGTCCCCGCCCTCGCCCTGGATCGGCTCCATGATGAAGCACGCGATGTCGTGCGGGTGGGCCTCGAACGCCGCGCGGGCCGCGGCGAGCGCGGCGGCCTCCAGCGCCTCGACGTCGCGCGGCGTGCCGTCCGCGTCGGTCCCGGTGTACGGCGCAGGGATGCGCGGCCAGTCGAACTTCGGGTACCGGGCGACCTTGCCGGGCTCCGTGTTGGTCAGGGACATCGTGTATCCGGAGCGCCCGTGGAACGCGTGCTCGAGGTGCAGCACCTTCGTCCCGAGCTCCGGCGAGATGCCGTGCGCCTCGTTCCAGCGGGACTTCCAGTCGAACGCCACCTTGAGGGCGTTCTCGACGGCGAGCGCCCCGCCGTCGACGAAGAACAGGTGCGGCAGCGCGGGGTCGCCGAGCACCCGGGAGAAGGTGGCGACGAAGCGCGCCATCTCGACGGAGTAGATGTCCGAGTTCGACGGCTTGTTGAGGGCTGCGGTCAGCAGCTCCTCACGGAAGGTCGCATCCTCGGCGAGCGCGGGGTGGTTCATCCCGAGCGGGGAGGACGCGAAGAACGTGAACAGGTCCGTCCACTCGCGCCCGTCGCGCGCGTCGACCAGGACAGACCCGCGGGACTTCTCCAGGTCCAGCACGAGGTCGTACCCGTCGACGAGGAGGTGTGCCCGGAGGGTGTTGAGCACCTCGGCGGGCTCAACAGAAAAGGTATCGGCCATAGCGCGACAGTAGGGGAAGTCTTTCGGTAGGAGCAAGACTCCCAAGAACTTCTCCCGTGGCACACTAGGAGCCGTCGGCACCGGCCCTCGGGTCGGGCGGGGTCACCGACCGCCCCTCGAAGTACGTCTGGAGCACGATCGTGGACCGTGTGGCCACCTGCGCCTCGCGCCGGATCATGCCGAGCAGCTCCTCCAGGGCCCGCGGGGAGGCAACCCGCGCCAGCAGCAGGTAGTTCGAGGCACCGGCCACGGAGTAGCAGGCCTCGATCCCCGGCAGGTCACGCAGCCGCTCGGGCGCGTCGTCCTCCTGCGACTGGTCGAACGGCGTCACCTCCACGAACGCGGTCAGCGGCAGCCCGATCCGCTCGGGGTCCACCACCGCCCGATAGCCCGTGATCACACCGCGCGCCTCGAGCTTGCGCACCCGCACCTGCACCGCCGACAGCGACAGCCCCGACAGCTCCGACAGCTGCGCGAGCGTCGTCCGCCCGTCCTCGCGCAGCGCCTGCACGATCGTCCGGTCGACCTCGTCATCGAGTGTCATCCCGCCACCTCCGCCGCTTCGAGCCACGCCATCTCAAGCTCCTCCCTCTCGGCGGCCAGCTCTCGCAGCCGCCCGTCCAGTCGCCCCACCGCCGCGTAGTCCGTCGCCACCGCCGCCATCTCGTCATGGAGCGCGGCCTCCTCCTCGGAGATCCGCCCGAGCCGCCGCTCGACCCGAGCAATCTCCTTCCGAGCCGCCCGGATCTCCCCCTGCGAGTACGAGGAAGCACCGGAACCCCCGGTCGCGCCCGCCAGCACCCCGCCGTCCGCCGTCGTCCCCGAAGGCGAACCGCCGGACGAGGCCGTGGCGGGGGATGCCGTCGCGCCAGGCTGGATGGGTCTGGCGGGAGGCCGCGAGGAACGAGCGGCCGGATGGTCGCCTGCCGCGGCGACATCCCCCGCCGCGGCCGGACGGGACCGCGCCGCACCCGACCCGGTCGATCCCCGCCCGGACGAACCCGCCCAGGCCCCGACCCCAGCCCGACGCAGAGCGAGATACTCCTCGACCCCACCGGGCAGATCCCGCAGCCCCCCGTCGCCGAGCAACGCCACCTGCCGGTCCGCGACCCGCTCCAGCAGGTACCGGTCGTGCGACACGACGATCAGCGTGCCGGTCCACCCGTCGAGCAGGTCCTCGAGCGCGGCGAGGGTGTCGGTGTCGAGGTCGTTCGTCGGCTCGTCGAGCAGCAGCACGTTGGGCTCGGCGACCAGCAGGCGGAGCAGCTGGAGGCGGCGGCGCTCGCCACCCGAGAGCTCCCGCACCGGCGTGTAGGCCCGCTCGCGCGTGAAGCCGAGCCGCTCGGTGAGCTGGGCGGCGGTGAGCTCCTTGCCGCCCACCACGACGCGACCCTTCTCAGCCTCGATGACCTCGACGGCCAACAGGGCGCCGAGGTCGTCGAGCTCGCGGACGTCCTGGCTGAGCTCGGCGACGTGGATGGTCTTGCCGCGCTTGACGCGACCGCCGTCGGGCACGCGACGGCCTGCGAGCAGCGCCAGCAGCGTGGTCTTGCCGGCCCCGTTGACGCCGACGACGCCGTACCGGTCGCCCGGGCCGAGCCGCCACGTGACGTGGTCGAGCAGCACCCGCCCCTCCGGGTCGCCGGGCGGGACGATCACCGTCACGTCCTCGAGGTCGAGCACGTCCTTGCCGAGGCGCTTGGTCGCCATGCGGGTGAGCTCGAGCGAGTCGCGGGGCGGCGGCTCGTCCGCGATGAGCGCGGAGGCGGCGTCGATACGGAACTTGGGCTTGGAGGTGCGGGCGGGGGCGCCGCGGCGCAGCCACGCGAGCTCCTTGCGCAGGAGGTTGTCGCGCTTCTCGGACGCGACCTGCGCCTGCCGGGAGCGTTCCGCGCGGGCCAGGACGTAGGCGGCGTACCCGCCCTCGTACCCTTCCACGGCGCCGGTGCCGTCGCCCACGACCTCCCACATCCGCGAGCAGACGGCGTCGAGGAACCAGCGGTCGTGGGTCACGACGACGAGCGCCCCGCGCGAGCCCGGCCGCCCGTACCGCTCCTGCAGGTGGGCGGCGAGCCAGGCCACGCCCTCGACGTCGAGGTGGTTGGTGGGCTCGTCGAGCAGGAGCACGTCGGGGTCGCGCACGAGGAGCGCGGCGAGCGCCACCCGGCGCCGCTGCCCGCCGGACAGGGTGGTGGCGGGTGCGTCGAGCGGGAGGTCGGCGAGGAGGCCGTCGTGGACGGTGCGGACGCGCGCGTCGGACGCCCACTCGTGCGTCTCGGACGTGCCGTGCACGAGGTCGAGGATGGTCGCCCCGGGCGGGGAGTCGTCGCGCTGATCGAGCATGCCGAGCGTGGAGCCGCCCACCTTGGTGACCCGTCCGGCGTCGGGCTGCGACGTGCCGGCGAGGAGGCGCAGGAGGGTGGACTTGCCCGCGCCGTTCGGGCCCACCACCCCGACGCGGTCGCCGTCGTCGAGGCCGAGGGAGATGTCGCGGAGGAGGGTGCGGGTGCCGACGGCGAGGGCGATGCCGTCGGCACCGAGAAGGTGTGCCACCAGAAAAGGGTAGTCGGGCCACCTGGGGATGCCTGACGCGCGGCTAGGCTGCGGCCCGTCAGTGCAGACCCACTTCCGGAGGACCACCGTGGCACTCTTCGACCTGCCCCTCGCCGACCTCGAGACGTACAGGCCCGAGATCGACGAGCCCGACGACTTCGACGCGTTCTGGACCGCGACCCTCGACGAGGCGCGGGCCGTCGGCGGCACCCCGACGCTCGAGCGGGTCGACACGGGCCTGACGCAGGTCGTGGTCGACGACGTCACGTTCCCCGGCTTCGGGGGCCACCCCGTCAAGGCGTGGCTCGCCCGCCCGGCAAACGCGGACGGGCCGCTCCCCGCGGTGGTGGAGTTCCTCGGCTACGGCGGCGGGCGCGGCCTGCCGCACGAGCGGATCGGGCTGGCCGCGGCCGGCTACGCGCACTTCGTCATGGACACGCGCGGGCAGGGCTCGGGCTGGGGAGCGGGCGGCGGGACGCCGGACCCGGTGGGCAGCGGCCCGGCGTCGCCGGGGGTCATGACCCGCGGCATCCTCGACCCCCACGACCACTACTACCGCCGTGTCTTCACCGACGGCGTGCGCGCCGTGGACGCGGTCCGGGCGATCGACGGGATCGACGCGTCGAGCGTCTCGGTCGTGGGCGCGAGCCAGGGCGGCGGCATCTCCGTGGCCGTGGCGGGCCTCGTGCCCGACCTGCGCGCGGCGATGCCGGACGTCCCCTTCCTCACGCACTACCGGCACGCCGTGCAGATCACCGACGGGTTCCCGTACGCGGAGATCACGCAGTACCTGCGCGTGCACCGGTCGCCCGAGGTCGCGGCCCAGGTCTGGCGCACGCTCTCCTACCTCGACGGGGTGTCCTTCGCGCGGCGCGCGCGGGCCGCGGCGCTGTACTCCGTGGCCCTCATGGACGGGACGTGCCCGCCGTCGACGGTCTACGCCGCGTTCAACGCCTGGGGCGCCACGACGGGCGAGGCGCCGGCGAAGGAGATCGACGTCTACCCCTACAACGGTCACGAGGGCGGCGAGGCGTACCGGTTCCCGCGCCACCTGGCGTGGCTGGGCAAGTACGCCGCGTGAGCCGGAGGTGCAGCGCAGGGTGAGGGCCGAGGAACGAGGCGCTCGCCCGAAGCGGAACCGCAGGCTCAGGCGGTGAAGGACATCGCTCGAGCCGGGCGTGCGCGGGCCGGACGTGTGTTCCCGTAGCGAAGCAACGCTAGTCTCTGCCCAACGCTTCACCCGCGCGCACCCGCGCCCGTACCCGACGGAGGGATCCTCGTGCAGTTCGACCTGCCGATCGTCGAGCTCGCCCCCGCGGCTCCTCCCGCGACGGACGAGCCCTCCGGGTTCGACGACTTCTGGGCGCGCACCCTCGTCCGCTCACGCGAGGTCGAGGTCACGCCCGACCTCGAGCCGGCGCTGGCGCCCCTCGGCCTCATCGCCGACGACGTCTCGTTCCCGGGTCTCGACGGCCGCCCGGTCCGTGGTCGGCTCGTGCGGCCCGCCAACGCCGTCGTCGGCCTGCCGACGATCGTCGAGCTGCGCGAAGCCGGCGGTCCGTTCGAGACCGACGTCGCCAGGTTCGCCCGCGCGGGGTTCGCCCATTTCACGGTGGAGATCGAACGCGAAGACGACCTGGGAGACCCGTTCAACCGCGACGTGTTCACCGACGCATTGCGTGCCGTGCAGGCGATGCGCACCGTCCCGGGCATCGACCCGTCCCGCATGGCCGTGATCGGCACCGGCCGGTGCGCGGCGTCCGTCGTGGCCATCGCGGGCGTGCTCCACGACACCGCGTGCGTCGTCGTCGACGCGCCGCTCGTGGGTGCGCACCGGGACGCGCTCGTGGCCGCCGCCCGGCGCGCGACCACGCCCCTGCTCGTGGGACCGGGCGGCGAACCCGGGTTCGGCGAGATCGAGGCGGCGTGGGGCGCGCACTCCGGGGAGGCGCTGGGCGCGATGACCCAGCAGGGTGGCTCGGTCGAGGCCGTGGAGCGCGTCCGCGACGCGTCCGCCTCTGCCGGGACGGGCGGCCGCACGGCGCGGCAGATCGAGTGGGTGCTGGCGCACACGCACCAGTCGGAGTACTTCGTCCCGCGCGTCCTGAACTGACGCGGGCCCTACTTCGCCGGTGCCACCGCGGTCAGCACCCGCGCGCCCTGGGCGGGCGCGGTCGCGCACCACACCGAGTCGGCGACGCCGCGGGCCGTCCACGTCGCGGCGACGGCGAGCGCGTGCTGCCGCGACCGGGCGAGCGCCGCCACGGTCGGTCCCGACCCGGAGACGATCGCGCCGAGCGCGCCCGCCTCGTTGGCGACGCCCAGCACCTCCCGGAGCGAGGGCCGCAGCGACAGCGCGGCCTCCTGGAGGTCGTTGTGCAGCGTGCGCCCGAGCGCGACGGGGTCGCCGGCGCGCAGCGCCGACATCAGCGCGGCGTCGGACGCCGGGTCGGGCATGGGCGCGTCGGTGACGAGCCCGTCGTAGGCCGCGAACACACGGGGCGTGGACAGGCCCTCCGCCTGCGCGGCGAAGACCCAGTGGAACTCGCCGCGCGTCATCGCGGGCGTGAGGATCTGGCCGCGGCCGGTCCCGACGGCGGTGTGCCCGAGCAGGGAGAACGGCACGTCCGAGCCGAGCTCTGCCGCGATCAGGGCGAGCTCCGACCGCGGCACCCCCGTCTCCCAGAGGGCGTCGCACGCGACGAGCGCGGCGGCCGCGTCGGCCGACCCGCCCGCCATGCCGCCCGCGACGGGCACGCCCTTCGTGACGTGGAGCGCGACGTCGGCGGCCACGCCGGTGTGCCGGGCGAGCAGGTCGGCCGCCCGCCAGGCGAGGTTCGTCTCGTCGAGCGGCACGACGTCGGACTGCGGCCCCGACACGGTCAGCGAGATCCCGGCACCCTGCGGCGCCTGGGTCGCCGTGACCTCCTCGTACAGCGCGACCGCCTGGAAGATCGTGGCGAGCGGGTGGTAGCCGTCGTCCTGCAGCGCGCCGACCCGCAGGGACAGGTTCACCTTCCCGGGGGCGCGCACGCGGACGGCGGGCGGCGGTGCGGCCGCCAGGTACGGGGTCACGCGGTCACCCCGCGGTCCGCCTCCGGTCCCCCGGCGCCCGGCCGCGCGTCATGGTGCGGCCGCCCGGCGCCACGTCCGGCGTCGGGCACCCAGCCCTGCGGGAGCTGCTCCGCGATGCGCGCGAAGGCCTCGACGCCGAGGGTCTCGCCCCGGGCGCCGGGGTCGACCCCTGCCGCCCGGAGGGCGGCCTCGGCCGCGGGGCCGGATCCGAACGTGCCGGACAGGGCGGCGCGCAGGGTCTTGCGCCGCTGGGCGAAGGCAGCGTCGATCACGGCGAAGGTGGCCTGGCGGGTGGCGGTGGTGACGGGCGGTTCGCGCCGCTCGAGGTGGACGAGGGCCGAGTCCACGTTCGGGACGGGCCAGAAGACGGTGCGGCCGATGTTGAGGGAACGACGGGCGCCGGCGTACCAGGCAGCCTTCACCGACGGCACGCCGTAGACCTTCGAGCCGGGCACCGCGGCGATGCGGTCGGCCACCTCTGCCTGGACCATGACCAGCACGCGCTCCAGGCTGTCGAACCGCTCGAGGAACGTCAGCAGCACGGGGACCGCCACGTTGTACGGGAGGTTCGCGACGAGCGCCGTCGGCGGCTTCCCCGGGAGCTCCGTGACGTCGAGCGCGTCGGCGCGGACGACCTCGAGGTCCGCCCCCGGGAGGTGGGCCCGCACCGTCTCCACGATCTGCCCGGCGAGCACCGGGTCGATCTCGACGGCCACCACGGAGGCACCCGCCTCCAGCAGGCCGAGAGTGAGCGACCCGAGACCGGGCCCGATCTCCACCACGCGCTCTCCTGGGCGCACGCCCGCGGCCCGCACGATCTTGCGGACGGTACCGCCGTCGTGCACGAAGTTCTGGCCGAGGGTCTTCGTCGGCCGGACGCCCAGACGCCCTGCCAGGTCGCGGATCTCCGCGGGACCGAGCAGGGCGCCTGGGGTGTCGTTCATGCTGGCGAGCCTAGCCGCCTCAGTACCACCCGGCCGACTCGGAGTGGCCCCACGCACCGCACGGCGTGCCGTAGCGGCCGGCGATGTAGTTCAGGCCCCAGGTGATCTGGGTCGCCGGGTTGGTCCGCCAGTCGGCGGCCACCGTGGCCATCTTGTCGCCCGGCAGGGCCTGCGGGATGCCGTAGGCGCCCGACGGGTTGGAGGCGTACGGGTTCCAGCCGGACTCGCGCTGGAACAACAGGTCCAGGCACGTCCACTGCTCTCCGGTCCAGCCGCGGGCGGCCGCGAGCTGCTGGCCGATCTCCCGCGCCGACCCCGCCATGACGGGGCCGGTGGTGGCGCCCGACGAGGTGGTGGTCGATGTGGTCGCAGCGGCGACGGGCCGCTCCTTCGTCCCCTCGACGACGACCTTGTTCACCGGGGCCTGCGTGACCTCGTCGGAGACCATCTCGCGCGACTCCTCGGCACCGTCCACGGTGGTGACGCGCTCGACGCGCGTGCGGACGCCGTCGGCGCCCTCCTGCTCGACGACGTCAGCGAGGTCCTCGTACCGCTCCGCGTCCTGACGGGTCTCCGTCGTGAACGCCACGGCCTCGGTCGTGGTCACCTCCGTGGTCTCGACGCGCTGCACGACGAGGGCCACCTCGGAGCCCTCCGCCGCGGCTGCGGCGCCGGAGACCTCGTCCGTGGGGCGGACGCTGACGCGGTCGTCGCCGTCGAGCTCGATCTTGAGCCGGGACAGGATGCCGTCCACGCCCTCGGAGCCGTTCGTGACGACCCGCGTGGTGCCGTCGGCGACGACGGCCACCGGGCCGTCGGTGTCGAGGCGCAGCGGGAGGGACGCGCGGTCGCCGGAGCGGGACGCGACCAGGGAGACGGTGGTGCCACGGCCGGCGAGGGAGTCGAGCGCCTCGTCGGCGTCGACGACGGTGAGCCAGACGTCGCTCTGCTGGCCGTCGGCCGCGACGGTGACCTGACGGCCGTAGCGGACGACGATCTGGGCGCCGTCCACGAGCTCGGTGTCCGGGGCCGGGGCGACGACGTCGCGCTCACCGGTGCGGATGCCCTGACGGGCGAGCAGCCCGTCGACGCTGCCGGCGACGGTCGTGACGGTGGTGGTGGTGCCGTCCACGTCGAGCGTGACGGTCTTGACCGCCTCGGCGTACGCGATGGAGCCGGAGGCGACGACCGCGAGGGCTGCAGCGCCGGCCACGAAGGCCCAGCGGCGAGGCCGGTGGTGTGCGGTCGGATTGTCGGAGGGGGTGTCGGTGGTGGTGCTGAGGGCGGAGCCGGAGAGCTGCTCAGACGAATGGTTGTTCACTCGGGTCCAGTCTTCGGACGTCCCGGGCACGGGCGGCAGGACGGGCCGCCCCGTGGGGCAGTCCTTCCACGACCTGGCTCCCTGCCCCGGTCCCGGGGTGTGGGAAGCCTGCCACCCGTAGGTGGCGCCGCGGTCCTGACCGGCCGATCCGGCGGTCTGGACACCGGGTACGGGACCTTCGGAAGCGAGCCGCGCCCGGTGCCGTCCTGCGTGCAACGGGCCGCCGTGGCATACACCACACGCGGCCCGAGGCACACAAAGACACTCGACCGTAACCGACTCGTTATTGATCGTCCAACTGAGATGGGCTGTGTTCTCGGTCACTCGTCCAGGACGCTCGTCCAACTTCGAGCGCTTGCTGTGCCGTCCCACAGAATCACCCAAGACCGGGCTCGGCGCACCCCGAGCAGTCAGGGGACGACGAGCCGTCCCAGCCGCCGTAGCCGTCGCGGCCGTCGTACTGGCCGTCGTACTGGCCGTCGTAGCCGCCGTCGTAGCCGTCGTAGCGGTCACCGTCGTGGTGGTCGCCGTCCCAGCCGCTCCCGTCTCCCCAGTCGCGGTCCCAGTCGTACCAGCCGTCCCAGTCGTCCCAGTCGTCCCAGCCCGGGTCGCTCCAGATCGGCTCGGGCGCCGGGGCGGGCTGCGGCTCCGCGGCCGGCTGCGAGGCCGTTGCCGCTGCCAGAGTTGCGGATGCGCGCTCCGCCGCCGTCCGCGGCACGGGCCGCACCTGGGTGCCCTGGGCCAGGATCTGCGGGACGGGCTGGCGCGTCACGCCGTCGGACACGAGAGCGCGCCACTGCTCCACGCCATCCACCGTGGTGACCGCGTCGACGCGCGTGTGCTCGCCCACGACGCCTGCCTGCACCTCGGCGGGCGGCAGGTCCGCGTACCGGCCCGGGTCCTCCTGCGTGATCGTCTCGAAGGGGATCGCCGTCACCGTCGCGACGTCCGCCGTCACGACCCGTTGCACCACGACGCGCACCGTGGGCGCCCCCGGCCGCGCCGCGGGCTCACGGATCACGCTGACCCGGTCGTCGTCGTCCAGGGTGACCCCCGCGTCCGCGAGGAAGGCGTCGAGGAGGGCTCCGCCGTCGGGCACGGTGCGGGTCGTGCCGTCCACGACGAGCGCGACCGGACCCGCCGCGTCGAGCCGCAGCGGGAGGACGGCGCGCTGGCCGTCGCGGTTCGGGAGCAGGCGGACCAGCGCGTCCGCGTCCGCAAGGTGGCCGAGGCGCGCGAGCGCCTCGTCGGCGTCGAGCGCGGCAAGGCGCACCGCGGAACGCTCGCCGTCGATCTCCACCATCAGCTCGTGCGCGTACCGGACGACGACGAGGCCGCCGTCGCGCAGTGCCGCGCTCGACGCGGGCGTCATCACGTCCGCTGCGCCCAGGCGGACGCCCTCCTCCGCGAGGAGGCGTTCCACCGAGCCGGCGTACGTGGCGACCGTGGTGACCCGGCCGTCCACGTCGAGCGTCACGGTCTTGTGCGCCGCTGCGTACGCGGTCGACCCGACGAGGGCCAGGGCGGCGCCACCCGCCACGGCGGCGGCGACGCGTCGCCGCAAGGTCCTGCTGCCCGACGACGGCCGCTCGCCCGGCTGCCCCACCGCGCCCCGGGCGTCGGTGCCGGTGGGCGGCGCGGCCGCGAAGGGCTGGCCGGCCTGGCTTGCGGGCGCCTGGCTTGCGGGCGCCTGGCTTGCGGGCGCCTGGTTCGTGGGCGCCTGGTTCGTGGGCGCCTGGTTCGTGGGCGTCGGCCGAGGCGGGAGGGTGAAGACCGCCGGCGGGAACACGGCCGCCGCCGGGGGCGGCGACGGGAAGAGCTCGGTGATGCCGATCGTTCTCGGCGGCGGCGGGACCGGCCGGGACGTCCGGGGCTTCGGGGGCGCCGGACGGGGCACCGGGGGTGCCGGGCGGGGGCCCGGCTTGGGCACCGGGGGCGGGGGCGGCGGAGGGGACGGCGGCGGTGTCGCCGGCAGGACGGCCGGCGGGGGTGCTGCGGGGCCGGGTGTTGCCGGACCGAGTGCTGCGGGCTCAGGTGCTGCGGGGCCGGCTGTCGCCTGCGTGGTCGGCGTCGGCGCAGGTGGCGGGGGTGGCGGGGGCGGGACGGGTGGCTCTGGGGGTGCTGTGGTCTGTGCTGCCTGGCTCGTGGAAGCCGGGTGCGAAGCGTTCACGCGGGTCCTGTCGTCGAGCGGCCCGGGCACGGGTGACCGGGCGACGCTCCTGGCGTCCCCCACGCCGGAGCGCGGGCCCGGCCGGCCGATCCGGCGGTCTCGGTGAACGTAACCCGGCCGTTATCCGCCGCAACCGGAGGGGCGGCGATATGCCGGTCAGGAAGCCCGAAGTCCGGAAAGTTCTCCGGTCTCTACCCGCTTGACCGTCCGGTCTCTACCCGCTTGACCGTCCGGTCTCTACCCGCTTGACCGTCCGGTCTCTACCCGCTTGACCGTCCGGTCTCTACCCGCTTGACCGTCCGGTCTCTACCCGCTTGACCGTCCGGTCTCTACCCGCTTGACCGTCCGGTCTCTACCCGCTTGACCGTCCGGTCTCTACCCGCTTGACCGTCCGGTCTCTACCCGCTTGACCGTCCGGTCAGTACCAGCCCACATCCACCGAGTGCGCCCACGCATTGCACGGGGTGCCGTAGCGGTTGGCGATGTAGCCGAGACCCCAGGAGATCTGGGTGGCGGGGTTGGTCTGCCAGTCCTCGCCGGCGGTCGCCATCTTCGAGCCCGGGAGCGCCTGCGGGATGCCGTACGCGCCCGAGGACTTGTTCTCGGCGTTCCAGCGCCAGCCGCTCTCCTTCTGCCAGAGCTGGTCGAGGCAGGAGAACTGGTCGTCGCCCCAGCCGCGCTCGGCCGCCATGGCCTTGGCGATCGCGCGGGCCGAGCCCGCGTCCACCGGCGCGCTGGAGATGTCCATGGTGCCCACGACGACGACCTCGTCCACCGGCGCGCGCGTGACCTCGCGGGAGAGCTCGGTGCGCTCCACGACGGCACCGCCGAGGACCTTCACCGCGTACGTCACGACGGCCTCGCCGGGCACGCCGCGGGACTTCACCTTCCGGTAGCCCTCGGGGAGGTTGTCGTTCGGCTGCTCCTGCGTGCCGAACGGCACCACCTCGGTCACGCTCTCACCGCCGTGCGCACCCCGGTTCACCAGCACGACCATGCCGTCCACCGCCGCCGCACGGAGCGGAACCGAGGTGACGTCGCCCTCGCCGAGGGTGATCCCCGCGCCGTCGAGCACCTCCTGGATCGTCGACCGGGTCGACTGGATCGGCAGCACCGACCCGTCGACGGACACGTGGACCGTCTTGACGGTGGAGACCCGGACGGGTGCGCGACCCAGCACCGCGCTGCGGGAGGCAGTCGACAGGGCTCCGTCGCCACGCGGGCCCATGGCGGCGAGCAGCTCGCCGACGGTGCCCGCCGTCGTGGTGACCGTGACCTCCTGGCCGTCGATCTCGAGCGTCACCTCGCGGCTGGTCCGCACCACGATGGTGCCGTCCTTGCGCGCGTGCGAGTCCAGCGACGGCTGGACGATGTCGTCCCGGCCCACGTCGATGTGCTGGTTCACAAGCACCTGCTCGACCGTCGCGCCGTACGCGCCGACCGTCCGGACGTCACCGTTGAGGTCGATCGTCAGGGTCTTGCCGTTCACGGCCAGCAGTCCCGGCACGGCCACGAGCGACACGGCCACCACGGCCTGGAGTGCACGGCGCACGCTCCGACGGGTCAGCCACTCGGGCGGGTCGACGGTGGTAAGCGGGGCCGCGCCGGCCTTGCGGCGGGCGATCCGGCGCTGTGCGGCCCGGCTCAGGGCCGGCCTGCCTGCCCTGGGTGTCGCCGGCGCGGCGCCGCCGACGGGTTTCTCGGGCGCCGCCTTGCCGGCCGAGAGCCTGCGCAGCGCACGCCCCGCGCGCGCCCGCTTGCCACGGCCTGGCTTGCCGGCGGAGGGTTCGCCGGGCTCGGGCTCGACGGGAGGAACCGGGGTCCCCGACGCGCCGCCGGCGGGGCGGTCGAGCGTCAGGGAGTTCACCACAGGCCTGACCGTAATCGACCCGCGATGTTCAGAAAAGCCCGACAATCATGGAATTCATTGCCATACCGGATATAGACCGCGCCATTTCCCGCCTTTGTCTCTCCCCCGGCCCGCTGTCCGACGGCGACGGCGGGCGGTTCGCGGGTCACCACGGGCCGTAGACCCGATCGGACGTGGCGCTGATCGTCTCGCACAGCTCGGCCAGGTCGATCTCGAGGTACCCCGCCATCGCGCGCACCGTGTGGGCCACGGCGAACGGGGCGTTCGGCCGGCCGCGGTACGGGTGCGGGGTGAGGTACGGCGCGTCCGTCTCCACGAGCACGAGCTCGCGGGGAATGATGCCGAGCGCGGCCCGCAGGTGGTGGTTCGCCGGGTAGGTCACCGGGCCGGCGAACGACAGGTACCACCCGTGATCCGCGCAGAGGCGGGCCATCTCCTCGTCCCCCGAGAAGCAGTGGAAGACCGTCCGCTCCGGCGCGCCGTCCGCGAGGAGGACCTCGATGACCTGGGCGTGCGCGTCGCGGTCGTGGATCTGGAGGGCCAGGTCGAGCTCCTTCGCGAGCGCGATGTGCGCCCGGAACGAGTCCCGCTGCACCGCCTCGCCGCGCGGGCCGGTACGGAACAGGTCCATCCCCGTCTCGCCGATCGCCCGCACCCGGTCGCTGCCCTTCGCGATGGCCGCGATCTCGGCGATCGCGTCGTCGAGCGAGACGGCGTGCCGCTCCTCGGGCAACCACGTCATCCCGTCAGGGCCGACCTCGTCGACACCGGCGTGCAGCGTCGCCTCGTTGGGGTGGATCGCCACTGCACCGACGACGCGCGCGAGGGCTCCCGGCGAGCCGACCACGACATCAAGGCCCCTGCCGGCTCCCGTTGGGGTGCCCCCGGCCATGGTGCCCCCGCCGACCAGGACGCTGGTTGCGGAATCGGCGCCCACTCCGCAACCAGCGTCCTGGTCGGCGAGCAACGCAGCGGTCCAGCGGGCCGACTCCAGGTCGCAGCCCACCTGCACCACACGGTCCACCCCCGCGGCCAGCGCAGCAGCCAGGTGGGCCTCCGGCGTCGGCGGGGCGACGCCGTCGGGCAGCACGTGCGCGATCGACTCCAGGTGCGTGTGGTTGTCCGCCACGGCGACGGGCAGCGGTTCGGGCGCGTCCGGAAAACCGCGCTCACGCTTGCGGGCCACCGACGTCAGGCGCTCTCAACGCCGCCGAAGCGCTCCCGGAACGCCGCCACGTCGTCGTCCGTGAGCTTCGCGAACAGGACCGGCGGGACCGTGAGACCGGCGCCCGGCACGACCTTGTCGAGCGCGATGGCGTCCTCGGGCGTGACCCACGTCGCGGTGTCGTCCGGAAGCGCGAACACCCCGCGCAACGTCGCAGAGGTGTCCGGCACGAACGGCTCGGACACGATCGCGTACACGCGGATGAGGTTCATCGCGGTGCGCAGCGACAGCGCGGCCGCCTCCGGGTCCGTCTTGACCTGCTTCCACGGCTCCTTCTCGACCAGGTACGCGTTCCCGGCCGCCCACAGGGCCCGCAGCGCGTTCGCCGCCTTGCGGTACTCCAGGGCGTCCAGGTGCGTCTCCAGCTCCGCGACGAGGCGGGCCACCTCGTCGCCCAGGCGCGCCTCGGCCTCGCCAGGGACGCCGCCCGCCGGGACCGTGTCACCGAACTTCTTCGCCGAGAACGTGAGGACCCGGTTGACGAAGTTGCCGAGCGTGTCCGCGAGGTCCTTGTTCACGGTGCCCGCGAAGTGCTCCCACGTGAACGACGAGTCGTCCGACTCGGGTGCGTTCGCGACCAGGAAGTACCGCCAGTAGTCGCTCGGCAGGACCTCGAGCGCCGCGTCGGTGAAGATCCCGCGCTTCTGCGACGTGGAGAACTTGCCGCCGTAGTACGTCAGCCACGAGAAGCCCTTGACGTAGTCCGTCATCGTCCACGGCTCGCGCACGCCGAGCTGGGTGGCCGGGAACATCACGGTGTGGAACGGGACGTTGTCCTTCGCCATGAACTGCGTGTACCGCACGTCCTCGGCCTCGTACCACCAGGACTTCCAGTCACGGGTCTCGCCGGCGGGAGCGGCGTCCGCCCACTCCTTCGTCGCGGCGATGTACTCGATCGGCGCATCGAACCACACATAGAAGACCTTGCCCTCGGCCGCGAGGTCGGGCCAGGTGTCCGCCGGGACGGGGACGCCCCACTCCAGGTCACGGGTGATCGCACGGTCCTGCAGGCCTTCGGTGAGCCACTTGCGGGCGATCGACGTCGAGAGCAGCGGCCAGTCCTTGCCGTTCTCGTCGATCCACGCCTCGACCTCGCCCTGCAGCTTCGACTGCAGGAGGAACAGGTGCTTCGTCTCCCGGACCTCGAGGTCCGTGGAGCCGCTGATCGCCGAGCGAGGCTCGATCAGGTCGGTCGGGTCGAGCACGCGCGTGCAGTTCTCGCACTGGTCACCGCGAGCCTTGTCGTAGCCGCAGTAGGGGCAGGTGCCCTCGACGTAGCGGTCCGGCAGGAAGCGGCCGTCGGCCGGCGAGTACACCTGGCGGATCGCCCGCTCCTCGATGAAGCCGTGCTCGTTCAGGCGGCGCGCGAAGTGCTGCGTGAGCGTGGCGTTCTGCGGCGACGAGCTGCGGCCGAAGAAGTCGAACGACAGGCCGAACCCGTCGTAGATCGCCTTCTGCGTCTCGTGTGCCTGCGCGCAGAACTCCGCGACCGGCAGCCCGGCCGCTGCCGCCGCGAGCTCGGCCGGCGTGCCGTGCTCGTCCGTGGCGCAGATGTACAGCACGTCGTGACCCCGCTGGCGCAGGTAGCGCGAGTAGACGTCCGCGGGAAGCATCGACCCGACCATGTTCCCCAGGTGCTTGATGCCGTTGATATACGGAAGCGCACTGGTGACAAGGTGTCGAGCCATCGCGGGATGCTCCAATTCTTCGGGGGTTGCGGGCCGGTCGAGGCCTCGAACCATCCTAGAGGCACCGCCCGCGACGCCCGGCGGTTATCCACAGCCTCAGCAGGCCGCGAGCCGGTCTGCCGGCATCTTCGGTTGATCGGCGTCGCCAGCCCTGCCCGACGGCGGTCACCCCGCCGGCAGCACCGTCACCCGCAGGAGGCGGTCATCGCCCTCGCGGGGGTCGCCCCGCCCGTCGGTGTTGCCCGTCAGCACGTACAGCTCACCCGGCCCGGCGACCAGCACGGCGCGCAGCCGTCCGTACTCCCCCGCCAGCAGCTCCTGCGGCTGCCCGAACCCCGGCGACGTCCCGGCCGCGACCTCGTCCGGCGTGCCGAGCAGCGGCACCCGCCAGAGCCGCTCGCCCCGCAGGCCCGCCAGGTAGACGGCCTCGTCGGTGACGGCCAGGCCCGAGGGTGACGCGTCCGTCGTCGGCCACCACGCGACCGGGTCCACGAACCCCGTGGAGGCGCCACCGGGCCCCTCCACCTCGGGCCAGCCGTAGTTCGCCCCCGGCTTGATGACGTTGAGCTCGTCGAGGGTGTTCTGCCCGAACTCGCTCGCGAACATCCGCCCCGACGCGTCCCAGCCGAGCCCCTGGACGTTTCGGTGGCCGAGCGACCACACGGGCGAGGCCGGGTCAGGGTTGCCGGGCGCGGGCTCGCCGTCGCGCGTGACGCGCAGGATCTTGCCGGCGAGCGACCCGGGGTCCTGGGCGGCGTCCCGCAGGCCGGCGTCGCCCGTCGAGACGTACAGGTACCCGTCGGGGCCGAGGGCGAGGCGTCCGCCGTCGTGGTTCGCGGCCGCCGGGATCCCGGACACGACCACGGTCAGCGGCCCGAGCACGGCCCCGTCGAGCGTCCCGCGCAGCACCGCGTTGTCGTCGGCTCCCGTGCGGTAGACGAAGACCTCCCCCTCCGGTGCGACGACCACCCCGAGGAGCCCCGCCTCGCTCCGCGGGCGCGTCTCGGCCGCGAGCCGCTCCGCCCCGGGCCCGGTCACGTCGAGGACCTGCCCCGACGCCGGCTCGACGACGACGAGGCGCGCCTCGTCGCGCAGGCTCACCAGCAGCCGCCCGTCGGCGAGCGGGGCCAGCCCCCACGGCACGGGCAGCCCGTCGGCCACGGTCGCAGCCGTCGCCTCGACGGCTCCGTCCCAGATGTCCGACGCCGGTGGCCCACCTCCCGCGGTCACGTCACCGCCGCCGGTCGTGGCGGGAGGCGACGGCGACACCACCCCCGGCCCCTGCGAGGGGGAGCACCCGGCGAGGAACCCCACGGCGAGCACCCCGGTGACGACTGCGCCGACCAGGGCCGGCGACCGGCGTCGGACAGGTGCGACCGCAGGACGTCTGAGCCTCATCCCGCCCATACAACACCGGCGACGCCCTCCGCGGGAGGGCGCCGCACCCCCGGAGGCGGAGGTGGCAGAGTGGGGACCATGAGCGAGGACCTCACGGAGCGCCCCGCCGGGCGGGCCCTGATCGTGGTGGACGTGCAGCCCACCTTCTGCGAAGGGGGCGAGCTCGGCGTCGACGGCGGCAACGAGATCGCGGAGCGCGTCGCGGCGTACGTGGCGGCGCACCGCGACCGGTACACCACGGTGATCACCACCCAGGACTGGCACATCGACCCAGGCCCGCACTTCAGCGACCATCCCGACTTCGTGGACAGCTGGCCGCCGCACGGCATCGCCGGCTCGCCGAACGCCGAGCTGCACCCCGCGCTCGCGGGCCTCGCCGCCGACCACGCCGTGAAGAAGGGCCAGTACTCGCACGGGTACTCGGGCTTCGACGGCGCCGACGACTCCGGCCGCACGCTGGAGACGCTCCTGCGCGAGGAGGGCGTCAAGGACGTCGACGTCGTGGGACTGGTCGAGTCGCACTGCGTGAAGCACACCGCGCTCGACGCGCGCCGCATCGGCCTCGGCGCCCGCGTGCTCAGTGACCTGACGATCCCGGTGTCGCCCGAGCAGGGCGTCGTGGCACGCGAGGAGCTGAACGCGGCGGGCGTGGCCCTGCTCGACTCGTCGGCGCTCTGAGCGGGCGGACCGCCACCGACGCACAACGAGGAGCACGAGCCGGAGGTGCGCTACATGTGTGGCAGCCTCCGACGGAGGGTTAGATCCAGCTCGGCAGCAGCATCAGCCGGTGCCAGTACTCGTACGGCACCGGCATCGCGGTCCAGATCGGGTAGTAGAGCACGCTCACGCCGACGATCAGCAGCACGACGACGAAGATCGTCAGGACGGCGCCCGTCCGTCCCGGCCGTCGCTCGGTGTGCTCGAGCCACACGGTGAACAGGTAGACCAGCGCCAGGATCACGAACGGCGTGAACACGATCGAGTAGAACGTGAAGATCGTGCGATCGCCGAAGGGCGCCGAGTAGGCGAACCAGGGCAGCCAGCCCGCGGCGATGCCGACGAGGACGGCGGTTCCGCGCCAGTCGCGCAGCTGCACCACCAGCCCGATCACCACGGGGATCGCGAGCGCGGCGAGCCACCACAGCAGCGGGTTGTCGAGCGACGTCACGGCGCTCGCGCAGTCGCCGGTGGAGTCGGCGGGACAGAAGCCCTGACCGGGCGCGTTCTTCTCCCAGAAGAACGACGTGGGCCGCCACTGCACGATCCACCCGATCGGGTGTGACCTGTACGAGTGCTCGGAGTTCAAGCCCACGTGGAAGTTCCACATGGTGACGTGGTACTCCCACAGCGACCGCCCGGCCGCCCAGATGCCGTCCGTCCAGGACGGGAACCACGAGGGCGCGGCCACCGCGTTCACCTCGGCCCAGTCCCGCATGTAGCCGCCACGCGTGGCGAACCACCCGGCCCAGGACGCGACGTACACGGCCACCACGGTGGGCAGCATGACGATCACGGCCGGCAGTCCGTCCGCCACGAGGCCGTCCTCCCACCAACGCCGGATCCCGGCAGCACGCCGTGCCGCCAGGTCCCAGATCACGGTGAGCAGGCCGAACGCCGCCACGAAGTACAGACCCGACCACTTGACACCACAGGCCAGGCCGAGCGACACCGCCGCGGCGAGGCGCCACCAGCGGAAGCCGAGCGGCGGTCCGTACAGGCCGACGACGCCGCCCGCCTCCACGACCTGCGCGACCCGGTCGGCGAGCCGCCGTCGCGCCCACTCGCGGTCCATGAGAAGGCAGCCGAACGCGACGAGGACCCAGAACATGAGGAACTGGTCGAGCAGGCCCGTGCGCGAGTGCACGATGGCCTCGCCGTCGACCGCCATCAGGAGGCCCGCGACCAGCCCCATCGCGGTAGATGCGAACAGGCGCCGCGCGATGCGGATGACGAGGAAGACGGCGGCGATACCGATCAGCGCGCTCGCGAGCCGCCACGACGTCGGATCGGTCGCGCCGCCCATGAGCCGCATCCCGAGCGCGATCATCCACTTGCCGACCGGCGGGTGCACCACGTACTCGGGCGAGTCGAGGTAGGTGTCCACGTTCCCGGCCTCGAAGGCGGGGTTCGGGTTCTCGGGCCAGGCGGCCTCGTAGCCGAGGCGCAGGAAGGAGTAGCCCTCCTTGACGTAGTACGTCTCGTCGAAGACCAGCTTGCCGGGCCGCGCCAGCTCGTACAGGCGCACGACGGCGGCGAGCGCCGTGATGAGGAGCGCGCCGAAGACGCCCGTGAACCGGTCGCGCGCGGTCGTGCCGAGCGTGAGGCGCCGCGCACCGAGGAGCCCGCGCAGCAGTCCGTCGCGCGTCGGCGGGATCACGTCCGCGGGCGCGGGGGCATCGCCCTGCGGCGTGGCGCGCACGGCATACGGGTCGGTCGTGGAGCTCAGTGCGGCGTCAGGCTGAGACACCGGGCCAGCATAGGGCGTGGGACCCTGAGTTCCATGACCGACTTCTCCCAGGTTCCGCCCGAGGCGACCGACGCAGGCCCCTCACGTTCGGCGGAAGCCGAGGGCACCCGGGCGAGGACCGAGGCCGGGGCGCTGGTGCTCGCCGCGACCCCGATCGGGAACGCCGAGGACGCGTCGCCGCGGCTGCGGCGGCTGCTCGCGGAGGCCGACGTCGTGGCGGCCGAGGACACCCGGCGGCTGCACGCGCTGGCGGCGCGGCTCGGCGTGCCGGTCGGCGGGCGGGTCGTGAGCTTTCACGAGCACAACGAGGCGGCGCGGGCCGACGAGCTGCTCGACGTCGTCGCGGCCGGCGGCACCGTCGTCGTCGTGACGGACGCCGGCATGCCGAGCGTGTCGGACCCGGGCTTCCGGGCGGTGGGCCGCGCGGTAGAGCGGGGGCTGCGCGTCACCGCCGCACCGGGACCGAGCGCCGTGCTCACCGCGCTGGCGCTGTCCGGGCTTCCCACGGACCGGTTCACCTTCGAGGGCTTCCTGCCGCGCAAGCCCGGGGACCGGTCTCGGGCACTCGCGGCGCTCGCCGCGGAGCCGCGGACGATGGTCTTCTTCGAGGCGCCGCACCGGA
This sequence comes from Antribacter soli, assembly GCF_021568775.1. Taxonomy (GTDB): domain Bacteria; phylum Actinomycetota; class Actinomycetes; order Actinomycetales; family Cellulomonadaceae; genus Antribacter; species Antribacter soli. Next base: position 38,702 of record NZ_JAKGSG010000011.1, on the reverse strand, counting down.
TCGCGGCAACCCTGACGGACATGGCCGCCGCGTTCGGCGAAGACCGGCCGGCGGCAGTGTGCCGCGAGCTCACCAAGACCTACGAGGAGGTGCTGCGCGGCAGCCTCGCCGACCTCGCCGCCCGGGCCGACGAGGACGCTCTGCGAGGCGAGATCTGCGTCGTCGTGGGCGGCGCTCCGGCGTCGGCGGCCACGGTCGAGGACGTCGTCGGCGAGGTGCTCGCGCGCGTCGGCGCCGGGGAACGGCTCAAGGAGGCGGTGGCGTCCGTCGCGGAGGCCGCGGGCGTGCCGAAGCGCGACCTGTACGCGGCGGCGCTGGCTGCCCGCTGAGCCGTCAGCGGGTTACCAGTCGACCTGCGGCGTCGGGTGGTACGCGAGGCCGTCGCGGCGCCACGCCCCCGCCTCGGTGGCCACGCGGGACCGGAACGACTCCCAGTCCTTCGCCGCGGGCACCGACCAGCCGGCCTCCGCGACCGCCGGTAGCCGCGGGAGCAGCATCGAGAACAGCTGGTCACGCGTGGCGAGCGTCTCCGTCCACACGCAGGCGGACACGCCCTCGAGCGCGGCCTCCGGCAGGCCGGGGATCACCTCGGCGGGCTCCCAGTCGTAGGAGTCGCGGAGCTCGACGAACCCGGCCCACTCGATGCCCAGCTCGTGCCCCGGCGCGTACTTCATGTCGAGGTAGCAGGACGTCGCGGGCGAGAGCACGAACCGCGCCCCGGCCTCTGCGGCCCGCACGAACACCGCGCTGTCGGGCCGCGTGTCCCAGTACTGGAGCACGGTGCCGGGAAGCACCCGCATCACTTCGGGCTCGACCGGCTCGGGCTTCGGCGCGACCGCGTGGTCGTGCGAGCCGGTCTGCGCGCCGCCCGCCTCCTGCCAGCCCACGGGGATCTTGCCCGCGGCCCTGATGATCTCCTGGCACAGCTTGATGAACCCGGCATACTCGGCGCCCTCCATGGTGAGCACCTCGTCCGCGCCGAAGTGCACCCACGGGCCGTCCGTCATGCGCGCGACATCGGTCAGCACGTCCCGCAGGAACGGCTCCGTGGCGGGCAGGTCCAGGTGCAGGCGGGAGAAGCCGACCTCGATGCCCTCGTAGGCGTCCGTCGGCGTGCCGTCGGGCGTGAGCTCGCCGTACGCGTGGGTCGCCGCGTTGACGTGGCCCGGCACGTCGATCTCCGGGATCACCGTGACGAACCGCTCCGCCGCGTACTCCTGCAGGGCGCGGAACTCCTCGACGGTGAGGTAGCCGCCCGGGGCGCCGTCCACCGCCGTCTGCGAGGACCGCGCCACCAGCTCCGGCCGTGACGGGATCTCCAGGCGCCAGCCCTGGTCGTCCGACAGGTGCAGGTGCAGGCGGTTCATCTTGTACGACGCCACCAGGTCCACGACGGCCCGCAGGTCCGCCGGGCCGAAGAAGTGGCGCACCACGTCGAGGGACAGCCCCCGCCAGCCGTAGCGCGGCTCGTCCTGCACGACGACGGGGCGCACCGCGGGTGCACCGTCCTGAGCCGGGCCCTCCACGAGCCGGACGAGGGTCCGCACGCCGTGCAGCAGCCCGACGCGTTCCGGCGCCGTGACGGCGACGGCCCCGTCCGCGGCGCGCAGCGTGTACCGCTCCGGGTGGTCGGACCCGGCCGGGCCCGACGCAGGGTCGAGAGTCAGGGTCAGGGTCGTGGGGCCGGCGAGCGCTCCGGCGTCAGTCACAGTGGTGACCGCGCCCACGACCGTGACCCCGGCGGGGACGAGGAGCTCTGCGGCGAGCGCCGCGAGGCGCTCGTCCGGCGCGACGACGACGACGTCGGCGAGCGGGACCGGGGTGCCATCGCCCTGCTCGACGGCGAGCGGGGCGGGGATGACGGCATGCGTCACGGAGCTGGTTCCGAGGTCGGTGGTCACGTGTCTCGCTTCCTGAGGTTCGGTTGGGCGCGAGCCGGCGGTGCTCACGGGACGGCGACGAGGTCGGGGGCGGCGGGTTCGGCGGGGAGGAGCGAGACGGCGTCGTCGGGCAGCGACGACGGCGCCGCCCAGCCGAGGCGGACGCCGTCGGGCAGGCCGGTGGTGACGTCGGACCATGTGGCCGGCGTCGTCGCGAGGCCGGCCGTGCCGCGTGCCGCGAGGAAGACCGTCGCGACCTGGGCGGTCGACGTCAGCCCCGCGCGGTTCACCACCGACGACGCCGTGGACTGGTACACCACGAGCATCGACTGCGGGAGGGCGTTCTCGGCGACCACACCAGAAAGGTAGTCGACCACCGCCTGCACCTCGGAGACGTCCACGACGCCCGCGCTGCGGGCACCATTCCCCGCCCGGCGCTGCTCGGGATGCAGGACGACGCCCACGCCCGGCTGGGCGAGCAACGTCTCCAGCTCCTTCACCTCTTCGACGAGGGGGCGGTTGCCCGGTGCGACGTCGAGCAGGACGAGCCGGCCGGCCGCGCGGGCGGCGTCGATCGCGGGCTGCAGCGCAGCGGCCGGCTGCTCGGTCACGTAGTCCCCGTCCGCCCCCGCCGACGGCGAGCGCACGGCCGCGGCGAGCTCGATCGCCGCGACGACCGGCGCCGCCGGGTCCGGCGACGTGAACGGGGCGGCGTTCTCGCCGGCCAGGGCGACCGTCTCGTCGGGGCTCTCGGCGGCCGCGCCGTCGCCCCTCAGCGGGACGGTGTACGGCGTCGCGACGTAGCGGGCGGGGAACAACCGCTGCGAGCCCGTCGGGAGCATGTGCCCCGTCTCCGCCGCGGCGACGCGCCACCCGAAGTCCTCGGCCGAGCCGAACCCCGCGCCGACCGCCACGACGCCGAGGGCCTTGGCGTCCGCGAGCATGTCGACCGCCTCCGCGGACGCGCCGGGGTCCCCGCCCGCGACCCGGAACGGGACCGCACCGGCAGCCGTCACCGTGCCGATCGCCGCCTCCTGCCCCGGCTGCGGGTCCACGAGGGCGAGCACCTCGGTCAGCAGCTCGGGCTCGCCGCGGTCCGGGAGCTGTGCGCGCAGGTCGGCGAGGTCACCGGCGTCGAGCTGGGCCGGGTCGGGCAGCGGGGCTGCGGCAGGGTCGGCGTTGCCCGACGCCGGCCCGCCCGCTTCCGTGACACCCGTGGCGGCCTCGGCTACGGCCTCGAGCGACTCGCCCTCGAAGACGACCACGGTGGCACCGGCGTTCCCGGCCACCTCGTTCGCAGCGGCCTCGGCGCCGTCGCCCACCACGACCAGCGTCTCGGTGCCGAGGCGCCGCAGCTCGCCGGCCAGGCCGCGCCCGGAGATCCCGCCGCCCGAGAGCAGGGCGGGGGCGGCGATGGCGACGGAGACCGCGGCGGCGGTCGCACGCGCGGAGCCGTCTGCGGCGTCGGCCAGCACCGCGACGCGTGACGCTTCGAAGAACATCTGGCTCGCCGTCAGGGCGAGCTCGGCGGGGTCCTCGGAGTCGAGCACCACCGTGTGGGTAGGCAGATCGTTGACCCGGACCTCCTGGGCCACCGGGGCGGTCCCCTCGGCGGTCCCCACGGCACAGCCACCGAGGACCAGGAGTCCGGCGACCAGGACGGTCGCCGACAGCGCCACCGACTTCAGGAGGAATCGGGCGTTCCGGAGATCCACGGGTGACATCCTCCCGCATCCGCGCAAGGACATGAAACGCGCAGGTCAGGACGCGTACCGGGGACCGCAGAACGGGTGGGCCCCGAAGCGCCGGTGCAGAGACGCCCGCGGGCCGATCCGGGTCGCCAGAAGGCCGCACGGTGACCTCTGGGTGAACAACAAGCGAAATCTGCCCAAGCAGAACGCTTCGATCGGAAATGTCGGACACGACCGGGCGCACACTTCGTGACGTGCACGACGAACTCGCACAAGTTGCCCAGCACACGGCGGCCCGCGGCCGCCAGCTCGCCGGAGTGGTCGCCGACCTGGCCCGGCCGGTGCTCGTCGTCGGCTCCTTGATGCCCGTCGGCGAGCTGGAGGTGATGTTCCGCAGCCCCGAGCTCGCGTGTGTCGCGGTCCAGGAAGAGGAGGGCCAGAACCGGCTCGGCCTCGTCACCCGCGCCCACTTCACGGGCGCGTTGACGGGACGGCTCGGCTACGGGCGGGCCGTGCTCGAGCGCCGGCCCGTCACGGTCGTCACGGACTGGTCCCCCCTCGTCGTCGACGCCCAGGCCTCCGTGGCCGACGTGGCGACGCGGTCGATGGAGCGCGTCGGCGAGCACCGGTACGACGACGTCCTCGTCCACGGGACGCGCTGGGCCAGCGCGAGCACGGCCGACCTGATGCGCGCCCTCGTGGGTGCCCTCGCGCAGCGCTCGACGCACGACCCGCTGACCCTGCTGCAGATCCGGTCCACCACGTGGCACTCCCTGACCCGCCGGTGCGCGCTCGTCGGCAACGGCAGGACCCGGGTGGCGATCGTCCTCCTCGACGTCCGCGGCATGGCCGACCTCAACGCCCGGTACGGGCAGGCCGTGGGCGACTCCGTCCTGGCCGAGCTCGCCGCCCGCCTCACCGCCACCCTGCCCCAGGGCTGCGAGGCCGGGCGCGTCGACGGCAACAGGTTCGCCGTGCTGGCGACCATCCCGCCCGCGGACGACATCCAGGCGGCCGCCACCGCCGACTGGCTGCGCCGGCACCTCGTCGACAGCCTCGCCCAGCCGTCCGGCGACGTCCCGCCGTCGGCGTGGCCGACGCTCCACTCGTCCGTCGTGTGGTCCGTCACGGGCGCCGCCGACCCCGACGAGATGGTGCGCGAGGCGGAGGCCCGGCTCAAGCAGACGCCCGCGCGGATCTGAGCCCCCGCCTCCGGGCGCGCCGTCAGGGGATCCGGACCGTGACGTTCTGGAGGCCGGTCCCCAGCCCGAGGTTTCCCACGGCGTCGAGCGTCAGCAGCACGCCCAGGACGGCGAGGACCCAGCCGGTCATCTCCTCGGCGTTCCTGGTCAGCCAGCCGTCGAGCCGGCGCAGCAGCGGGTCCACGGCCCGGGCCGCTCCGATCCGGGCGACCAGGAGCACGACCGCCGGCAGGATCATCACCAGGCAGTATCCGGCGAGGACCGCCACCGACGTCGTGGCGGAGAGCCCGGAGGACGCGAGGATCCCGATGGCCGCCAGGTACGGCAGCATCGTCGCCACCTCGAGCGACGCCGCGCCGATCGCGAGGCCGACGAGCGGGAGCACCGACCCAGGCAGCGTGCCGGTCCCGGAACCCCTGCCGGCCGCCGTGCTGCTCTCGATGCCGAGCGCTCGCTCGCGCCAGCGGGACAGCCGGCCAGGCCTGCCCTGGACGGCCCGTTGCTGCCGGCGGGCCTCGGTCCGCTTGCGGTCGAACCGGAAGCTGACCGCGAACAGGGCCACGCCCACGACGAGCTGGACCACGTAGGCCGGCCGGCTCTCGAGCGCGTCGCCGAAGCGGTCGAGCAGCAGGTCCGCGCCGAGCATCACCGCGACGCCCACGCCGAGGTAGAAGGCCGCGACCGTGCCGAGGTACGCCAGCATCCGGCCCGCCTGGGGACGGCCGGGCGCCATGAGCAGCCACACCGGGACGAGCAGCGTGCCGAAGCTCGTCGAGTCGACGAGCGCGAGGACTGCAAGCGTCCCGAGCAGCGCGGCCGTCCCCAGATCACCCGTCGCAAGATCCATCCGGCAAGCGTGCCAGACGGGTCCTGGCCGGTCCCTACCGGCGCACCAGCATGTTCGCGTCGAGACGCAGGTCAGGCCGCTGGGCCTGCCGCGTCGGCACCGACGTCGGCGTCGGCCTCCCCCGTCCGGGCCGCGCCGCTCAGGAAGCGACCGTCGGGGTCGAGGTTCCGCACGACCCCGCCCAGGGCACCGGCCACCACCGCCAGCTCCTCCGGCGTGAGCTCGTCGATCACGAGTCCGCGGACGTGCGCGATGTGGCCGCCGGTCGTCGTCGTGCTCGCCGTCCCCTACCCGGCCCTCGACGGGCTGGCCGCGATCTACGGCGACCAGCTGACGGGCAAGGTCGTCGTCGACGTCAGCAACCCGGTCGACTTCGCCACCTTCGACAGCCTCACCGTCTCGCCCGACTCGTCGGCCACCGCCGAGCTGGCCGCGAGGCTGCCCGGCGCGCGGGTCGTCAAGGCCTTCAACACCAACTTCGCCGGGACGCTCGCCAGCGGCGAGACCGGCGGCGTCCCCGTGACGGTCCTCGTGGCCGGCGACGACGCGGACGCGAAGAAGTCCCTCATCGAGGTCGTGACCGCCGGCGGCGTCCAGGCGGGCGACGCAGGCAGCCTGAAGCGCGCCCGCGAGCTCGAGGCCGTGGGCTTCCTGCAGATGGTGCTCGCCGTGCAGGAGACGGTCGGCTGGGGCGGCGGCTTCGCCGTCCGCCCGTGATGGCGAGGTAGAACGGAACGCGACCCTTCGGTCAGGGCAGCTCGAGGTAGACCGCCGCGTGCGCCGCGAGCGTCCCCGGCGCGGACGGCACCTGGTGGATCGCCCGAGACGCCGGGACGGCGCTGATGTCCACGGGGCTCGACCGATGGTTGACCATGACCAGCGCGTCGCCGAAGCGGGCCGTCTCCACGCCCTTGACCGGCTTCATCGGGGCGAGCGGCGACGTGCCGACGAACGCCTCGACCGGCGTCTGGCGGAGCAGCACGACGGGGTGCATCTCGCTCCTGCCGTACTGCGGCGGGACGATCGGCATGGTGCGGCGGGAGTAGGAGTACCCGTACTCGAAGCCGAACGAGTAGACCGTCCCCCGGCCGACGTCCGTGCCCGCGAGGGCGGCCTGGCCCGACCCGATGTACGTGGCCAGCGCCCGGCCCGAGTCGTAGGAGACGGTGGACCAGCCGTGCGGGATGACGTTCTCCCGCCAGGCGAGGCAGTCGAAGTCCACCGCGCGCTCCGTGATCCCGAACGCCCGCCGCGCCAGCTCGCACCCGGGCCCGTGGAACATCGTCCCGCCGCCGGCCACGAAGGCCCGCACCGCATCCTCCAGTGCCGCGTTGTCCCCGAGGTCGTACAGCGGGTTAGCGGGCACGACGAGGTGCTGGTAGCCGGCCAGGGCGCCGCGGACGACCTGATCAGGATGAACCACGTCCACGTGCCAGCCGAGGTCCGTGAACTGCTGGTACCAGCCGAGCAGGTCCATCCGGTGGCGACCACCCTCGTCGACCTCGAGCGGCTCGTAGAGACTGGTCTCGGCCGGGAACAGCATCGCGACCTCCTTGGCGCGCGGCGCGTCGAGCAGGGACATCACCTGCGCCGCCCACCGGTTGCCCACGCGCAGCGACTCCTTGAAGACCTCGTCCATGCGGAACATGACCCCGCCGTCGTCGAGGCCGCTGTACCCGTAGACGTGCAGCCGCTTGGCGCCGCCCGCCACATGGGTGGCGATCGCCTCGGCGGGCGGGACCACTCGGTAGACGTCCTCGTTGAGGTGCCGCCCGAGGTACAGACCGCCCGTGAACGGCCGGTGCTCGTTGGCGGTCCGCTGGATCGACGCCTCGACGCCGAGCGCCGTCGCGTCGGCGCGGTTCTCGGCGTTCAGCGGGGCGGCGACGAAGAGCACGCCGTCCACGTACGGGGCGCAACGGTACACGTCGAGAGCCCGCTGACCCGTCTGCCAGTCCGTCGCGCCGGGCGGGTTGAAGAAGTATCCCCACTGCTGCAGGACCGGCTCGACGAAGATCCGGGGCTCGAGCCCGCGCCAGTGGCCCTGCATCGTGGCGAAGTGGTCGACCATCACCTCGGCGAGGTACGTCTGGTTGTCGATCCACCGGTGGAAGTCCGGCGTCCGCCGGGCGAAGTCGTCCGCGGCGGGGCGCGCGCAACCCACCCAGTCGAGCTCGTCGGGCCGGAGCCAGTACTGGTCGGGCGCCAGCGCCCCGAACGACGTCGCGTCCAGGCCGTACCGCTCGCCCAGCCGCGCAAGGTCGCCGTCGTACCGCTTCTCGAGCCACGTGAGGTACGAGCTCCTGCCCTCGGCGTCGAAGGACGGTTTGGGGATGGGGTCGAACATCGTCTGCATGACGACCCGCCCGTCGCTGCTGCGCCGCATGCCGTCGCCGTAGAGGCCGAGCAGGCCGCGCACGTGATCGACCATCGTCCGCTGCGCCCGCGGCGACCAGTACTTGTAGGTGCCCATCGGCTCGCCGTCGGGCCGGACCGCCTCCTCGCCGCGCACCGGAGGGACGTCCCGGATGGTCGGGTAGAGGTTGTCGCCGCAGAGGTAGAGCGCCAGGCAGGTGTGGTCCAGCCCGTGCCCGGCCGCCTCGGACATCATGAGCTCCTGCATGCCCACGTACTGGCTCGCGTCCTCGCCGCGGTACCGCGCGAAGAAGTCCTCCCACGGCTTGGAGTCGAGGTTCACGGTGGTGAAGCCGAGTCCGGCCACGTCCGCGATGCCCTCCCGGGTCGCGTCCGCGTCGCTGTAGAACGGCTCGAAGAAGTTGCCGAACCAGATGCTGATCAGGGGTCGGTCGTCGGCTGTCACCCCGCCACCTCGACCACGCGGACGTCGTCGACCCGGAAGGTGCCGGACGACCCGCGCAGGCCGAGCAGGAGCTCGATGCTGTCGATGTCTCCGTCCACCGTCGTGTAGGTCCGCTCGAACGTCTTCCACTCGCCCGGGGCGGTGGCGGCCGTCACCGGGAACCAGTTGCGCTGCTCCGTCCCGACGCCGTTGGCGCCGAGGAAGGAGCGGAAGAACGCGTACGCGCCGACGCCCGCGCCGGGCGTGTAGCCCGTGAGCTGGTACCGGAAGGAGACCTGGTAGGTGGTGGCCCGCTCTGCGGTCACGGGCGAGACGCCCGCCTGCTTCCGCGAGCTCGCCCAGAGCTGGTAGGCGGCGGAGCCGCTGGTGTCCGTGCTCGTGAACAGCAGCGACCGGTCCCCGCCGAACGCGCCGCCCGTGGCGATCTGCCGGGTGTACGTGGCAGGCGTCCCGGAGGTCCCGCCGAACTGCCACACGTCCGCCTCGGCCGCCTCGAACCCGTGGGTCCAGACGGTCAGCAGCAGCCCGCGCGCGGCCTCCAGCTCCGCCGCGAGCGCATCGAGGTCCGCCCCCGCCGCGTTCGCCGCCGCCTCGATCCTGTCGACCTCGGCCGTGAACGCGGCCCAGCTCTCCGGGGTGTACAGAGACGCCTGCAGCGCGCGGGCCTCGGCGAGCTGGTCGGCAAGCGGCGCCGGCTCGACCGGCTCGACCCGGACGTCGTCGACGCGGAACACGCCTTCAGAACCACGTAGGCCGATCATGATCTCGAAGTTGTCGGTCGCGCCGTCGACGGTGGTGTAGACCCGCTCGAACCTGGCCCACTCCCCCGGTGCGGTCGTGGCCGACACGGGCAGCCAGTTGCGCTGCTCGACGCCGACCCCGGCGCCGCCCGAGTACGACCGGAAGAAGGCGTACGCCCCGACGCGCAGACCCGGCGTGTAGTCCGTGAGCTGGTACCAGAAGGACACGCGGTACTCCGTCGCCGGCTTCGCCGTCACGGGGGACACGCCCTGCTTGCGCGAGGTCGCCCAGAGGTTGTGCGCGGCGTCTCCCGTGGTGTCGGTGCTGGTGAACAGCAGCGACCGGGAGCCGGTGCGCCCGCCGTCGCCGGCGATGCCCGCGCTGTAGGTGCCGGGGGCGCGCCCGCCGAGCTGCCAGACGTCGGGCTCGTCCGGCTCGAACGAGTGCCGGAACACGGGCAGGAGCAGGCCGTAGGCGTCGTAGACCCGCTGCACGAGAGTCGCCTCGTCCGCCCCGCCGCCGGTCCAGAGGGCCTCCACGGCGTCGAGCTCGGCCGTGAACGCGGCCCAGCTCCTCGGCGTGTAGCCGCCGGCGTCGAGCGTCCGCGCGTCGGCAAGGACGGCCTCGATCCCGGCCGCCTCGATGCGCGAGGTAGTCGACGTCGTCGCCGTCCCGTCGACCGTGCGGGCCACCACCGCGTACGTGAGGCTTCCGGCGAGGACGACGTCGTCGTGGCGCAGCGCACGCGTGGTCGCCACCTTCTCCCAGCCCTCGGGCGAGACCTGGGGGTCACGACCGGCGGCTGCGGCGTCGGACGTCCGGTAGACGTCGTACTCCACCGCGCGGGCGGGCTTGGTCCACCGGACCGTGTGGGCGCCCTGCTCGCCCTCCGCGATCCACAGGGCCTGCGCCGTCCCGGGGAGCTCCGTGACGGTCACGTCCCCGAAGGTCGCATCGCCGGAGGCGAGGCTGACGCCGGCCAGGGTGGCGTCGAGCATCGGGACGATCTCGGAGCCGACGGTCGTCCACGCGACGCCGTCCGCCGACGCGTAGGCGACCACCTGGTGGCTGTGCGCCGTGCGCACGAGCTTCACGTAGCGGTACTCCCCCGCGTCCAGGCTCGGTCCGGGCACGACGTACGGGCTCCTCGTGCCGCCCCCCGTGTTGTGGCCGGGGATGCCCTGGCCGATGTCGGCGCGGGTGTCGAGGGACCGGGTGCGCAGGACGATCCGGCCGTCCTCCGCGCCGAGCCAGACGTACTCGCTGGTCGGCGCCGCGTCCTGGCGGATCGTCACGCCGGCGCCCGGCACGGGTTCGGCTCCGAGGTCGGCGGAGACCAGCACGCTGCCGCTCACCAGCCGGCTCGCGAGCACCAGGCCGTCGGGCTGGTAGCGGCCGATGCCGTTCCAGCGCTGCGTGATCGCCTCGTCCCCGCCGGCGAACCCGGCCCCGGAGGCGCCGGCGATCGCGACGGTGTCACCGTCCACGCTCGCGGACCCGGCCGTCTCGCCGACGCGGTCGTCGCGCCAGCCGTCGGGCAGGCCGTGCGACACCGCGGCGGCCACGTCGACCGCTACCGGGACGGCGGGCTGCGCGGCGCCGTGCGCGTTCCGCGCCACGACCGTGTAGTGGTAGCGACCGGCACCCGGGACCCGGTCGACGACCGACTGCCCCGTCACGCCGGACGCGACCACGACGCCGTCGGCCATCGCGGCGGTGCTGCCGCGGAGCACGTCGAACGAGGTCGCGCCGGCCGAGCGGCCCCACGTGAGGCCCACGACGCCGGCACCCGTCGTCGTGTCGATCGCCAGGACCCGGCTGGGCTCCGGGCGGTCAGCCGTGGTGCCGACGTCGAGCACGACGGCGGAGGCGGGCTTGAGCTCGTAGCTGCCGCCGACGGGCTTGACGTCCTTGCCTGTGACGAGGTCGCGGACCCGGCCGCCGACGCCGTCGGGCAGGACGACCTTGTGCCGGGCGGCGTTGCCGTACTCGTCCCGGGTGGTGTTCACCGCGATCAGGTAGGGGCCGTAGCGGACCGTGACGAGGTCGGGATAGTTGCTGAACGGCGTGTCCACGGCGAAGTTGTCGCGGTTCATCGGGCCGACGCCCGGCTGGTGGCTGACCGGCGAGAGCTCGCCCGTCATCGCGAGCACCTGCTCACCTGGCACCGTGTACCGGTCCTGGATGATCGTGTCCTCGACGCTGTGCGGCCGCAGGAACGTGTCCTCGTACGTCACCACCGACTCCGTGCGCACCTGCGCGTGCTGCGCCGCGGTGGGGGTCCGGGCGTGGAGCCGGGCTGAGGAGGTCACCCCCATGTTCCGGAAGTTGAGCGTGCCGCTCACCTGGGTGTCGCCGTCCCGGAACGTGACGAACAGGTTGTCGATGTCGACCCACGCGAAGTCCGGCGTGCCGGAGCGGTCCACGCCGAGGGTGGCGAGCTCCGCGTCGGTGTAGCGGCCGAGCTCGGTGCTCGGCAGCACCCGGCCGGCGGCGGCGTGGCCGAGCGCCTCGTGCTCCGCGCGACCGCCGGTGACGAACGCGTACTCCTCGGTCAGACGCAGGTCGTACTTGCGCTTGGAGAGGATCTGGTCGAAGTACGGGAAGACCTGGTTGTCGACCAGCGCCTGCTGGAGCCAGCCGGTCGCCTCGCGGGCGTGCTCCCAGGTGGGCTGCCACTCGTCGCCCGAGTACGCATCGGCGTTCTCGGCGAGGTACTTCTCGAGGCCGGCGTACGCGAAGATCTGGGGCGTGTTCGGCTCGGTCGAGTAGGCGACCTTGCCGGGGTAGGCGGGGTTGCGCCAGTCGACGACCTGGTCCATCGTCATGACGCGGTTCCCCAGGGCGTCCGTCCCCTGGTAGCGGGTCTGGCCGCGGGCGTGGAGGTTGCGCAGCGCGAGCTTGAGCAGCTCGTCGCGGATCTCCGCGTCGGCCGGGTGGCCGGCGAGCCGCCAGAACCACGACGGGTAGTAGTTCGGCGTCTCGCCGTAGCTGCCGACGTAGCCGTTCTCGCGGAACAGGCCGGCCGCGGTGAAGATCGGATAGTGCTCGCCGTAGGGCAGACGGCGCTCGACCGTTCCGTCGGCTGCGAGCTTGCTCTGCGCGAGGCCGCGCATCACCACCTGCAGGTAGTCGTCGGTGAGCTGGGCGGTGCCGTCGTGGTAGAAGAGCGAGTGGTAGAGGTCGAGGTCCCGGCCGTCCTGTCCGACGAGGACCTCCTCGCCGCGGAACGGGCGCATCCCGAGCGTCTCACCGAGGATCTGGTGGCTGCGCTCCGTGCCCTCGAAGTGCTCCGAGCCGATGATCCGCAGGCCCTCGTGCGCCTTCCAGGCGCCCTCGTACGTGTAGTAGACCTGGTTGGAGATGTACGAGAGGCGCGAGCGCGCGAAGTCGTAGTTCGCCTTGAGCACGCGCTCGTAGGCCTCGCGACGGGAGAGCTCGCCTCCGGACAGGTCGACGCCGGCGATGCTGTTCGCGGTGTCGGTGGTGCCCGTGACGAAGGGCTGGTCGAGGAACGCCTCGAACGCGTCCGACCCCATGATCTCCGGGTCGGCGAGCAGCGGCTCCGCGATGTAGAGCACCTCACCGAGCGCCGCGTAGTAGCCACCCCAGTCGGACTGGTGGCCGCCGGAGGCGAGGCTGCGCACGTCGCCGTAGTACTGACGGGTGTAGTTGTCGACCGAGCGCAGGATCCGGTCGATCGCCGCCCGCTTCTCGGCGGGCGTGCCCGCGGGGCACCAGTCCTGGGACAGGCACTCGGCGTAGAACCGCAGCTCCTCCGCGTACCGGGTGATCGAGAGCACGGCCGTGGGAGCAGAGTCCGCCTTCGCGGTGTACGCGTCGAAGTCCGCGACCTGCTGCGCCCGGTAGGCGTCGATCTTCGCCTGCTGCTCCTCGGCGCCGATCGGTGCGCGGGCCTGCGCGGTCACCGCGTAGCCCGTGTCCAGCTCGCCGGCCTGCGGGAGCAGCGCCGGCTCGAGGTGCGTCGTCACGGCGTAGTAGGGCCGCGAGGGGGCGGCCGCCGTCGCCCCCACGCTCGGGTGGTACGTCCGCAGCGTGACCTGCACCCGGTCGTGACCCTGGGTGGAGACCAGCGGAAGCATCGTGGTGGTGCGGAAGAACCGCCCGGGCAGGCCGCCCTGGGTCCCGGTGTCCAGCGCCTGGTGGTCGCCGCTGTTCTGGTACTGCACCTGCTCGCCGTCGACGAGCAGCATCGTCTTGAGCGACGACGCGTCGCCGCCGTAGAGCGTCAGGGAGAGGTAGTTCTGCTCCGCCGGGTCGACCGTCATCTCGAACGTCAGGTCGGTCAGGTTGCGCGACGGCGGGTCGGTGGGCTGGGCCACGCGCGCGGGCCGGCCACCCTCACCGGAGATCACCGATGCTCCGGCGGCGGCGAGCCCGTGCGCGGCCTCGGAGGCGGCGTCGCCCAGGGCCAGGTGGTCGAGGGCACCGGCGGGCACGTCCGCGGCGGCGGCCGACGGGGTGTCGGCGCCCGCCGGGGGCACCACGGGGCCGCCTGCGACGACGACGGCGACGGCGAGCGCGATGCCGACCAGCGCGGTGCGTGGTCGCCGGCGGGACGGCGGCTGGTCTGGCGCGGTGGACAGCAGGACGGGTCGCGACATTGCGAGCTCCTCGGCATTCACAAACGGAAAGCGGTTGCCGTCAAGGTAGCAGAGGGGGCGCTGGTCGCGGAACCCCTGATTCCTTGGCACCTGGCGCCACCGGCCAGATCTTGCGCGTGGATGCCCATGCGGCGTACGGAACGCGCTTGCAGGGCAATGGAAACGGCGTCGACAACCCGCCGAGCTGGTCGACCCGTCCGACAGACCGACTACCTCGGCGCCCAGGGCCGGCCGAGGCGGTGAGTCGGTCCGTCAGCTGGGCCGACCCGGACGGGGGGGGGGGGGGGGGGGCGGGGGGGGGGCCGCCCCCCCGGAGGCGGGGGGGGGGGGGGGGGGCGGCCCCGGGGGGCCCCCGCCGGGGGGGGGGGCCCCCCCCCCCCCCCCCCCCCCCCCCCCCCCCGGCCCGGGGCCCCCGGGCGGAGGTGAGCCTCAGGAGGAGACGGGGGGCGTGCTCTCGCGCACGATGACGTGCCCCTCGACCACCCGGGTCCGCGGGCGGTCGCCTCGCGGGCTGGTGGCGAGCGTCAGCGCCTCCTCCGCGACCTGTTCCCAGGAGAGGTGAACGGTCGTGAGCGACGGCGTGACGTCGCGCAGCGCCTTGATGTCGTCGAACCCGGCGACGGCGACCCGGCGCGGGTCTCCAGTGTCGCGCAGGAAGGTGAGGACGCCGAGGGCCATGGAGTCGTTGACGGCGAAGATGGCGTCGACGGCGACGTTGCGCCGCAGGAGGTCACCCGTCATCGCGTACGCGGCGTCGCGGTTGAAGTCGCCGATGAGGATGCGGTCGGCGGGGAGCTCGATGCCGGCGTCGGCCAGGCCTGCGACGAAGCCCTCCGTCCGGTCGCGCTGCGTCAGGCCGTGCCGGAGACCGGAGATCACCGCGAGATCCCGGTAGCCCAGCCCCACCAGCGCCGTCGCCATGTCGTAGCCGCCCTTGCGGTTGGCGTACGCGACGGTGTCGAACGGGAGCCCTTCCTGCGTCACGAGCACGACGCGACCGCCCTCGGCCTCGTAGCGCTGGAGCGCCTCGACGAGCGCGGGGATCGTCACGTCGTCCGTCGTGCGGCCGCCCGTGATCATGAGGATCTCGGGACGGTGGCCCCGGGCGAGGTTGACCGCGTCGACCAGGTCCACGGGGTCCGTGCCGGCGGAGATCAGGGTGAACGGCAGGCCGCGCCGCTGGGTGGCCGCGAGCACGCCGGCGGTGATCGGGTTCGCGTAGTCGTCCGGCATGCCCTTGGCGAGGAGCGTCACGCCGCGCGACCGGCCCCGGGCCACCGCCTGCGCCGCGATGTTCGCCGTGTACCCCAGCGTCTTCGCCGCCTCGAGCACCCGCACCCGGTTGGCCTCGCGGACGCCGCGGTCGCTCCCGTTGAGCGCTCTTGACGCGGTCGCGGCGGAGACACCGGCGAGCCGGGCCACGTCCGCCAGCCGTGCCGGCCGGGACGTTGCCAGGTCGTTCATCGCGTCGATCGCCTCCCAGGTGGTTGAGCGGAAATTCTATCGGAAAGGGTTTCCGTCGTTTGCAGTCCGGTTGCGTGCCCTCGATCGCGCGCTCGGGTGCGCGCGGTCACGCCTCCCCCGCGCCCAGCGGTTCCGCCTCCCGGGCGTAGCGCGCGAGGTCCCCCGCGACGACGTCGCCCATCCGGCGCAGCTCGGTACCCATGGAGCCGGCGACGTGCGGCGTGAGGAACACGTTCGGCAGGTCGTAGAGCGGTGACGCGGGAGGCAGCGGCTCGGGGTCGGTGACGTCGAGGATCGCGTTGATCCGTCGCGTGACCAGCTCCTTCTCGAGCGCCGCCGCGTCGACGATCGCGCCGCGGGCGGTGTTGATCAGCGTCGCGCCGTCGCGCATGAGGGCGAGAAGCTCGGCGTCGAACAGCCCGACGGTCTCCGGCAGCACGGGCGCGTGCAGGGTGACGATGTCGCTGCGGCGCACGAGGTCCGGCAGGTCCACCTTCTCGACCCCCAGCTCCTCGGCCTCCTGCGGCGTGAGGAACGGGTCGTACACCAGGACACACAGGGTGGGGAACGGGCGCAGCAGCTCGATCACGGCACGACCGGTGCGGGACGCGCTCACCATCCCGACGGTCCGCCCGTAGTTCCCGGCCGTCACGAACTCGGCCTCGCGGTCGATGCGCGTGCGACGCTCCCGGTACAGCTCCTGCGCCCGGAAGGCGTCGTTGTTCGCCAGGATGATCATGGCGAGCGTGAACTCGGCGACGGGGATCGCGTTGGCCACGCCGGTGTCCGAGTGCGCGATCCCGTGGGCGCCGTCGGGGAAGAGGTGGTCGACGGCGCCGCCCGCGTGGATGACGCGGCGAAGCCGCGGCGCGTGGCCCAGCACCGTGGCGGGCAGCGGCGGCGTGTCCCAGCCGGTGAGCAGCACCTCTGCCCGGGACAGGACGCGCCGGGCGGCGTCTGACTCGAACTCGGTGAGCACCTCACCGACCCGACGGGCGGGGACTCCGGCCAGGGCCTCGTGCCGGGGGCCGAACAACCGCTCGGCCAACCGGTCGGACCCGACCGCCACTGCGTACTCGATCACGCTTCTCCTCTCGGGGAACTGCCCGGGGCCGGCGAGTCCCGCCGGCCCCAGGAGTCGTGGTGCGCGGCCTCGACGAGGCCGGCACCGGCTACTTGGACGACAGGTAGGCGTCCGCCTGCTTGTTGAGCTCCTCCTGGACCTTGGCGAGACCAGCCTGGTCGACGGCCTTCTTCAGCTTGTCCAGCCCCTCCTCCACCGGGACGGCTCCGGCGAAGAGCGGGTTGCCGAACTCGGTCACGGCGGCGGTGATCTGCGCGTGCTCCGTCTCGATCGCGGCGAGGTCGGGGATGAACGAGGCGAACGGGTCGAGCGTGAAGTTCTCGTACTTCTTCGACCAGTCGAACCAGGTCGCCTCGCTCTCGGTCATGCGCGAGTACGTGCGCTCGAGCGGGATGCGCCAGCTCAGGGCGAAGCCGGGGAAGTTGGCGTAGTCCCCGATCGGCTCGTAGGCGTCGTCCCCGACCGCCTTCCAGTCGGTGCCCTCCTCGCCGTACTGCAGCAGGTCGTGGTTCTCCTTGATGGAGACCCAGTCCAGGAGCTGCATCGCGGCGTCTGCGTTCGCCGCACCGGCGTTGACGACCACGAGGTTGTCGGCCTGGAACGTCTGGTTCGGCTTGGCGGACAGCCCGTCGCGGAACGGCAGGAGGCTGACGAGACCGGCGCCCGGGACGGCCTTCTCCAGGAGGTCGAGGTGCGAGGACGTGTCGCCGCCGTCGCTGATGCCCCAGCACGTCGCGGCCCCGCCGCCGTCGAACAGCGCCTTGAGGGTGGCCGGGTCGGCGTTGAGGCGGTCGGCGTTGATGATGCCGTCCTCGTAGTACTTGCGGACCCGGTGCAGCGACTCCAGGTACGGCTCGTGCTCCCAGAAGGGCACTGCGTCGGCCGAGCCGGTCGTCGCGGCATCCTTGGCCGGGACGAACAGGAGCGAGTCGCTGGAGAAGTAGAGCGGGAGCAGGTCGGGGGTCTCCCAGCCCTGGGCGTAGAGGGCGCCGGTCGGGGCGCCGAGCACGTCGAAGGGCGAGTTCCGGTTGACGTACCCGGGCAGGCCCTCCTTCTGCACGACGTCGTACCAGAACTTCTCCAGCTGGTCGAAGGTCTCGATGCCCCCGGGGGCGTGCTTGTCGGCGAGATCGCCACGGGCGATGAGGTGGTGGATGCGGGCCGCGCTGTTGACGGCGGGGACGCCGTAGACCGAACCGTCCGGCCAGCGGTTCGCATCGAAGGCGCTCTGGTCGACGGTCGCTGTGAGGTTGGTGTACTTGCCGCTCGCCAGGGCGTCGTCGAGCGGCTGGAGGGCGCCCGACTCGATGAGCTGGGCGATGTTCAGCCAGCGGGCGGACAGCGCGGTCTGGAAGTTCTCCTGCGCCGTGAACTTCAGCAGGGACTGCGACCCGTAGTTGGTCCAGTTGATGAACTCGGGCTTGAACTCGAAGCCGAGGTCGGCCTTCAGCTTGGCGTTGACCGCGGCGCGGACGCGGTCCCACTGGGCCGGGACGTCGCCCGGGAGCAGGAGGCCGTACGAGGTGCCGGCGCTCTGCCCGCCCGAGCCGGGGGCGCAGG
Source organism: Antribacter soli (assembly GCF_021568775.1). Taxonomy (GTDB): domain Bacteria; phylum Actinomycetota; class Actinomycetes; order Actinomycetales; family Cellulomonadaceae; genus Antribacter; species Antribacter soli. Next base: position 20,787 of record NZ_JAKGSG010000011.1, on the reverse strand, counting down.
CGGCGAGCGTCGCGGCGGCGAGCAGCCCGCCGGTTCCGGCTAGAAATCCTCGGCGGGAGATGGGCAATGACAGTCCAGCGGCATCGATGAGCTGTGCCATGGTGCTACCTCTCGTTCGTGGTCGTGGGTGGCCGTGCGGCCGGTCGTGTGTGCGTCAGCCCTTGGAGGCGCCGAGGGTGAGCCCCTTGACGAAGTAGCGCTGGGCGAACGGATAGGCCAGGAGGATCGGTCCGATGGTGATGACGGTCATGGCCAGCCGGATCGCGTAGACCGGGGCGGCCGTCGTCGTGCCGAGGTCTGCCGCGTTGGCGACGCTCGTGATGAGGTTCTGCAGCACCAGCTGCAGCGGGTACTTCGCGGGCTCGCTGATGAACAGCAGGGCGTGGAACCACTCGTTCCAGAACGTCACCGCGTAGAACAGAGCGATGACCGCGATCACGGGCTTGGACAGCGGCAGCACGATCTGGAAGAAGACCCGCAGCTCACCGGCGCCGTCGATGCGGGCGGCGTCGAGGATCTCCTGGGGCGTGCCCCGGAAGAAGCTGACCTGCACGAAGACGAGGAACGGCGCGATGACGAGCGGCAGGATGACGGCGAACCACGAGTTCCGCAGCTGCAGCACCTGCGTGATGAGGATGTACATCGGCACCAGGCCGCCGGTGAACAGCATCGGGATGTAGGTGAACACCGCGAGCGGCTTGCTCAACCACGGCAGGCCGCGCGCGATGACCCAGGCGATTCCCGACGTGGAGGCGACGGCGATCGCCGTGCCGACGACCGTGATGAAGATCGTCGCCCCGTAGGAGAGCCAGACGCGCGACCCGGCGAAGATCGTGGCGTACGCGTCCACGGAGAACGGGTCGGGCCAGAACGAGTAGCCGCGCTGGGAGAGCACGGACTCGGCGGTGAGCGAGCCCGCGATGACCATCCAGAACGGGATCAGGCAGACCAGGCCGAACGCGCCCACACCGAGGTAGCTGGCGATGGTGAACGGCTCGGGGCGGTGGCGCCGTCGGCGGCGGGCATCGTGCGGCCTCGCTGCTGCGGCCGACGGCGGTGTCGTGCGGATCGGGGCGGTCTCGGTGGCGGTCATAGGATCGACGTCTCCCTCGCGTAGCGCCGCTGGACCAGGGTCGCGATGACGACGAGGACGAACCCGACCACCGACTGGAACAGCCCGATGGCGGCGGTGGTCCCGAAGTCGCCGAAGGTGCGCAGCGCCCTGAAGACATACGTGTCGATGACGTCCGTCGTCGCGAAGAGCGTCCCGTTGTCACCGACGATCGCGTAGATGGTGCCGAAGTCGCCGTAGAAGATCCGCCCGACGCCGAGGACGAGCAGGATCGCGGCCGTCGGCTTCAGCAGGGGCACGGTGATCCGGAAGGCCATCTGGGCCCGGCTCGCGCCGTCGATGACGCCGGCCTCGTAGACCTCCTCGGGGATCGACGTGATCGCGGCGAGGAAGATGACGCTCATGTAGCCGCCGAGCTGCCAGACCTTGACGACGGTGAGGATCCACGGCCAGGGGCCGGGCTCGGTGTACCAGGACAGCTCCGGCAGCGCGAACATGCCGAGGAAGTCGTTGACGAGCCCGCCGCGGCCACCGGGGCCGGCGAGGAACGCCTGGAGGAAGATGCTCACGACGATCGGTGAGACGAAGTACGGGACGAAGATCACCGACTGGAAGAAGCGCTTCGTCACGCGCCCGCGGATCTCGTTGAGCATCAGGGCGAGCACGACGCCCGCACCGAGCGTCGCCGCGAGGAAGAGCACGTTGAGGAACAACGTGTTCCACATGATGCGGCCGGCGTTGCCGGAGGTGAAGAAGAACTCGAAGTTCTTGAAGCCGGCCCACGGCGAGCCGAAGACGCCGTCGGCGACGTTGAAGTCCTGGAAGGCAACCACCAGCCCGGCCATCGGGCCGTAGGAGAAGATCACCAGCAGGATGACGGCCGGTGCGGCGAGGATCACCAGGCCGTAGTCACGGCCGCGCCACGAGCGGGGCGCCTTTGCCTTGGCAGGCGTCTGCCGCGCGGTGTCGGTTTCCCCACCTCCTGTCCGGAGGCGGAGCGGCGACGTGGTGTCGTGCTCGGGTGGTTCCACGGCAGGCTCTCTTCTTCGTCGAAGACCGGCGGCTGGCGTTGCACCGCGAGGCTAGGACGCCGGTTCGGCGCCTGTCAAGGAAAGGCGGAATGCGCGTTCCGTCGCTCGGGCAGCCGTCGGTCGCCCGCCGGACCGGGCAATCGGCCCGTGTTCCCGCCGTTGTTGCAGGTTAGGACGGTGCGCGGCGCACCGAACCCGTCGGCCGCGCAGCCGGCAACATTGTCCGGCCGTGAATTCGTTTCATCGCGTTGCCGTCCGTTTCGCAGCGCGTGTAGCCTGCGTGTCACGACGGAGGAGGACGATGGAGACCCAGCCCGAGGCGGTCGGCGGAGGCGCCCGTGCGAGTGCCCTGCACGTCACGCGCACCCGCGCGTCGCGTCCCGCCCGGGGCACCGTCGTCGCGTTGCACGGGATGATGGAGAGCGGGCCGACCCTCCGGTCAGCGACCGACGCGTGGGCGGCCGACGGGTGGCACGTGGTCGCCCCCGACCTGCGTGGCCACGGACGCTCCCCCAGGTGGGACGCCGACGACGAGCTGCACCCCGGCGACCGGCTGACGCAGGACGTCGTCGAGATCGTCGACGAGCTGCTGCTCTCCGACGCCGCCCAGGCGGGTCCGCTCGTCCTGTTCGGACACTCGGCCGGCGGCGGCGTCGCGGCCGCGGTCGCCGCAGCTCGCCCGGACCGGGTCCGGGCCGTCGTGCTCGAGGACCCGTTCTGGCGGCTCCCGGTGACCCGCCACCAGGACCGAGGCGTGGCCGAACGGGCCTACCGCGACCTGCTCGACCGGCAGGCCATTCCACCGTCCGACCTGGTCGCGTCGGGGCAGTCGGCGCACCCTGCCTGGGCTACCGCAGAGCTGCCGGCCTGGGCGCAGGCGCAGCACGACGCAGACCCAGCGCTCGTCCGCAACGGCGACGTCATCCCGACGCCACCGTGGCCGGACCTCCTCTCCGCCCTGCGGGCCGCGGGCAGCGAGGTCCTGGTCGTCACCGGGACCGGACCCTTGGTCGGCATCCTCGAGGAGCACCGCCGGCTGATCGTCGAGCGCGGTGCCCGCCTCGCCGTCGTCGAAGGCGCCAACCACTTCGTGCGGCGCGACGCACCGGACCGGTTCGCCGAGCTGACGACGGCCTTCCTGGCCGACGTCGCCCCCCATTGACGAAGGCCCACCCTGCGCTGCACCTCCGGCTCAGTCGAACTTGTTTCTCGCCCGAGCCTGCGGTTCCGCTCCGGGGCGCGTGCCTCGTACCTCGGCCCCCACCCTGCGCTGCACCTCCGGCTCAGTCGAGGTTGTCTCTCGCCTGAGCCCGCGGTTCCGCTCCGGGCGCGTGCCTCGTACCTCGGCCCTCACCCTGCGCTGCACCTCCGGCTCAGTCGAGGGGCTCGACGCCCGTCAGGCGCAGCTCCTCGACGTCGAGCCGCATCTGGATCTGCAGGGCGACCGAGCCGTCGACGACGCCCTCCCGGACGAAGCGCGTCAGCACCTCGCGCTTGTGGTCGAGAACGGCGAGACGCAGCCGCGTGAGCTCCTCGTGGCGGCTCGGGGGCGAGTCGCCGTCCCGCTCCTGCTCGTGCTCTTCGACGAGCTCGACCAGCTCCTGGTAGTCGCGCGCCACGCGATCGCGCACCTCGTCACGGATGCCGTGCTCCCTCGCGAGCCCTGGCACGGCGGCGATGGCCGCGTCCCTCATCGCGCGCTCGGCGAACCGCTGCTCGTCGGTGGAAGCAGTGTCCGCGGGGAACCGCGCCCACCGGACGACGGCGGGCAGGAGCGGCCCCTGGACGAGAAGGGTCAGGATGATGACGCCCGCGGTCACGAAGACGATGGCCTCACGCCCCGGGAACGCCGAGCCGTCGTCCAGGACCACCGGCACGGACAGGGCGATCGCGAGCGAGACGGCACCGCGGAACCCCGCCACAGCGCTCACGACGCGTGTACGGTGACTCATCCGCCGCGCGAGCTGCGACGGTCGCCGGTCGAGGAGCCGGATGAGCGACACGCTCGTCACCTGGAACACGAACCGCACGACCAGGAGCGTGAGCCACACCGCGACGACGACGACGGTCAGCCGACCGAGCTCCGCCGCGTCCAGCTCGCGCGCCACGGCCTGCACCTCGAGACCGATCAGCACGAACAGCGAGCCGTTGAGGAGAACCGAGCCCAGGGGCCACGCCCCCTCCGTCATCCTGCGCGATCCCGCAGTGCTGATCCGGGGCGAGACGAAGGCGATCACGAGTCCCGCCACGACGACCGCCAGGACGCCGGACGCTCCGAACAGCTCGGCCTGCAGGTAGGCCGTGAACGGGGTCAGCAGGAGCGCGACGTTGATCGCCGTCGAGTCACGCAACCGCCGCATCACGAGGTACGCCACGCCCGCGACCACCGCGCCGGCCGCGATGCCGCCGAGGTACGACAGCAGCACCAGGCCCGTGACGGCCAGAGGCGTGTAGTGGCCGCCCACCGCGACCCCGACCGCGATCGCGTAGACCACGAGCGCCGTGCCGTCGTTGGTGAGGCTCTCCGCCTTGAGCAGCATGAAGTTGCGGTGCGGCAGGGTGCGACCGAGCGCGGCGACCGCGGTCGCGTCGGGCGGCGCGACGGCGGCACCCAGGATCAGCGCCGCGTGCCAGGGCACGCCCAGCAGGTTGGCCACCCACGCGACGGCGAACGCGGTCGCGACGACGAGGGAGCGTGCTCATGAGCACGATGCCCCGGAGGTCGCGCCGGATCGTGCGCAGCGACGTCGTGAGGCTCTCCCAGAAGAGCATGACCGGCAGGAACAGGAGCAGGACCATCTCGGGCTCCAGCTCGATCTCCCGCAGTGCCGGCACGAACCCGAGCGCGAGCCCGAAGACCAGGAGGATCAGCGGTGCGGCGATGCGCAGGCGCGGGGCCAGAGCCACGCCGGCGAAGACGGTGATGCCATCTCGCCCGACCGGACGTCGGCGAGCCACTGCTCCTTCGACTGCACGGTGCCGGTCATGTGGGTCAGCGTGAAGCCGTCCGCCAGCAGGCGGCCGAGCGCGTCGGCGTCGCCGGCGACCATGGCCCGGCACTGCGCTGCGTAGCTCGCGCGGAGCGCCGCCACGTGGTCGGCTCCCGCCTCGCCGGCCGCGCGGGCGTCGTCGTCCGCGGTCATGGAGTGCTCCTTCGAGGGATCAGGGATGGTGCACCCCCATGATCGGAGCCAGGACGCCTGCCGTACCAGGTACTGCCATACCCTCCCTCACGTGTGCGGCCGCCGCCCGTCAGCGGCCGCGCATCTCCTCGACCGCCTCGGCGAGGTGCTCGCCCCACGCTCGGGCACGCGCCTCCTCGTCGGGCAGGAGCGGCCCCTCCGTGTCGGCGACGTAGAACGACTCCGCGCTCCCCACGGTGCGCAGCCCCCGACGGCGCAGTGCGCGCTCCGCCGCGCGTGCCGCGGAGCCGGGCAGGTGCCGCACGCCGTTGATGCGGGTGTCGAAGGTGGCGTAGCGGCCACCGCCGTCGGCGGGCAGCGTCCCGATCCACTCACGGATTCCGGTGCCCTCGTGCGGCGCTCCGCGCTTCTCGGCGTCGTCGCGGGTCTGCGGCCTGCTCATGCTGAAGGCGTGCGTCGGGCCGCCGACGACGACCAGCGTGTCCGGGTCCTGGCCACGCACGGCGGCCGGGTCGTCGACCGAGACGACGCGTACGGGCATGTGCCGCGCGATGCCGTCCCCGATCGCGCGGGCGATGGTGGCTGTGTTGCCGAAGCTGCTCTCGTAGACGATGACCGCGTCCATGGTGGTGAACCTCTCTCCTGTGCCGAGGATGATCTCCCTCCCAGATCACTCCCCGGGGCTCACGCCCGGCAGAGGCAGGCGGCCCGATTGCCGGGGGACTTAGGTCCCTCGGCGGGTCCGCCTTGGACGAACCGTGCCGACCAGGACCTGGGTTGCGGTAAGGGACGGCTTTCCGCAACCCAGGTCCTGGTCGGCGCGTCCCCTGACGACGGTCAGCCGGACCAGCGCGCGCCCGGCGAGCGCCGTCGGCGGACGCCGACCGGCGCCGGCCTCGCCGTCGTCAGACCACGGCGAGACCGCCGGGTCCCGCGACGACGTCACGCCACGGGGCGCCGCCTGCCACGGCGTTTCGCCAGGTGCGCAGCACCCGCGGAGGCATACCGACGGTGAGCACGCCCGCGAGGCGGTCGGCGGTCCGGTACGCAGCGACGAACCGGCGCTCGGCAAGGTCGCCCTCGACGATCTCGACGGCGTCGTGCCCGCGCAGGTAGCCGTACGCCTGGACCTTCATCTCGTACTGGTCGGACCAGAAGTACGGCACGGGCGCGAACGGTCGCGGCGCGTCGGGACTCAGGAGGTTCCGGGCAACCGCCAGCCCCTGCTCGGAGGCGTTCGTGCGGTGCTCGATGCGCATCGACACGCCGAACGACGGATGGTCCCACCGGGCGACGTCACCTGCTCCGTACACGCCGGGCGCGGCCCGGCAGGTCGCGTCGCACACGAGCCCGTCCGCGACCGGCAGGCCGCTGCCTTCCAGCCACTCGGTGTTGGGGACGGAGCCGATCGCGGTGAGCACGTCGTCCGCCTCCACCATCGTGCTGTCGGCGAGCTCGACCCCTTCGGGGTGCACGGCGACGACCCCGACGCCGGTGCGCAGGTCGACGCCGTGCTCGACGTGCGCTCGGCTGAGCACCTCACCGACGACCGCACCGACGGCGTGCGCGAGCGGAACGGAAGCCGGCTCGATGAGCGTCACCTCACAACCGAGGCCGCGCGCGACGGCGGTGACCTCCGCACCGAGGAACCCTGCGCCGACGACGGCGAGCCGGCGGCCCGGCCGCAGGCGCTCACGCAGGGCGAGCGCGTCCTGCTGGGTCCGCAGGACGTGGGCCGTCGCACCGGGCAACCTGCGCGGGCGCACTCCGGTCGCCACGACGAGCGCGTCATAGGCGAGCTGCTCCCCGGTGTCCGTCGCGACCGTCCGCGCGGCCGTGTCCACCCCCGTCGCGGTGACGCCGAGACGTAGGTCGAGCCCCAGGGCGTCGACATCGGCCGCTGGCCGGAGGGGGAGCCGGTCCGGCTCCCACTCTCCGCTGAGGATCTGCTTCGACAGCGGCGGGCGGTCGTAGGGCAGGTGCACCTCGGCACCCACCACCGTGATCCCCCCGGCGTACCCCTCGCGACGCAGGGCCTCGGCGGTGGTCAGCCCGGCCGCGGACGCCCCGACGACGACGACGCGGTTCACCCCTCGACCAGCCGCAACGCCGCCGCCGGACAGATGGCGACGGCCTCGCGCACGTCGTCCAGCAGGTCGTCGGCCGGCGACTCGTCGAGGATCACGGCCACGCCGTCGTCGTCGCGCTGGTCGAACACGTCCGGGGCCACGACCGCGCACTGCCCCGACGCCACACACCTGGGCTCGTCGAGCTCGACATGAAAGGTCATCAGATCTTCTCCAGGAGAGTTGGGATGGACGAGAAAGTCACCAGGTGACCGGCAGCGAGCGCAGCCCGTAAGCGACGCCCTCGAAGGCGAACTCGATCTCGTCAGGCGGCACAGCAAGCCGCAGGGTGGGGATCCGCCGGTACAGCGTGCTGTAGACCACCTGCAGCTCGACGCGCGCCAGGGTCTGGCCCAGGCACTGGTGCGCACCGTAGCCGAAAGCGTGGTGGTGCCGGGCCGACCGGGTCAGGTCGAGACGGTCGGGCTCCGCAAACTCCTCGGGGTCCCAGTTCGCCGCCGAGAGGTCGAGGATCACCCCGTCGCCGGCCTTGATCACCTCGCCGCCGATCGCGATGTCCTCCAGCGCGATGCGCCGGACGCCGGTGTGCACGATCGTGAGGTAGCGCAGGAGCTCCTCGACCGCGGCCGCCACGGCCTTCGGGCTCTCTGCGCCGCGCAGGGCGTCGAGCTGGTCCGGGTTCTGGAGGAGCACGAGGGTGCCGAGCGAGATCATGTTCGCCGACGTCTCGTGCCCCGCGATGAGGATGGCCACGCCCATGATGACCGCCTCCATGCGCGCCATCTCGCCGGCGGTCACCTTCGCGGCCAGCTCGGAGAGCACGTCGTCCTCGGGCTCGGCCATCTTGCGGTCGATCAGCTCGCCGAGGTAGCCCGCGAGCGCACCGCTGGCGGCGGCCACCTCCTCCTCGGTGGCGGTGTGGCTCACCGTGACGTTGCTGTTGCGCTGGAAGAACTCGTGGTCGTCGTACGGAACGCCGAGAAGCTCGGAGATCACCAGCGTCGGCACCGGCAGGCCGAGGGCCTTGACCAGGTCGACCGGCCCGTTGCCGGCGAGCATGGTGTCGATGAGGTCGTCGACGATCTTCTGGATCGACCGACGGAGCGCCTCGACGCGCTTGACGGAGAACGGCATGTTGACCATGCGGCGCAGCCGGGTGTGCTCCGGGGCGTCGGTGTTGGTGATCAGTGGCGGGGTGTGCTTGGCCGTCTCGGAGCGGCCGCGGGTCATGTGCGGGAAGCCCGGAAGCGTCTCGTCGATGCTGAGGCGCGGGTCCGTCAGCAGCGCGTGCTGGTCCGCGTACCGGGTGACCAGCCAGGGCGTGCTGCCGTCCCAGATCTGGACCTTCGTCACCGGCCGTTCGGAGGTCTTCGTCCGCACCTCGGCCGGCGGGTTGAACGGGCAGCGGGCGTCGCGTGCGGCGGGGTAGCCGGTGATGTGCGGCATCGGGTGCGCCGCGTCCGTGAGCACGGTGTCGGTCATCAGGACTCCTTCATCAGTAGGTCCTACCAGGCGTGTCGCCTGCGAGCCGAGGGCTGGACGAGCCCCTGCGGCGCAGCTGGTCCAGCACATCAGGGCCGGCTGACGCAGCCCGGACGGGTCCCTGACAGGAACCTGACGTGGCGCAGGTCACACGGCAGCGTCAGCGCGCGGCCCGGGTGAGCGAGTAGCCGAACCCGCGGTGCGTGCGGATCAGCGCCGGGCCGGACGCATCCACCTTCTGGCGCAGGCGCGAGACGAGTCGCTCGATCGCGTTGTCGCCGCGCAGCTCGCCCCACACGCCCCGGGCGATCTGCTCCTTGGACAGCACGGTCCCGGCGTTCAGCACCAGCTCCCACAGGAGCCGGTACTCGGCGGGGCTGAGGTCGAGCTCGCGTTCACCCCGCCAGGCGCGAAAGGTGGCGCCGTCCAGACGCAGGTCGCCATGGTTCAGCACGCGCCGGCGGCCGCCGGCGACCCGGTCCCGCAAGAGCAGACGGACCCGCACAAGCAGGTCGGCGATGCGGAACGGTTTGCTGAGGTAGTCGTGTCCGCTGATGCCGACCTCGGACGCGACGGTCTCGAGGAGCGTGTCCGGCACGAGGAACAGCACGGCGGGTGCGCCGACGTCGGACAGCGGCCGCCGCGGGATCCGACGCAGCCCGGGCAGGCTCGTGTCGATCACGGCGAGGTCGAACAGCTCGTCGAGCATGCGCTCGAGCCCGGACGCGCCGCTGCTCACCTGGTCGACCTCGTAGCCAGCCAGGCCCAGGGTCGGTGTCACCAGGTCGAGCACGGCGTCGTCGTCGGCGATGACCAGAACTCGAGCCCCCTGCCCGTGAGCCGAGGGGCCCACGTCCGTGCCGCGGTCACGAGCGGACAATGCTGACTCCTCGAGAACGGACATATCTGGCGGGACCGAACCTATCTATTCCTGGCGGCGGAACTGACGTCGCGTGTGGGCGCGCCGTCGATGGCACCGCGGATGGCGGGGATACCGGGGACCTTCCTTTCCAGGTGGGCTCCGGCACCGCAAGAATGCCCTGGTGAGCGGCCCGCGCCGTCGGCCCAGCGTCGTCATCGTTCCTGCTGCGGAAGCAGTACGCGGGCAGCCTCGAGTCGTGCGACGACGGACGTGAGGCGACGAACCGGCTTTGGTGATCGGATGTAGCCATGGACGTCTCCACGCCATCTCCTTCCGAGACACCGCACGACCCCGCCTTGCACCTGCGCGGTGTTCTTGACACCGCCTTGCCCCCGGAGCTGGGCACGACGAAGGCTCCCGACCGGTACACCGTCGCAGCGGTCTTCAACCGTCGCGTCCTTCCCCAGGAGCAGGCGCTCATCGAGCAGCCTTCCGTAAGCCGGCTGCTGGCCGATCGGGGATACGAGGGAATCCAGCTCGCGGTCGCCGACCGCCGGCTGCTGATCGAGAACACGAACCTGGCGATGCTCGAGAGCGGGCTGGCCGGCGAGATCGCCGCGGTGCTGCGAGGTGTCAACGAGGAGATCACGGCAGAGCGGACGCGGCAGGCCGCCGAGGCTGACGAGTGGCGGGCGGGAGAAGCTCGCCGCGCGGCCGCCGTGAAGGTCGAGGCCGAGCGTGTCCGCTTCGAGTGAGCACCCCCTGGTCGGAGCCAGGTCTGAACGCGTGCGTCCGGCCGCGCGACGGGTGACGAACGACTACTCGGTCCTCGCCCGCGTCGTCCGCGAGTCCGGCCTGCTACGACGGCGCCTCGGCTACTACTGGACGCGGTTCGTTCTCACGGCCGCCGCTCTGGCGTGCGTATGGGTCTGGGTCGTGCTGCTCGGTGAGTCGTGGTGGCAGCTGGCCCTCGCGGCAGCGATGGCGTTCGTCCTGGCCCAGCTGGCGTTCCTCGGGCACGACACCGCGCACCGGCAGGTCTTCCGTTCGCGGGCGTGGAACGACTGGGCAGCGCGCATCCTGGCGAACGCGTTCGTGGGGCTGAGCTACAGCTGGTGGACGACGAAGCACAACGCGCACCACAGCGCCCCGAACCAGGAGGGTCAGGACCCGGACATCGCACCGGGGGTCATCGCGTTCACTCGCGCCGTCCTGGCCAGCCGCCGGGGCTGGCGGGGTTGGTTTGCCCGCCGTCAGGGTTGGTTCTTCCTTCCCCTCCTCACGCTCGAGGGCCTCAACCTCCACGTCAAGAGCGTACGGACGGTCCTGGGCCGGGAACCGTTGCCCCATCGCTGGGTCGAGGCGCCCCTCCTGCTCACGCGACTCGCCCTGTATGTCGGCGTTCTCGTCGTCCTGCTGCCACCCGGGCTCGCGATCGCGTTCCTCGGCGTGCAGCTCGCCGTCTTCGGTGTGCTCCTGGGCGGCGCCTTCGCCCCGAACCACAAGGGGATGCCGATCGTCCCTGCCGACGCCGAGGTCGACTTCCTCCGCAGGCAGGTGCTCATGTCCCGCAACATCCGCGGAGGCTGGCTGATCGACCTTCTGATGGGCGGGCTGAACCGGCAGATCGAGCACCACCTGTTCCCCAGCATGCCCCGGCCCAACCTCAAGCGTGCTCAGCCCCTCGTGCGTGAATACTGTTCCCAGCTCGGCGTGAACTACACCGAGGTCGGCTTCTTCACGTCCTACCGGATCGTGATCGCGTACCTGAACGACGTGGAGCACCGCGCCCGGGATCCCTTCACGTGTCCGGTGGCTAGTCAGTACGGCCGCTGAACGCAGCTCACTCGCGCCGCAGGTACGGAGCGTAGAGTCGGAGTCATCCGAGGCAGACGCGCCCGAGCTGAGGTGCGCGGGCCCGGAAGCCCACCAAGGGAGGCCGCCATGGCCACCGATCCCATCGGGTCGACCACCAATGGAGACCCCGGCGCCGCAGGCTCCGGTCCTGACGCCGTACGCAGGGCCACCCGGTCCGCTCGTCGTCCGCCCCGGGCTACACGCACCCGAGCCGGCGCCGCATGGGTCGGGGTCTGCATCGCGGCCCTGCTCCTGATTGCCCTGATCATCTTCATGCTGCAGAACACCCAGCGGGTCCTGGTGTCGTTCCTCGGCATGCAGGGTTCCGTACCCCTCGCGCTCGCCCTCCTCATCGCGGGGATCGGCGTCGGCGTCGTCGCCCTGGTCATCGGCACCGTCCGCATCAGCCAGCTCCGACGCCGCATCTCGCACAGCTCCTGATCGGGCAACGCACGACGACCACCCTCCTTGGGGAGGGTGGTCGAGCGCGATGCGGCGTCAGCCCTTCAGGCGGCCGGTAGCCTCGGGCCCCATCACCCGGCCCTTGAGGCACTGGTCGCTGTCGGTGAGCTGGTTGCGCAGGACGGGATCCGCGCGTGACGCCGTCTGGCGTCACGCGTTCTCGACCACGGGGGCCGGCGTCGGTGCCGGCCCCCGGGTACGAGCGTCACTTGTTGACGCTGAAGCCCTGCGAGTCCCCGTAGGAGACGATCTGCTCCTGCCAGGCCTGCAGGCCGGCGTTGAGGTCACTGCTGGCCGTGTAGGCCGTGCCGACCGTATCGGGGAAGACGCTGTTGGCGTAGACCTGATACGGCAGGTACTGCCAGCCCGTGGCCACGTTCTTGGACGCATCGACGAGGACCTGGTTGATCTGCTGGCCGCCGAAGTACTCAGGGGCCTCCGCGAGGAACTCCGGGGAGTTCAGCTGTGCGGTGGTCGAGGGGAAGCCGCCGTTCTCCAGGAAGACGTTCACGCTCTCCTCGGAGCTGTTGAGCCAGCGCAGGAACGCCGCGGCGAGCGCCGGGTTCTCGCTCTGCTTGATGACCGACTGGGCGCTGCCGCCGTTCTCGGCCGTGATCGCGGAACCGTCGTAGCTCGGCAGGGGCGCGACGCGCCACTTGCCGGCTCCGTCAGGCACGGAGCCCTCCATGATGCCGGGCATCCACGCACCGCTGACGATCGTGGCCACGGTGCCGTCGCTCAGGGCCTTCCACCAGTCGTCGCTCCACGTGGGGATGTCCGCGAGCAGCCCGGGCTCGAGGAGCTGGTTCCACGTGTCGGCCCAGAGCTTGGTGCCCTCGTCCTGCAGGTTGACCGTCACGGTGGTGCCGTCGGTCTGGTAGGGACGGCCACCGGCCTGCCAGATGAGAGGCTGGGCGAAACCGGGGTCGCCGGCGTCGTTGGTGATGTACTTCGTCGGGTCCGCGGCGTGCAGCTTCTCGCCGGCGGCCACGTACTCGTCCCAGGTGGTGGGCACCGCGAGGCCGAACTGGTCGAAGATCTCCTGGTTGTACAGGAGGACCATGGGGCCGGAGTCCTGCGGCAGCCCGTAGATCGCGTCGCCGCCGGTCACGGCCGACCAGGTCGAGGCCGTGTAGGTGTCCTCCAGGTCGCCGAAGCCGTAGCCCGACAGGTCGAGCAGGCTCTCTGACAGCACGAACTGCTGCAGGGCGTAGTACTCGATCTGCGCGACGTCGGGGGCGCCCGAGCCGGCCTTGATGGCGTTCTGCAGCTTGGTGTACTCCTCGGTCGCGGTACCGGCGTTGACGACGGTCACCGTGACGTTGGGGTACTCCTCCATGAATGCCTCGGCCTGTGCCTCGCCGGAGGGGGTCCAGGTCCAGTAGGTGAGCTCGCCTCCTTCCTCGAGGGCGGCGTCGAGGTCGGCGGCCGAGCCGGCCGGGGCGGCGGCGCCCGGGCCGTCGCCGGAGCCACAGCCGGCGAGAGTCATGGCGGTCAGCGCCGCAGCGGCGAGGGCCGCCGCGGTCTTTCGGGTGGTGCGGGTTGACCTGGTCACGGTCACTCCATTTCACTTCGTCGTGGTGGGGATGGGGTTACTGCTTGACGCTCCCGGCGCTCAGGCCGGACTGCCAGAAACGCTGGAGGAACAGGAAGATCGCGACGATCGGGACGATCGTGATGAGGGAGCCGGTGACGACCAGGTTGAAGATCGGCTCGGCGCCGACCCCCGCCGCTTGCTCGCTCCACTGGTTGAGGCCGACGGTCAGCGGGTACCAGTCCGGGTCGCTGAGCATGATCAGCGGCAGGAAGTAGTTGTTCCAGGTCGCCACGATGGCGAACAGCGCCACGGTGACGATGCCGGGGGCCAGCAGCCGGATCGAGATCGTGAAGAAGGTCCGCAGCTCCCCCGCGCCGTCGAGGCGCGCCGCTTCGAGGAGCTCGGTCGGCACCGAGTCCACCGTGTACACCCAGATGAGGTACAGGCCGAACGGACTGATCAGCGAGGGGACGATGATCGCCCAGGGGGTGTTGGTCATGCCGAGCTGGCTGAACAGCAGGAAGGTCGGCACTGCCAGCGCGGTTCCCGGGACGGCGACGGCACCCAGGACGACGGCGAAGTAGGCGCTGCGGCCGGGGAACCTGAACTTCGCCAGGCCGTAGCCGGCCAGCGTGGCGAGCAGCGTCGCACCGCCGGCGCCGAGGCCTACGTAGAGCAGCGTGTTGCCGAGCCAGCGCACGAAGATGCCGTCGTCATAGGTGAAGGTCGCGACGACGTTGTCCCACAGCGCGAACGAGTGACCGAAGGAGAACCCGAACGTCGAGAACAGGTCCGGCTGGGTCTTGGTCGAGTTGATGACCAGCCACGCGATCGGCACGAGCGCGTAGACCAGGAACAACGCGGCCAGCAAGGTCATGGCGACCGACTTGCGTGGGCGCGTCACCGAGATACCTCGACGCGCCGCGGGGTGGATACGACGATTGATGGCCATCAGCGGTCCTCCTGACGGGTCCCGCGGATCTGAACCACGTAGGCGATCGCTGCCGTGATGACGCCCATGATGATCGCGACGGTGGCGGAGTAGTTGTACTGCTGTCCGGCGAACGACAGGTTGTAGGCGTACATGTTGGGCGTGAAGTGGCTGGTGATGACGTTGTTCGCCAGCGGCTTCAGGACGTTCGGCTCGTTGAACAGCTGGAAGCTGCCGATGATCGAGAAGATCGTCGCGATCACGATCGCGCCGCGTGCGGCGGGCAGCTTGATGGCCCTGATGACTTGCCAGGAGTTGGCTCCGTCAAGCTCGGCGGCCTCGTACAGCTCGGTCGGGATCGTCTTCAGGGCTGAATAGAAGATCACCATGTTGTAGCCGACGTACTCCCAGGTCACGATGTTGCCGATCGACACGGTGACCCAGCTCGGCGCAAACGGCTGGAGCACATCGCTCCCGAGCCAGTCGTTGATGCTGGCCGTCAGGCCGAAGTTGTCGCTGTACAGGAAGCCCCACATCAGGACGGCGACGACGGCCGGGACCGCGTAGGGCAGGAAGACCACGACCCGGAAGAGGCCGGTGGCGTACAGCCGGGCGCTGTCAATCGCCAGTGCCGCCGCCAGCGCGAGGAGCAGCATGACGGGGACCTCCACCAGCAGGAAGAGGAAGACTCTCCCGAACCCGTCCCAGAAGGCGGGGTCCTGGAACGCCGTCACGTAGTTGTCGAGACCGACGAACGAGTTGCCCCCGACCAGCCTGTTCTGGAACAGGCTCAGCCACACCGCGTACAGCAGCGGCGCCATGAAGGCGAAGAGGAAGACGACGGCGAACGGCCAGACGAAGAGCCACCCTCGCCAGTTCTTCTTCGGCTTCCTGATCGGGTGGGCGACGGTCGTCGGTTCCCGCGACGGCGGTGCGGCCAGTGGGACGGTGATACTCATCGGGCGGCCTCGGGCGTGTCGGTGGTGGACTCAGGCGCCGGTCGCTCGTCGACCAGCGTCCGGCAGCCCCACGGCCCGAGCGCGAGCTGCGCGCCGGCGGCGTAGGTCTGGTCGGTCGTCGCGTCCCGGACGTCGGTCGCGAGGACGAGGCTCGACTCGCCCCAGCCCCAGTTGAAGACGAACCAGGCGCGCCCTCCGTCGGGCAGGGTGCCCGAGGAGACGGTGACGGCCGGGCCGTGATCGCCGGCGAGCAGGTCACCGATGCGTCCCGGTACGGCCCAGCGCGCGACGGCGGACGCCAGCCCGGGCGACGGGACGGTGCCGACCGTCGTGACACGTCCGCTGCCGTGCGGATGGGTGACAACGGTGGGGAAGTCGCCGAAGCGCGGGTGCTTGTACGTGGCCAGGGCCTCCGCGCCATCAGAGATCAGCCCGTCGACCCACCGCTGGGCGGTGGCGTCCGCGTCCAGGACGAGCGGGCTGCCACCCGTGGCCACCACCTGGACGTCGGCGTCGAGGTTGGAGAACTCCTCGTACCAGACGCCGGCGGCGGCATGCAGCTGGTCGGGCGCCACCGCGACGCGGGCGCGTGCTTCCTCGTCGGCGTAGGCGGTGCGCGGCCCGAGGACGAGGTGACCGCCGGCCGCGGCGTACTCACGCAGCAGGCTCAGGTCGTCGTCGGTGGTGATGTACAGCCCGGCGGCGACGAGGACGGGGAAGCGGCGGGCGAGCTCATCCGCGCCCAAGGCGTGCGCCTGGGGCAGGTGCAGGATCCGCGCCTGCAGCCCGGCATCGACGACGCCGCGGTGGAAGGCGTCGACGATGTGCTCGTACGCCTGGTCGTCGGGCTGCCCGCCGGAAGCGAGCGGTGGCATGTACTGCATCGCGAAGCGGCTCGGCGTCGACCACAGGATCGCGACGTCGGCATCCGGCTCGTAGCCGTCGAGCGCCGACCCGAGCCGTTCCAGCTCTTCGCCGATCTGGGAGACCTCGCGGTAGACGCGGCCCGGGCGCAGGCTGTGCGGCAGCACGCCGCCCCAGTACGTCTCGGTGCCGTACGGGAGCGTGTGCCAGTGCCAGTACTCGATCATCGCCGCGCCGCGGGAGATGAACGCGTACGCGGCCTGCTTGAGCTGGCCGGGGTACGGCGGGAAGTTCGAGTCGGCGGTACCGATCGACTGGGCGTTGGTCTCGGTGACCAGGTAGCGCGCCTGCCTCGACGAGTAGAGCCGGTCGGCCTGCCGGAACAGGCCGGGGACGCCGGTCGTCGTCCAGTCGTTCGGCTGCGCGAGCTCCTTGGCGGTGTCGAGGTGGTCCTGCATCCCGTAGTAGGGATTGCCGGCGCTGACGTCCAGCCGCCGGCCCAGCTGCTCGTCGTCCAGGCCGCGGCGCGGGTACTGCAGGCAGGTGGTGACGAACTGGTCCGGGCTCCGGTACTCGTCGACGAGCCCGACCTGCCACGCGATGAAGTCGGTGGTCAGCTCGGCCTGGAACCGGCGCCAGGCCAGGTCGTACTGCGGGAAGCTGTTGCCGTCCGGGCGCCACAGCTGCGACCAGTCGCCGATCCGGTGCGACCAGTAGGTCAGGCCCCACTCGCGGTTGAGGGTCTCCACGTCGCCGTAGATCCCCTGCAGGTGGCGCACGAACCGGGTGAACACACCGTGGTTGTGGAACAGCTCGAGACCGGGCTCGTTGTCGACCTGGTAGCCGATGATCGCCGGGTGCTGCGCGTAGCGCTCCAGGATCGCGCGGACCACCCGTTCGGCGTGGAACAGGAACGCGGGGTGCGTGTAGTCGACCTCCTGACGAGCGCCCCACGGGATGCGCTCGCCCGTGCGCCGTTCGCCGGCGATCTCGGGATAGGCCGTCGACAGCCACGGCGGCACGGCGTACGTCGGAGTCCCGAGGATCGCTCGGATGCCGCGCTCGTGGGCGGCGTCGAGCACCGGAGCGAGCCAGTCGAGGTCCAGCTCGCCGTCACGCGGCTCCCACGTGGACCACACCGACTCCCCCACCCGGATGACGTTCATGCTCGCCGCCCGCATGAGGTCGAGGTCCTCGTGGGTGCGCTCGACGACGTGGTACTCGGGGTAGTACGCCACACCGAACAGCAGGCCGCTGGGCAGTCGGGCAGGGATTCGTGAGTCCATCGGGGCCGTTCACTCCATTGTCGAGGCGGGACGTGGACGGCACGCTAGCGTAGAATGTTACCGGTAACAAGAGGTGCTCGACATGTCGATGTTTCCGGCCACATCACCGGTGTCGGACCGGTAGCCTGAGGCCACCATCACAAGTGGCCCCCCTGGAGGAGGACTCATGCACCCGGACGCGGGCAGGACGCGAGCCGTCGATCCCGAACCGCGGGTGGAGGCGGCGGAAGGCGCACAAGAGCCGGCCACCCGGGCCTCTGCCGGTGCCCGTCCCGCGACGATCTACGACGTCGCGACCATGGCCGGCGTCTCTCACCAGACCGTCAGCAGGTACCTCAAGGGCTACGAAGGCATCCGGCCCGAGACGCGTGAGCGCGTCGTCCAGGCCCTGGACGCGCTCGACTACCGACCGAACCTCACGGCGCGCACCCTGACCACCGGGCGGTCGCACCGGATCGGCGCGCTCACGCACGAGCTGGACCAGTTCGGGCCGAGCCGGATCGTCCAAGGTGCGGCCGCCGCCGCGCGGGAGGCCGGGTACCTCCTGGACATCGTCACGCTGGACATGAGCGACGCCCGGGCGATCGCGAAGGCACTGTCCCTTGTCCGTCAGCACGACCTGGCGGGGATCCTGGCGTTCTCCTCCACCGACGAGATGACGCGCGCCTTCGAGGCGGCCGACTTCAAGGTGCCCGTCTACCTGGGCACCGAGGAGGACGACGCCTTCAGCGACAGGTCGGAGCTGACCAGCGTGGGCATCCCGGCGCTCGTCGGCCATCTGGCCGAGCTCGGGCACCGCCGGGTCCTGCACGTCGCCGGCCCGTCGAGGTGGGCGGCGGCCCGGAACCGTGCCCGGGCCTTCGAGGTGGCCGTCGACGCCCACGGGATGCGCTCGACCGGCGTGATCCACGGTGACTGGTCCGCGAGGTCCGGCCACGAGGCGATCGCCGGCCTGCCGGGCGAACGCCTGGACTTCACAGCGGTGGTCGCGGCCAACGACCAGATGGCGCTGGGGGTCATGCTGGCGCTCGCCGAGCGCGGGCTCCGCGTGCCGGAGGACGTGAGCGTCACCGGCGTCGACGACATCCCCGAGGCGGCCTACTTCTCGCCGCCGCTGACGACCCTGAGCGTCGACTTCGTCGAACAGGGACGAGTCGCGTTCCAGCAGCTGCTCGGACGCGTCGTCGGCACTCCCCCGCCGGACGCCGTCGCCCTGCCGTCACACCTGGTCGTGCGCCGCTCGACGGCGGCCGCGGCGAGGTCACTCAAATAAAACACCCGCGCCGACATGGCTGTGGTTTGGGCTTTGCCCCGCCTTTCCGCAACCCAGATCCTGGTCGGCGCGTCAGGTCACCCGGTCAGCCGGGCTGTCGCCACGCCCAACCAGAGCCGCTAGGCCCGGCTGCGTCCGACGAGAGCGAGGATCAGGCTCGCCACAAGGACGATCACGCCGATCCAGATGAGGAACTGGCCGATCTCCGTGGCAAACCCCAGGATCACCAGGGCCACGCCGACCAGAATGAGGATGAGCCACGCGGGCATGTCGACTCCTTCGTCGTGGCGGCGCACCGTTGCGCCGCGCTGTCTCGACATTCACTCCGTTTGTGCGTGCTCGCACGTCAGGAGGCCTGCGGTGGCCCTTCGGGGCGGGTCGTCCGCATCCGACGGCCGATGGTGACCGGCCGGTGTGCGGTGATCAGGCCGCGAGGCTGCCGAGCCACTTCTGCCACGCCTCGGTCTCGGTCGACCGGTCGCGGTCGTCGAAGTACTGCGCGGTCGCGCCGACCATGCCGTTGTAGCCGTGGATCAGCCCGTAGATCGCGTCGTCGGTACGCATGCCCACGAAGCTCGACGGGATCACGAACTCGATGGTGCCGTCGACCGGCTCGATCCCGGGCACGCTGAGCCGGGCGGGCTGACCGTCCGTCGCGTTCGCGCCGGCCCCGATCGCCGCTGTCATGGCTGCCCACGCGTCCTCGATGATCGGCCCGGGCAGGAACAGCGACTCCGTCGCGGTGCGCGGTGCGAAGTGCTTCAGGTAGACGGCGAGCTTCTTCATGTGGGCCCGGTCGCCGACGGACAGGCCGTTGTACTCGGCCTCCCAGTCCTCGCCGAGGAGACCACTGTGCACCACGCGAACCACCGAGCCGCCACCGTCTCGCGCCTCGATGAGCCACTCGTAGGCGGTGAACGTGCCGTCCGGGTTCTGGTCCTCGTGCCATGCGTAGCGGTGACCGGGTTCCCAGACCGTGATGGTGCCGGTGGACACCTCGCCGAACATGGCGAACCTGATGGACCTGCTGGCGCTGTCGATCTCTGTGCGCCCCATGAGCCAGGAGTCGACTCCCGGCCCCGCCGCGATCGCCTCCCACACCTCGTCCGGCGTGGCGTCGACGGTGAACTCGTTGCGTACCTCGAATGGATGGGTCATGGCTGCTGTTCCTTTGCTGGCGGGTCGGCGTCTTCGGTGATGGTCGGGTGCACCGCGACGATCAGGCGGTGCGGCCGACCGGTTTCGGCGTGGTACTTGCTGACGAGCTCGGTGACCGCGTCCGTGAGCTCAGCCAAGAACGCGGCGCGATCAGCCGGCTTCGCGAACCGCACTTCGGCATCGAGCCCGAACGTGGCGAGCGGCTTCTTGGCCCGCGCCGCCCCGTTGACGAGCGCGCCCGTCTCCCGAACGAGCCGCGCGGCGAGCGCGAGCAGCCAGCGCGAGGACAGCCGATCGGGCGACCGGGCCGGATCGGGCGCGACCGCGGCGAGCGCGGCCGGCGAGATCACGTAGGCCGCAGCGGAAGCCCGCACGACCCGCTCGGTCATGTTGCCCTTGCGACGCTCATCGACCAGCTCCACCAGACCGTGCTGCTCAAGGGTCTTGACGTGGTAGTTGACCTTCTGCCGAGCAAGCCCGAGCCGCGCCGCGAGTGTGGTCGCGGTGTGTGGCTCGGCCAGCTCCGCGAGGATCCGAGCCCGGATCGGATCGAGCGAGACCTCCGCGGCTGCGGCATCCTCGATCACTGCGACATCTTGCATGCCACAACGCTGTCACCGACAAATCTTGTTGTCAAGACCGAAAGAACCGTCTGGACGAATCTTCTTTCCTGGACGGCGTCGGGCCGCCGCGGTGGACCACCCCCGCGACAGCCCGCCGCGCGGTCCGCTAGGAACCCGCGCCTGCGGCCGCCACCGCCAGCCAGCTGATCACGGGTGCCTC
>NZ_JAKGSG010000010.1 GCF_021568775.1 Antribacter soli | reverse complement strand
CCCGGGCCACATCCGGTTGCGGCGGGGGGGGGGCGGCCCCCCCCGCCCCCCCCCCCCCCCCCCCCCCCCCCCCCCCGCGGTCCGCTAGGAACCCGCGCCTGCGGCCGCCACCGCCAGCCAGCTGATCACGGGTGCCTCCGTGCCGCCGTCGCTCGCGACGGTGTAGGTAACGACAGCTGGCTCGGCGAGCGTGAACGTGCCCGTGAGCACGGCGGAGCGTCCGCTGCTGCCGTTCGGGAAGGCCGCGGACCCCGCCGGCACGGTCTGGACCACGCCGTCGGACGCGGTCCAGGTGACCGACGTCGCCATGCGGCGGGACCGCCCGCTGCCCGGGTTCCACCACTCGGTGTGGCCCGAGGAGACGGTGTACGTGCCGGCCGGGAGCGTGAGCCGGTACTGCAGCGGCGTCGACGTCCCGGCGGTGTACCAGCCGGTCTCCCGCATCTTGTCGTACGGGTTGGTGTTGAGCAGGCCCTTGGCGCTGTACGTCGCGGCCCGTCCCCATCCCCGTTCGGGCGACCAGGCCGCGTCGGCTTCCGCGTTGAGCAGCGCGCCGCCGTCGGCCTCGACCTTGGCTCGAATGGCCGGGTACGCCACCGCGTTCGGCGCCGCGGGCGCGTTGGCGTCGATGAGGTACAGCAGACCCTCGGGCACCACCTCGACGTATCCGGAGATCCGCAGCGACGGGTCGGCAACGAACGTGCCGTCGATGCGGACCAGGGCGTACGGCGTGTCGAACGCACCCTCGGGGACGAACCAGGAGACCTCGGCGTCGATGGTCGTGCCGGCCTCCGACGTCGCGCGGACGGTCCGCGGTGGCTGCGGGGCCTCGCCCACCACCGTCGCGGTCCGCGCGGCCGGCTCGGCGACCGCGACGGGACGCTCCTCGGGTGGCACGCTGCGCACCCGGGCGCCCCCGCTCGGGACGTCGACGCCGTCGAGCGTGAACGTGCCGCTGACGACCCGCACCGTGACCGTGTGCTCCTGCTGCCGCAGACCCCGCAGCCAGTAGGAGGTCTGCCTCGTCCCGACGGTGCCGACCTGCTCGGTGCGCGGCACACCGCCGTCGATCCGGACCTCCAGGGTGGCGGCACCCGTGGCGCCGAACAGGTTCAGGCCCGTCCCGGTGAAGGCGACGGCCATCGACTGGCCGGCGCGCAGCACGTGCTGAGTGCGGTTGAAGTGCGCGAAGCCCGCCTGGGCGAACGTGAAGCCGTCCGGGTAGGCCAGGCGCGCGTCCGAGTCGTCGATCTTCTCGGACGCCCACGCGGACCCGTCGACGGGCGTGACCGCCAGGTTGTCGTACTGGGTGTTGTAGTACCCGCTCACCAGGGCGATGCGCCCTGCGAGGACGGGGTTCGCGGACGGGTCGACGTGCTGCACCAGCCGCGCGCCGTCGAGCGTCGCGGTCACGACGTTCTCCCGCGCCTCGACGGCGAGCGTGTGCCACGCACCGGCGTCGAACCCGGCGACGGTCCCTGACGCGACGACGACGTCCAGCTTGCGCAGCTCCCACCGCCCGTCCTCGTGGACCCGCACGGCGTACGTGGCCTGGTCGCCGCCACGGATGTACGTCTGGCGCACGCCGAGGCCTGCGAAGTTCTCGAGGGCAGCGTCCCGGTCCACGCGGTCGAGCCTGAAGTCGACCGTGGCGGTGTAGTCCACCCACCGGTGGTCACCGAGCACGGTCGACGGAGCGGCCGTGGAGAGCACGTCCTGCCGGCCGTTGCCCCACACGTTCCACGTGAAGCCGCGGTTGCCGGCGTGGTTCTGCTGCTGCATCACGTGGTGGTGCAACCGGTCGTCGGTCTCGACCACCTCGAACGCGCCGTCCTGGTCGGCGGTGTACCGCGGGGTGCCGCCCCGGCGATCCAGGTACGTCATCTCGCGGCCACCGACGAGGGTGACCGGGTACTCGTCGTACTCGAAGTTGTCCCGGTACGGCAGCTCGAGGATCGTGTCCTGCGCCTGCGGCGCGAAGTCGCCCGGGGTGTACTCCTCGGTGGTGCCGTGCACGCCTTCGGCGAGCGTCGACAGGGTGACGATCGAGTAGGCCGGCACGTGCACCCGGTACACCGTGTGCGCGACGCCGTCGATCGTCTCGGTCCGCACCGGCGCGTAGTACCCGGTGTTCTGGAAGTAGTTCGCGTCGTAGGCCTCTCCGGCGCCGGCGCCCCGCGTCTCCCACGCGTACAGCGGCCGATCTTGTTCACCCAGGTTGGCGACCTTGACCTCGAAGTACCGGTCCGTGCGTGTGTTGTTGGCGTGGACCTGCGTCCACTGGGGCTCGCCGACGGCGTCCGCCGGCATGCGGGCGGTCAGGACGGTGCGGGTCGAGGTGTCGACGTTCGTGCCGCCGTCGCCCTTGGTGCCGTCGCCGCCCGTGGCGCCCTCGACGTACTCCCAGCCGTCCTCGACGAACTGGTGGAAGTGGCGCACGGCAACGATGCCCACGTCGCCTTCCCAGTACCCCGACCACGGGTCAGAGGCGCGGACCAGGTGCTTGGGCGAGTACTGCGTGCCCTCGTACATGGCGCTCACGGCGGGCTGGAAGAGGAACGTCGTCATGTGCGCCGGGTCCTGGCCGGCGCCGCTCCACCGGTAGGCGTTGATGAACCGGTCCGCGATGTCCGCGGCGGAGACCGTCCCGCCGACGCCGCCACGAGCCGGGTCCGCGGCGACCCGGTACTGAGGGTCGATCATCGGCGCGACGCCCTCGGAGTACAGGATCTCCTTCCCGAACTCCTTGTTCAGCCGGGTGACGCTGGGACCGCCGACGATGTCGTAGTGGTAGCCCAGGGCGTCGACCTGCTCCAGCGCGGCCGGGTCCGCCAGGATGCGGGCAGCGATGGCGTCGCCCTCCCGGTAGGAGTCGAGCGCGACGATCTTGATCCGGGAGTAGTCGTAGCGGGCGTCCGCCGCCACGGCATCGCGCTCGAGCCACTGCGCGAACTGGACGGTCCACCGCAGCTCGGACGCCTGGTAGGTGGCGCCGCGGACCTCGTTCTGCGACGGGCTCATCCAGTCGAACTCCACGCCGAACGTGTCGTACGCGGCGTCGATCGTCTCCTTGTACCACTGATACCGCTTCGCCGGGTCGTTGCCGGTCCACGACGGCTCGCCCCAGCGCAGAGCCTCGAGCTCGATGTCGGGGTTGATCGACCGGGCGTCGGCGATGAAGTGGAAGCCCGCGCCCCTCAGCACGTTCGCCGGCTCGTCGGCGCTGCGCTTCGTGGCGGGCTCGGCACCGGACGAGCTGTTGCTGTCGGACCCGAGCTCGACCTTGATGTGCTTGAGGCCGGCGCCCTCGACCGGGTCGAACAGCAGGCGCATGATCGCCCAGTAGGCGTCCGGGTTCTCCTCCTTGTAGTCGAGGAGCAGGTTCGACGTGTTGTTGCACGAGACGGACCCGAAGCCGCCGAACGCGTTGTACGGCGTGCCGTCCGGGCGGCGTTCGACGTCCTCGCCGTCGACGAGGAGCTCGCGCCAGTTGATCGACGGGTCGTCGAGGCGGAGCTCGGGCAGCCCGGCCTCGGGCAGCTCGCTGTCGGACGCCACGACCGCCGTCGCCGGCGGGGCGGCCGCCGGGAGCGGCGCGGCGCCGGCCGGCGGCACGAGCAGTCCGGCGACGCCGAGGGCGAGGGTGGCGGCTGCCGAGGCGGCGAGCCGTGGCGCTCGACGTGGCGCGCGCCGGGGGGAGGTTCTCATGTTCGCTTCCTGTCGTCGTCGACTGGCCGCCAGGGCGGACTCCGCGATCACCAATGATCGTTTCTGAACGAAACGCCTGAGCGGTTTGAGGGCTGGGCCACCGAAAAGGTAGTTCCATCCCGCAGGATCGTCAATTAACGAACAGAACAGATCAGTACTGATGCGAAAAGAGCGCGCTGAACGCGTGACGTGCTGGCCAGGCGTCGCCGGTCAGCGCCGGTGGCGCTCCGTCGTCGAGGTGCCTCCGAACGGCATGCCTCGGTCACCAGAGGTGGATGCCGCCGGGTCCGTCGGCCCCGCCTCGCCCCGCCGGGCTCGCGCGGAAGGCACAGATGACGCGTCCGGACGAAACAATCATTTTATGAAAGGGCGCTTCCCGAACCGGACAATCTTCCCTACGGTGATCCCCGGCACCCTCATTTTTCGGGCGCAAACCCTCCGCGACACAATCGGGACGATCACTCGGAGTCATCATGCGATTGCGATCCACCGCAGGTCTCAGTGCGCTCCTGCTCACCGCAGCACTGACCGTTTCATTGGCGGGTGGGGCCTACGCCCACCCCGACCACGACGGCGGCTACACCCACAGCGACGGCGCGCGTGATGCGCACCAGCACGGCGACGGCGAGGGTCACCTGCCGGCCAGCAGCTCGGGCAACATCGAGGTCGTCAGCAAGACCGCGCTCAAGAACGTCGTACCGGAGAAGATCGCCGACGTCGGGGTTCTCGGCGACCACGCCTATCTCGCGGCCTGGGGATCGACGACGTGCAAGTACAACGGCGTTCACGTCGTCGACATCTCCGACGTGTCCGCTCCCGAAGAGGTCGCATTCATCGCCTCCAAGGAGGGCAGCTACCCGGGCGAGGGCATCCAGGCCATCCCGATCACCACACCGCAGTTCAGCGGCGACATCCTCGTGTCCAACAACGAGAAGTGCAAGGACACGTCCGGCGTCGGAGGCCTGAACCTCTACGACGTGACGAATCCCGCACACCCGACGCCCCTTGCCGAAGGCATCGGTGACTCGACGGTGAACGGTCAGGGCAAGAAGGACGCGAACGAGATCCACAGCGTCTTCGCGTGGGACGCCGGTGACCGTGCTTACGTCGTGATGACCGACAACGAGGAGGGCACGGACGTCGACATCATGGACATCACCAACCCCAAGAAGCCGTTCCTCGCGGCCGAGTACGACCTGGACGAGACCTTCCCGCAGATCGTGCAGGCTGCGCCGAGCAACCTCGTCGAGGTGTTCCTGCACGACATGATCGTCAAGGAGATCGACGGCAGGCAGGTCATGCTGCTGTCGTACTGGGACGCCGGCTACGTCACGATCGACATCACCGACGTGCGGGCCCCGCAGTACCTCGGCGACACCGACTTCGCCAACCCCGACCCGGAGCTCCTGGAGTCCGCGGGACTGGCCGAGAAGCCCGAAGGCAACGCCCACCAGGCCGAGTTCACGATCGACAACCAGTACGTCATCGGCGCCGACGAGGACTTTGGTCCGGACTCCGCGGAGGGCTCGACCGACGACGGCGGCTTCTTCCCGTCGTCCCAGGGCAGCGGCACCACGCACGTCTCCGGTGGTGACACGGTCAGCGGTGACGCTGTGTACGTCGGCCAGGCGTGCAACGCCGACGCAGCAGTCCCCGCTGCCCCGTCGACGGCGAGCGGCAGCCAGATCGCCGTCGTGTCCCGAGGCGTCTGCACCTTCACCGAGAAGCTGGCGAACGTCGACGGCAAGGGCTACGAGGGCGCGGTCATCGTCAACCGTGAGGGCGCTGACGGCTGTGGCCCGTTCGGGATGTCCGTGGAGGGCGAGACGCCGACCTTCTCGGTCGACCGTGAGTCCGGGTACGGGCTCTTCGACGTCGCCGGGTACGACGACGCCGGCTGCCTGGCGGGCTCCGCGACGACCATTCCGGGCGTGGCCATCGGCACGCTCGGGGACGTGATCACGCTCAAGGCGATCTTCGACGGCTGGGGCTACGTGCACCTGTTCGCCAACGAGGACGGCAAGATGACCGAGCTTGACACGTACGCCATCCCCGAGGCGCACGACGAGGACCACGCGACCGGTTCCGGTGACCTCTCCGTGCACGAGGTGGCGGTGTCGCAGACGGTCGCCAACCGGCTCTACTTCTCCTACTACTCCGGCGGCTTCCGGGTCGTGGAGATCGAGAACGACGAGCTGGTGGAGAAGGGCCACTACATCGACGGGTCCGGCAACAACTTCTGGGGCGTCCAGGTGTTCCAGCAGGACGGCCAGGAGTACGTCGCGGCCAGTGACCGCGACCACGGGCTCTGGATCTTCAAGTACACCCCCTGATCCAGACGCGCCAGGCAAGGGATGTCTCTGACATCTCCAGCAGCCGGACCTGCGGAGACGTAGGTCCGGCTGCGCCGTTTGTCGGTCTCGATGACCGCCGACTTCCGACCGGCGAGCCTAAGGTCGCGCAGAACGCAGAGTTAGGCTTCGGCTGTGCAGTGCACAGTGGCCCTGCTTGGCGGATTTGGCGTCACAGTGCGTGGCCGGGAGATACCGGCGGGCGCGTGGCGGCACCGTCGCGCGCTCGAGCTGGTCAAGATCCTCGCCCTGGCACGGAACCACCGGCTCGCCGCCGACCAGGTGATCGACCTGCTGTGGCCGGACCTGCCGCTGCAGGCGGGCGGGGCCAACCTGCGCAAGGCTGCGCACTTCGCCCGGACTGTCCTCGGGTCCGCCGACGCGGTCAGGCTGAGCGACGGCGTCGTCGCGCTCTTCCCCGGAGGCGACCTCGAGGTCGACGCCGAGACGTTCGAACGCGCCGTGGACGCCGCCACCAGAACCCAGGACGACGCCGCGTGGCGTGCCGCGCTCGGGCTCTACGGAGGAGACCTGCTGCCCGACGACCGCTACGACGAGTGGGCGGCAGGCCCTCGCGAGCGCCTGCGTCTGAAGTACCTGGAGGGACTACGGCGGCTGGGGATGTGGGAGCGGCTGGCCGAGGAGGAGCCGCTGGACGAGGAGGCGCACCGCGGCCTGATGCGGATGTGGCTGGACCGGGGGAATCGCCACGCGGCCGTGCGGGCGTTCGACCGGCTCCAGGACCTGCTCCTCCGTGAGCTCGGTGTGCGCCCCAGCCCGGAGACGATCGCCCTGTGGAACGAGATCAAGAAGGCGCCACCGCCTCTCCCGGTCGCCACGACACCGCTGGTGGGTCGCAACGCAGAGATCGAGCGCGCGCTCGGGCGGTGGGACGAGGCCCAGGCCGGGCGCGGCGGGGTCGTCCTGATCTCCGGTGAGGCCGGGATCGGCAAGACCCGGCTCTGCGAGGAGCTGGCACGCGTGGCACGGGCCGACGGCGCGGTCGTCGTCGTCGGCGCTGCCCAGGTGGAAGAGGCGTCGTCGCCGTTCGCCGCGATTCTGACCACCCTCGACGC
Source organism: Antribacter soli (assembly GCF_021568775.1). Lineage (GTDB taxonomy): Bacteria > Actinomycetota > Actinomycetes > Actinomycetales > Cellulomonadaceae > Antribacter > Antribacter soli. Next base: position 56,088 of record NZ_JAKGSG010000010.1, on the reverse strand, counting down.
GGCCTTCGCAGAGCATCCCGCCCTGGCTGGTGCGCTCGGGCAGGACGCCAGGGGCCGAGTCGCAGTGCCTACGGGTGAGCCGGCCAGGCTGTCGTGGCTGGAGGCGGCGATGCCCGGGGTCGAGCGGCAGCGCATGTTCTCCTCGGTTGCCCGGACGGTCACCACCGCAGCGTCGGAGCATGGCCTGATGCTTGTCCTCGAGGACGTTCACCACGCCGACGACGGCTCCCTCCAGCTCCTCACCTACCTGGGCAGGATCGCGCCGTACCACCGGGTGCTGCTCGTGCTCAGCCACCGCTCGGAGCCCCTCGTGCCGGAGCTGGCCGTCCTCCGGTCAACGCTGTTGAGAAACCCGCGCTGCACGGATCTGCGACTTGGCCGACTCGCGCCGGATGCGGTGGTGGACCTGGTCGCGGCAGCCTCGGCAGGCCACGCGTCGAAAGCGACGGTCGAGTCGATCTGGCGGTTGGGAGAGGGGAACCCCTTCTACTGTGAGGAGCTGGCCGTTGCCACCGACGCCGACGGGAACCTCAGGATCCCGGATCGCCTCTACGAGGTGGTCACGGCCCGCCTCGACCGCCTCGGCCAGCCGGTCCGCGAGGCCTTGCAGCGAGTGGCGGTTACGGAGGACCGGTTCACCGCGGACGAGTTCATCGCCGTCGTCGGTGTCGAAGACGCCACGGCCTTCGAGTACCTCGATGAGGCGATCCTCGCGGGCGTGATCGACGAGCACGGGACGGGATACCGGTTCCGGCACGCCCTCCTGAGACGTGCGCTGGAGCGTTCGCTCCCGCGCCACCGACGTCGACGGATCCACGCCGAGATGGCGGAGCGACTCGGCGCGACAGGGTCCGACCCCGCACGGGTGGCCTACCACCTCGTCGAGGCCGGCCAGGCGGGCGCGACCGCTCCGTGGCTGGAGAAGGCGGCCCTGCAGGCTGCCGCCCTCGGCGCCTACGCGGACGCCCTCCGCCTCGCGACCGATGCGAGCGCGCACGTCGCCGCGCCCGAAGATGTCGCCCGGCTCCTGGCGCTCCGTGCGGACCTGCTCTACGTCACAGGGGACCCGGCGGCGGTCACCGCCTACGACATCGCACTGGCGAAGGCGCCGGCCGAGACCCGCCCCCGGCTGTCGCTGATGAAGGCGCGCGCCCTTCTCGCGACGGGGGACATCGAGGGGGCCGGGCGGACGGCGGACCACGCGGAGCCGGTCACGGCGGAGGACCGGATCGCCGCCGCGGTGGTGCGCGGGCTCGTCACGTGGGCGGGCGGGGCGGTCGACGTGGCCGAGGATGCGGCTTGGGCGGCGCGCGACCTCGCGATGGCGTCCGGGCACACGGCCGGCCTGGGCGAGGCGACCGAGCTCCTCGGCCTGGTCGCGCACAGCCGCGGCCTGTGGCGGGAGCGGGTCCGCTATGAGCTCAACGACACGGCGCGGCGCCCCGAGGCCGTCGCGAGCAGCGTGTTCGACGCGCACCTGTGCCTGGCCGAGTACCTCCTTTACGGGCAGCAGCCCTACGACCAGGTGATCGAGTTCGCCTCCGAGCTCCGGACCACTGCCGTCCGCAGCGGCGCCGGGCGTGGGGAAGCCTTCGCGACGTGCTTGCTGGGAGAGGCCGAGCTCCTCAGCGGCCGGCTCGACGAGGCGCAGTACCACCTGGAGCGAGCGGCCCGCCTGCACGAGGCGGTCGCGGCGTCGGCCGGGCAGGCCCTGTCGCTCCAGCGGTTGGGTGAGGCGGCCCTCGCCGTGGGCGATGCGCAGCGGGCGACGACCCTCCTGGAGGAGGCCGAGCGCGTCTCGCAGGGATCCACCCTGGAGCGGCACCTCTTGGGGAAGGTGTACGGGACCATGGTGCTGGCCCAGCGGGATCCCCGTCGGGCGATCACGGTCGTCGACCGGGCCGAGGCCCGGATGAGCGACCAGCCGCTGTGCGAGCCGTGCGCCATGGGCTTCTTCGTCGCGGCGGCGATGGCCACCGCTCGGGTGAACGATCTGGTCCGAGCACACGGGTACCTGGCGAGGGCGGAGCGGGTGTCTGCCCACTGGCCCGGCGGCGGGTGGCACGCGGCAGCGCTGGAGGCGCGGGCCGCCGTCGCGGCCGCGGAGGGCGACGCCGACGCCGCGACCCGGCTGCTCGAGCAGGCGGCGGCGACCTTCGATCAGGCCGGGCAGCGCCTCGATGCCGAACGATGCCGTCTGGCCGCTGCCGCCTGAACCCCTCGGTCGGGCGGGGAACGCCGGAGGAACGCACCGTTCGTAGCGTCGTCAGCAGAGTGCGGTCACCGGGACCGCACCCTGCTCGAGGAGGTGTGCCATGACTACTGGCACAGTGCGGAACGGGATCGACGTCGACCAGCTCGTGGGGACGATCAACGCGATCAAGGACGACCATCGGCTGGCCGCTTTCACGTGGCGGGCCAAGAGCGTGTGGGAGCAGGGCACCCACAGCACGGGCGAGATCGGGCGATTCATCCACAACGGGGCAGAGGACACCACCCGCACGCGGGCCTTCGTCCTGCAGGGCGACGAGCCACCGGTACTCCTGGGTGAGAACGCCGGCCCGAACGCCGTCGAGCTGCTTCTGCAGGCGCTCGCTTTCTGCTACGCCGTCGGCTACGTCGCCAACGCTGCGGCGCGAGGGATCGAGATCTCCTCGATGGAGTACGAGATCGAGGGCGACTTCGACGTGCGGCGGTTCCTCGGCCTGGACGGGCCCCGGTCTGGGTTCACGGAGATCCGGGCCCATGCGCGGGTGTCGAGCCCGAACACCACAACGGCGGACCTCGAAGAGCTCTTCCGGTACGTCCAGGACACCTCGCCGGTACGCGACGCGCTCGCCAACCCGACCACAGTGATCAGCACCCTCGAGGTGGTAGGTGATCGGGTCGAGAAGGTGAACACATGACCGCCACCACGATCGACCGCCAGGAGCTGGAGGACAAGGTCAAGGCGATGTACAAGGCGGTGGCCGAGAACCCCGGCGGACGCTTCCACTTCGAGATGGGACGCGCGCTGGCCGAACGGCTCGGTTACCAGCCTTCGGCTCTCGACCGCATCCCGTCCGGAGCGATCGAGTCGTTCGCCGGCGTCGGGCACTTCTTCGACCTCGCCGACCTCCGGGAGGGCGAACACGTGCTCGACCTCGGTTCCGGGTCCGGCATGGACGCCTTCGTCGCGGCCTTGGCAGTCGGAGAGCGCGGACGAGTTGCCGGGATCGACATGACCCCGGCCCAGCTCGACAAGGCCGAGCGGCTCCGCGACGAGGGGGACTTCGGCGCGGTCGAGTTCACGCAAGGACGCATCGACGAGCTTCCGTACACCGACGGGACGTTCGACGTCGTGATCTCCAACGGCGTCATCAACCTCTCGCCCGACAAGCCGAGAGTCTTCGCAGAAGCCGCTCGGGTGCTGAGGCCCGGCGGGCGCCTGGCCGTCGCCGACATCGTGACCGAGAGACCGCTGACCGAGAAGATCGTCTGCAACACCGACCTGTGGGCGTCGTGCATCGGCGGGGCGGCCCAGGAGGAGGCGTATCAGGGCGCGATCACAGCGGCGGGCTTCTCCGTGGTGGAGATCCGCGCAAACGACTACCACTTCATCTCCACGCGGGCGCGCAACGCCAGCCACACGTACGGGGTCAAGAGCCTGTCGATCCTCGCCCGCGGGCCCGCCTGACGCCTACCAGCGCCGACACGGCCGCGGTTCCGAAGCCGATCGGTACCTCGATGGGGATGTCCGTGCCCGCCGCGGCAAGCCGACCTGGAAGCCCGCCGGTGAAGCCGCGCTCGATCGGCTGCTCTCGTCGCACGCATCGTCCCTGTGAATCCGTCCCGAGCGCCGGTTGCGTGGGTCAGCCGAGGCGCCACGCCTCGATCGCGGCGGCGATCTCTCTGCGGGTCCGCGCGGGGACGCCCGGGACGAGGTCGAACGGCGCCTCGCCCTTCGCGGGGGCGCGGCGCCACGTCCCCACGACCTGCCCGTCGACCAGCACGGCCGGCCGGAAGACGCCGTTGATGAACGGGACCACCGTCCGCATCGCCTCCTCGGACGCGACCAGGCTGCGGTCCCGGTAGCCCAGCACGATCTCGTCGAACCCGGGCACGAGCACCACCCCGGCCCGCTCCAGCCCGGCGGTGTCCTCGCGCCCGACGGCGAGCATCGCCTTCCCGTCGACGGCGACCGGGGTGAGCGGGGCGCCGTCGGGCAGCGCCTGGAGCGATGCGACCGCGGCGCGGACCGGGGTCTTGGGCAGGCCGAGCCACCAGGCGAGATCCTCCGCCGTAGCGGGGCCACGGCTCGCGAAGTAGGCGCGCGCCAGGCGGCGCAGGAGCGTGGCTGGATCCTCGGGGGCGCCGTGCGCGACCGGCGTCGCGACGATCAGCTGCTGCGCCCCGGCGAACGGACCCCAGTGCAGCACGCCCCGCAACGCCAGGGCGGCGATCAGGTGATATCCCCGCTGGCCCTCGATCGGCACGCCCGCCTGCTGCCACAGGTCGATCATCGTGGCGCGGGTGACCCCGCTGTCGGACAGCGCCTCCCGGGCGACCCCCTCCGCCCGGGCGATGACCGCGTCGTCGATGCCCTCGTACTCGCGGACGCGCCTCGCGGCGCGGATCATCCGCTCGGCCGTCAGCGAGACCAGCGCCGTCAGGTCGCGCGGCGTGGTCGCGAACAGCGTGCCGCGCTGCGTCCAGCCGCGGACCAGATCGCCCGCGTCGAACGCGGCACGCACGTCGTCGAGGGTGGTTCCCGGGCGGGACCGGATCGCGATCGCCCGCAGCACCGAGGGCAGGTCCTGGCCCTGGAGGGCGACCATGCGCCGCACGACGTCGACCGGGTTCGGGCCGCCGCGATCGTCACCGGGGCCGCTCGGCACCTGGGGCGCCAGCCCCTGCGACCTCAGCCGGAGGCGGCATGCGGCGTCGGCGGTGAGCAGCAGGGGCTCGCGGGTCACCCTCGAACGTTATCCGGAGAGCGGTGCCCGTGCGGCCCCCACCCGGCAGTCCGCGGTCAGCGCGCGAAGTAGGCCGGGCTCGTCGTCGGCGGGTGGGGGTCTCCCCTGACGACGAGAGAGACCTGCACCGCCTCCGCCCGGTAGCCGTAACCGGCAGTCCCGGCAGGCTTGCCGTTGATCGCCCAGCCCAGCCAACCGAGGTTCTGCACGTGCACCCGGTAGTAGACGTCGTACGCGGTCGCCGCATCGCCCGTCAGCCTGATCCGGAGGGCCTCCATCCGGAGGCTCCGGCCCTCCGTCCCGACCAGCCCGCCGCCCGGGACATACGGCAGCCAACCAGCGTTCTGCACGTGCCCGGACGCCTCGATCCCGCCAGGGAGCTCGGTGTTGTTCAGCCCGAGGCGCAGTGCCTCCAGACGCAGTGCCCGTCCCTCGGTCCCGGCGGTCATCCCCCCGGATACCGGGGTCATCCAGCCCAGGTTCTGCACGTGCGGCGTGACCGAGACGGTCGACCGCCCGGGCGCGTCGTAGGAGGGCAGGGACCGCACCTGTTCGAGGTAGCCGAAGCCGTCGGCCACCGTCGGCAGCAGACCCGGGCCCTGCTCGGCCCACTCCGAGACGTTGCCGATCGTGATGATGCGGCGCAGGTCGTGCTCGACGACGTGGTCGGCGGCGCGGCGCAGCGCCAGTCCGAACGCGGCGGGGGTGGAGTTGGCGATCGAGAAGTTCGACGGGTGGGGGTGGACCGTCTCGTGCGCGGTCTGCACGCCGATCACGCGCCGACCCTTGCCCGCGGTGTCGACAGGGAACTGGACCTTGGCCGCGTACTGGGAGTAGTCGTTGTTGTACGACGCGCCGGCGGGCGGGGAGTACATCTCGGAGTAGTTGGCGTACCCGTAAAGGACCCCGTCGTCGTACAGGCCGTAGGCGTCGTAGTTGGTGTTGACCACGCCCGCGTTGCGGGCCATGACCATCACCCCGTCGTACCCCAGGGCCTGAAACTTGCCCGCCACCGTGCGCAGGTGGGCCAGAGTCTTGGTGGCGCCGTTGTAGTTGTCCAGCGCGCCGCGCAGCATCTCCCCGTCCCACAGGTACAGCACCGCGTACGTGCGCCCGTTCTCGGTATGGGTGTACCCGTTGGGGTAGTTCTGCCACAACCAGACCAGCTCGTCGACCTGGGCGGCCAGCTGCTCGGGGGTGCCGTTGGAGTCCAGCCACCCCACCCAGCGCAGCGCCTGGAAGTTGGGCGTCTGGTTGAACAGCCGGTAGATCCAGTACGCGCCGCTGGCGGGGTTGGACCAGTCCACGCCGGCACCGTTTGCCCGCTTGAACCCGTCGGACTGCACAAGCGAGACGGCGTTGATCCCGGCCTCGGCCAGCCACTTGCACTGCCAGCCCAGCACCCGCGGGTCGTCGCCCTTGTAGAAGCCCTGCAGGGGATGGCGCTGAGGGTCGTACCCGTACGAGGTCTGGCCGTCGCCGGTGTTCGTGGGGAAGTTCCACCGCCAGTCGTACCAGGCGTACGCCCCGGCGGCCTGGTTGGCGGCCAGGGCCTGCTTGTCCAGGCCGAAGTCGTTGTACCAGTGCGCGATCAGGTCCAGGTTGCGCGAGGACTTGGTCGTCACAACCGGCGGCGGCTCGTTCACCGGCCCGAAGTCCAGCAGGTTCGGGTAGCGGTAGATCGCCCCGTCCTCGTGCTGCGGCTCACCGAAGCCCGCATCCATGGTGATCGGGTCGGTGGTGCTGCCCACGCCCGTGATCGGCGCCTCCGCGGCGACCGTGATCCGCTGGTTCGCGACGGGCTGGGACCCGTGAGCGGTGCCCACCGCGGCGCTGATCGTCAGACCGCCCGTCGCAGCGGCAATGGCCGCTGCCAAACCCGCGGACAGCAGCCGCCCGCCCCAATTCGTCGTCTCTCGGCGGCGTTTCTGGGCGCGGCCGATCCCGGGGTGTCGCATGGAATCTCCCTGTCGGAAGAAAGCCGGGCGATCGGTAACGTGTCGTTGCCTGCTGGGGGGGGGAAAACCCGGCTCTCACCTCGACGGTCGCAGCCGGCGCAAAGCGTCGTCACTAGTTGCGCGGGGTGAAACAATTCGCTTGAATGCATAAAATCGGCAGTGAATGCTTCCAACGGCAGGTGAATTGTTGAGAGCAAGGGTTGCCGAGAGCAAATCGCAACCTTGCGACCTGGCGTGATCGCGACGACGCCCGCTCCCCGGTGCTGGGGAGCGGGCGGCGTCGTGCGGCGCGGTCGCCGCGCCGTGTGGGAGGTGCTGCGGCTCAGCTGATCTTGCGACGGTAGGCGGCGATGGCGAAGGCGTAGGCGAGGACGAGGATGGCGGCGAGCCACGCGAGGGCGATCCAGATGTCAGCGCCGACGGGTTCCTGGGCGAACAGGTCTCGGATGCTGTTCACGATCGAGGTCACGGGCTGGTTCTCGGCGAACCACGCGACCGGGCCGGGCATCGAGTCGGTGGGCGCGAACGCCGAGCTGATGAACGGCAGGAAGATCAGGGGGTAGCTGAACGCGCTCGCACCGTCGACGGTCTTCGCCGAGAGCCCCGCGATGACGGCGAGCCAGGTCAGTGCCAGGGTGAACAGGACCAGGATGCCGACGACGGCGAGCCAGGCGCCCACGGATGCTCCGGTGCGGAACCCCATCAGGAACGCGACGCCGATGACGATCGCGACCGAGACGAGGTTCGCGACCAGGGAGGTGAGCACGTGCGCCCACAGGACACTCGATCGTGCGATCGGCATGGACTGGAAGCGTTCGAAGATGCCGCCCTGCAGGTCGAGGAAGAGCCGGTAGGCGGTGTACGCGACGCCCGACGCGACCGTGATGAGCAGGATGCCGGGGAGCATGTAGTTGATGTACGACTCGTCGGTTCCCGTTCTGATCGCGCCGCCGAGGACGTACACGAACAGAAGCATCAGCGCGATCGGGGTGACTGCGGTGGTGATGATCGTGTCGGGGCTGCGCAGGATGTGCCGCAACGAGCGGCCGGTGAGGACGCCGGTGTCGGCGAGGACGTGCGTGGTCATCGGGATTCCTTTCCTGCCGGGAGGGTGTCGTCGGTGCGGCCGGCGGTGTCGGGCTCGACGGTGTCACCGACGAGGGTGAGGAAGACGTCCTCGAGCGAGGGCTGCTTCTCGACGTACTCGACCTTGGCCGGCGGGAGGAGCTGCTTGAGCTCGGCCAGGGTGCCGTTCTGGATGATCGTGCCCTGGTGCAGGATCGCGATCCGGTCGGCGAGCTGCTCGGCCTCGTCGAGGTACTGGGTGGTGAGCAGCACGGTCGTGCCGCCCTGGGCGAGCTCCTTGACGGTCTGCCACACCTCGATCCGGGCTTGTGGGTCCAGTCCGGTGGTGGGCTCGTCGAGGAAGATGATCCGCGGGTTGCCGATCAGGCTCATCGCGATGTCGAGCCGGCGTCGCATGCCGCCCGAGTACGTCGATGCCTTGCGGTCCCCCGCGTCGGTGAGCGAGAAGCGGGTGAGCAGGTCGTCGGCGATCGCGCCCGGGTCCTTGAGGTGACGCAGCTTCGCGACGAGCACGAGGTTCTCCCGGCCAGAGAGCACCTCGTCGACCGCGGCGAACTGGCCGGTCAGGCTGATCGACTCGCGCACGTCCCCCGGCTTCGCGGCCACGTCGAAGCCGTGGACCGTGGCGGTGCCCGCGTCGGCCTTCAGCAGCGTCGACAGGATCCGCACGAGCGTGGTCTTGCCCGCGCCGTTCGAGCCGAGCAGCGCGAAGATGCTCCCGGCCTGCACGTCGAAGTCGACGCCCCGCAGCACGTGCAGGTCCTTGAACGACTTCTCGATGCCCCGCACCCGGATCGCGGGTTCGAGGGCCTGGTCGGTTGTCATGGGGGTTCTCCTTTTCCCTGGGCGTGCTGGTGGCAAGGCGGTGGTCAGAGGCTCCTGGCGGTGATGTCGCCGTGCGAGGTGGTGGCGCGGATCTCGAGCTCGGTGGTGCCGTCGTTCTTGAGGGCGTTGGTGATCCGGCCGTAGCCCGTGCCTGCGTCCAGGGATGCGGACACCCCGGCGCCGGCGTCGACCGCCACGTTGCCCATCTGGGTGCTCAGCACGAGCGTGCCGCGCACGGCCTCGGCGATGCGGATATCGCCCTTCGCCGTGCTGATCTCGGCGGGGCCGGTGAGGCGTCCGACCGAGACGTCCCCGGCCTGGGTGGTGAGCCGGACGCTCGTGGCCTCGTCGAGCTTGATCGCGCCGTACGAGCTGTTGGCGACGACGTCGCCGAACCGGCCGACGCCCCGGAGCTCGGCGACGCCCGTGACCTCGACGCTGGACCCCACGGGCAGCTGGACCGTGACCTCGACGGACCCGGAGGGGCCGAAGGCCTCGTGCTTCGTCGGCGTCGCGACCTGCAGCGTTCCCTCGCGGAACTCGACCGTGGTCCGCTCCGCCGCCTTCACGTCGCGGCCCTTCGCGGCGTCGGCGGGCCGGATCTCGATCGTGGCATCGGTGCGGTCCGCGGCGATGAACCGGACCTGCCCTCCCGGGACGTCGACGACGGCGCGGATCGGGGTGTGGGTGTTGAACGTGTGCATCGTGCTCAGCTCCTGGGCGCTCGGTCTTGCTGACGTTTTCTGACTTGGGAAACGCTACGTAGCGTTCACGAGGTAGGCAACACCAAGATTGCGCTGACGCAGCATTCGGCCAGGTCAGGGCGCATAAAGTGTTGCAACGGACGTGCGCTCAACGCAACGTCGATGGCGGATCGCGTTGCAACGTCGGGCGCTGAACGCTACCGTGGGCACGTCAGGACGCACGGAAGGGGAATCGCGATGCCGGGAGGCAGGCTCACCAAGCAGGAGCGCCAGCAGATCGCACTGGGTCTGGCCGACGACCTCGCCTACGCGCAGATCGCCCGTCGCCTGGACCGTCCCACGTCGACGGTCACGCGCGAGGTGATGCGCAACGGTGGCCCGGGCGCCTACCGCGCCGACCTGGCCCAGCACGCCACCGAACGCCGTACCCGCCGACGCCGTCAAGCGGTGCCCGCGGGCGGCTCACCGCCCGCGCAGGCCCACGCCGACGCCGAGGCCGTCCGCGAGTTCGAGGAGACCTTCACCGCACTGTTCATGCAGCAGGGCGTGCCACGCATCGCCGCCGGGGTGCTGACCTGTCTCTACATCTCCGATGCGGGCAGCCTCACCGCTGCCGAGCTCGTCCAACGCCTCCAGGTCAGCCCGGCCTCGATCTCCAAGGCGATCACGGTGCTCGAGACCCACGGTCTCGTCAGCCGGGAGCGCGGCGAGGGTCGGCGCGAGCGCTACGTCGCCGACGGCGAGGTCTGGTACCAGTCGATGGCCGCCGCCGCCCGGTCCAACGCCCAGATCGCCGAGACCGCACGCCAGGGCGTTCGGCTCCTCGGCGGCGACACCCCGGCCGGCACCCGGCTCGAGAGCATGGCCCGCTTCTTGGACTTCGTCGGCGAGAGTATCGCCCGTGCCGCGGAGCAGGCCCGCGAGATCCTCTCCACACCAAGCGAACCAGCCACCGGCGCCGCCACGACATCAGGCGAAGAACGCCACCAGGCCGGCACCGCAACCTCCCGCTCGGTGGTTTGACACTCGGTTAGCCTGCGCCCATGGCAGACGTGGGACCCGTCGCGTGGCCGCCTGCCCCGATCAGGACCGAGCGGCTCGTGCTCCGTGAGCCCGAGGCCTGGGACCGGGCTGCGCTCATCGAGCTGTTCGCCTCGCCAGAGGTGGGCACCTACATCGGTGGCCCTCGGCCGCGTGAGGAGCTCGAGCGCGCGATGCCGGAAGGTGCCCCCGCGGCGGCCTGGCCTTTTCGTGGTCGATCTCGAGGGGGCGACGATCGGCATCGTCACGCTCGACCGGCGCGACGCGGAGGGCACGCACCGACCGACGGCGCGGTGGTCGCCGTCAGGGAAGCGAGCGAACCGGCAGGAACAGCGCTGACGGGTGTTCGGGGTCGTGGTATACCGCCTGGTCGGCGGCCCGGAGCGTCGTCGCGGTAGCGATCGGCTCGCCTGTGCCGGAGTTACGGGCGTACCGGGGGAAGGCGCCGCTGGAGACCTGGACGCGGATGCGGTGGCCACTCTTGAACCGGTACGCCGTGGGCCAGAGCCCCACCTCCGCCCGCGTGAGCTCCTCGGCGGACGCCAGGCTCGTCAGCCCGTCGCAGACGTTGTGCGAGCGGCCCTGTTCGTCGACGTCGCAGAGCCGCACGAACACGTCGGCGTGGGCCAGGCTCGACCGAAACCAGACCTCGGCGCTCACCTCGCCGACGACTTCGACGTCGTCCTCGAGTACAGCGGTGGTGTAGGTGAGGACGTCCGGCCGTGCCTCCAGGGTCCCGTTCTCGACACGTCCGCCGTGGCTGATGCTGATACCTCCGGCGGCGGGGGTCGGATCGGCGGGGTCGTACCGGTAGGTGTCTGGCTCCGACTCGTCCGGCATGCCGACGGACAGCGCGCCGTCGGCCTGGAGGTGGAGCCGCTGCGGCTCGTAGCCCTTTGGCGGCCAGCTCTCGAAGTCGCGCCACTCGTCCTGGCCCATCACGAACAGCCGCACCGGCGCGCGCTCCGGCGGCTCCTCGCCGCGCGCGTGGGCCAGGCCGAAGTCGATCGCCTCGGTCACGACCGAACCCATGGGTTCCGCGTGCGTCCAGGGCCCGACCGTGAGCCGGGCGGCCTTGCCGGCGTCTTGCAGCACCCTGAAGTCCCGGAGCTGACCCGGCAGGAAGATGTCGTACCAGCCGGTGACGGAGCTGACCGGGACACTCGTCGCGGCGACCCGGTGGCGGTGGTCGAGGCGGTCCCAGTGCGGGTCGTCGGCGTCGTACGCCAGGACGTCCTGGATGTACTGCGATCGGCTGCCGATGGCATCGAGGTCGGCGTCCTGGAGCGGCAGCACGCGCATCGCGCGCTCGGTCTTCTTGGCCTGAGCATTTCTCCGGAACATCGACAGCGGCCGCTCCTGGGTGGCGACCATGGCGCCCCATTCGAAGGGCAGCTCCAGCGACCGGCCGTCGGCACGCATGAACTCCCTGGTCAGCGCCGACTCGGTGACCACCGGGATCATGGCCTTGACCTCGGGCGGCAGGCTGTCGGCGACGGCCCACTGCACGTAGCCCAGGTAGCTCATGCCGACCAGCACCATCGAGTCGCCGAACCACGGCTGCTTGACCACCCAGTCCAGCGTGTCCAGGCCGTCCTCGCGCTCCTGGCGCATCGGGTCCAGGACGCCGCCGGAGCCGAAGCCCCCGCGGACGCTCTGGATCAGCACCTGGTATCCGCGCTCCGCGAGCGTCCGGGCCATGAGCAGGCCGAAGACGCCGGCGCGGCCGTACGGGCTGCGGACGAGCGCGGTCGGCAGCCTGTCCGCGCCGACCTTCGGCGCCCAGCGGTCGGCCAGCAGCTCGACACCGTCGCGCATCGGAACCCGCAGGTCACGGTCGACGGCGACCCGCCGCGTCCGAGGCGCGGGAAGCTGCAGCTGGCGCTGCAGGACGTGGCTTACCAGGCTCATCGGTCGTTCTCCTTGGTGGAAGTGGCGATCTGGGGCAGCGCGGTAGCAAAGAGGTCGACCAGGGCGACGATCCGGTCGGCGAGGTCCTCGGGGTCGAGCGGGTCGTCCGCTCCGATCAGCCATTCGTTGATCACGTTGGCCCCGCCCCCGGTCATGAACACCGCCAGGTCCTCGGCCCGCTGCGGGTCGAGATCTCGGGCGAAGTGCCTCTCGATCGCACGCCGGTTGACCGGGACGAACAGGCCGCCGAGGGCCTTGTTCAGGGCGAAGGCGCTGGAGCTGTTCAGCATCGCCCGGTAGAAGACGCGATGCTCCGCGAAGTACCGGGTCACCACCAGCGCCCCGCTCCGCCCGTCCAGCGACTCGGCCTCCGTGAGCCGCGGCAGCAGCTCGGTCCTGACCAGGTCGAGCGCTGCCTCGAGCAGCAGGGCGTCGCGATCGCCGAAGTGCTGGTAGACGAGCTGCCGGCTCACGTCCGCGGCCGCGGCGATGTCGGAGATCGGGATCGCGGCGGTCCCCCGCTCGGTCACCAGCGCGACGGCGGCCCGGGTGAGCGCCGCACGGGACCGCCGCACGCGGCGGTCCCTGGCGGGTGCGGCCGGTGCCAGATCGAGCTCCATAGGCACCAACATAGACACATGTTAACTATCATACAAGTGTCGCGTAACTGCGAGTGCTGCGCCTCAGCCCTCGAAGAGCGCCGAACTGGATGGCGTACGGACTGGCGCACGGAGCTCGAGGTCACCGAACCACGGGTCGGACAGACATGCGCGGCGAGCTGCCGCCGGAGAACCTCGGCTCGGCGACCGCGGTGATGAGCGCCTCGCTCGGCGTCGGCGGCGCGATCGGCCTGCCCGTGGCGGCCTTCCTGGCCCAGACCACCGACCGGCACGTGCTGTTCTGGACGTCGGCCGTGCTCGGTGCGGTCGCGTTCGTCCTGGTGCTGACCAAGGTGCCCGCCGAGGCGGCGCCGGCCGGCGGCCGGTTCGACCTGCCCGGCGCCATCGCACTCTCCGCAGCCCTGATCGCGCTCCTGCTGGCCATCTCCAAGGGCGCCTCACACTTCGGCACCAAGTCCGAGCTGATCAAGGCCGTGGTCAGCCGCCACGTCGCACCCATGGAACAGATCCATCAGCGGCTGCTGGCCGAGATCGGTGACGACCCCGGAGTCCGCGACCGGGTCGCCTGCACCGTGAAGCCCTGGCTGGCACCGGTCACGCCAGTCAGCTGACACGGACTCGCGACGCCAGCCCGGGCGGCGGACGGCGGCCCGCCGACGCGGCCCCCCGGCGGCCCCCGCCGGTGGCGGAGTCCGTCAGGCGGGCAGCCGGCGGATCACGACGGACGGGGCGTTCGTCGTGTTGCCGCCCGGAGCCTTGGACACCTCGGCAGGGATGCGGACGTCTACGAGGCGGGCACGCCCCTCGGCGAACAGGCTGAACTCCTCGCCGGGCGACAGGACGACCTTCGCCGCCTCGCCGTCGGCGCCCTGGATCGTGAGGCGGGCGACGAGGCCGGTGTCCCGGCGCACGGCGGTCATGACGCCGACGGTCGTGGTGCCGACCTGGATGCGCGAGGCCAGGGGAATGACCAGGTCGTCCTGGTCGGGGGTGTTCTCGGTCATGCGATGCTCCTCGGTGCTCGGGGCGGGCGGGGTCGTCAGTGCTCGGGCTTGTCGCTGACGGCGACCTCGCTGAACTTCGACTTGAACTCCTCGGCGGTGAGCGTGACGTAGTGGGGCTCGCCGGCGTTGGGGCCCCAGGGGTTCATCACCCGGACGTTGCCGTCCTCGTCGACGCTCTCCACCATGTACGCGTGCCCGCCGACGATGTCGGGGTCGTCGAGGTCTCCAGGGGTCCAGGCGGTGACGGGCTTGCCGTCGGCGAGGTCGTCGCGGATCTCGTCGACGCTGCGCTCGTTCCACGGGAAGAACGCGTCGGTGTCGTACCGGCCTGCGCTCTCGCCGGTGATCATCTCGTACAGATCCTCGGGCGGCTGCCCCTGGATGTGTTCGTAGCCGCCGCGGTGCTGGGCGGCAGCCTTCTCGTAGATGCTGACCCAGCCCGGAGTGGTGCCGTCACCCTCGTGCGCGGCGGCGTCGATGAGGCTGCCCTCCACCTCGACCTCGACGGGCTCGCCGTCCTCGTACAGGGTGACGGTGTAGGTGTTCGACTCCTCGTCGTAGGAGATGTGCTCCTGGAGGAACTCGGGGTCCGCCTTCGCGACGGCGGCGAGGTTCGCGAGGAGGCCGCAGTCACCCATCTGGCCCTGGGAGATGTTGTCCGGCGTGAAGGAGTCCTCGTCGAGGTCCACCGGGGGGATCGTCGTGTGCTCGCCGTTGTCGTCGGGGTTCCCGCCCTGGCCGCTCTGCGGCTCGCCGCCGCCGCCGCTCGGGTTCCAGCCCCCGCCGCCCCCGCCGCCCGGGCCGTCCCCGCTCGCGCCGCCGCCGCCGAGCTCGTCGCTGGTGCTCTGCTGCGCGTCGGCGTTCGCAACGATGACGTCGGAGAGGCCGTGCAGGGCCGTCGCGGCGGCGGTCATCGTCTGGCGGTGGCTCGTGGTCCACTCGGAGAGGAAGGACTCTCGGTCGAAGCCGGTCCAGGCGACGTCGGTCACGGCGCGCTCGACCGCGCTGGTGATGTCGGTCAGCTCGTCCCCGCCGGTCCTGAGGACCCTGGCCAGGTCGCGGAGCTGCTGGACGTCAGCCCCCCAGAATTCGCTCATGTCGCCTCCAGGTCGGACGGGCGCCCCCCGGGCCGCCCGTGGTCTACTTTTGGGTTGGTTCGTCTGGATGTCAAAAGGGGAGAGACCGGTGCCGAAGCCCGCACGCCGCCGTCGCACAGCCGTCCTCGCGCTCGGGTGCGCCAGCGTGCTCACCGCGTGTGCCGGGAGCCCGGACCCGGGACAGGTCGTCACCCCGCTGCCGCGCCCGACCCACCTGGAGCCGCAGGTCGGCGTGGGTGAGGCGGAAGCGCACTACGGGGGCCTGCTGCGGGATGTCACAGCGGCGGTGGACGCCGCCACCGGCGTCTCGTCCGAGTGGGTCCCGGAGTACGCCGCGTCGGTCTCCGGCACCGTGAAGGACTGCACGTTCTCGACGGAGCGGCTGCGGGCGGACGTCACGATCGACGAGGCCACCTGGGCCGAGGTCACCGAGGCGGTGACACCCGTGCTCGCGCGGCACGGCTTCGCGGACCCGGTCGCGGGGGACGGCACGGGCGGCTGGCTGTCGCTCAGCGCGCAGGACCCGTCGGGCGCGGTGCTGGACCTGCGCTCGAAGGGCCTGACCGACGTCGACGTGGACGGCGCGCTCGTGTCCACCGACGGGGAGTGCACGCTGCCCGCGGACTGAGACCTCTCCACCCGCCCCCCTCTCCACGGCACGGCACGACCCGTTCCCGATACGGCACCCTACATGGGGTCCCGCACCGTTCCTGCAGGTCAGCCCCGGACTGACACCGGGCTCACCCGCGAGCTCGGCGAGCTCGGCCTCCGGCGAGGCACTGCGGGACGACCCGGGCCTGGAGCACCTCGTCGGGCATCCCCACGAGAGCCCAGATCGGGCTTCGGTTGCGGCCCCGGTCACGCGCCTCCCACTGGACCCCTTGGGCACGCATGAGCCTGTCGGCGAACAGCGCCTCGTGACAGTTCCGACAAGGCGACGGTCGTAGCACGGTGCGGCAGACACTCCGGGACCTACCCGGACGGCCACGTCTTCTCGCTGTGGATCGTCGCGGTGAGCGAGCCGGGCAGCACCGCGAGCACCCCGTGCAGGATGGCGCCATGGACGAAGCCAAGGACGTCAGCTCGCGGGTGCCACGGGTCCTCGCTGTCGCGGGCACCGACCCCACCGGCGGGGCCGGGATCCAGGCGGACCTGAAGTCGATCGCGGCGCACGGCGGATACGGGATGGCGGTCGTCACGGCCCTCGTCGCGCAGAACACGCGCGGGGTGCGGGCAGTGCACGTGCCGCCGCCGGAGTTCCTCGCCGCGCAGCTGCGCGCGGTGAGCGACGACGTCACGATCGACGCGGTCAAGCTCGGCATGCTGCACTCCGCGCCCCTGGTCGAGGTCGTCGCCGCCTGGCTCGACGACGTACGCCCGCCCGTCGTGGTGCTCGACCCGGTCCTTGCCGCGACCAGCACGACCGGCCCCGGCGGGGGGCGGCTGTTCGACACCGCCTCGACCGCCGCGCTGCGGGCGATGTGCTCCCGCGTCCACCTGGTCACCCCCAACCTCCCCGAGCTCGCGGTCCTGGTCGGCGAGACGGAGGCGCAGGGCTGGGACGCCGCCGTCGGCCAGGCCCGCCGGCTCGCGGGCCGGACCGGGGCCACCGTCCTGGTCAAGGGCGGCCACCTGGGCGGCGAGGACAGCCCCGACGCGATCGTCCGGCCCGACGACGCGGCGCCGGTCCGGACGGTGCCCGGCCGCAGGGTGGACTCGACGAGCACCCACGGCACCGGCTGCTCCTTGTCCTCGGCCGTGGCGACCCTCGCCGCGACCGGCCTGCCCTGGGTGGAGGCGCTGAGCCGGGCGAAGGCGTGGCTCGCAGGAGCCATCGAGCAAGGCGCCGTACTCGACGTCGGCTCCGGACGGGGGCCGGTGGACCACTTCCACCATCTGCGCGGGATGGGGTAGGTTCTGGGCCAATCCCACGGGCGCCCCACGGCAAGGGGCTGAGATCGGGCTGACGCCGCCTGAGCACCGTCTGAACCTGTCCGGGTCATGCCGGCGAAGGAAGAAGGAGTTGGTCGCGCTGTCCGCTGCCCAGACCTCACCGCAGGAAACCCTCTCGCACCGCGCCGAGAACTACCCCACGCACCGCCTCGACCACCTGGCCGACGCCGAGCACGGGATCCGCGTCCCGGTCACGCGGGTCTCCCTGGACGACTCGCCGTCGGGCCCGAACGAGCCCGTGACCCTCTACCGCACCGCAGGTCCCGGCAGCGACCCCACCACGGGCCTGCCGCCGCTGCGGGCCGAGTGGATCGCGGGGCGCGGCGACGTGGAGACCTATCCGGGCCGCGACCGCGACCTGTACGACGACGGCCGTGCCGCCGTGCGGCGCGGCGGCGCCAGCGAGGAGTGGGCCGGCGCCCGGCGGGAGCCGCTGCGCGCCCGCGAGGGCCGTACGGTCACCCAGATGTACTACGCCCGGCAGGGCGTCGTGACGCCGGAGATGCGGTTCGTGGCGCTGCGCGAGGGCTGCGACGTCGAGCTCGTCCGCTCGGAGGTGGCCGCGGGACGCGCCATCATCCCGGTGAACGTGAACCACCCCGAGTCGGAGCCGATGATCATCGGGCGCGCGTTCCACGTGAAGGTAAACGCAAACATCGGGAACTCCGCGGTCACGTCCTCGATCCGGGAGGAGGTGGCCAAGCTGGAGTGGGCCACCCGGTGGGGCGCCGACACCGTGATGGACCTGTCCACGGGTGACGACATCCACACCACGCGGGAGTGGATCCTGCGAAACTCCCCCGTGCCGATCGGCACCGTGCCGATCTACCAGGCCCTGGAGAAGGTCGGCGGCGACCACCAGGCGCTGACCTGGGAGGTCTTCCGGGACACCGTCGTGGAGCAGTGCGAGCAGGGCGTGGACTACATGACGATCCACGCGGGCGTGCTGCTCCGACACGTCCCCCTCACGGCGGACCGCGTCACGGGGATCGTGTCCCGCGGCGGATCGATCATCGCCGGGTGGTGCCTGGGGCACCACCGCGAGAACTTCCTCTACGAGCACTTCGACGAGCTCTGCGAGATCTTCGCGCGGTACGACGTCGCGTTCTCGCTGGGTGACGGCCTGCGCCCAGGTTCCCTCGCCGACGCCAACGACGCCGCCCAGTTCGCCGAGCTCGACACCCTCGCGGAACTGACCCGCCGCGCGTGGGAGTACGACGTGCAGGTCATGGTCGAGGGTCCGGGCCACGTCCCGTTCCACCTCGTGCGAGAGAATGTCGAGCGGCAGCAGGAGCTGTGCGACGGCGCCCCGTTCTACACGCTCGGCCCGCTCGTCACCGACATCGCGCCCGGCTACGACCACATCACCTCGGCGATCGGTGCCACGGAGATCGCCCGCTACGGCACCGCGATGCTCTGCTACGTCACGCCCAAGGAGCACCTGGGGCTGCCCGACCGCGACGACGTGAAAACCGGCGTCATCACCTACAAGATCGCCGCGCACGCCGCCGACGTCGCCAAGGGGCACCCCGGCGCGCGCGACCGGGACGACGCCCTGTCCAAGGCCCGCTTCGAGTTCCGCTGGCGCGACCAGTTCGCGCTGTCGCTCGACCCCGCCACGGCTGAGGCGTTCCACGACGAGACCCTGCCCGCCGAGCCCGCCAAGACGGCGCACTTCTGCTCCATGTGCGGCCCCAAGTTCTGCTCCATGCGCATCTCGCAGGACATCCGCGACGCCTACGGCGACGCCGGGGAGCAGGAGCGCATCGCCCGCGACGGCATGGCCGCCAAGTCCGAGGAGTTCGTCCGGCTCGGGGGCACCGTCTACCTGCCGGACCCCACGGTCCCGGCACGGTGAGGCGGTCAGCCGACCCGCTCGCGGACCCGGCCGCTCAGCTCGGCCGCCGCCCGGAGCGGGTCCTCGGCCTGCGTGAGGGCCCGCACGACGACGACCCGGCGAGCCCCGGCGTCCAGCACCTCGTCCAGCCGCACCGCGTCGATGCCGCCGATCGCGAACCAGGGCGTGGCGGGCTCGGTCGCGGCGACTTCCCGCAGCAGATCGAGCCCGACGGCGTCGCGACCCGGCTTCGTCGGCGTCGCCCACAGCGGTCCGACGCAGAAGTAGTCGACGTCCGCGTCCGCCTCGGCGGCCGCGGCCTGCTCGCGCGAGTGGGTGGACCGGCCGAGCACCGGCCGCCGCCCGACCAGGGTGCGCACCCCGGCGACCGGCAGGTCGCGCTGACCCATGTGCACCGCCGGGGCGCTGGTCAGCGCGGCGACGTCGGCCCGGTCGTTGACCGCCCACAGCGCGCCGTGCTCCGTGGCGACCCGCGCGACGAGCCCCTGCAGCTCGAGCTCGCGGGCCACGTCCAGCGTCTTGTCGCGCAGCTGCACCACGTCCACCCCGCCCTCCAGCACCGCGTGCAGGAAGCCCTCCAGGTCCCCGCGCTCCTCGCGCGCGTCCGTGCACAGGTACAGACGGGCGTCGGCGAGGCGGGTCCGCGGATCGGGGGCGGGCTGCGTGTCGGTCACGGGCGTCAGCGTAACCACCCGGAGGCGGCACGGTGACGGGCGGCCGGAGGGACGTCGTCGTCGTGGGCGCGGGCATCGTCGGCGCGGCCGTCGCCTGGCGGGCGGCCCGCGCGGGCCTGACCGTGACGGTCCTCGACCCGACCCCCGGCCGCGGCGCCACCCACGCCGCGGCCGGGATGCTGGCGCCGGCCGCCGAGGCCTGGTTCGGGGAGGAGGACGCCACGCGGGTCGGTCTCGCCGGGCTGGCGGCCTGGCCCGCGTTCGCGACCGACCTCGCCACCGACCTGGCGGCGGGCACCGGGGCCAGGTCGCCCGGACCCGGGCTGCGCGACGGCGGTTCGCTCCTCGTCGCGTACGACGTCGGCGACCTCGCGGAGGTGCGCCGCCTCGTCGCGCTGCACGACGGCCACGGGCTGGGCTCGGTCGAGCTCACCGTCGCCGACACCCGGCGGTCCGAGCCACTGCTTGGCCCCCGCGTCTCCGGCGCCGCCCGGATCGCGCCCGACCGCTCGGCGGACCCGCGGGCCACGGTCGCCGCGCTGCTCGCCGCGCTTGCGGCCGAGCCGCGGGCCGTCGTGGTGCGCAGCACCGCCACCCGCGTCCTGATCCAGGGTGGCCGGGCCGCCGGCATCGTCGACGACACGGGGGCCGAGCACCCCGGCGGCGCCGTCGTGCTCGCCGCCGGGTGGCGCACGCCCGAGCTCGTCACGGACCTGCCCGTCCCGGTGCCCGTCCGCCCGGTGCGGGGCCAGACGGTGCGGCTGGATGCCGCCCCCGGCGGGGCGCCGGCGCACGTGGTACGCGGGCTCGTGCAGGGCCGGCCGGTGTACGTGGTGCCGCGAGCGCCGCGGCCGGACGGGACGTGCGAGGTCGTCGTCGGCGCCACCAGCGACGAAGGGCCCGACGACGGTCGTCCCACCGCGGGCGGGACCTTCGCCCTGCTGCGCGACGCCCGTGCCCTGCTGCCTGCGCTCGACGAGGCCGCCGTCGTCGACCAGACGTCGCGTGCCCGGCCGGGCACGCCCGACAACCTGCCGCTGGTCGGGCCGACGGGCGTGCCCGGCCTCCTCCTCGCGACCGGTCACCACCGCAACGGCATCCTGCTCGCGCCTGTCACCGCGGAGGCCGTCGTCGCGCTGCTCACGGGCGCGCCGCCGTCGGACGCGCTGCGCGTGGCCGACCCGCGCCGGTTCGATCCCTCCTCCCCCGACCTCACCCTCCGGAGCCGACCATGACCGACCACCCGTCCGCCGCCCTCGCCCCCGCCGCCGCCACCGTCAACGGCGAGCCACGCGCCGCCGCGCACGGCCTGTCGCTTGTCGAGCTGGTCGTGAGCCTCGTCCCGGGTTGCGTGGTCGACGGCGCGCCGCAGGGCGTCGCCGTCGCCGTGAACGACGCCGTCGTGCCGCGCGGGTCCTGGGCGACGACGCACGTCGCGCCCGGCGACCGGGTCGAGGTCGTCACCGCCGTGCAAGGAGGCTGACATGACGGTCGAGACCGCCGTCGAGCCGCTCGTCGTCGCCGGGACCCCGCTCGGGTCGCGGCTCGTCATGGGCACGGGCGGCGCGCCGAGCCTGCTGGCGCTGGAGGAGGCGCTGGTCGCGTCCGGTACGGCGCTGACCACGGTCGCGATGCGACGGGTGGCGCGGCCCCGGCCCGGCGCGCCCGCGGGCGAGGCCTCCGTGTGGGGTCTGCTCGACCGCCTCGGGATCCGCGCGCTGCCCAACACCGCCGGGTGCTTCACGGCCCGCGAGGCCGTGCTCACGGCACAGCTGGCGCGGGAGGCCTGCAGCACGGACTGGGTCAAGCTGGAGGTCGTGGCCGACGACGTCACGCTCCTGCCCGACCCCCTCGGGCTCGTCGAAGCCGCGGAGACGCTGGTGCGCGACGGCTTCGTCGTGCTCCCCTACACGAACGACGACCCGATCCTCGCGCGGCGGCTGGAGGACGTCGGCTGCGCGGCGGTCATGCCGCTCGGCGCACCGATCGGGTCGGGCCTGGGCGTGCTCAACCCGCGCAACATCGAGGCGATCGCCACCGCGGCACGGGTGCCCGTGGTCCTCGACGCGGGGATCGGCACGGCCTCGGACGCGGCGCTCGCGATGGAGCTCGGCTGCGACGCGGTGCTGCTGGCCACGGCGGTGACGCGGGCTGCGGACCCGGTGCGGATGGCGCGCGCGATGCGGCTCGCCGTCGAGGCCGGGTACGAGGCCGCCCGGGCGGGCCGGATCCCGCGGCGGGACCGGGCGGTGGCGTCGTCGCCGCCGGAAGGCCGGATCGCGACGGGCGCGCTGCCCGGGAACCTGGACCTGGCGCTGTGAGGTGGGTGGTATGACCGGTGAGCCGATTCCCGGCCGGGCGGGCGGGGAAGGACCCGCCATGCCGCCGCTCGTCGAGCCGGGGCCGGACCTCTCCCCCGGCGCTCTGTCACGCTACGCGCGCCACCTGGTGCTGCCCGGCGTCGGCCCGGACGGGCAGCGGCGGCTGGCGGCGGCGCGCGTGCTCGTCGTCGGGGCGGGCGGACTCGGCAGCCCCGTCCTGCTGTACCTCGCCGCGGCCGGGGTGGGGACCCTCGGCGTGGTGGACGACGACGTCGTCGACGCGTCGAACCTGCAGCGGCAGGTGGTCCACGGGGCGGCCGACGTCGGACGGCCGAAGACCGCCTCGGCGCGCGAGACCGTCGCGGGCGTGAACCCGGACGTGCGCGTCGTCGAGCACCGGGTGCGCCTGCGCGCTGCCAACGCGCTCGACCTGCTGCGCGGCTACGACCTCGTGGTGGACGGTTCGGACAATTTCGCGACCCGCTACCTCGTCTCGGATGCCGCGGAGCTGCTAGGCCTGCCCGTCGTCTGGGGCGGGCTGCACCGGTTCACGGGGCAGGTGTCGGTGTTCTGGGCGAGGCCCCCGGCGGGCGAGGGCGTCACCTACCGCGACGTCTTCCCCGAACCGCCTCCGCCCGCACTCGCCCCCGACTGCGCCACGGGCGGCGTGCTGGGCGCGCTGTGCGGGACGCTCGGCTCCGTCATGGCGTCCGAGGCGATCAAGCTGATCACGGGCCTCGGCCGCTCGCTGCTCGGCCGGCTCGCCGTGCACGACGCGCTGGACGCGTCCTGGCGCCACCTCGCCGTGCGCCGCGACCCGGCCCGTACCCTCGCGACCTCGCTGCCGGACG
Source organism: Antribacter soli (assembly GCF_021568775.1). Classification (GTDB taxonomy): domain Bacteria; phylum Actinomycetota; class Actinomycetes; order Actinomycetales; family Cellulomonadaceae; genus Antribacter; species Antribacter soli. The sequence goes on along the minus strand of NZ_JAKGSG010000010.1, from coordinate 33,230 downwards.
ACCACGCCTACGCCGTCCTCTGCGGACTGCAGCCCCCGGCCGTGGCGACCGTCACCGTGCGGGAGCTGGCCCGGCTGCGTGAGCAGGCGGAGGCGACGGGCGGCGCGGCGCCGTTCGTGCTGGACGTGCGCGAGCCGTGGGAGGTGCAGGTCGCCACGCTGTCCGACGTCGCGCTCGTCCCGGCCGGCGCATTCCTCGGCGACGCCGCGGCGGACGCAGTGCCGCTCGTGGCGGACGCCGCCGACGGGCGCCCGGTGCACGTGCTGTGCAAGTCGGGCGCCCGGTCGTCGCGGGTCGCGCAGGTGCTGCGCGAGGCAGGTCTGCCCGCCGTCGACGTGGCCGGTGGCCTCGACGCGTGGGCGCGCGAGGTCGACCCGTCGCTGCCGAGGTACTGAGCCGAGCGCACCGGCCGGTGAGCGGCCTCGGCCCGCCTCAGCGACCCGCCGAGGTGGTCTTGACGCCCCAGCCGCGTTGCCGGCCGAACCCACACCCCCGCCCCGGCTCCGGTCGTGTACTGCTCCCACCCGGTGCGCCTGGTCGGCTCGTCCATGACCGTGGACACCACGACGGGTGAGGTGCTGGGCTCGGGGTGCGAAGGGCCGTGCGCCGGACCCTCTGACCTACGGGTCGGTGGTGCGCTACCGGGCGAGCCTGTCGGCGTTCTTCGGCTGGTGCGTCCGGGAGAAGCTGATTGCGGTGAGCCCCGTCACGGCGGTTCTCGTGCCCAAGTCGTCTGAGGAGAAGGTCGAGATGAACCCGTTCACCGAAGCCGAGCTGGAGCGGCGCTAGGTCTGGATCGCCTCACCGAGGGCGGGGGTACGCCGGGGGTGCGCGATCAGGAAGAGGGCGCAGCACGAGGGCAACGGAAAACCCCGCCTGCCAGGCGGTAAAGCCTGATCAGACGGGGTTTCTCTCGGGTGGAGCCAGGGGGATTCGAACCCCCGACCTTCTCCAGGAGATTGGCTCTCCCGGGCCACCCGCCGAGGCGCGGTTCTACGGTTCAGCGCGACCCTCCCGGAGGCTGCAGGAGTGTTGAGTTCCTGCCGTTCCTGGGGTGCGCGCGGCGCCAGTCTCGCAGGCTCCTCAACGGCGCGCAACAACGCTCATCCGAACTCGCTCAACGCGTGGCGTACCCGTGGCACGAGGGCCAATCCGTGGCACATCCGTGGCACGACTCGAACCGCAATTGCGGGCGCTGTTTCCCCTGCTGCCCGTCACGACGGATACCAGAGGCTCCGCCTCGTCCACCACGGGGCGCTACGGAGCCGATCACCCCACCAAGCGCCCCTGGCCAGCGCCGTTGGAAGACTGACGATCCGATCGTCGCAGTCCTGGACGAAGCGGCGCAGCTCACGACCGGCCCGCGGAGGGACCGAACGGAGCAGGAACTCGATCTCGGCGCGAATCGCCGGCGGATCCCCAGACTCGCAGGCCGGGCACGGACACACGCTCGCGTCCCAGGTGCCAAGCCGCGGGCGTCTGGAGACGTCCTGCCAGCGAGCCAGGGCTCGCAACGTGAATCCTGGCCACTGACCGTGGGTCTGCTCATACCGGCGAACCGCTGCTCGCGCTCCGCCGCTCAGGTGGAGATCCCGCACCTTGATCGGCGGGCGCATGAACAGCGACGGGTGCTCCACTCGGAGCTGTGAGGGACGCCTACGCGGCATGACCCTTCGTGTGGTTGTGCACTGGGGCAGCCTAGCGGCCCGGCCCGTGCATTCGACGCCCGCGCAGGGGCTCCGGCACGGATGCGCACACAGCGATCCTCCGACACTCGGGAAGCAACTTCACCCCGCCCCTTCCTCAACGACGGGGACAGACGCGTGCGGGATGGCTAGCCTCGCAACGTGAAGCATCGGTGGCACGGATGCCCGTGATCCCCTGGACTGATGACGACGTCATCCGCGCCTTCCCGGAGTTCGCGATTGAGGTTCCGGCACTTGGCGCGGGCCAACAGAAAGTCGCATACAAGGCGTCCGACGTCGCCCTGAAGGTACTCCTCCAAGACCCTGACTCGGTCGACGACGAGGCGGCGACCACCATCGAGCGCTTCCAGCGCGAGATGTCCGCAATGCAGGCAACCACCTGCCCTCATGTGGCAACGCTCGTTAGCGGACCCGAGCTGAGAACGATCGGCGAGACCGAGCGCTATTGGTACACCGAGCCGCTCCTCGCGGGAGGCACACTCAAGCAACGGCTTCGACTCGGACCTCTCTCACACACAGAGGCCGCCGATCTCGCGAGGTCGCTCCTTCTTGCGGTGGACGCGATGTGGGCCCAGGGCATTGTCCACCGGGACATCAAGCCAGACAACATCGGCTACTTGTCGGACGGGACCGTCGTCCTTGCGGACCTCGGGATAGCACTCTTGACGGAAATGTATCCGGTAACCAACTCTCAACTCGTCGGACCGGGAACACAATACTACGCAGCACCCGAACAGTATCAGATGCGGCGAAATACCACGATTGACTTTCGCACGGATCTATTTCAGGTCGGCATAGTAGTCGCAGAATCCGTCATGGGCTACCACCCCTTCAGGCAGCCTGGCACCGGGCACATCGAACAGTTGACCTCCTTTGACGCGACGGTCCTAGACTCGTTCAATCTCCCCGCTGGACTGCGGGAATTGATCCCGCGCCTACTTGCACCCCATCAGAGCGGCCGCTACCGGTCCGTCCAGCGAGCCCTAAAGGCGCTAGGTTCAGGAAGCTGATGTTCTACATACAACATGGTTATGGGAAATCCACCAAAATCTGGGAATGCATAAGGGACGGCGCCATTTCCGGCGTAATCCTGAGCCCGGGGCATGAGGATGTTGCGACTCTCATCGACACCGCCAGGACGGTGTCGATGACAGGAACGAGGGTCCTCATCGACCCGCAGTCCTACATTTACTCAACGAACCCGCAGGGGCAACTTCGGCATCACGAAGCCCAAGGGCTTCGCTTTTCCAATTTGCACTGGGCGCTAACCGCATCTGACCTTGCGAGCATCGTCGGAGACGTCCGATCGATCAACGAGAGATCCGGAGTACCTGGGCCCTGGATCGCACCGGCACCATTCCATCGATCGTTGGTCGACTATTGGGTGCCACTGTCGGTCCAACTTGCCCGCACCGCTCAGCAAGAGTGGGTCTCAGGCGCAATCGCAACTCTTGCGATAGACGAGTCAACACTCTCCGATTGGGACCGCGTAGCCGACTGGCTCGACGCCTTAACAACCTTGGATGTTCAAGGGTTCTACGTGATCGTCAGCCGCCGGCTCCCTTCCTACCCGCCTCTCCCTTGGGAGAACTTGGCATTGACAAACCTGCTGCGGTTGATCTATACGCTTGCGGTCGTGAATGAATACCAACTCTATTGGGGTTACGCTGACGTCGACGGTCTACTAGGAATCGCGGCTGGAGCAACGGCCGTGGCCGCCGGTTGGACATATGGTCTGCGCCAGTTTGGCGTCGAGCGGTACAGCGAGCAGCGGGCTGGCGGCGCGCCCGCCGTACCACGAGTTTACGCCCCTGGGCTATTGTCGGACCTTCGCTACAATGAAGCTGGGGACATCTACAACCGGACTCAGCTGCGTGAGCAGGTGTTTGCACAGCCCATCCTCGCCGAGTTTGAAAATCGTGACTTCTCGTCACTCACGAATCCACAGGCGCAGGTATTGCACCTTGTAGGCCTCTCAAGGGACGTGTTTGCGCTCGGCAGTATTACATCCACCAGCGAACGACTCGACGCCCTTCAGGCACGTTTGCAGCACGCTCGAAGGACGTTTGAAATGCTCGCAAGTGCCGGTCTCGCACTGGATCCGCGCCACCGGGCTCGGATTGAGAGCTATGAACTCGCCGTATCAGCTTTTCGGCGCGAGGTGGCCAGATAGGCAGTTCCCGTTTCAAGGCCCCTAACCATGAGTTCTAACAGCCACAGTCGGGCCCAAGTTCCTGGGGGCCTAGCCACCGATCCCCGACGCCATTCCACGCCTTGACCAGCGTCAAACAGTAGGCCACACTCATAGAATTCGAAAACGGCCGCCGAGTCCGCTGGCATGTCCCGTTCTGGCATGAGCACTGCGGCGCGGTCAAATAGGCCTCTAAACTTGGATACCTGATGAACCGCTCGCCGCCAGTCCTTAATTTTTGCCTCGATCGCAAGGCTTTCCCCGACAGTTTGCGAGAATCTAATCGCTGACGCGTCTCCCCAACCGGCATCAGTTAGCTGTTTGCGGAGCGATCTGACGTAGGCCTCGCTCACACCGACCTGATGATCGAGTAGTTGCGGATCCAGCACTCGGGCCGCCGTCGGGGACGATATACGGAGCCCAGAACGTCTAAACGCAGCAAATGCGGCGGGGCTGACGGAAGCAAGCACGATATCAGGCCTGCCCGCGCCGATAGGTACTTCTTCGATTACAAAAATGGATCGCCCTGCGCCCGGCCGGATAACTGTCCGAGCTTGGCGGACCAATGCATCGGTCAGCTTCTTCTCTTCGAGCGGTACGCCAACACGCCGTGCCCCTTCACGGACATCGGCCCGTTCCCCCGGTCCACTCGATTTCCCAGCGCGCACGGTGGAGATCCTACGGTCCTTCCGCGCAGTCACCCAATCGCCATGACGGTTCATTCTGCAGTTCCTCGCAACGCAAGTCTATTTGACGGATGCCGCTCGGGGGCTCCTCTCGCATGACCGGGCGACTCCGATCGTGAGCCAGCGGCTACAGGGACGGCCGACTGTGACCGCGACCGTGGTCGTACTCGCGCGTCGCCCGCTGGGCGGGCTCACTCGTGCGGGCCACCTGCAGCGCTCGGGCGGCGCGGGCCGCGTCGAGCGCTTGGGAATCGGTAGCCACCTCGCCCCCGAGCGGCCGGGGTGTCGTGATGCCGTAGCGGTCGCGGTACGCCGCGACTGTGACCGCCGCCGCGGTCCACGCATGGCGGTCGCCCAGGCGGTCGGGCGGCACTCCGAGCGCGACGATCCAGGGTTCGCGGTCGCGGATCGCGTGGTCGACGAGGGACCGCGCGCGCTGGTCGATGAGTTGGGCTCTGTCGGCCAGCGCCTGGCGCATCTCGCGCGTCATCTGGCCTTGCGCCTCTGGGACGAGCCCGGCGATGAGCCGCTGCTGAGGGTATGCCTGCCGCCAGGGGCTGTTCCGCGCAGGTCCGCTGGTGAGGCGCGCGGCGCGATAGTGGAGCACGGCGGCGGGGTCGGCGGCGTCGTCGAGCGGGGCGCCGGCGGCTGCGTCAGGCAGAAGCGCGTCGACGTCGTAGCCGACCGCCTCGGCGCGGCGGAGTTCGGCGGTCAGCGCGCCGAACGCCGGTGAACCGACGATGCTGTCGACCTTGTCGGGTTCCAGGTCGCTGGCGTAGACCAGGTCCGCCCAGCGGTCACGCTGTGCCTCGGCCGCGATGGTCTCGTACTCGGCGGCGAGCTGAGCGATCGAGCGGTACCGGTCCTGCTCGGCCCGCATGGTCTCGGTCGCCGAGAGCTCGATGCCGCTGGTGCGGAGCACCCGCGCCAGGACATGGGCCGCCGTCGGCTCCGCGTGGTCGTCCGCCGTCGGACCGTCGGTGTGCGCATCGGTGGCGATGTAGGCGAGGTTCGCGTCACGGCCGCGGGTGAGGCCGACGTACAGGTTCTCCCTGGTGGTCGTGGAAGTGACCAGGACGTGAGCGGTGTCGACGGTGACGCCCTGGGCGCGATGGGCGGTGATGGCGTAGCCCAGGTCGAGGTACTCGGCCACGTACCGGGCTGGCAGCAAGACGCTGGCGCCATAGGCGGCGCCGTCACGGCGCACGACCATCGACCCGTCGCGGTGGACGCGCTGGACGGTCCACCGGTCGCCGTTGCGGACCCAGGCGCCGTTGCGGGTGCGCAACCGACGGTCGTTGTGGCGCGTGATGACCAGGTCTCCTGCGGACGCGGCGGTCCCGTCGGCGAGTCGCGCCGCCCGGCCTGGGTCACTGGCACCCGTCAGGAGGCGTTCGGCGCGGGCGCGCTCGTTGAGGTCGCGGACGGTCTGGCTGTTGTCGGTGACGAGGATCGAGCGGCGCCCGGCGGCGAGGTCGGTGCGCCAGGCTGCGTAGGCGGCGTCGGTCATCTGGTCGTGGTGTCCGTCGCGGGCGCGGTCGTGGGCGAGGTAGGTGTCGATGACCTCGACCCGCCCGTGCCGCAGGTCGAGCGACGCGGTCTTCTCCCACTCGTGGGTGAACCGGTGCACGTGCGTGAGCTCTGGCACGCCGTCTTCGGCGTCGCGCGCTTGGGCAAGGAGTGCGAAGACACCTCCGGCGTCGACGGACTGCAGCTGGGCGTGGTCGCCGACGAGCAGGACCTTCACCCCTGCCTGGGCTGCGCGGGTGGTAATGAGGTCGAGGCTGAGGGTGCCGGCCAGCGTCGCCTCGTCGATGATGACGAGCTGCCCCGGCTTGAACCGCATACGGCCTTCGGCGTGCTCGTGGATCCACTTGGCGGTGTTCTCGCAAGGGATGCCGAGTTCCTCGGCGAGGACCGCGGCCGCAGCGGCCGAGGGCGCAAGTCCGACGACGGAGTCGGCGCCGTGCAGGGAGGTCCAGGCGGCGTGCAGGGCGCGCATCGCGGTCGTCTTACCGGCTCCGGCCGGGCCGACGAGCAGGTCGACCTGGCGTGCGGACAAGGCGATCTTCGCAAGGACGCCAGTCTGCTCGGCCGACAGAGCCCGCCGGTCGTACAGGCGGCTGGTCGCGCGCTCGACGTCGGACAGCCCGACGACGGGGGCCGTGCGCGTGCCGGCCCGCTCCAGGAGCCGCACCTCCGCGGCGAGGAGCCGTTCGCTGGAGTACAGGGCGGACGCCTTCGGGCGGAAGATGCTCGACCCGTCGGGACGCTGGAACTCGACCGGCGTGGCGGCGAGGTCGGGCGGGGTGAGGAGCAAGGAGCCGTTCTCGGCTGCGTCAGTGATGAGTCCGAGGACCGCTTCCCTGTCTGCGGTGGTGGCGAACCGCCAGCCCATCGTCTGCCGGGCGGCCTCGGCGTACAGGTTCCAGCGGCGCCAGGTCGAGCGCTTCTCTCCCACCACGGTCACAACGGCGTGCCCGATCTTGGTGACCATGTCGAGCGGGACGTCGTCGGCCCGGAACACCCTGGCAGGCGGGCCAGACACGAGGTCCGACGCCCACTGGGTCGAGTCGCGGCCGAGCACGCGCGAGGCCCGGGCGCGCCACCGCTCGGTCAGGTGGGCCAGGGACTGGACATGCTTGGCAGGCCGGGTCTCGAGCGTGGCCCGGGCGCGCAGCTTCGTGATCGTGTTCCGCGCCGGGCGCCGCCCGTGATCGGCCGTGTACTGGTCGATCAGCTCGTCCGCGCGCTCATCGATCCGGCGGGATCGGGTGGAGAACTCCTGGAGCGTCTCGTCGGGCATCCCGGTGATGGCCCAGACCGGGTTACGGTCGCGGCCCCGGTCCCGCGCCTCCCACTGGACCCCGAGGGCACTGGTGAGCCTGTCGGCGAACAGCGCCTCGTGCAGTTCCGACAAGGCGACGGTCGCAGCAAACAGCGGGCGTCCGTCGAGAGACCGCCACCGCCCGTCCAAGACGGTCATGACCTTGTTCGAGATCACGACATGGGTGTGCAGGTGCGGGTCGCCTGCCCGGGAGTCGTAGTGGTCGAACGCCATCCCGACGAGCCCGGCGACGTCGACCTGCGCGACCGCACCGTCCCCGGCAGCCACCCCGACCCGCGTCGCGGCAAGCTCACGCTCCATGAAGTCGATGACGTCCCGCACCGCAGCGTGATGCACGTCGACGATGAGCTGCTGCGTCCCGGCGTCGGCCACCGCCCACAGGACCGAGGCCGCCTTGGGGACGGAAAACGTGAAGTCGTACCCCGCGACCGGGCGACGCTTGGCACCGTCGCCCACCCCGTAGACCGGGAACGCCCGCCCGAGGTGGGCGCCCGTCATCGGATCGACGCCCTTGCCGACGAGGTGAGCCATCTGCTCCTCGAGGACGACGTCCCCCTCCCGCAGCCGGTGTGCATCGTCGCCGAGCGCCGCGACCCCCGACCCGGTCCACCGCCCGGGCGGCGTGCCCGTCTCGGTGTAGTAACGCGTCAGCGGCGTCGACATCGACCGGTCCCCGTCGCCAGCGGCGACCGACGACATGAAGTACTGATAGCCCGCGCCTGCGGACATCACGTTGATCGAGACGGTCATGGTGCGCACACCTCCACCAGGGAGGTGTGCAGCCAGCACCGAGGCTCCGCGTCGAGCCAGGATGGCACCGAGGGTCCGCGGTACGGTGCCGCCGTGGTCTACTCCATCGGCTGGCTCTCCGCGCTCCGGGACGAGACCCCCGACGATGTCATTGGACGTGCTATCGAGCGCCTGACAGCGCAGGAACTCGGCGCGCGCTCCGTGCACCGTTCCGCCGGCGATCGGTGGGCGAGCGCGAGGTTCGAGCTGCCCGATGGCGGCTCGCCGTCGCTCGAAGTCCATCAGTTCGACACCGTCGTCGACCTGATGATCGCCGCGGCGGAGGAGGCTGGCGTCGACGTCTCGTTCCTGCCCGATTCGTTCGTCGAGTGGTACCCGCACACGAGCGAGGCCGGACTGATGGACGTCGTGCGTGGCGCCGTCATCGCTGGAGCCGCGCACGTCCTGTGGGACAGCGTCGATGGCTATGGCATCGGGCTGAAGAATGACCGCGCCCATCCTGACGGCTCTTCTACAAGCACAACAAACAGTGGTTCCGAATGCGATTCCAAGGGTGGAGTACATTGAAGCCAGGTCGTAATGATATTGATTCTCTGAGTGCGGGTGATGCCGGCGCACTGTGCTGCGCCACTGCAATTCGTTGGGGTGGCGCGTTGGGTGCAATTGCAGAGGGATTCGAGCTCGGGAGCGATTACAATCTCGTCGATCGCGGTGTTCGTGCCGCATTGTCAAGGCATCAAGGCGGCGAGTTTCAGCGCGACGTGATCTCAGAAGGTCACGCAGCAAGCTGGTTACTTGGCACGATACTATTTGAGAAGGGCGAGCTTGCCACATTCTTGACACAAGGGATTGTCGTCGCGGATTATGCAATGATGACGGCGAGGGATGGCGATGGTGGCAGTGTCCTAAAGGTCACGTTGAAGAGGGCGATGGAAACAGCTCGCCTCTGGCCCTGGCCAGTTGGACTGGTGCCGTTCTCCAGCCTGGCCGAATTGGAGTCGAAGTGCCAGGAGGACGATCTGGCACGGATTCTGTCAGGGGGGACTGCGTCGCTGGTCGCCGGGGCCGATGTAGAGGCTCAGCGCTTCAGGTCCATTGCCGAAGCGCGGCAGCCCCCACCCACCGGGACGTGACTACGACCGGAACCGGCTGCGGGCCGCTACGACGACGGGCGGACAGCGGCGTACCGGGGTGGGCCGGGCTCCCGACCCCCGTCCGGCTAGACAACGCGGGTGCGCTCACCCAATCGCCGAACTGCGGCGCCACACCGGACCATGGCCGCGATCTGCAAGAGGCGTGATGCGTTATCTGGTCTGGATCTGATTCGTGGATCTGGTCTGTGTGGGTGTTATCTGCCTGCCTGGCTGTCGTCGTCTGGCTCGTAGGTGGTCTTCTCTCGTTGTGTGCTCGTGCTGCTGATGCTGGTGCATCTGTTTCGAGTCGTGCCGCCTTCCGTCGAACGGCCCCGGCACACGGCGTGCCAGACTGCCCGGGTGGACGTTCCCGGTCTGGTGCTGCCGTCTCCGTTGCAGGAGCTGGCCGACGAGCGCCTGACGACCGCGGGGGTGCGCCTCGTGCTGAAGCGCGACGACCTGATCCACCCCGACCTGCCGGGCAACAAGTGGCGGAAGCTGAAGTACACGCTCGTCGCCGCCCGTGAGGCGGGTGCGGCCCGGCTGCTCACCTTCGGGGGTGCGTACTCCAACCACCTGCGCGCCGTGGCAGCGGCGGGTGCGCTGTTCGGTTTCGAGACGGTCGGCGTCGTGCGCGGCGAGCCGCACGACCCGCTGAACCCGTCGCTGCAGTACGCCGTCGACCACGGGATGCGCCTGACGTACCTCGACCGCGAGACCTACCGCCGCAAAGCCGACCCGCATGTGCTCGACACGCTGCGCGCCGAGTTCGACGACCCGTTCGTCGTCCCGGAAGGTGGTAGCGACATCCCGGCAGTGCGCGGGTGCGCGGAACTCGTGGCTGAGATCGACGAGCCGTTCGACGTCATCTGCTGTCCCGTTGGGACAGGCGGGACACTGGCCGGCATCGCGGCCGGGCTTGAGGAAGTCGCACCCGGAGCAAGAGCGGTCGGGTTCGCCGCCCTCAAGGGCGCCGGCTTCCTGTCCGACGACGTCGCCCGCCTCCAGACCGCCGCGCTCGGCCACACGACCGGAAACTGGTCCATTGAGCTCGACTTCCACTTTGGCGGGTACGCCAAGCGCAACGCTGACCTGGACGCGTTCCTCGACGAATTCGATTCCCGGCACGGGCTCCGGCTCGACTGGGTCTACGTCGGCAAGATGCTCGCGGGCCTCTTCGCCCAGATCGCCGACAACGCTTACCCGCCCGGGACGACGATCGTCGCAATGGTCACCGGACCCGACTTCGAGACGGCCACCGTTCAGACGCGCTCGTGATACGCCTTCTGGACCGCCTTGCTCGTCGAGGTCTCCTGTCGAGTCAGCGTCCATTCCCCCGCGTTGACGGTGAACCGGCGGCCGAAACCGAGCCACATGCCCGACAGGTTCTGGCGAGATGGGTCGATGACCATCTGCAGCGCGCCGTGGTAGGTGGCTCCGCGGTACTGGCCGGTCGGTGAGGTCGTCTCCCGCCAGGTCCCAGTCGCGACCGGCGGATCGAGGTTGAGCTCCAGCCGCAACTCCGAACCGGTCGAATGAGGCAGCCCTTGTGCGACGAACCGAGAGCCCTGCTGACGTGCGACGACGTAGTGCTCGCCGACGATCTCCTCGACGGTCCCGGGGCGTCGGTAGACGTACCGGGAGTGCCAGATCCCGCTGAACCCCTCCTGCGCGGCGCCGGCCGCCGCCGACGTGCCACCCCCGTCGGGCAGTAGATGTGCGGAGGCAGCAGCGAGAGACAGCCCGGCGGAGAGCTTGAGCAGCATGGAGCGTCCCGCGACGACGGACCCTGCCTGCGCGGCCCAGGACGAGGCGACGCGGGCGACGTCGTTCACGTCCATGCCCTCCAGCATCGCGACGGCGCCGCCTGGCTCGAGCACGCCCGCGAGGTGCGCCCCCGGAACGCCTGCACCAAAGTCGGCGACGTCGGCAACGAGGTCCGCGACCGAGCACTCGTACAGCTCGGCCAGTCGCGCCAGGACCTCCAGCGACGGCGCGTAGCCGGTCGAAGCGGGCCACTGCTCCCAGTACGAGAAGTTCTTGAACGTCTTGGGGTCGTCCGGCCAGCGCAGGTTCCACCGGTCCGCCGCCTCCCCCTGCGACCAGCCGTGCGCGATCCGGAGTGCCGCCCGCCGGTTGACGCCGAACTGTCGCTGGACCGCCGCAGCAACCTGCACCCACGAGCCGCCCCGAGTTCGCACCTCCGCGACGAGCGCGGCCTGCCGCGCCTTCAGACTCCGAGCCACCACGGCCGCCTCCCCCGGGGACGGAACGCCGGGACACGAGAGTTCCCAGTCGGACAGGGAAATGCTGCCAGTCATCTCACGCCCAGGCGGGGTGTCTGGCGCGGCGCGTCGCACGTTCGATGAGGAGCATGACGCGAACCCCTTATCCCGGGCCCCACCTCTTGGCGCTCGACATCGATGGGACCCTGACGTCCCAGGGTGGGACAACGGTCCCAGCCCCCACCGTCGACGCCATCGCGGCAGTCCGGGCGGCCGGGCACCTCGTCGTCCTGGCCACCGGCCGGTCCCTCGTCGGTGCCCTGCCCATCGCTCGCTGCCTCGGCCTCCTCGACGGCTGGATCGTCTGCTCGAACGGCGCCGTGGTCGCGCGCCTCGACCCGGCCGAGCGCGGTGGCTACATCGTGGAGACCGCCGGCACGCTCGACCCGGCCCCGATCCTGGACCTCGCCCGCGCCTTCATCCCGGCGGTCCAGGTCGGGATCGAGCTGATCGGCTGGGGATACGCGGTCAGCCGCCTCTTCCCCGACGGGCACATCAATGGTGCTCAGCGTGTCCTCGGTCCTGGTGAACCGCTCCCGCGGGCCACGCCACGCATCATCCTCCGAGCACCCGACGTTGGCGCCGCCGTCGAGCCCCTGCGCACGCTCGGGGCGACGGTGACACACGCCGACGACGACTGGCTCGACGTCACCCCGCCGAACCTGTCCAAGGCAACGGCGCTCGAAGCCATCCGCCTTCGGCACCTTGTCCCGCCCGGCCGGACGATTGCCGTCGGGGACGGTCCCAACGACCTCGAGCTGCTCCGCTGGGCGGCGCACGGGGTCGCGATGGGACATGCGCCCGCTGTTGTGCGGGAGGCCGCCGACGAGATCGCCGGGACCATCGACGAGGACGGCGTCGTGCCTGTCCTGCGGGCACTCCTCAACGCGCCCACCGCGGCTGGGACGCTGCGTGAGCATCGACACCGTTCCGGCGGACTTGCTCGCGCAGATCCGCGACGCCCTCAGCAGGATCCACCCGCGCACCTACCCCGTGGCGCTGCGGGTCAGGTATGCGGGAACGGGCCCAACGCTCGCCTCGTGCGAGCTCTGGACCGGCGACGCCGACCTCCTCTGGGCACGACGCGCCACGATCGATGTGACAGCAGGAGCGACGATGCCGGACGTCGAGCAGGCGGTCCTGGCCACCGGCTACTGCTACGCGCTCACCCGGGACGGCCGCCCCGCCTGGAGATTCGACGCCAACCACGGCGGCATCTACGCCCTCGACATCACGTTGAACGACGCCGGGCCTCATCCGTTGGCACCTTGACGGCGGACGGGTACGCGGCGCACCCTGGAATGACAGGTGTGTCATTCAGGCAGCACCCGTCGTTGACGACGGCGCGACTGCCGGACATCAACGGTTCTGGCAAATTGCCTGCCGGAGGATCCGGTCAAATTGGGTTCCGTTGATTCAACGGGACCAGAGGATCCGGACAACTTGGGTTGGGTTGACTCAACACAACCGGAGAATCTCGGCAACCGGCACTCGCGGTCAGCCGAGGCAACTGCGTCCGGGACGCGGTCCGGGACCGGACGGCTTGAGCCCCTCGTACGATCAGTCCGCTGTGCCCGCAGGTACGACCCATTGCGTTCGCTGGCCCGTGACGGCCGCAATCATGTCGAAGTCCCCGTCGTAGTGGAGCACGGTGACCCCGTGGCGCTCAGCCGTGGCCGCGATCACGAGGTCCGGCAGGGAGACCGCGCGCCAGGTGCCCGCCGAGATCAGTCCCGACTGGATCTCCAGCGCCCGGTCCCACACCTCGTCCGGTGTGGGCAGCCAGTCGAAGCCGGACAGCTCGTCGCGGATCTCCTGCGCCTCTGCCTTCGATCGTGCCGAGTACAGGATCTCGACCTCGACCGCCCCGCAGACCGCCAGAACTCCGGCCAGGTGGAGCGGCTGGAGCGCAGTGCGGACCGCGGGCTTGGCGAACCGCGCGAATGCCGACTTGTCGACGAGGAACCGCTCCGCCACCGTCAGGCCGCTCCGGCGGAGCGGTCGCCGTGCTCGATCGGTCCGGTGAGGTCCGGCATCCCGCCGGCCTCCAGCCTGTCGAAGAACGCCTGGCGCTTGCGCCGCTTGATCGCGTCCTCCAGGGCGGCGTTCACCGTCGCAACCTTGGTCGTCGTCCCGAAGATCTCTGCCGCCGCTGCGAGCTTCTCGTCGTCTACGTCGATCACAGTCCGAGTCATCACGACCACCTCCCACTGGTTGATATCAGGATCCAGGATAGTAGATATCACCGACAAGCGGCAGGGGCTTGCGTGGTGTCACGGCACCACGCAAGCCCTTGGTCCTCACCAACCCGTCGCGTCCTGGTCTGCGGCCCCGACCGTCACCGACTCACGCGGGGCGACCACCGCCCCGCCGTCGGGCACCTCGATACCGAGCGCCTTCGCGAGCTCCTCGTCGCCGATCTCCACCATCGCCTGAAGCACCGCCGACGTGTCGGGCGCAAGGCGCAGCCTCTCGATGTAGTGCCGCCCGGTGACGCCGGCGTCGATCCGGTGTCCCAGCAGCGACGCCGCGTCGGCCACGCCCATCCTCCGCGCCACGACCGTGCCGACGGTCTTGCGCAGCAGGTGCGGGTACACCTCGCCGGTCATCTGTGCCTCGTCCAGCGCCTCGCGCAACGTCCGGCGGACGTTCGCAGGCGTCTGCGGCTTGAGGACGTTGCGCTCGTCCCGGAACCGACGCGACGGGAACACCGGAGTCTCAGCGGTCGTGACCTCGGGACGGATCGATGCCAGAGACTCGGCGGTGAACGGCGGGATGATGATGGTCCGCTCCCCCGCCTCCGACTTCGGCCTCGGCTGGCGCACCGTTCCCTGACCCTTGATGTCGACCATCGTCGCCTCCACGGCGATCGTCGGCAGCCCGTCCGGGGACAGGTTGACCTGGCCCCATCGCAGCGCCATGACCTCCCCGATGCACATCCCGGTCCCGAGCATCACGTCGATGACCGCGGGCAGGTGCCCGGTCGGTCTCGGCCCCGGCCTGCCGCGACGCGACTCCTCCCACGCCCGCACGGCAGCCCGCAGACGGGCAACGCCCACAGCCGACATCGCCCGCGGTTCGGGCTTCTTCTTGGCTGGCGCGATCGTCTTGCGCGCAGGGTTGTCCCGCAGGGCGTCGTGGATCACCGCACGGTCCAGCACCGCGACGAGCGCGCTCCGCGCCTGGACCGCCGTCGCGAGCATGTCGTGCTTCCCGCCCGCCCGGCCCCGGTCGAGGATCCCATCGAGCCACGCTTGGCACCCGGCGGGGGTGAGCTCGTTCAGCCGCCGCTTCCCGAGGTGCGGGACCACGTGGTTGCCGAGCAGCCGCTCGTACTCGTCGACCGTCTGCGGCAGCACGGGCGCGTTCGGCCATCGGGTACGGGAGCGCATCTCCGTCACCCACTGGCGGCACGCCAGCCCGACCTTCGAGTCCGGCTTCAGGTCCACCGAGCCCTGCGCCGCGCCCAGTCGCTCGGTGACGCCCTCCTGGACCGCGAGCCGCGCCTCCGTCGCCGTCGCCCGTACCCGTGAGACCTGGGTGTCGGAGCCGTCCAGGAGCCGCAGGCGCACCTTAGCGCGCCACTGCTTGCCGGTCCGGTAGACGAAGATCTCGCCGTGCTGGCCAGGCCGTAGCCGTCGGGTGGACGTCATCGCGCTCACCACCCCGACCCGCCGTCGTCGTCCGCACGACGCGCGTCGTCGTCCGTCGACGTCGACTCGTGGGACCGGAGCCACTCCAGGACGTCGGACTCCTCGAATAGCAGGTGCCGACCGATCTTGTACGCCTTGGGCGCGGTGCCGCGCCGCCGCCAGGCGTGGATGACCCGAGGGGTGGTGTGGAGCTTCGCGCAGAGCTCGTCCACCGTCCACATCGGGGTGTGGGAGAGGGCCTTGGGGTTCTCGTCACGGGCTTCCATGACCGTCAGGTGCGCGTGGCACACCTGGCGTCCGAGCCCAACCGCGCGCAGCGCCCCACACGCTACGCGTGGCACGATCCGTGGCACAACCATGATTTCGCCCTTCGTCAGGGCGCCTCGGCGGGAATGCCGAAGGCCGCTGATCAGCACTTTCGTGCGGTTCAGCGGCCTTCACCGGGTGGAGCCAGGGGGATTCGAACCCCCGACCTTCTCATTGCGAACGAGACGCGCTACCAACTGCGCCATGGCCCCTTGAGCGGTTCAAACCTTAGCACCCCGGGGGCCGGGGTCCGCAAATCGATCGCGCCGGTGAGCCGGCGACTCACCCCGCGGCCCGGCGCCGCGCGAGGATCTCCTCGAGCGGCTGGGCCAGGGTCTCGGTCCGCGTGTGCGGCACGTCGCCGCGCAGCAGGTCGTCCTCGGCGCGGCGCGCCGCGTCGTCGGCCACGGCACCCTCGGCCGGTGCCGAGCCCGGCGCTGCGTCCGGTGCCGAGGCGGCGGGCACCACGGGGGTGCCACCCGTGAGCGGCACCGGCTCGCGGCGCGGGGCCGGCGGCTTGGTGACGTAGGTGGGCAGCGGCACGGGAACGGGGTTCCACGCAAGGCCGCCCGGCTCCTCGACCGGCGCCGGGACGACACCGCGCTCGTCGACCTCGACCACCTTGACGGGCTCGGGCTCCGGCTCGAGGATCTCGTCGAGCACGTCGCGCTTCTTCTTCTCGACGCGGGGGATCACCTGCGTGGTCGTGTCGGACCCGTGGACGGCCACACCGGTGACGCGCAGGCGGTTCCGAGGCGCGTGCGGGCCACCGCCGGCGAGGACGCGCGCCTCGGTGGCGCGCGACCGGGCGGCCCGCCGTGCAGCCGCCCACATCGCGTCCGCGCGGCGGGCCGCGACGGCGGCGCGACGCCCGAGCGCGAGCACGAGCACGAGCAGCACGGACGGCACCGAGGCGACGCCCCAGTGCAGCGTGTCGAGTACCACGCCTGCCCACGCGGCGGCGCTCGCCAGCAGCAGGAGCAGGGTGACGATGAGTCGTCGGCGTGCCCGGGCCGCGCGTCGCGCGCGTGCCTCGAGCCGGACCAGCCGGTCGGGGACGTGCATAGTGCGGCGGACCTCGACCGCGGCGCCCGTGCGGGGCGTGCCGGTCTGCGCCCTGCTGACCGGAGTTCTGGCGGCCATCGCCCCCCCTTGCCCAGACTCGATCTTGGCCGAAACTGTAGTCGAATCCGCCCGATTTGCCATAAGTTTCTCGGTGCCACCGACGGCGACCACCCGCAGCCCCGAGGAGAATCGGTCACCGATCCGCGCCTCCGCGAGCCGGTGCCGGTGGCGCACGAGATACGGGACGCCGTAGCCCAGCCAGAGGACGAACAGCGCCACGGCTGTCAGTCCCGCGGGCGATTCCACAGCACGACGGTAGGCGACGCGCACATGCCCTCAGGGGACATCACCCCGGCGTGTCCGCCGCCGCCCGCGCGCGTTTGCCCGACGCCGGTCGCGCGCCCCGGGTGCATCGCCCCGGCCGCCCGGCGGGCGGGGAGAGCCCTGCTGATCAGATCGCGTCGCGCGTCGCCTGCCAGCGGGCGAGCAGGCCGCCCGGAACTTCCTCCGAGGTGATGGCGAAGGTGCGGTGGTCGCGCCAGGCACCCTGGATGTGCAGGAACCGCTCGCGAAGGCCTTCGTCGCGCAGGCCGAGCTTCTCGACCACACGCAGGCTGGGGCCGTTCTCCGGGCGGATGTTGACCTCCATGCGGTGCAGGCCGAGCACGAAGAAGCAGTAGTCGACCGCCATCGCGACGCCCGTGGGGATGACTCCGCGACCGGCGGCCTCACGGCCGATCCAGTAGCCGATGCTCGCCGAGCACAGCGAGCCGTAGGTGATCGACGCGACGGTGAGCTGGCCGACCAGCGCCCCGTCGAGCTCCACCGCGAACGGCAGGGTCGTCCCTGCGCGCGCCTGTGCGGACAGTGCCCGCACATACTCGCCGAACGTCGCGACGGTCCCCTGCTGTCCGTGGCCCGTGCCCGGCGACGTCGCCTCCCACGGCTCGAGCCACGCCGCGTTCTCGGAACGCAGCCGCATCCACGTGGAGCTGTCCTTGCGGCGCAGCGGCCGCAGCACGACGACGCCCGAGGGCGTGTCCTCCCGCAGCGTGACCGGCCAGGGCTTGGCCACGGTCCACCCCTTTGCAAACCGTCGGGTCGTCGAGCTCGTCGACTCGTCCG
This sequence comes from Antribacter soli, assembly GCF_021568775.1. GTDB lineage: Bacteria > Actinomycetota > Actinomycetes > Actinomycetales > Cellulomonadaceae > Antribacter > Antribacter soli. Next base: position 15,482 of record NZ_JAKGSG010000010.1, on the reverse strand, counting down.
GCGTCTCCGGCCCAACGGGCGACGGCGAGCCGAACGGCTGGTACGTCATCTCTCGCCCCCTGTCAGGCCCGCCCGGCGCCGCCCCCTCGATGGAGGGTCTATCACGGTCGGACGTCCTCGACGCGCCGAGCAGCCTCACGGCGACACCCCACTTCCTTCGTCGGCTCCGCGCGGCACATGCGCAGAAGGGCACAGTAGTCCTCCAGCGGACCGGATCGGCATCCTGATCCGCACTCTTGTCCCCCCTTCGCGGCACGCCCGCGCTCGCCGGGTGGAAAGTTTGGAAGAATGGCGGCCATGAGCGGCGCCTGGACCCCGATCACCCAGCCGTACCCCGTCAAGGCCGGGATGGAGGCGGCAGACGCCAAGGACGCGCTGCGGCGCGCGATCCGCGCCCAGCGCAGCAACCGTTCGGCGCGCCTGCGCGCCCACGCGGCCGAGGCCTTCGCGGACGTGATCGCCTCGATCCCGGAGGTCCGGGACGCGTCGTGCGTCGCCACGTACGCCGCCCGCTCCTTCGAGCCCGGCACCGGCCCGCTCCTGGAGCGCCTGGCGAGCCGCGGGGCGCGGGTCTTGCTGCCGGTGCTCGGCTCCGGCCTCGCGCGCGACTGGGCTGAGTACACGGGCCCGGAGGACCTGCGCGAGCGCGCGCCGGGCCGGCCGCCGGAACCGGGCGGCCCCACGCTGGGCACGGACGCGATCAAGCTGGCCGACGTCGTCGTGGTGCCGGCCCTCGCGGTCGACTCCCGCGGGGTCCGGCTCGGCCAGGGCGGCGGCTGGTACGACCGCGTGCTGACCGGCCTGCGGCCCGGCTCCCGGGTCATCGCGGTCGTGTTCCCGGAAGAGGTGTACGACGCCGCGACGCGCCCCCTGCCCGTCCAGACGCACGACATCCTGGTGGACGCCGTGGCGACGACCGTCGACTGGCGCCAGCTGCCCTGACCCCGCGCGTCTGGACCGGCTCGTCAGGGAACCAGCGTGAGCTCGTCCTCCGCCGTGCCCTCGACGGCCGTCGGCGAGAAGGGCCAGCCGAACGTCTCGCCATCGACCCACGCGTCGAGCTGGTCCTCGAAGTGGGAGGACGCCGGGTGGGCGGACACGCCGCTCACCGTCACCCAGGTGGAGCGGTCGAGGTGGCCCAGGTCGACGACCATCCGCATCGACGGGCCGCTCGAGACGGCGAAGCTGCCCGTCCCGGCGTCCCAGGACGTCGCGTTCACGACGGAGGAGCTGCCGCCGACCTTGCGCGACGCCGGCTCCAAGAACTGCTGGAGAGCGCCGGGCACGCCCGCGCCCAGGGGGTGCGGCGGCTGGAGCTGGTGCAGGGTGCCCCAGGTCCAGTCCTCGGCGTCCTTGCCCAGCTCGACAGTGAGGTCCTGACGGGCCGTGACGAGCGCGCGGGACAGGATCTCGTCGCGGCTCTCCACGACGGCGACGGTGGACTTGTCGTCCCAGAACGGGTCGCTCACGTTGCCCAGCATCCCCTGGACGACGGTGAGCCACTGGCTGCTGCCGTCGGGTCGCATGCTCTCCGGAAGCTCGTCCCAGAACGTCTCCTTGAGCAGGTTGCGCCACACGGCCGCGAAGTAGGCAGCGGCGGCGGAGTCGGCGTCCATCGAGCCGTCCCAGTCCTCGAGGAGCCGCTGGCCGTCGGACTGGTAGCCGTCGGGAAGGTCGACGTCGAGCAGGGCCGGCACGAGCATCTCGGCGTACCGGCTGTCGGCGTCGGTCTGGATGCTCGCCATGTCGTCGACGCTGAACTTCCGGCCGGCGTCGACCTGCTGCTGGATCAGGGTGCGGATCCGCTGGGACCGGTAGCCGTAGTCCCAGTCGTTGGTGAGGAACGGCCCGGTGCCGCTGGGCAGCACCGCCTGGTTGGCGGCCACGATGAAGCCCTCGGCCGGGTCGAGCACCCGGGGCATCTGGCTGGGGTCGACGTAGCCGGTCCAGTCGAAGCGCGCGTCCCAGCCGGGACGCGGCCAGGTGCCGTCAGGCCGCGGCGTGGCAGGGAAGTCGGCCCGCACGGGGATGCTTCCCGGCGCCTGGTATCCGATGTGCCCGTCGGTGGTGGCGAACACGATGTTCTGGGCCGGGACGTCGAAGACTGCGGCCGCGGCCTGGACGTCCTCGGGCGTCGCGGCCAGGTTGAGCGCGAAGACGGCGTCGGCCGTCCGGCCCGGCTCGAGCGCCGTCCAGGCGAGCGAGATCTCGTACTGACCGAGCTCCGTCTGGTACTCCGTGGGCGCGTGGCGCACGGCCTCCATCTCGGTCTCGTCCATGACCGACGAGATGATCGGGCCGTGGGCCGTCGACCGGACCTCGAAGTCGATCGGGCTGCTGCCCTCGACGCGGATCGTCTCCGTCCGCGTCTCGATCGGCTCCCACACCTCGGCGCCCGGGGTTCCGTCACGCAGCCAGTTGTCGTCGCGCACGCGCTCGATGAAGAAGTCTGTGACGTCGGCGCCCATGTTGGTCAGACCCCATGCGAGGTCGGCGTTGTGCCCGATCATCACTCCCGGGAACCCGGCGAAGGAGAAGCCCGCCACGTCGAACGGGCACGCTTCCCCCACCTCCGTGCAGTGCAGGCCCACCTGGGCCCACACGCCGGGCGACGTCAGCTTGAGGTGCGGGTCGTTCGCAAGGAGCGGCTCCCCGGACTCGGTCAGGTCGCCGGCGATCGCCCACGAGTTCGAGCCCGTGCCCTCACCCCGCGCGATCTGCACGGGGACGGCGGCGAGCGCCTGCCGGGCGGCCTCGAGCGCTTCGGCCAGGTGCGGGTCCTCGAAGGCGGCGTCGTCCCCCGGGGGCAGCTCCGCCGTCGTGCCCGACGACGTCTGGGTCGCCTCGAGCGGCGCCGCGAGCTCCAGCTCGGCCGGGTCGACGATCGGCGCGTTGCCGGCCGCCGCGTAGGCGGGGAACAGCTCGTCGACGAGCGCCGGGTCCTTGAGCGTGCTGTACGCCAGGGCGCGGTCGAGCTCGTCGTCGTAGTTGTCGCGCAGGTCCCAGGCCATCGCCTTGAGCCAGGCGAGCGAGTCCACCGGCTCCCACGGCTCGGGGTCGTCGAGGTTCACGTTCACGCCCAGGACCGTGTACTCCACGGCGATCTCACCGAGGTGCCGGCCCTCGAGGTACGCGTTCACGCCGTCCGCGTACGCCTCGAGGTACGACCTCGTCTCGGGCGCCAGGAGGTTCAGCTCCTGCTCGGCGACCTCGCGCCAGCCGAACGTCCGCAGGACCATGTCGGCGTTGATCGCCGCCTCCTGGTCCCCGACCAGCTCCGACAGGCGACCGGCCGTGACGTGCCGCCGGTAGTCCATCTCGAAGAAGCGGTCCTGCGCCTGGACGTAGCCCTGCGCCCGGAACAGGTCCTCCGGGGTCTCCGCGTACACCTGCGGGACGCCCTGGGCGTCGCGGAACACGTGCGCCTCGGCGGAGAGCCCGTCGAGCGTGAGCTCGCCGTCGTACTGCGGCAGGGGCCGGCGGCCCGTCACCACGCCGAAGGTCGTGCCCGCGACGAGCACGAGGACCACGACCACCGCCGTGCCGACAACCATGCGGCGCAACCTGCTGCGATGCTTCGCCGGAGGCTCGGGCGGGGTCACCTCGTCGGGCGCCGTGGACTGGTCCGGTGTGGTGGTCGACACGCAGGCGAGACTACCGCGGTCGTCAGACCTTCCCGGACTATCACCGGCCTCTCGGCCGTTATGATTGGCAGTCGGAAATCCCGAGTGCCAGCCCCCTTGAGGAGTGCCCGTGCCCACCTACGCCTACCGGTGTGCCGACTGCGGCCATGCCTTCGACATCCACCAGGCCTTCACCGACGACACACTGACCGAGTGCCCGGAGTGTGGCGGCAGCCTGCGCAAGGTCTTCGCGTCCGTGGGCGTCACCTTCAAGGGCTCCGGCTTCTACCGGAACGACTCGCGCGGCGCCAAGTCGTCGAGCACGACCGGGGCGTCCGCGTCGAGCACGTCGGGCTCGTCGGGCACGTCGTCGAGCCCCGCGCCCTCGACGTCCTCCTCGTCGGGCTCCTCCTCCGGCTCGACCTCGTCCGGGTCCTCCTCGTCCGGCGGCTCCAAGACCGGCGGCTCCAAGGCCGCCTCGGCCTGACCCTTCCGGGTGCGGCCGTCCGACGGCGTTGCGCCGGGCGGACCGTGACCACAGGCGCCGCTGCGCGGTCCTCGTGCACAGGCGGTCCCCGCGGGCGTCCACCCGACCCCACGGGTCCCTAGCGTCGGGTGCATGAGGCTTCCCGACGCGCTCCTCCCCCGCACCGCGGCACCCGACCGCGCCCGGCTCATGGCCGCCCGCCGGGAACGGCTACGCCGGCTGCGGCGGCTCGCCTGGCACTGGCGGTACGCCGCCGCCGCACTGTGCTGCGGGCTCGCGGCCACGACGACGGTGCAGCTCCTGCGCCCTCCCCCGCCTCCTACGGTCGACGTCGTGGTCACCGCACGCGCGGTTCTCGCGGGTGCCGAGCTGACCGCCGACGACGTCGTGACGCGCCCGGTCGCCGAGTCGCTCGTCCCCGAGGGCGCGGCACGGTCCGTGAGCGGCGTGCTCGGCCGGGTCGCCGCCGTCGGCCTGCCCGCGGGAATGCCGCTCCTGACCGGCCTGGTCTCCGACGGCGTGGCCGCGTCCGTCCCGCCCGGCACGGTCGTGGTCCCCGTGCGCCTCGCCGATGCCGCCGTCGGCGGGCTGCTGCGTCCCGGCGACCGGGTGGACCTGCTCACGGCCGACCCGCGCGCGGGAGAGGGCCCGGTCTACCTCGCCCGGCGCGCTCTCGTGCTCCCGGTGCCCGCCGGACGGTCCGCTGCGGCGCCCGCGAGCGGGCTGCTCGGCGGGGGTGAGGCGCAGGACCCGGGCATCACGCTCGTGGCAGTCCCTGCCGCCGACGCAGCGGCACTCTCGGCTGTCGCCGGCCTCGGCGTCGCGTGGGGCGGCGCGGTGACGGCGGTCCTGGTCCCGTGAACCGGGGCGAGCGATCCCCGATCGCCTGCCGCATACCTCCCTACCGGGCAGGCGTGGGAACCTAGCCCCGCAGATCTCGTACCGACGACCCCAGGGGGACTCACACCCATGCTTCAGGGCTTCAAGGCTTTCATCACGCGCGGCAACGTTCTCGACCTCGCGGTCGGCCTGATCATCGGCGCCGCGTTCACCGGGATCGTCACGGGCCTGATGGATGGCATCATCAACCCGCTGATCGCCGCGATGTTCGCGTCGCCGGATCTCTCGGGCGTCGGCAACTTCACGATCAACGAGGCCAAGTTCAGTCTCGGCCTGTTCCTTGACGCGGTGCTGAACTTCGTCCTCGTCGCCGCCGCGCTGTACTTCGTCGTCATGGTGCCGGTGAACCGCCTCATGGCCCTGCGCAAGAAGGGCGCCGAGCCGGAGCCCAAGGCGCCCGCCGAGGACGTCCTGGTCCTGCAGGAGATCCGCGACCTGCTCCGCGCCCAGGTGCAGGAGCAGCAGCGGCGCTGACGGGACGTCGCCCACGCCGTGGGTCGACAGAGGGCCGGGATCGTGGATCCCGGCCCTCTCCGCGTCTGGAGACCCGCCGGCTCCGGCACGCCCGGCGTGGCCGTCACCAGTGCGGCGGCACGTCCTGGCGCAGCCGCTCGTCGTTCGACCCGAACCCGCTGCCGGACGCCGGACGCTCGCCCCGGGCGTCCGTCGCGCCGGAGCCGTCGCGCGCCTCTCCCCAGCCGTCCGGCCGCTCGTCGGAGCTCACGCCGAGCACCGCCTCCTGCTCGGCCCCGCGGCGCACGGCCCGCCGGGGCCCACGCCGCCGTCGGCCCACGCCCGGCTCCACCTCGGCAGCACCCGGCTCCGTCCCGGGCTCGGTCTCGTCGCTCACGCACCCATTGTCCCGCGCCCGCCGCAGGGCCCCGCCCGGAGAGTCAGGGTGGCGACGCTCAGTCCTCCGGCCCGTCGTCCAGCACCGCGGGGACCACGACGTCCGCCGCGGGCGCGACGCCCCCGGCCATCCCGACGCGCTCGTCGCGGACCGCCTGGACCACGCGCCGGACCCGCTCGGCCTCGCCGTCGGGGTCGAGGAACGCGGCCGCGGACCACACCTGGGCCACGACCCACCCGAGCCGCTCGAGCCGCTCGGCGAGCTGACGGTCCCGCACCCGGATGGACGGCTCGGCCACGTACGCGGCGTCGTCGGTGAGGACGGCGACGAGCAGCTCGCCGGGCAGGTCGGGGTGTCCGACGACGAGCGGGATGCGGTCGCCGTCGCCGACGCCGTAGTCGGTCTCGACGACCAGGCCGGACCGCCACAGCCGCTCGCCGAGGTCGATGACGAGACGGTCGGGGGCGCGCGCCACGTCGACGCCGTTGCCGATCTCGACCTGGTCGGCGAGCCCGGAGCGGGCCTCGGCGAACGCGAGCACCTCGGACAGGAACTGCGGCCCGGGCCCCCGGAGGCGCTCGGGGTCGAGGTCGCCGGCGGGGAAGCAGGACACGACGTGCAGGCGCCGCCGCGTCGCGCCGAGCGCGCCGAGCAGCATCGCGTCGCCCCCGGCCTCGCCGAGCACGCCGAACCGGTGCAGCACGCGCCCGTGCGGGGTCCGCCCGAACCCGAGCGACAGCACGATGGTGTCCCGCTGGAGGCCTGCCGCGCCGGTCACGTCGGCGACGACGACCGGCTCCGGCCGCGACCCGGCGAAGAACGGGGCGAGCGCCGGGTTCGACCGGACCTCGGCGAGCAGCGCCTCGCGGATGCGGTCCGCGTGGACGGCGGTGACGGTGACGATGCCGAAGGTCTCGTCGGGGCGCGTGATCGCGTGCTCGATCGCCAGGTCGACGACCCGGTCGACCTCGGCCCGCGTCGACTCCACCGTCCCCGAGTCGGCGTCCGGCATCCCCGTACCGTCGACGACGGAGAAGTGCACGAGCGCCTCCGTGCGCGGCAAGGGCGCGGGGCGCAGCACGCCGGCGTACCCGTGGGCGGCGAGGAGGGCCGTCAGGTGCGAGTCGCGTGCACCGGGCACGGGCTGCAGCGAGACCGTGGGCAGGAGGCCGGCGAGCTCCCGCACGGCAGTGCCGGAGGCGGACCGCGGGTCACCCACCACGACGATCTGACGCCCGCGCGAGAGCGCCGAGACCACGACCTCGACCGGGACGTGCTGCACGGCGTCGAGGATCACGAGGTCCATGCACCGCGCCGCGGGAAGCAGGTGCGGCACGAGCGTCGGGGTCGAGACCACAGTGGGGCGCAGGCGCCGGAGCACGGTCCCGTGCTGTTCCGCGAGCTCGCGCAGCGACGTGAGCCGGCCCTCGACGAGCTCGTTGAACAGCTCCTCCGCGGACTCGCGGAACTCCCGCATCGAGGCCCCGAGGTGCGTCCGCACGGCCGCCCGGACGGGCGGCTCCAGCGCGGCGACGTGCCGCAGGTCGAGCTCGCGGAAGCGCCGGGCGAGGGCATCGAGCCCGGCCCCGTCCTGCCCGGCGAGCGACGGCTCCACGGCGAGGACCTGCTCGAACACCGAGCTCCACCAGGCGAGCTCGAGCTCCGCCCCGACCAGTGCGCCGTCGACCCGCCGGGCGGCGAGGTCGTCCACGAGGTCGGACAGGCCCGAGCTGCGCACCCGGCGCAGCAGGGACGTCCGCTCGGGCAGGGTCTGCAGTGCGTCGGCATCCCCGGCGAGGGCAGCGAGCCGCTGGCCGAGGGCGTCGAGATCCAGGTCGAGGAGCGAGCCCCCGGCGTGCGAGGTCGCGAGCACCGGCTCGAGCGCCTCGAGGTCGATCCGGACCGCCTCGTGCGTCTCCTCGACGACGGCGAGCCCCTCGGGCAGCGTCGGCCAGCCGCCACGCGGGCACTGTGCCTGCCAGACCTCTCGCTGGCGCTGCACCTCCACGAGGGCCGCGTGCATGTCCGGCACGCGCACCCCTGGCCGGACCATGTCGCGCGCCCGGCGGCGCAACCGGCGCCGCTCGAACCAGCCCATCTCGACGCTCTGCTCGGCGCGCCAGCGACGCGAGGCGGTGGCCTGGACCATGTCGGCGGCGGTGCGTTCGAAGACCATCGGCTGGAAGACGTCGAGCGTGCCCCGCATCCCGCCGAGCATCGCGAGCTGCTCGCCCCACTGCCGGGCGCTCGTGGCGCGGACCAGGCCGGTCACCTCGGCGACGTACTCGATCTGCTTGCGCAGCTCCGGCACCGTCTGCTCCCGCAGCCGGTTGACGCGCGCGAGTGCCTCGCGCGCGTCTCCGTCGGTGACGAGCGACGCGCCGTACCAGGGCGTGGACGTCGCCCGCAGCGTGAAGGCGCCGAGCCCCGCGGCCCGCCCGAGATCGGCGGCGAGCTCCTCGCGGCGCGAGGTCGTGAGGGACAGGAGGGTCTCCGACGGCAGCCGGACGGTCGTGTCCGGAGCGGGCCGCTCGGACGTGAGGCGGGCGAGCGCCTGCAGGGCGTCGTAGGCGGAGACCCGCCACGGGTCCCGGACGAGGTGCAGCGCCTCGATGTACCCGGCGAGCTGGGCGCGCGCGCCGATCAGCGCGTCGCGGACGCGCGCCACGCCGTCGACGTCGATCTCCTCGTGCGCGGGCGCCATCGCCTCGAGCAGCCGGCGCGAGACGGTCTGCCGCCAGGTGGGTGTCGGTGCGACGTCGAGCAGCAGGCCCTCCAGCCCCAGCTCGGCGAGGCGCGCGGCGAGCGCGTCGGCCGCCCGGCGGTGGCCGGGCACGTAGAGCACGGACCGCCCGGACGCGTTCGCCTCGGCGACGACGGCCGCGAGCGTGCCCGCCACGTCCGACCCGACGGGCGCGTCCACGAACAGGTGGCTGCCCGTGGCGAGCGCGTCGACCACGTGCCTCTGGTGCGGATCGAGGTCGCCCACGCCGCGTTCGTACGCAGGCTCGGCGTCGCCGACACGCAGCTCGGGCAGCTCGAGGGCGTCGAGCCCCCGCACGGCGTCCTCGATGCCGCCGAGCGCCGCGACGACCTCGTGCCGCCCGAGCGAGGGCGCCAGCTCGTCGAGGTCGTCGACCAGCACCTGCCCCGGGTGCACGAACGTCCCGACGAGCACGCGGCGGTCGAGGTCGAACTCGCCGAGGACGGCACGGCCGAGGTCGGAGATCCGGTCGAGGACGTCCGTGGGGTCGAAGCCGGCGAGCGTGAAGGTCGCCTTCGCCAGCGCGGCCGGGTCGAGCAGCGCCCCGTGGGCACGCAGCGTCCGCGCCACGACGGGGTTGATCTCGGCGGCGGGCTCGAGCGTCAGGTCGTAGTCGGCCTCGCCGTCGCCGCGGGGCGTGATGGTCACGGGGCGCAGCAGCACGGGCGCGCGCACCACACGCGGCTCCGAGCTGTCCGACGCCGGCCCGGTCGCCCGGGCGGACGCCGTCGCCTCGCGGGGCGCGGCCAGGGTGACGACCGGGACCGAACCGGTCAGCGCGCCCTCGGGATCGGCGCCGTGGTCGCCCGGCCCGGCCTCCGCGTCGGCCGAGGTGGCGGGGTGAGGCGCGGCGGACGCCGTCGGGCCGAGGATGCGGGCCAGGGCCTCCATGTCGTCGCCGGGGGCGCCGTCAGGCGCCGGGCGCTCGATCCAGGTCGCGACCCCGATGGCCAGGTAGGTGGGCGCGACGCCGTAGCGCTGCGCGTGCTCAGCCGAGCGGGCGGCGACCGCGCGGGCTCGACGGCGGGCCGTCGGCAGGGCTGCGGCCTCGCGCACGAGGTTGGACAGGCGCGTGGGGCGCCCGGCGAAGAGCTGGGCCACGCCCGACGGGTGGGCGGCCGAGAGGTCGATGACGGCCTCGCCGAGCAGGCCGATGTCGGTGAGGGACGAGCCCCCGGCGAGGCGGACGAGAGAGGCGCGCCACCCGGTGATCGCCTCGTCGAGAGGGCCGGCCTTCGGGGGCTCGGCGGCCTCTGCCGCGGTCAGGTCGCCGGCCGCCTGCGGGTTCTGGTCGGACAGCGCGGCCGAGAGCTCCGCGGGCAGGTCGGCCGAGAGCTCCGGGGCGGCTGCGGTCTGACGTCGTGCAGCGTTCACCGCATCACGCTAACCGCCATGCCCGGCGTGAGCGGGCGCGGCGCGCCGACGGCGCGCCGGGGAAGCCGCCTCGCGTCTCCCGCACACACCATGAACGGAACGGGACGAGGCCGCGGGCAACAGTCTTGGCCGATCACGGGCAACAGTGAGCGCGCTCCCACCCCCAATGCGGACGCCCTCTCGGCAGGGGGTCCGAGAGGGCGTCGCAGACGGGCCGGAGCCCGACGGGGTATGACGGTGCGCACCGCGCAGGGGGCGGGCGATGCGCACCGTCTGGTGAGAGTTTGCACCCTCGTGGGGCGCCCGTCAACACAGAGTCGGACGATCGTCCAGTACTTGGGATGCCAGTCACGAAATCGTTATCGATTTCCCGGGAACGGCACCAGAGTGCGCCTCGATGACCTGCGGAGATACGCCGGAGGCCTGCGAGCGGTCGGCTCGCCCGGCGTTCGGCGCCTGGTGGCGAACGCGCCCGTCAGCACCCCCCGCAGACCACGAGAGAGACGCTCGGCACACTCGAAGATCACCCGCTCGCGCCTTGCCCCGACCCTCTACGGCACGCCAAGGGCAACCCTGGAAAGACCATCTCCGGAGAGCATTGACCGGTTGGTCCGCAAATCCGAAGAAATGCCTCACTGCGGCCGTCACAGCAGGTCGGCCCGAGCGTCATGCATCACGCCCGCGCGGCCCGAAAATCCCGTGTGAGCCTCAGCCATCGTCAATAGACTCGAGCAACTGTGAGTGCATTCCTGGAGACCATCGCCCCCGCCCGTATGGGCCGCTCGTTCCGCTGGCTCCTCGGGTCGTCCTGGGTGAGCAACATCGGCGACGGCATCGCGCTCGCCGCCGGCCCTCTGCTCGTCGCCTCCCAGACCAGCTCGCCGTTCCTCGTCGCCCTCGCCGCGCTGCTGCAGCAGCTCCCCTGGCTCCTGTTCGGCCTGTGGGCGGGCGCGATCGCCGACCGGCTCGACCGCCGCGTCCTCGTCATCGTCACGAACCTGCTGCGCGCAACGGTGATCGCCGTGCTTGCGGTCGTGATCCTCACCGGGCACGTGAGCATCGGCGTCGTCCTGGCCGCGATGTTCCTCTACGGCGTCGCGGAGGTCTTCGCAGACTCGGCCGCCGGCACGCTCATGCCGATGCTCGTGCGCAGGGAGGACCTCGCGGTCGGGCAGGCCCGCCTGCAGGCCGGCTTCCTCACCGCGAACCAGCTCGTGGGCCCGCCGGTCGGCGCGTTCCTGTTCACGCTCGGCATGGCGTGGCCGTTCCTCGTCCAGGTCGTGGCGGTGAGCCTGGCAGCCGTCCTGATCGGCCGGATCGCGACGCCTCGGGGCGGCGTCCGCGAGGCCGTCGACACGCACGTGCGCCAGGACATCGCCGAGGGCCTGCGCTGGATCTGGTCGCACGCCCCGGTGCGGACGCTCGCGGTCGTCATCCTCGCGTTCAACGTCACGTGGGCGGCGGGGTGGAGCATCCTCGTCCTCTACGCCCGCGACCACGTCCACCTCGGCGAGGTCGGGTACGGGCTCCTGACCACGGCGGCGGCCATCGGCGGTCTGGCCGGGACGGCCTCGTTCGGGCGACTGCACCGGCGCTTCTCGCTCGCCACGCTGATGCGGGCCTGCCTCCTGCTCGAGGTGCTGACCCACCTCGCACTCGCCCTGACGACCGTCGGCTGGGTCGCGATGGTCATCATGGTCCAGTTCGGCGCCTACGCGTTCGTGTGGGGCACGGTGTCGTCGACGGTGCGGCAGCGCGCCGTGCCGACCGAGTTCCAGGGGCGGGTCGGCTCCGTCTACATGATGTGCGTCTACGGCGGGATGGTCGCCGGCAACGCGCTCGGCGGCATCATCGCCGAGCACTGGGGCCTGACGGCCCCGTTCTGGTTCGCGTTCGTCGGCGCCGGGATCACGCTCGCGCTCGTGTGGCGGCAGCTCTCGAACGTGGCGCACGCGGAGGCGCCCCACGAGGAGCCCGCGGCTTCCTGAGCGCACCGCGGCGAGCGCGCGCCGCAGGCTCAGCGCGCCGCGGCTCAGCGCGCCGCGGCCGCGATCTGCTCCGGCGTCACCACAGGGATCGCCCCGGTCTCGTGGTACTCCTTCAGCCGCCGGCTCACGGTGGCGCGGCTGACGCCGAGCGTGTCGGCGATCATGTTGAGCGTCTCCCCCTTGGCGCGCAGGTCGAGGATCTGCTCGCCGAGGTCGCTGCCGAGGCGCATGTCAGGTCGCGGGGTGCGCGGCCGGGGCGTGCTCGCCTGCACGGCGGCCGTGGCCTGCTCCGCGGCCACCGCCGGCGGCACAGGGGCCGTCACGGTGGTCGCGCGCGCTGCGTCGAGCGCGGCAGTCCGCTGCCCGACGCCGGAGCCTGTCTCCGGCAGGTCCCACGCCTCCCCCGGTCCCGCCCCGGGCATCCCGGCGAGCGCCGGCTCGCGGCCGTCGTCCCCGGTCTCGAGCGCGGCCATCGTGCCGGACGGCGCCAGACCTGGCACGTCGACCTGCTCTGCCGCGTCCCAGCGCTCCGCCGCCCGCACGACCCGGCTGCGCGCGGAGGACGCACGTTGCTCGGGCTTGGCGACGATCAGCTCGCCCAGGGTGTGCGTCGTGAGCAGCACCGACACGGGCGCGAGGCCGGAGAGGGCGGCGCCGGCGTAGCCGTGCCAGTCGCGTACCGACGCGTCCCAGGCGTGCGCCGCGTTCGCGGCGACGGACACGAGCGTGAACATGATGAGCCAGGTCCACGCGCCGACGTTGGACTCACCACGCGCCCGGAAGATGAACACGGCCAGCGTGTAGACGAGGATCGACGCGTCGACGGTGACCGGGACGGTCCACGCCAGGTAGTCGGGGACGGACGCCCAGGCGGCCACCTCCACCAGTCCCGAGAAGGACAGCGTGAAGCTGACGGCGCCGAGCGTCCCCGTGAGGATGACGGCGACGATCAGGGAAGGCAGGGTGTCCGGGTCGAGCCGGGCTGCGCGGGCCACGGTGGCATCTCCTGGTTCTTGGGGCTGGTGACGGGGCAGAACATATCGGACGTGTGTGACACGGACGTGAAGACGGGATCGCGGGCCTGGGTCGGGCGGGGCACGATGGAAGGCGGATGCCCGGAGCCGAGGGGGGCCGCCATGCTCCATCACCGCACGACCGCCACGGCCGACCCGGCCCCGGCCGCCACGGCGGACCGGTCCTCGGTCGCTCCGCCCGCGCCAACCTCGCGCCGCGCGGGTCTCGTGGCCGGATCCGTGGGCATGGCCCTGCTCGTCGCAGCAGTCCTGAGCTGGCGCGCTCCCGACCCGTCGAGCGCAGCCCTCACGCCGGAGGCGCCGGAGCCGCCGGCCGCGGTGGCCGTACGCCCGGACCCGTGGCCACGTCCGGCCCCGGCACCCGCCCAGGCCCCCGCCGCTGCCGAGTACGACCTCACCGCACTCCCGTTCCCGAGCCCGATCGACCTGCTCCCGGCGGGTCTCCCCCAGGCCACGGTTGCCGACGTGGCCGAGCTGCCGCGCCTCTCGGCGACGCCCGTCGCGGTGGCGATCCCCGTCTGGACGGCGCCGGACGACACCGTCCCGCCGGTCCTCGCGCTCCGCGACCACAACTACGCGGACCCGGCGCGCTGGGTGGTGACGCAGTCGCAGGGCGACTGGGTGCAGGTGCTCCTCCCCGAGGGCCGCCTCGCGCTCCCGTCGCAGGATCCGTCGCGCGTGAACCACGCGGCGGGCTGGGTGCGCTCCGCGGACGTGACGCTCACGCCCGAGCCGAGCTCCGCCGTCGTCGACCTCTCCGATCGCAGCGTCACCGTCACCGCTCCGTCCGGCGGGGCCGAGACGATCCCGGCCGGTGTGGGCGCCCCGGTCACGCCGACCCCGCCGGGGCTGGGCCAGGTGCTGACGATCGCGGAGTCGCAGGTCGGACTGGCGGTGTACACGTCGCTGCAGAGCGAGGCGATCGACTCCTTCCTCGGCAGCGGCGGAGCCATGGTGGCGTTCCACGTGGGACCGGGCCAGGGGCGCGAGGTGAGCAACGGCTGCCTGCGCCTCACGGCGGCCGGCCTGGAGGCGATGCGAGCGCTCCCTGTCGGCGCGCCGATCCTGGTCCGCCCCTGAGGAGGGTCATGCACGACCTGCCCGCCGCCGTCCGTGAGTTCGTGGACGCGACCAACGCCGCCGACACCGACCGGTTCGTCGCGGCGTTCACCGAGGACGCCTACCTGAACGACTGGGGCCGCGAGTTCCACGGTCGCGACGGTGTCCGGTCCTGGGACCACACCGACAACATCGGCCGGCAGAGCCACTTCGACGTGGTCTCGATGGCGGTCGACGACGTGCCGGACACCGTCACGGTGCTGCTGCGCGTGACGGGGAACGGGTACAACGGGACCGGACCGATGCGCTTCCGGGTGCGCGACGGGCTCATCGCCAGCCTCGTCATCGGCTGAGCCGCTCCTGGGCCGGCTCTCTGGCGCCGCGTCGAACAACTGACTAAAGTCAGCGAAATGTCGATAGCCGAGCAGAGCGCCGTGGTGCGCCGCTTCAACCGCAGCTACACCCAGCGGATCGGCGCCCTCGAGGACTCGTTCCTCGGGATGGGAGCCCCGCTCGGGACGATGCGCCTGCTGTTCGAGATCGGCGCCGAACCCGGGACCGTCCAGGCACTGCGGGCGCGGATCGGCCTGGACTCCGGCTACCTGAGCAGGCTGCTGCGGCACCTCGAGGCCGACGGGCTCGTCGCCCTCACGCCCGACCCGGAGGACCGCCGCCGTCGCCGGGTCGAGCTCACGGTGTCCGGCCGGGAGCGCTGGGCCGAGCTCGAGGCGCGGTCCGACGAGCGGGCCCGCGCCCTCGTGGAGCCGCTCACCGCGCGACAGCGCGAGCGCCTGGCCCGCGCGCTCGCCGAGGCGGACCTCCTGGTCCGCGCCGCGACCGTCACGATCGAGACGGTGGACCCGCTCGCCGCGGCCGCGCGCGCCGCGGTCGGCCGGTACGTCGCCGAGCTCGACCGCCGCTTCCCCGCCGGCTTCGCCCCCGGCGATCCCTCCCCCGCCGACGCCTCCGAGCTGAGCCCGCCCGGCGGCGCCTTCGTCGTCGCCGTCAGCGACGGCGAACCCGTCGCCTGCGGCGGCGTACGGACCGTCGCCGAGGGCGTCGGCGAGATCAAGCGGATGTGGGTCCACGACGGCTGGCGCGGCGCCGGGCTCGGCTCGCGCCTCCTGCGCCACCTCGAGGGCGTCTCGCACGACCTCGGTCACCGCGTCGTCCGGCTGGACACGAACGAGACGCTGACCGAGGCGATCGCGATGTACGAGCGGGCCGGGTACCGCCGCATCGAGCGCTACAACGACAACCCGTACGCGACGGACTTCTTCGAGAAGACGCACGGCGCCTGACCCGCCGACGAGGCGGGGCCGGGGGGGGGGGGGGGGGGGGGGGGGGGGGGGGGGGGGGGGGGGGGGGGGGGGGGGGGGGGGGGGCGGGGGCGGGGGGGGGGG
>NZ_JAKGSG010000019.1 GCF_021568775.1 Antribacter soli | reverse complement strand
CAGGCTCAGGCGGAAGACGGGACGGTCTGAGCCGGAGGTGCAGCGCAGGGTGGGGGCCGAGGAACGAGGCACCCGCCCGGAGCGGAACCGCAGGCTCAGGCGGAAGACGGGACGGTCTGAGCCGGAGGTGCAGCGCAGGGTGGGGGCCGAGGAACGAGGCACCCGCCCGGAGCGGAACCGCAGGCTCAGGCGGAAGACGGGACGGTCTGAGCCGGAGCGGAACCGCAGGGATGCTGCCGCCGGGTGCCTGTCGGTTTCCGACAGGCAGGCGCGGCCGAAGCCTGCGGCGACGCCTCAGGCCATGGTGGAACCCTCCAAACGTCGATTGACGGGCTTGGGCCCTTTCCCAATCTTCCCGGCGAGGTTGGGCCCGCGTGCCTTGGGCCGGACCGGTACGCGTTACCGTGAGCCGTGCTCAGTTCTCAGGGTCCCCGCATCACCAAGGTGCTCATCGCCAACCGCGGTGAGATCGCCGTCCGCGTCGCCCGCGCGTGCGCCGACGCCGGCATCGCGTCCGTCGCCGTCTACGCCGACTCCGACCGCGAGGCCCTGCACGTCCGCCTGGCCGACGAGGCGTTCGCCCTGGGCGGCATCCGCGCGGCGGAGACGTACCTCGACATGAGCAAGCTGCTCGACGTCGCACGCCGCTCCGGCGCCGACGCCGTGCACCCCGGCTACGGCTTCCTGTCGGAGAACGCGCAGTTCGCGCAGGCCGTCGCAGACGCCGGCCTGGTGTGGATCGGCCCGCCGCCGGCCGCGATCGAGGCGCTCGGCGACAAGGTGAGCGCGCGCCACATCGCGCAGCGCGCCGGCGCTCCCCTCGTGCCCGGCACGGCGGACCCCGTCGCCTCCGCGGACGAGGTCCGTGCGTTCGCCGAGGAGCACGGCCTGCCGATCGCGATCAAGGCGGCGTTCGGCGGCGGCGGGCGCGGCCTGAAGGTCGCCCGCACGCACGAGGAGATCGGCGAGCTGTTCGACTCTGCGGTGCGCGAGGCCACGGCCGCGTTCGGCCGCGGCGAGTGCTTCGTCGAGCGGTACCTCGACAAGCCGCGGCACGTGGAGACGCAGTGCCTCGCCGACCAGCACGGCAATGTCGTCGTGGTGTCGACGCGCGACTGCTCGCTGCAGCGCCGCCACCAGAAGCTCGTCGAGGAGGCACCCGCGCCGTTCCTCACGCCCGAGCAGGAGAAGGCGCTCTACTCGTCGTCGGAGGCGATCCTGCGCGAGGCCGGATACGTCGGCGCGGGCACGTGCGAGTTCCTCGTGGGCGTCGACGGCACGATCTCGTTCCTCGAGGTCAACACGCGGCTCCAGGTGGAGCACCCGGTGACCGAGGAGGTCACCGGCATCGACCTGGTCCGCGAGCAGCTCCGCATCGCGGCGGGCGAGCCCCTCGGGTACACGCAGACGCAGGTGCGCGGGCACTCGATCGAGTTCCGCCTCAACGGTGAGGACCCGGCTGCGGGCTTCCTCCCGGCGCCGGGCAAGATCACGCGCCTGCGCTTCCCGTCGGGTCCGGGCGTGCGCGTCGACACCGGCGTGACCGAGGGCGACACGGTGTCGGGCAACTTCGACTCGATGATCGCCAAGCTCATCGTCACGGGCGCCGACCGCCGTCAGGCAGTGGAGCGCGCCCGCCGCGCGCTGCGCGAGCTCGAGGTCGAGGGCATCCCCACGGTCGTGCCGTTCCACCGCGCGGTGCTGGAGGACGAGGCGTTCGTCCCGGCCGACGACGCACCGTTCCGCGTGCACACCCGCTGGATCGAGACCGAGTTCACCGACACGCTCGCGACGCTCGTGAAGGCGCCCGCCCCCGAGGCCGACCAGGCCGAGGAGGAGATTCCCGCGGAGCGCGTGGTCGTCGAGGTGGGCGGTCGCCGCCTCGAGGTCGTGCTGCCGGCCGGCCTGGGCGTGGCCGCCGGTCGCGCCCGCACCGCGAACGCCGCCCGCCGCCCGGCCCGCCGGTCGGGACCCCGCGCCGCGGGAGCCTCGGGCACCACCCTCGCCTCGCCGATGCAGGGCACCATCGTCAAGGTCGCCGTGCAGGAGGGGGCCCAGGTCGCCGAGGGTGACCTCGTCGTGGTCCTCGAGGCGATGAAGATGGAGCAGCCGCTCGTGGCGCACCGGTCCGGCACGGTCCGGTCGCTCACGGCCGCGCCTGGTGCGGGCGTGACGGCCGGCGCCGTGATCTGCGAGATCGTCGACTGAGACCGGAGCGGAACGCAGGTCTCAGGCGAGCGACGGTACCGACCGAGCGCCTGTTCGGTAGTTCGGGGGGGGGGGGGGGGGGGGGGGGGGGGGGGCGGGGGGGGGGCGGGGGGGCCGCCCGCCCCCCCGCGGGCGCGCGGGCGG
>NZ_JAKGSG010000018.1 GCF_021568775.1 Antribacter soli | reverse complement strand
CCCGCCGCCGCCCCCCCCCCCCCCCGGCGGGGGGGGCCCCCCCCCCCCCCCCCCCCCCCCCCCCCCCCCCCCCCCCCCCCCAACTACCGCTCGACCAAGTTCCTCGGCTGAACGCTGTACGGACGAGCAACCCGGGGCAGGGCCCTCCAGCGACAGTTCCCCGTAGGGTGGTCCCGTGCCCGACGACGTCCCGCTCGCCCCGGTAGCGCCCACCTCCCACACCCCGCCCCCGTTGCTGCACCGCCACGCGGGCGACGCCTGGGTCGCGTGCGGCGACCACCGGCACTGGGGCCTGTTCGGCGCGGCCGGCCTGCTGCTCGCCCGCCGCGAACCGGCACCAGCAGACGGTGACCCGGGGCGCGTTGCCGCCGTCGTGCTCCAGCACCGAGCCCTCTGGTCGGACCAGGGCGGCACGTGGGGCATCCCCGGCGGGGCCCTCGCCCCGCACGAGGACGCCGTGGCGGGCGCGCTCCGCGAGGCCGCGGAGGAGGCGGCCGTGGACCCGGCGGACATCCAGGTGCTGGCCACGTACGTGCTCGAGCACCCCGCGTGGTCGTACACGACGGTGATCGCCGAGGTGGCCCCGGGCGCGGTCGTCGAGCCCGCCGCCGCCGACCCGGAGAGCCTTGAGGTCCGCTGGGCAGGCCTCACCGAGCTCGGCGCGCTACCGCTGCTCGGGGCGTTCGCCGACGCGCTGCCCGCCCTGCTGGCGGTGTACGAGGGCGACACGACCATCCTGGGTGGGCCCCCGTCGTCGGGCACGCGTTAGGGTCAAGTAGTGCACATCCGGCTCACTCCCGCCGAGGCCCTGGGCCTCGCGAAGCTCGGCGGCCAAGGGCTGCCGCCCGTCATCAGCTCGCTCACCGGCGACGGCGACACGCTGCGGCTGGTCGCTGACCTGCGGCGTCTCGACACGCTGCCGGGACCGCTCAAGCTGGCCGTGAAGATCGCCCCGATCGTGCGGGCGGACGTCCGTGTCGCGTCGTTCGAACGCGGGGTCGCGACCCTGGTCGTCGAGGCGAACGCCGCCGGCCTGCCCGCCCACAAGCTCCTGTCGCTCGCCGCGGCCCCGATCGAGGAGGCGGTGGCGAAGCAGGGTCTGCCGCCGGGCGTCGTCGACGTGCAGCCCGACGCGCGCATCGCCGTCGACGTGGAGCGCCTGCTGGACGCGAAGCTCCCCGGCCTCACGGTGAGCGCCCTGAGGATCGAGCAGGGCGAGATCGTGCTGGACGGGACTGTCGTCTGAGGCCGGAGTGCAGCGCAGGGTGAGGGCCGAGGAACGAGGCACTCGCCCGAAGCGGAACGCAGGTCTCAGACGACAGACAACGTCGTCCGAGGCCGGGGTGCAGCGCAGGGTGAGGGCCGAGGAACGAGGCACTCGCCCTGCTCAGCGCGACGTGACCTGTGCGTGCAGGATGCGCGCGACCTCGGCCACGGAGCCCGACAGCGACGGGTAGATCGTGAACGCGGACGACACGTCCTCGACGGTGAGGCGGTGCTGCACGGCGAGCGTGATCGGGAAGATCAGCTCGGACGCGCGCGGTGCCACGACCACGCCGCCCAGCACGACGCCCGCCTCGGGGTGGGCGAACAGCTTCACGAAGCCGTCGCGCATGCCGAGCATCTTGGCGCGCGCGTTGCGGGAGAGCGGGAGCGTCCTGGCGATGTAGCGGGAGCCCTGCGCCTTGAGCCGCTCCTCCGA
Source organism: Antribacter soli (assembly GCF_021568775.1). Classification (GTDB taxonomy): domain Bacteria; phylum Actinomycetota; class Actinomycetes; order Actinomycetales; family Cellulomonadaceae; genus Antribacter; species Antribacter soli. Next base: position 90,138 of record NZ_JAKGSG010000018.1, on the reverse strand, counting down.
GTAGCCGACGGTCGCGATCTCGGGCGCGGTGAAGATGTTGGCGGCCACGGTGCCGAGAGCGAGCGGCGCCACGGCGTCGCCCAGCGCGTGGTGCATCGCGATGCGGCCCTGCATGGCGGCGACGGACGCGAGCGGCAGCACGCCGGTGCAGTCGCCGGCGGCGTAGACGCCGCGCGCGGAGGTGCGGGACACGCGGTCGACCACGACATGGCCCGACGCCGACAGCCGCACCCCGGACTCCTCCAGGCCGAGCCCCGCCGTGGACGGCACCGCGCCGACGGCGATGAGGACGTGCGAGCCGTGCACGACGCGGCCGTCGGCGAGGGTGACCTCGACGCCGTCCGCGGTCCGCACGGCGGCCTCGGCCCGGGAGCGGGACATGACCGTCATGCCGCGCGCGCGGAACACTCCCTCGAGCAGCTCGGCGGCGTCCTCGTCCTCGCCGGGCAGCACCCGGTCGCGGCTCGACACCAGCACGACGTCGGCCCCCAGCGCGTTGTACGCGCCCGCGAACTCGGCGCCGGTCACGCCCGAGCCGACGACGATCAGCCGCTCCGGCAGCTCCCTCAGGTTGTAGAGCTGGGTCCAGGTGAGGATGCGCTCACCGTCGGGCTGCGCGGACGGCAGGGTGCGGGGGGTCGCGCCGAGGGCGAGCAGCACGGTGTCGGCGTCGAGCACCCGCGCACCGCCGTCGGGCTGCGTCACGACCACACGGGACGGTCCGTCGAGCCGGCCCGTCCCGCTGACGACCTCGACGCCCTCGCGCTCGAGGCGTCCGCGGATGTCGGCGCTCTGCGCCGCCGCGAGCGCCAGCACGCGCGCGTTCACCGCCCGGAGGTCGACGGTGTGGAGCCTCTTGCCCGCCGAGCTCGCGGCGGGAAGAACGGCCCCGGGCGCGTCGGTACCGGCCGCGTACGCGGTCACCATCGGGATGTTGCCGGTGCCGAGGCTCACGGCGACGTCGTCGGAGAGGTCGTCGCCGGGCATGCGGATGCCGAGCTCGGGCGCGCGGTCGGCGATCGTCATCCACTCGGCGGTGGCGATGAGCGTCTTGGACGGCACGACGTCGGTGAGCACCGCCGCGCCGCCCATCCCCTGACGCTCCACGACAGTGACCCGGGCGCCCACGCTGCGCGCGACGAGCGCGGCCTCGTAGCCGCCCGGTCCACCGCCCACGACCACGACGTGCGGGACGGGAACCTCGGGAACGGGAGAAGTCACGGCCCCATTCTTCCAGCACGGCGAACCGGGCCGGTTGCCGGTGGGTGGCAGGGCTCCGAAAAGGATAATCTCGGACCATGAGCAGCACCTCTCCGCTGGACGATCCGGCGACCGACCCGTTCGACGTTGCCCGCGAGGCCGCCGAGTACATCGCGGCGAAGACGGGCGTGCCCGGTCACGACGTCGCCCTCGTGCTCGGCTCAGGCTGGGGAGGCGCCGCCGAGCTGATCGGCGACGTGGTGGCGGAGCTGCCCACCGCGGAGATCCCGGGCTTCACGAAGCCCGCGGTGGACGGGCACCGGTCGACGACGCGGTCGGTCCGGGTGGAGCGGCCCGACGGCTCGGTGCGGTACGCGCTCGTGCTGGGCTCGCGCACGCACCTGTACGAGGGCCTCGGCACGCGCCGCGTGGTGCACGGCGTGCGCACCGCGGCGGCCACGGGCGCCTCGACGGTGGTGCTGACGAACGGCTGCGGCGGCCTGCACGCGTCGTGGCGGCCGGGGCAGCCGGTGCTGCTCAAGGACCACGTGAACCTCACGGGCCAGTCCCCGCTCAAGGGCGCCACGTTCGTGGACATGACGGACGTGTACACCCCGCGCCTACGTGAGCTGGCGCGCTCCGTGGACGGGGACCTGCCGGAGGGCGTGTACGCCCAGTTCCGCGGCCCGCAGTACGAGACGCCCGCGGAGGTACGCATGGCCGGGTTCCTCGGCGCGGACCTCGTGGGCATGTCGACGGCGCTCGAGGCCGTCGCGGCGCGGCACTGTGGCCTCGACGTGCTCGGCATCTCCCTCGTCACGAACCTGGCGGCGGGGATCAGCCTGCATCCGCTGTCGCACGCGGAGGTCCTCGAGGCCGGCCAGGAGGCCGGGCCGCGGATCAGCGACCTTCTCGCCCGCATCGTCAAGCTCCTCTGAGCACACTCGGCGTGCCGTACCAAGGAGACCGGTCATGACCTCCATCTACTCCGGCGATCCCGCCCCGGCGGGAACCGACGTTCCCGGGTTCGACCCGGGCGCGGACGTGCAGGCCCTCATCGGCCGGGCAGAGGACTGGATGGCCGCCGACGTCGACGAGAGCGACCGAGACGACCTGCGCTCGCTCGTGGCCCAGGTCATCGCGAACGGCCCGGATGCGCGCCGCGCGCAGCGCAGCATGGCTGCGGCGGACCCGAGCCGGCGGGACCCCACTGCCTCCCGCGTCCGGGCGGTCGCCCTCGCGGAGCTGCGCGACCGGTTCTCCGGTCGGCTGCAGTTCGGCACCGCGGGCCTGCGCGGCACGATGGCCGCCGGCCCGAACCGCATGAACACGGCGGTGGTCATCGGCGCGGCCGCGGGCCTCGGCGCCTACCTGCGCTCGGCGGTTCCCACCGACGGCCGGGACGCAAGGCCGCCTCGCGTCGTCGTCGGCTACGACGCCCGGTACCGGTCGTCCGCGTTCGCGCACGACACCGCGGCCGTGCTGACGGCCGCCGGCGCCGAGGTGCTCCTCCTGCCGTCAGCGCTGCCGACGCCGGTCCTGGCGTTCGCCGTGCGGCGCCTCGAGGCCGACGCCGGCGTGATGGTGACCGCGAGCCACAACCCGGCGTCGGACAACGGCTACAAGGTGTATCTCGGCGGCCGGGTCGTCACGGACTCGGGCCAGGGCGCGCAGATCGTGCCGCCCTACGACGCCCGGATCGCGGCGGCGATCGACGCCGTCGGCCCGGCGGCGCAGGTGCCGCGCGCGGACTCCGGCTGGACCGTGCTGGGGCACGAGGTCGTGGACGCGTACCTGGAGACGGTGGTCGCGCTGGCGCGGCGGCTCGACGGCGGCACGGGGCCGCGGCACCTGCGCGTCGTGACCACGTCGCTGCACGGCGTCGGCGGCCGCACGCTGGCCCGTGCGCTGGCCGCCACGGGCTTCACCGACGTCGTGCCCGTCGAGGAGCAGCTCGACCCGGACCCCCGCTTCCCCACGGTCACGTTCCCCAACCCGGAGGAGCCGGGCGCGATCGACCTCGCGCTGGCGGTCGCGCAGGACGCGGCGGCCGACCTCGTGATCGCGAACGACCCGGACGCCGACCGGTGCGCCGTCGCCGTCCACGACCCGCACTGGGGCACCTACAAGGGCGCGGAGACGGCCCGCTCGCAGGGCTGGCGCATGCTGCACGGCGACGAGGTGGGCACCCTCCTGGGCTGGGACGCCGCGGTGCGCGCCGCCGACTCGCGGTACGGCGTCGGCGTTGCCGCCACCAGCGCAGGGGCCCCGGTCCTCGCCTCCTCGATCGTCTCGTCCCGGCTGCTGTCCTCCATCGCCCAGCGGCACGGGCTGCGCCACGCCACGACGCTGACCGGGTTCAAGTGGATCGCCCGCACGCCGGGGCTCGTCTTCGGGTACGAGGAGGCGCTCGGCTACTGCGTGGACCCGGCGAGCGTGCGGGACAAGGACGGGATCTCGGCCGCCGTGGCGATCGCCCTCCTCGCGGCCCGCCTCCGCTCCGAGGGCCGCACGCTGCTCGACGCGCTCGACGACATCGCGCGCGTGTGCGGGCTCTTCGTCACGGACCAGCTCTCGGTGCGGTTCGACTCCCTCGACGCGATCTCGGACACCATGGCGCGGCTGCGCTCGGCGCCGCCGCGCACGCTCGCCGGGTCGGGCGTCGCCGACGTGATCGACCTGGCGGCCGGCGTGGACGGTCTGCCGGCCACCGACGGCGTGGTGCTCCTGGCCGCGGACGACACCCGGGTGATCGTGCGGCCCAGCGGCACGGAGCCCAAGGTGAAGTGCTACCTGGAGGTCGTGACCCCGGTGCCGCCGGACGCGTCCAGCGAGAGGCTCGCGGCGGCGCGGGTGACGGCACGGGAACGGATCGCACGCGTGAAGGCGGACGTCGGGGCGGCCCTCGGGCTCTGAGCGGGCCACCCGCGACCGGCCACGGCCGAGGCCACCGAGGAGGCCACGGCAGAGGCCGCGCGAGCGACAGGTTAGGCTTACCTGACTATGACGACCGAGACCACCGCCTCCCCCGCCGAGCGCCCCCGCAAGGGTGTGCGCACCACCGCGACGGTGACGGCGGTGCGCCGCCTCACGCCGCACATGGTCCGCGTGACGCTCGGTGGCGACGCGCTCGACGCGCTCGACGCCGGCCCGTTCACCGACCGGTACGTCAAGCTCGTCCTGGGCGAGCTCGCGGACGGGCGCCCGCTGCTGCGCACCTACACGGTGCGCGCCGTGCGCGACGGCGCGTGGGACATCGACGTCGTGCTGCACGGCAGCGAGCACGACAGCGACGGTGAGGAGCAGGGCGGCGAGGGCTTCGGCGGCCCCTGGGCCGCGGCCGCCCGGCCGGGCGACGAGGTGACGTTCGTCGGTCCGGGCGGGGAGTACGCGCCCAGCCCGGACGCGGACTGGCACCTGCTGGTCGGCGACGAGTCGGCCCTGCCCGCGATCGCGGCGGCGCTGGAGGCCCTGCCCGCAGGAGCGGTTGCGCGGGCGTTCGTTGAGGTGGAGGGGCCGCAGGAGCATCAGCAGATCGCCTCGGCCGGGGACGTGCGCCTGGTGTGGGTGGACCGGTCGGCGGGGGCGGACGTCGCCGACGTCGTACGGGCGGCGCACGCGGTGGGCTCGCTGCCCGACGGCGTCCCCCACGCCTTCCTGCACGGCGAGGCCGCGTGCGTGCGCGAGCTGCGCCGGTGGACGCGCGCCGAGCTGGGCGTCCCGCGCGAGCTGCTGTCGGCGTCGGGCTACTGGCGGCGAGGCCGCACGGACGAGGGCTGGCGGGCCGAGAAGCAGGACTGGAAGGCAGCCGTCGAGCACGACGACGAGGCACTGGCCGCGGCCCACTAGGCTTCGCTGAGTGCCGGCAGACAGACCGGCCAGTGCTGCGCGGTACCGGCGGTGCGCCGGCCGCGGAGGCACACGAACGGTGTCGGCTCCGACGCTGGAGCGCCGCTTCCGGAGCGGACCGCGGCGAGGGCACGTCGGCCACGATGCGACACGACCTTCAGTCGCCTAGAGTTGGGTCCCAGTCGGGCCATTTCCTGCCCGTGACCTCGTACGCATGCCCGTAACGCGACTGTCGTACACTCGCGCCACCGTGACCCCCGACCCGGGAAGACGGCCCTGCCCGAACAACCTTCGCAAGGAGATGCCATGCCCCCTGTCAGCCGCCGTCACACCGGGTTCCACACGGGTGAGGAGGCACATGCGACGCTCACCCAGGACGTCGCCGAGGGCGTCGCCGACGCCCTCCACACCGCCGATCTCCATGCCACCGAGCTCCGCCCCGTCACGCCGTCCGCCCAGGAGTCCTGGACGGCCGCCAAGGAGGACAACCGGCAGCCGCTGGAGGCCTGGTCGGCCCCGAACCGCTCCTGGGACAAGCCCTTCGTCGAGGTCGTCGAGCCGCTGACCGGAGACGCCGTCGTCACGCAGGCGATCCGCCGCGGCCTGCCCGTCGACGAGGCGGTCGCCACCGCCGTACGCGACGCGAAGGCGATCAAGACCGGCGAGTGGCGGGCCCTGTGCCACTCCCTCGCCGCCTACCCGGCGACCCGCACCGCGGGCGTCGTCGGCTCCGCGCTCATCGCGCAGCGCAGCGGCCTGCGGGACCTCGCGTGGGACCTGCTCTCGTCCCTCGAGGACGCCGACGCGGCCCGCCTCGCGCCCGCCGAATACCTCCGGGCCGGGATCGCCGCCCGCGACCCGCGCGCGGTCCCCGCCGCCACCGCCTGGGTGGAGCACGGCCTCGTGACCGACCCCGCGGTGCTCCTCGAGCTGGCCCGCCTCTTCTTCGTCGCCGACGAGCCGGGCACGGCCCAGGTCGCCGTCGACGCCGCGCGCAAGGCCCCCGGCCTGACCCCCGCGACCGCGGGCTCCCTCGACTACCTCGAGCCGTGGATCCGCAAGGCCGCCTACCCCGAGCCGACGCCGCGCGTGCCGGCCGGTCACGTGTCCTTCGCCGTGATCGACTACAAGGCGCCCGACGAGGTCGTCTCGTCGAGCAACATCGGCGACAACGTGCAGACCGTCGCGTCGCTCGGCCACCTGCTCCGCCACGAGAACCTGCGCCTGCACGGCCCGGCAGAGATCGTGGAGCCCGTGCAGTTCCTGCAGGGCCGCGTGCGCCGCGAGCACGTCGTGCCCGGCGCGGGCGCCGACGTGCAGCTCACCGTCGTCCAGCGCGACGTGACCTACCTGGACTCCGTCCCGGAGAACACGTGGATGCTCGCCTTCGGCTGGTACATGCACAACCAGTTCGACCTGCGCTTCGGCTTCCCGTTCCACGAGAACCTCAACCCGCTGTTCGTCTCGTTCCACGTGAACAAGCACGCTGTCCTCACGCCGACCGCGGTCGACTACCTCAAGGCGCACGGCCCCATCGGGTGCCGCGACTGGACCACCGTGCACCTGCTCCTCAACGCGGGCGTCCCGGCCTTCTTCTCGGGCTGCCTCACGACGACGGTCAACACGGTCTTCCCCGTCGAGCACGAGGCGGCGCCCGCGGACGCCCCCGTGGTGTACGTGGACACGCAGGCGCCGTCGATCGACGACGCGTACGTCACCCACTCGTACCCGGAGGTGCGCTCCGCGTCCTTCGGCACGAACCTGCGTGATGCCGTCGCGCTGCTCGACTCGTACCGCACCTCGTACACCAAGGTCGTCACGTCGCGCCTGCACTGCTTCCTGCCGTCCTGGTCCATCGGCGCGAACGTCGACTTCACGCCGAAGAACAACGCGGACATCCGCTTCGCCGGGCTGCTCGACGCCGACGAGGTGGACCGTCTCGCGATGCAGAAGCGCATCCGCGACCTCGTCGCCCCGGCGATGTCGCGCATCCTCGCGGGCGCCTCCCGCGACGACGTGTACGCGACGTGGAACGAGGTCACGGCCCCGCTCGTCGAGCACGCCCGCCGGGTGCACGCCGAGCCGGTCGCCGCGCCCGTCTCGTCGTTCGACGTCGGCGCGGTCGTCGCCGGGGTCCGTGCGACACGCGTCGTGGTGCCCGCGGTCTCCCCGCGCTCCGGCGCGACGCTCGAGGTCGCCGTCGCCCTGGACGGCAACCTCCGCGCGCAGATGGAGGTCGTCGTCGGCGGCGTCGTGGAGCACACCGACCGGCCCGTGCGGGTCTTCGCGCTGACGCGCGAGCACGGCCCGGCGGACCACGCCCGCCTCGCAGAGCTGTTCCCCGAGGTCACGTTCGAGTGGTATGCCTGCGACGACGTCGACTACGGGCCCGTGCTCGGCATGCTCAAGCACATCACCGTCGCCACGATGGACCGGCTGCTCCTGCCGGAGCTGCTGCCGCACGTCGACAAGGTGCTCTACCACGACCTCGATGCGCTCGCCGTGACCGACCTCGCCCCGCTGTTCGACACCGACCTCGGCGGTGCCCCGCTCATGGCCCGCCCGTCGATCTCGTACAACTACCGGCACGGCATCGGCAACGTCATCCGCTCCACGCGGCTGCTGCGCCACGACCCGCAGGCCGCGCGCGAGCTCGTCCTGTCCACCACGCAGCGCCACCGCCACGGTTTCCGCGGCTTCAACGCGGGAATCCTGCTGCTCAACCTCGCGGTCATGCGCACCGACAGGTTCACCGCCGAGTTCGTGCCGTACGCGGAGCGGTACGGGCTCAACGACCAGGACATCCTCAACGCGTACGCCGGCTCCCGCTACCTCCTCCTCGAGGACCGGTGGAACAGCTGGCCCACGCAGGAGATCGTCACCGACCCCGCGCTGATCCACTGGGCGGGTCCGGTGAAGCCGTGGAACCCCGACAGCTACATCCACCTCAAGGAGCACTGGCTCCGCGGTGAGGCCGTGATCGCCGAGCGCCGCGCGGCCGTCGCGGCGCGGTAGCCCTTCAAGCGAGGAGGCCGCTCACTCTGAGTCGACAGTGTCAACTCAGAGTGAGTGGCCTCCAGCGCACGAGGGCAGGTTCTCCTCCGGCGGTGCGCTCAGTAGCCGTCGCCCGCCGTCGCGACCTCGTCCGTGCCGGCCTCGTCGAAGCCTGCCAGCACGGCGGCCGTGCCCGAGAGGCCGAGCCGCGTGGCGCCGGCCTCGATCATCGCGAGCGCGTCGGCGAGCGTGCGGACGCCGCCCGACGCCTTGACGCCCAGGCGCCCGCCCACCGTCTGCGACATCAGCCCCACCGCGTGGGCTGACGCGCCGCCGGTCGCGTGGAACCCGGTCGACGTCTTGACGAAGTCCGCACCGGCTGCCTCGGCGGCCCGGCACGCAGCCACGATCTGGTCGTCCGTCAGCGCGGCCGACTCGATGATGACCTTGAGCACCAGCCCGGCGGGCACCGCGGCGCGCACGGCGGCGATGTCGGACTGGACGTCGTCGAACAGGCCGGCGCGCGCGGCGCCGACGTCGATCACCATGTCGACCTCGTCCGCGCCGTCCTCGACGGACCGCGCGGCCTCGAACGCCTTGACCTGCGACAGGTGCTTGCCCGACGGGAAGCCGCACACGGTCGCGACCTTCAGGCGCCCCGCCGCGGCAGCGACGGCGTGCGCCACGAACGTCGGGGAGACGCACACCGAGAACACGCCGAGCGCGGCGCCCTCCTCGACGAGCGCGGTCACGTCGGCGGCGGTCGCCTCCGGCTTGAGGAGCGTGTGGTCGACGTAGGCGGCGAGCGCCTTCGCGTCGGCGGGCACGGTCACCGGCCCCGTCATCGGACCGCCCCCTGCACGGCCTGGTAACCCGGCAGGATCAGCGAGTCGACGAGTTCCCGGCGCTCGTCGTGGTGCATGAACGCGCTCCACGCGGCGGTGAGCGTGACGTCCGCCAGGTCGTCGATCGTCCAGGCTGCCTCCTCGACGAGGAGGGTCATCTCGTGCGTCATCGACGTGCGCGACATGAGCCGGTTGTCGGTGTTCAACGTGACCGCGAAGTCGAGCTCCTTGAGCCGCGTGATCGGGTGCTTCGCGATGGACTCCGCTGCGCCGGTCTGGAGGTTGGAGACCGGGCAGAGCTCGAGCGCGATCTGGTGGTCGCGGATCCAGTGCGCCAGGTGCCCGAGCTCGGCGAACCCGTCGGCACCGTCGCCGTCCTTCTCGTCGCTGTCGAGCACGAACGCGATGTCCTCGACGATCCGCACACCGTGACCGATGCGGTCGGCATGCCCGAGGTGCACGGCCTCCGCGATCGAGTCGAGGCCCGCGGCCTCGCCCGCGTGGATCGTGACCGGGAAGTCGTTCTCGGCCAGGTAGCTCCAGATCCCGGCGTGCCGCGAGGGCGGGAAGCCGGCCTCCGCGCCGGCGATGTCGAAGCCGACGACGCCCCGGTCACGGTTCGCGACCGCGAGCTCGGCGATCTCCTGCCAGCGGTCCGCGTGGCGCATCGCTGTGACGAGCTGGCCCACGCGGATGATCCGGCCCTCGGCCGCGGCAAGCGCGATGCCTTCGTCGATGCCCGCCTGCACGGCCTCGACCGTGTCCTGGAGCGACATTCCACGAGCGAGGTGCTGCTCGGGCGCCCAGCGCTGCTCGGCGTACACGACGCCGTCGGCCGCGAGGTCGAGCACCGCCTCGCGAGCGACGCGCGCGAGGGCGTCCGGCGTCTGCATGACGGCGATCGTGTGGTCGAACGTCTCGAGGTAGCGCACGAGCGTCCCCGAGTCGGCTGCCTCCTGGAACCACGTGCCGAGCGACTCCGGGTCGGCGGCCGGCAGCGCGTGGCCCACCTGTTCCGCGAGCTCGAGCACGGTCTGGGGTCGTAGGCCGCCGTCGAGGTGGTCGTGCAGCACGACCTTCGGCAGGGAGCGGATGGTGTCCGCCGTGGGATATGAGCCCGCGGCTGAGCCCGCAGAGGTGTCGAGCGTGGTCATGCGACCAAACCTACCGGCCGCCCCGCGACCGCACACACGGCGGGCAGGTCACCGTGCTCACATCGGCTCCGGCTCGTCGGCGACCTCGTCCTCGTCGGACACCTCCAGGGCCTGCTCGACGACGTCGGCCACGTTGGCCTCGCCGTCCCGGTCGGGCCGGGCTACGTGCGGGCGGTACTCATCGGTCTCGTGCTCGTCGGGCTCCTCCTCGACCTCGTCGCCGAGCGACGTGTCGAGCACGCTCGGGACCTCCTCGAGCTCCTCGAGCCCGGCGTCCCGCCAGGCCTCGCTGCCTGGGACTGTGCTCATGGTGCCTCCTCGCTCGGCGGTGGGTGCGTCCCATCGTGGCGCGCCGCGCGGCCGCTCGCCACCCACCCGCTACGCGCGACCCGCCGGGAGCAGGGCCCACGTGACGTGCGGCCAGCCGCCGAGCGCCCGCGTCAGCGCGGCGCGCACCTTGCCCTCAGGCGTCGCCGGGTCGATGCCGGCGTCCGGCGGGTCGAGCAGCGCCGCGACGGGCACCGTGTGCAGCGCCGCCGACGACGGCTCGTACAGGACGGCACTGCCGTCCCGGCCCTCGCCGTCGGCCAGGGTCAGCAGGACGACGTGGCGCGGGATCGCGGTCTCCAGACCGCGCGCGACGTCGCCGCCGGTGAACAGCGGCACGGGCACGCCGGCCCGAGCGGACCCGACGGCGGCGAGCAGCACGGCGCGGCTCCTTGGCCTGCGCCCCGCTGCCCCGACCACCCGGTGGGTGTAGCGGACGACGCCGTAGCGCGCGACGGACGCGGCGCCCCACGGCGGCGTCCCGTACCTCTCCGGCCAGCCCACCGCGCCGAGCGCCCGGCGGTTCGTCGCCCGCTTGATCGCACGCTGGAGGCCCGCGAAGTTGGCCCCGGCGTCGCCCGTGGCGAGCCGCAGCGCCGCGCGCGGGTCGCCCGCGAGGCCGAGCATCGCCAGCACCGCGGAGCCGCACGTGGTCTCGTCGACCTGGCTCGCCGGAACGCCGCCCTTCACCTCGGCAGACGGCAACGACAGGCGCCGCGGCCGGCCCATGGTCCCGGTCCCCCGGTCGCGGCCCAGCGGGTCGAGCACCGCGCGCCTGCGGGCCGGCGTGAGGACGGCCAGGGCGCGCGAGACGTCGTCGGGCACCGCGGGACGGGCGAAGCCGGCGGGCGGCGCCACCGGGAGCGGCCCCGAGAAGGCACCCACGAAGCGCAGCAGGGACGAAAGACGCAGGCTGGACCTCACGGGCGCGACCCTACCGGCCGACCCCGCCCCCCGCGCGAGGTGGTCGCTAAGCGATCCGGTCCAGGACCAGCGGTGCCGGGATGATGCCGGGCGCGCCCTCGGGCACCACCGACCAGCCGCCCACCAGCGCCTCCTCGGCGCGGGCGAACCGCTCCGGGGTGTCCGTGTGCAGCGTCATCAGCACCTGCCCGGCGCTGACCCGGTCCCCCGGCTTGGCGTGCAGCTCGATGCCGGCGCCGGCCTGCACCGGGTCCTCCTTGCGGGCGCGCCCGGCGCCGAGACGCCAGGCAGCGACGCCCACGGCGTACGCGTCGAGGGTCGCGAGGACCCCGGACGACGGCGCGACCACCGTCGTCGCCTCCTTCGCAACGGGCAGCGGCGCGTCGACGTCGCCGCCCTGGGCGGCGATCATGGCGCGCCAGGAGTCCATCGCGCGGCCGTCGGCAAGGGCGGCCCGGACGTCGTCAGGGTCCGCCGGCCGGTCCGCGGCCGCCAGCATCTCCACGGCGAGCGCCACCGTGAGCTCCACGACGTCGGCAGGCCCACCGCCGGCGAGCACCTCCACCGACTCCCGCACCTCGAGCGCGTTGCCCGCGGTGAGCCCCAGCGGCACGGACATGTCCGTGAGCAGGGCGACGGTGCGCACGCCGGCGTCGGTCCCGAGGTCCACCATGGTCCGGGCCAGCGTCCGGGCGTCCTCGGCCGTCTTCATGAACGCGCCGGAACCCACCTTGACGTCGAGCACGAGCGCACCCGTGCCCTCCGCGATCTTCTTCGACATGATCGACGAGGCGATCAACGGGATCGCCTCGACCGTGCCCGTCACGTCGCGCAGCGCGTAGAGCTTGCGGTCCGCCGGAGCCAGGCCGGACCCGGCGGCGCAGATGACGGCGCCCACCGTGTCGAGCTGGGACATCAGCTCCTCGTTCGACAGGGCGGCCCGCCAGCCCGGGATCGACTCCAGCTTGTCCAGCGTGCCGCCCGTGTGGCCCAGTCCGCGCCCGGAGAGCTGCGGCACGGCCACCCCGAACGACGCCACCAGGGGTGCGAGCGGGAGCGTGATCTTGTCGCCGACGCCGCCCGTGGAGTGCTTGTCCGCCGTCGGACGCGAGAGCCCGGCGAAGGACATGCGCTCGCCGGTCGCGATCATCGCGGCGGTCCACCGCGACACCTCGGCCCGCGACATCCCGTTGAGCAGGATCGCCATGGCGAGGGCCGACATCTGCTCCTCGGCCACCACGCCCCTGGTGTACGCGTCCACCACCCAGTCGATCTGGCCCGCGGTCAGCTCGCCGCGGTCGCGCTTGGTGCGGATGACGTCGACCGCGTCGAACGGCTCGGCCATCATTCCCCCCTCCGGTATCGCAGGTCCTCGGGGCCGAAGGCCTGCGGGAGCACCTGCTCCATGGTCCAGATGCCCCGCGGCGTGTCCACGAGCAGCGCGGGCCCGCCGTGCTCCCACAGGAGCTGGCGACACCGCCCGCACGGCATGAGCGGCTCGCCCGCGCCGTTGACGCAGGCGAACGCCACCAGGCGCCCGCCCCCGCCGGTGATCAGCGCCGAGACGAGCGAGCACTCGGCGCACAGCGTCACGCCGTAGGCCGCGTTCTCGACGTTGCAGCCCACGAGGAGGCGCCCGTCGTCGGCCAGCGCGGCCGCGCCCACGGGGAACCCGGAGTACGGCGCGTACGCGTTCTTCATCACCTCGCGGGCCGCGGCCCGCAGCGCCTCCCAGTCGACGTCCACGATCAGCCCTTCACGTACGGGACGCCCTCGGCCGCCGGTGGCCGGGAGCGGCCGACGAGGCCCGCGACGGCGAGGATCGTCACGACGTACGGGACCATGAGCATGAACTGGCTGGGCACGGGCGACCCGACGACGCTGAGCACCGACTGCAGGTTCGACGCGAAGCCGAACAGCAGGCCGGCGAGCGCGGCGCGCACCGGGTTCCACTTGCCGAAGATGACGGCCGCGAGCGCGATGAAGCCTGCGCCCGCCGTCATCTCCTTGCCGAACTGGTTGATGGAGACGACCGTGTAGAACGCGCCACCGAGGCCCGCCACGGCGCCCGCCCACAGCACCGCGCGGTAGCGGGTGCGGACCACGTCGATGCCGACGGTGTCGGCGGCGAGCGGGTGCTCGCCCACCGCACGGGTGCGCAGGCCCCAGCGCGTGCGGAACAGGGCGAACCACACGACGGCGACGGCCACGACCATGAGGTAGACGATGATCGTCTGGTCGAACAGGACCGGCCCGATCACGGGGATGCGCTCCAGGAACGGGATCCCGATGCGCGTGAAGCGCGTGGTCGCGTTCAGTGCCTCGGTCTGCGGCACCAGCAGCTGCGAGTACAAGAAGCTCGTGAGGCCGATGACCAGCACGTTGAGCACCACGCCGACGATCACCTGGTTCACGTGGTACGTGATGGTGAACAGCCCGAGGACGGCGCCGACCAGCACGCCCGCGAGCACCGCCGCGAACGCCCCGACGTAGGGCGAGTCGGTGATCGACCCGACGATCGCCGCCGTGAACGCGCCCGCGAGGAGCTGGCCCTCGATGGCGATGTTGACCACGCCGGCACGCTCGCAGAGCACGCCGCCGAGGGCGCCGTAGACGATCGGCACCGACAGGAGCACGGCGCCGCCGAGCAGGCCCACGACCGACAGGTCGCGCGGGCTGCCCGCGGCGGCCCAGGCAAGGAAGCCGACGAGCAGCACGACGGCGGCGAGCGCCACGGCCCACGCGGGCAGCCGCCGGGCGCTCCGCGTCAGCCACGCGGACGCGGTGGTCACGATGGCCGCGATCACGAAGCAGACCCACGCGGTCGCCATGGCGGGCACCACGACCACGGGGATCGTGAAGAAGTCGCCGGCGTTCGAGAGGGCGAAGCGCGAGTCGCCCTCGTGCGGGGCGAGCAGCAGGAGGACCCCGTACAGCACGGTGACGACGCCGAGCACGAGAGTGGTCTTCCAGGTGACCTGGGTGACGTGCCGCACCTCGGCCGAGGCCTGCGGCGCCGCCGAGGGCACATCGATCGTGGCGCTCACGCGCCCACCTCCTTCTTGTCCGCGGCCTCGGCCGCCTTCGCTGCCCGACGGCGGCCTGCTGCCTCCGGTCGCTTCCGTGCGCCCGGCGCCGGCAGCCGGAAGATGGCCCGCACGAGGGGCGGCGCGGCGATGAACAGCACGATCAGGGACTGGACGACGAGGACGATCTCGTCGGGGATGCCCTCCGACGCCTGCATCGTGGAGCCGCCTGCCTTGAACGCGCCGAACAGGATGCCGGCGGCGAGCACGCCCCACGGGTTGGACCCGCCGAGGAGGGCGACAGTGATGGCGTCGAAGCCGATGCCGGCGTCGATGTCGGAGCTGAACCCCGTGGTGACCGCGCCGAGCACCTGCGTCGCCCCCGCGAGGCCGACGAGGGCGCCCGCGACGAGCATCACCGTGACGGTGGTGCGCGGCACGTTGATGCCGGCGACCCGCGCGGCACGCGGGTTCTCGCCGACGGTCCGGAAGGCGAAGCCGAGGCTCGACCGGTTGAGCAGCCACCACACGACGACGACGGCGACCAGCGAGAGGACGAGGCCCCAGGTCAGGTTGAACCGGTCGCCGAGGAGGCTCGGCAGCTGCGCCGACTCCGGCGTGGGAGGAGTCTTCGGGTTCGACGACCCCGGGGCCTGCAGCAGGCCCGGCGTCGCCAGCATGTACGAGAGCAGGTAGAACGCGACGTAGTTGAGCATGATCGTGACGATCACCTCGTGCGCCCCCGTGCGCGCCTTGAGCAGGCCCGCGATCCCGGCCCACAGCGCGCCGGCCGCCAGGGCCGCCACGATCGCGAGGAGCAGGTGGAGCGGGAACGGCAGGCCGTCCACCCCGAAGCCGACCCAGCCGGCGGCCGAGGCGGCCATGAGCATCTGCCCCTGACCACCGATGTTGAACAGGCCGGCGCGGAACGCCAGCGCCACGCCGAGGCCCGCGGCGATGAGCGGCGTCGCGTAGTTGAGCGTCTGCGTCAGCGGGCGGACGGCCCCGGCGAAGTCCTCCGCCCGCAGGTTGTAGACGGCGCCGCGGAACAGTGCGGAGTACGCTCCGCCGACGGCCTGGCCGATGGCGGTGAACGTGTCGCCGGGGCGGGCGAAGAGGTAGACCGACGCCTCCTGCACCCGCTCGTCGGTGAAGGCGATCATGATGGAGCCGGCGAGGATCGCGAGCACCACCGCGCCCACGGAGACGGTCCACCGCCCCCTCACGATCTCGCGCAGCGCCGTGGCCCAGCGACCTTCGGTGGGCTCGTGCTCGGTGTCCGGACCCGCGGTCATGCGGCGTCTCCTTCTGCGTCCTCGGGCGAGATGCCGGCCATCATGAGGCCGAGCACGTCGCGGGGCGTGGTGGCCGGCACGATGCCGACGACCCGCCCGCGGTACATGACCATGATCCGGTCGGCGAGGGCGACCGCCTCGTCGAGCTCGGTCGACACCACGACGACGGGCACCCCGGCGTCGCGCGTGGCCACGACCCTCTTGTGGATGAACTCGATGGAACCGACGTCCACGCCGCGCGTCGGCTGAGCCGCGACGAGCAGGCGCAGGTCGCGCGACAGCTCGCGGGCGAGGACCACCTTCTGCTGGTTGCCGCCGGACAGCCGGCCGACGCGGGTCTCGATGCTCGGGGTGCGGACGTCGAACTCGGCGACCTTCTCCCGCGCGAACTGGTCGCGCTCGGCGAGCTGGAGCGCTCCGCGGCGCACGAACGGCGGGCCGTCGGACCGGTCGAGCATGAGGTTCTCGGCGATGGTGAACTCGCCGACGAGACCGTCGTGCGTGCGGTCCTCCGGCACGAAGCCGACGCCGACGTCGAGGACGGAACGCACCGAACGGCCCACGAGCTCCACCCCCTCCAGGCGCACGCTGCCCGTGACGGACTCCTGCAGGCCGACGAGGGCCTCCGTGAGCTCGGTCTGCCCGTTGCCCTGGACACCGGCCACCACGAGGACCTCGCCGCCCTTGACGCTGAACGACACGTCGTCGACGAGCACGGCGCCGCCCGGGCCGGTCACGGTCAGGTGCTCGACGTCGAGCCCGGACCCGGCGAGCACGGGGGCCCCCTTGTGGACGGTCAGCTCGACGGCGCGACCCACCATGAGCGACGCCAGCTCGGCGTCGGTCGCTGTGGGGCTCGCCTCGCCCACGACCTTGCCCAGGCGGACCACCGAGATGCGGTCGGCCACCTCGCGCACCTCGCGCAGCTTGTGCGTGATGAAGACGATCGCGGCACCGTCGTCGCGCAGCTGGCGCATGATGCCCATGAGCTCGTCGGTCTCCTGGGGCGTGAGCACCGCCGTCGGCTCGTCGAAGACGAGGATGTCGGCGTTGCGCGAGAGCGCCTTGATGATCTCGACGCGCTGCTGCACGCCGACCGGCAGGTCCTCGACCAGGGCGTCGGGGTCGACGTGGAAGCCGAACCGGGCGGAGATCTCACGCACACGGGCGCGCGCGGCATCGAGGTCGAGGACGCCGGCGCCCTTGACCTGCTCGTGGCCGAGCATGACGTTCTCGGCCACGGTGAACACGGGCACCAGCATGAAGTGCTGGTGCACCATCCCGATGCCGGCCGCCATGGCGTCGCCGGGGCCGGAGAAGTTCTGGACGACGCCGTCCAGCAGGATCTCGCCCTCGTCCGCCTCGTACAGGCCGTACAGGACGTTCATCAGCGTCGACTTGCCGGCGCCGTTCTCGCCGAGCAGGCTGTGGATCTCGCCGGGTTCCACCACCAGGTCGATGTGGTCGTTCGCGACGAGCGCGCCGAAGCGCTTCGTGATGCCGCGCAGCTCGAGCCGCATGTGTGCCTTCCCTTCCGCGGGGTCCCCGCGCTGGTCCCGCATGCCGGGACGGTCCCCGCCATGACAGGTCGCTAGTCATGAAAGGTCCCGGGGAGGCCGGCCGCAGCCGGTCCCCCCGGGACCATTCAACGCACCCTCGGCCGCAGCCTGCCACAGCACCGTGGTGCCGGGCACGCCGCGCCGGGGTCACGCGGCGAGGATCACTCGGCGAGGTAGGACTTCACCTCGACGTCGCCTGCGATGATCGCGTCCTTGAGGGCCGCGACCTCCTCGACGAGCGCCGGGTCGACCTTGTCCTCGAAGTTGTGCAGCGGGCCGAGGTCCACGCCGCCGTTCTCCAGGGTGCCGACGTACGGCGTGGGGTCGAAGCTGCCCTCGCCCGCGGCCGTGACGGCTTCCTCGGTGGAGACGTCGATCCCCTTGAGGATCGAGGTCAGGACGATGTCCTGCGTCGTCGGGTCCGTCTCGAAGAAGTCGGCGTCCACGCCCACGAGGGCGATCTCACGACCGGAGTCCTCGATCGCGGCGATGGCCGACTGGTAGATCGGGCCGCCGACCGGCAGGATCACGTCGACGCCCTGGTCGATGATGTTCTTCGCCGTGGTCTTGGCCGTCTCGTTGGCGTCGAAGCCGCCCGTGAAGGACCCGTCGGTGCCGTCCCAGCCGACGACCTCGACGGCCGTGCCCTTCTCGGAGTTGTAGTACTCGACGCCCTGCTTGAAGCCGTCCATGAAGATGGTGACGGTCGGGTAGGGCTGGCCGCCGAAGGTGCCGACCTTGCCGGCCTCCGAGTAGCCCGCGGCGAGGTAGCCGGCGAGGAAGGCGGCCTGCGCCGTGTCGTACAGCAGCGGCTTGATGTTCGGTGCGTCGATCGCGCCGTCGAAGTCGTTGTCCGCCGCGTCGTCGATGAGGACGTAGCTGAGGTCCGGGTTGGCGAGCGCAGACTCCACGGTCGCCGCCGAGAGCGCGAAGCCGACCGTGACGATCGTGTCGCAGCCCTCGCTCACGAGCGACTCGATGTTGGCCTGGTAGTCGCTCTCGGACGCGGACTCGACCTGCTTGTACTCCGAGCCGAGCGTCGCCGCGGCCGCCTGCAGGCCCTCGAAGCCGAGCTGGTTGAAGCTCTTGTCGTCGAAGCCGCCGGCGTCGGAGACCATGCACGAGAGGACGTCGCTCGTCACGGAGGCGGACGTCTCGCCGCCGGCGGGCTCCTCCTCGGGGGCGGCGCCGCACGCCGAGAGTGCGAGCGCGGCCACGCCTGCCAGCGCGGTGAACGCAACAGCCTTCTTCACCTGATGCTCCTGTCGATGAGGTCTCGGGACCACGTGCTGGTCCCTTTACCTCACGAGCCTAGCCACGGCATCAGACACAACGCGTTTCCGGAGCGTAACGCGGACAAGTCGTTACCGAAGCGTCATCACAGGTCAGGGCAAAGCGGACCGTCGCCAGACCTGGCGGAAAGCTCAGCGCGCCGCGAGCTGAGCCAGCATCCGCACGCCCACGCCGATGGCGCGCTCGTCGACGACGAGGTCCCCGCGGTGCAGGTCGTGGGTCGCCCCGCCGGGCGTGCGCGTGCCGAGCCGGGCCATCGCACCGGGAACCTTGGTGAGGTACCAGGCGAAGTCCTCGCCACCCATGGACTGCTCCGTGAGGACCACGGCGGCAGGGTCGACGGCCTCGCGCACCGCGGCCTCCATGTCGGCCGTGACGTGGGCGTCGTTGTCCACCGGCGGCACACCGCGCGTGTGGTGCACGGTCACGTCCACCTCGTACGGCCGGACGACCTGCTCGACGACCTCGCGCACGAGGTGCCCGGCCTTCTCCCACGCGCGGACGTCGAGGCAGCGCAGCGTCCCCTTGACGGTCCCCGCCGACGGGATGGCGTTGGGCGTGGAACCGGCCTGCACCACGCCCCAGGTGAGGTTCACGCCCGAGCGCGGGTCGAGGCGCCGCCCGAGCACGGCGGGGACCTGGGTGATGACCTGGCCGAGCGCGAACACGACGTCTCCCGTCAGGTGCGGCCGGGACGTGTGCCCGCCCGTGGACGAGAGCGTCACGGACACGGAGTCGGACGCCGACGTGATCGGCCCGACCCGGGTGCCCACCTGGCCCACGTCGAGCTTCGGCTCGCAGTGCACGGCGGCGACCCGCTCGACCCCGTGCAGCTCGCCCGACTCCAGCACGTCGAGCGCCCCGCCGGGAAAGACCTCCTCGGCCGCCTGGAAGAACAGCCGCACGCCCCGCGTCAGCAGACCCTCGGCGTGCAGCCGGGCCAGGACGAGGCCCGCCCCCAGCACGGCCGTGGTGTGGACATCGTGGCCGCAGGCGTGCGCCACGCCCGGGACGGCCGAGGCGAACGGCAGGCCGGACGTCTCCTGCACCGGAAGCGCGTCGAGGTCTGCCCGCAGGCCGAACCGGCCCGGACCCTCGGGGCCCACGTCGCAGACCAGGCCCGTGCCGCTCAGCATCCGCGGCTCCAGGCCCTCCGCACGCAGGCGCTCGGCGACGAGCCTGGTGGTCCGCTCCTCCACCCGCGACACCTCGGGGTGGGCGTGCACGTCGCGCCGGAACGCGACGAGCTCCTCCTCGAGCTCGACGGTCACGGCACCGACGCGCGCAGCGAGGGCTGCGCGCGTCTCGCGCGCGATCACGTCGAGCGCCGGGTCCGGGGCTTTTGTCGAAACGATCTGATCCAGTTCGGCGAGGCTCACACGATGCGACGTTGGGCTCATCCCGACGAGGGTACTCCGACCGCGGGTGGCCTGCGTCACATCGTCCCGCATCGTGGGACGTGCTTCTGGACGTCCTCGATCAGAGCAGCTCGTCCAGGCCACGCGCCCGGACGACGTCCACCACGGCCTTGACCTGCTGCGCCCGGGCCCGGGTGGTCACGAGGAGCGCGTCGGGAGTGTCGACGACGACGACGTCGTCCAGGCCGAGCACCGTCACCAGGCGGCCCGACGCCGGCACCACGACCGAGCCTGCGCTGTCGATCCGGACCACGTCCCCGGCGTCGCCCAGCACCTTGGAGCCCGCGTCGTCGACGGACGGCAGGAGCGCGGCGAGGGAGTTGAAGTCGCCCACGTCGTCCCAGCCGAACGTGCCGGGCACGACGGCCACGCCGCCGAGGGCCGCGACGGGCTCGGCGACCGCGTGGTCGATCGCGATGCGCTCGAGGTGCGGCCAGACGTCGGCGACGACCTTCTCGCGGTCGTCGGTGTCCCACGCGGCAGCGATCACGCGCAGGCCGTCGTGCAGCTCGGGCCGCTGCTCCGCCAGGTGCCCCAGCAGCACCGACGTGCGCGCGATGAACATGCCGGCGTTCCACCGGTACTCGCCCGAGGCGAGGTACCCGCGGGCGGTCTCCGCGTCGGGCTTCTCCGTGAATCCGCGGGCGTGCAGCGCCGTCGGCGCACCCTCCACCCCGAGGGACACCCCGCTGCGGACATAGCCGAAGGCGGTGGACGGCCGCGATGCCGCGATGCCGATCGTCACGACGTAGCCGGCGCGGGCGGCGGCGACGCCCTCACGCACCGCCTGCTCGAACGCCGCCTGGCCGGACAGCACCTGGTCGGCCGCGAACGATCCGATCACCACGTCGCCGTGCCGGTGCTCGAGGACCGCCGCGGCCAGGCCGACCGCGGCCATGGAGTCGCGCGGCGACGGCTCGGCGAGCACGGCGTCGTCGGCGAGCTCGGGCACCTGCGTCCGGGCTGCCGCCACGTGGTGCTCGCCCGTCACGAGGACCACGCCCGAAGGACCGGCGAGCGGGCGCAGGCGGTCTACCGTCGCCTGGAGCAGCGTCCGGCCGGAGCCGGTGAGGTCGTGCAGGAACTTGGGTGACCCGCTGCGGGAGACCGGCCACAGCCGGGTGCCCGCACCTCCTGCCGGGATCACGGCGTAGAAGCCCTCTACGGGTGACTCCGGCTGGGATGGGATGCTCATGCGGGCCAGCATAGTGACGGTCGTATCGGGCCCGACATCTACCCTGTGGGATCGGTCACAAATGCGACGTGTAATTCCCAGGAACCGCACATGCGGGCCCAGGAAGAGGACCCGATGTCATTACAGTTGGAACGCCAGCCGAGTTAAGCCATTGGAGGCTCTGACAGTGCCCACAGCACCAGCAGGCACGCTGTACCGCGGCCGTGAAGGCATGTGGTCGTGGGTCGCGCACCGCGTGACCGGCGTGCTGATCTTCTTCTTCTTGCTCGTGCACGTTCTCGACACCGCACTGGTGCGTGTGTCGCCCGAGGCGTACAACGCCGTCATCGGCACGTACCAAACCCCGATCATGGGTCTCGGCGAGGCCGGCCTCGTGGCCGCGATCGTGTTCCACGCGTTCAACGGCATCCGCGTCATCCTGGTCGACTTCTGGGCCAAGGGCCCGAAGTACCAGCGCACGATGCTCTGGGTCGTCGTGGGTCTCTTCTTCGTGACGATGGCGGGCTTCCTGCCTCGTCACCTCATGAACGTCTTCGGAGGTGGGCACTGATGGCCTACGGGACCGCCGCGGTGGCGAAGGTCGACTCCCCCCGCTCGCCGTACGTCCGCCGCAAGACGACGCGCGGCAACTACGAGCTCTACAGCTGGATCTTCATGCGGGCCTCGGGCGTCGTGCTCGTGGTGCTGATCTTCGGTCACCTCTTCGTCAACCTCATGGTGGGCGAGGGTGTGCACGCGATCGACTTCGCCTTCGTCGCCGGCAAGTGGGCCAACCCGCTGTGGGGGGTGTGGGACCTGCTCATGCTCTGGCTCGCCATGATCCACGGCACCAACGGCGTGCGCACGATCATCAACGACTACGCCCAGCGGGACCTCACCCGCGGCGTCCTGAAGAGCCTGCTGTACACGGCCTTCGTCGTCGTGGTGGTCGTCGGCACCCTCGTGATCTTCACGTTCGACCCGTGCCCGCCGAACGCTCCCGAGGAGCTCCTCGCCTCGTTCTGCACGGCCTGATCGCGCTCCACCCGCAGCCCCACCACCCGAATCTCTCCAGCAGGAGGCATCGAGCCCGATGCAGACCCATCAGTACGACGTCGTGATCGTCGGCGCCGGCGGCGCCGGGATGCGCGCCGCCCTCGAGTCGTCCAAGGAGGCCCGCACCGCGGTGATCTCCAAGCTCTACCCGACCCGCTCCCACACCGGCGCCGCCCAGGGCGGCATGTGCGCCGCCCTCGCGAACGTCGAGGAGGACAACTGGGAGTGGCACACGTTCGACACGATCAAGGGCGGCGACTACCTGGTCGACCAGGACGCCGCCGAGGTCATGGCGAAGGAGGCGATCGAGGCCGTCTTCGACCTCGAGCGCATGGGCCTTCCGTTCAACCGCACGCCTGAGGGCCGGATCGACCAGCGCCGGTTCGGCGGCCACACGCGCAACCACGGCGAGGCCGCCGTGCGCCGCGCGTGCTACGCCGCGGACCGCACGGGCCACATGATCCTGCAGACGCTCTACCAGAACTGCGTGAAGCAGGACGTGGAGTTCTTCAACGAGTTCTACGTGCTCGACCTGATCGTGGACCACGACCTCACCACCGAGGAGATCGAGGACGGCGCCGAGGTCAACGCGACCGGCGTCGTGGCCTACGACCTCGCCACCGGCGAGATCCACGTGTTCCAGGCCAAGTCGATCGTGTTCGCCACGGGCGGCGCCGGCAAGATCTTCAAGACCACGTCGAACGCGCACACGCTGACGGGCGACGGCATGGCCCTGGCCTACCGCCGCGGCCTGCCTCTGGAGGACATGGAGTTCTTCCAGTTCCACCCGACAGGCCTCGCGGGCCTGGGCATCCTCCTGTCGGAGGCCGCCCGTGGCGAGGGCGGCATCCTGCGCAACGCGGAAGGCGAGCGCTTCATGGAGCGCTACGCCCCCACCATCAAGGACCTGGCGCCGCGCGACATCGTCGCCCGCTCCATGGCCAACGAGGTGCGCGAGGGCCGCGGCGCCGGCCCGAACAAGGACTACGTGCTGCTCGACCTGACGCACCTCGAGCCGGCGCACATCGACGCCAAGCTCCCGGACATCACGGAGTTCGCCCGGACCTACCTGGGCGTCGAGCCCTACACCGAGCCGGTGCCCGTGTACCCGACCGCGCACTACGCGATGGGTGGCGTCCCCACCAACATCGAGGGCGAGGTGCTCCGCGACGGCCGCAACGTCGTCAAGGGCCTCTACGCCGCCGGCGAGGTCGCCTGCGTGTCCGTGCACGGCTCCAACCGCCTCGGCACCAACTCGCTCCTGGACATCAACGTGTTCGGCAAGCGCGCCGGGCGCTCGGCGGCCGCGTACGCGAAGACCGCCACGTTCAAGGACCTGCCGGAGACCCCCGCCGCCGCCGTCGTCGCGCAGCTCGACGAGATGCGCAACCGCCCCGACGGCGAGCGCGTGGCCGACATCCGCAAGGCGCTCCAGGAGACCATGGACGCCAACGCCCAGGTGTTCCGGACCGGCGAGTCGCTGAACGAGGCGCTGGCCGACATCCGCGAGCTGCGCAAGCGCTACTCGAACGCGTCCGTCCAGGACAAGGGCAGGCTCTTCAACACGGACCTCCTCGAGGCGATCGAGCTGGGCTTCCTGCTCGACATCGCGGAGGTCACGGTCGTCGCGGCGATCAACCGCAAGGAGTCGCGCGGCGGTCACTACCGCGAGGACTTCCCGGACCGCGACGACAAGCACTACATGCTGCACACCATGGCCTACCGCCGCCCCACCGTCGCGTCGGACCAGGCCGAGGGCCACGTCGAGGGCTACTTCGACCACGTCGAGGAGTTCGACGGCTACAAGGTCGTCCTGGGCTCCAAGCCCGTCACCATGACCCGGTACGAGCCGATGGAGCGTAAGTACTGATGACTGCAACCCTGGAGAACACGGCGACCGAGGCAGGCGCCGCCGTCGGGGTCGTCCCCTCGTTCGAGGTGACCCTCCGCGTGCGCCGGTTCAACCCGGAGTCGACCCACGGCGAGGAGTCGTACTGGGACGAGTACACCATCACCGCCCACGGCACCGACCGCGTGCTCGACGCCCTGCACAAGATCAAGTGGGAGCACGACGGCTCGCTGACCTTCCGCCGGTCCTGCGCCCACGGCGTGTGCGGCTCCGACGCCGTGCGCATCAACGGCCGCAACCGCCTGGCCTGCAAGACGCTGCTCAAGGACGTCAACCCCGACAAGCCGATCGTCGTGGAGCCCATCAAGGGCCTGCCCGTCGTGAAGGACCTCGTGGTCGACATGGAGCCGTTCTTCGCCTCCTACCGCGAGATCATGCCGTTCCTCATCACCACGGGGAACGAGCCCACGAAGGAGCGCATCCAGTCCGCCGAGGACCGCGCCCGCTTCGACGACACCACCAAGTGCATCCTGTGCGCCGCGTGCACGTCGTCCTGCCCGGTGTTCTGGACAGACGGGCAGTACTTCGGCCCGGCGGCGATCGTCAACGCGCACCGGTTCATCTTCGACAGCCGTGACGAGGGGGCCCAGCAGCGCCTGGAGATCCTCAACGACAAGGAGGGCGTGTGGCGCTGCCGCACGACCTTCAACTGCACCGAGGCCTGCCCCCGCGGCATCGAGGTCACGAAGGCGATCCAGGAGGTCAAGCGCGCGATGATCACCCGCGCGTTCTGACGTTCCCCTACGCCGAGGTAGTTGCTCCGTCGGACGGAGCGACTACCTCGGCTCATGCTCCGCCATCCACGCGCAGGCCAGCAGCAGCACCCGCGCCAGGAAGTTGACCAGCACGAGCAGGGTCACGACCACGACGAACGAGCCGAGCAGCGCGTTGCGCGACACGCCGGCCACCATCACGGCCGTCCCGAGGTAGCGCAGCGCGCCGGCCACCACCGCGACGGCGAGCGACCCGAGCAGCAGGTCCCGGCGCGGCGGGCTGACGCCGCTCACCACGCGGACGACGGCCACCACCACCGCGGTGTCGAGCACGACGCCGAGCAGCAGGCCCACCACCCGTAGGGCTGCCGTCGACCCGGCCCCGTCCAGCCCCGCGAGCTCG
Source organism: Antribacter soli (assembly GCF_021568775.1). Taxonomy (GTDB): domain Bacteria; phylum Actinomycetota; class Actinomycetes; order Actinomycetales; family Cellulomonadaceae; genus Antribacter; species Antribacter soli. The sequence continues at coordinate 64,999 of NZ_JAKGSG010000018.1, read as the reverse complement.
AGCAGCCGCGGCGTGAGGCTCGACACGGCCACGCTGACGCCGGCGGCGATGAGCACTGCAAGGCCGAGCAGCAGGAAGCCGCCGAGCTGGATCAGCCGCGTGAGCACGATGTTGGGACCGTCGTCCTCGAGGTCCGACATCGCCCGCACCGACGTGCGCAGCGCCCCCATGAAGCCGGTGGCGGAGAACACCAGGACGAACGCCGCGACCACGGACGTCACGCTCAGCGCGGTCGACACCATGAGGTCCGCGGGCCTCAGCGCTCCCCCGTCTCCCGTGTCGATCAGGCCCGGGACCCAGGTGTCCACCTGCTCCAGCGCCGCGTCGCGCAGCACCGGGTTCCCGCCCAGGACCCGCATGAAGACGGTGTACCCGATGGCCAGCGCGGCGAACAGGGAGAACAGGGCCGCGTAGGCCATGCCGCCGCACAGCAGCGACCCGTTGCGGTCGTTGTACCGCTCCAGCGCGCGGCCAGGCCGCGACGCCTGCCAACGCTCCCAGAGGTCCTTCGCACGGTCGACGAGTCGGCTCACGCACCCGACCCTAGGGTTGCCCGCCGCCCGCCGCACGCCTCCCGCGAGGGTCCAGGCGAACAAGGACGGCGGAAGCCAAGAAGACCCGCCGCACGCCTCCCGCGAGGGTCCAGGCGAACAAGGACGGCGGAAGCCAAGAAGACCCGCCGCACGCCTCCCGCGGCGCGCCGGCTGACTTCTACCGCGCGCCCGTGCGGCGGTGCCACCAGCCGGAGGCGCGTCCCCCGAGGCCGCGGCCCGCGCGCACGGGGCCGTCGCCGGTCAGGTCGAACCGGACCTGCGGCCGCCACACGCCGTCGTCGCCGTGCTCGTACTGCCAGAAGCACGAGACGTCGAAGTCGGCCTCGTAGTCCGCCAACGCGTCGAACGCCTTGTCGAGGTCCGTGTCGGGCACCTCGTGCGCGATGGTCACGTGCGGGTGGTAGTTGAAGCGCAGGTCCTGGTCGAGGACACCGCTGCGCACCGCCCGCTCGAGCCGCTCGCACTCGGCGATACCCTGGGCCACCGCGACGAACACCACGGGCGACACCGGCCGGAACGTCGCTGTACCGCGCAGCCGCACCCGGAACGGCGCCGCCGACCGAGCCGCGGAGCGGAGCTGGGCCCGGGCGGCGGGCAGGTCGACGAGGTCGAGCACCGTCGGGCCGAGCAGCGTGATGTGCGGCGGCACCGTCGCGGCGAGCGCGTCCCCGGACGCGGCGCGCGCTGCAGAGAGCTCGGAGGAGAACGGCTCGGGGATCTCGATCGCGATCCCTACTCGGACCTGCCCGGCAGCCCGTACCGGGATGTTCACCGCCGGCTCCGGGCCGGAAGCAGCCCGAACCGTTCGTAGATCCGGTCGCTGACCGGACGGGCGATCTCGCGCGCACGGTCGGCGCCGTCGGCGAGCACGGCGTCGAGCTGCGCCGGGTCGGAGAGGTAGGTGTTGGCCCGCTCCTGGAAAGGCTCGAGGAACGCCACGACCGCGTCGGCGAGGTCGACCTTGAGGTAGCCGTAACCCCTGCCGTCGTAGTCCGCCGCGATCGCCCCGACGTCCCGGCCTGTGACGGCCGAGAAGATCGTCAGGAGGTTGGAGATCCCCGGCTTGGTCTCGGGGTCGTAGCGCACCGCGTAGGTCTCGTCGGCGTCGGTCACGGCGGCCTTGATCGCCTTGACCGCCTTCTTGGGGTCCTCGAGCAGCCAGACGACGCCCTTGCCTCCCGCATTGGACTTGCTCATCTTCGCCGTCGGGTCCTGCAGGTCGTAGACCTTCGCGACCGCCTTGACGATGTGCGGCTCCGGGACCACCGCGGTGCCCTCGCCGAACCGCGTGTTCAGGCGCTCGGCCAGGTTGCGGGTGAGCTCCAGGTGCTGGCGCTGGTCCTCGCCGACCGGCACGAGCGCCGCGTCGTACAGGAGGATGTCGGCCGCCATGAGGACCGGGTAGGTGAACAGGCCCACGGTCGTGCCGTCCGCGCCCTGCTTCGCCGACTTGTCCTTGAACTGCGTCATGCGGCCGGCCTCGCCGAAGCCCGTCTGGCAGGCCAGCAGCCACGCCAGCTCCGCGTGCTCCGCGACGTGCGACTGCACGAACAGGATCGAGCGTTCCGGGTCGATCCCGCCCGCGAGGTACTGGGCCGCCGTACGGCGGGTCCGCTCGCGCAGGAGAGCCGGGTCCGGCTGGACGGTCAGCGCGTGCAGGTCGACCACGCAGTACAGCGCGTCGTACGAGTCCTGCAGGGCGACCCACTGCGACAGCGCGCCGATGTAGTTGCCCAGGTGCAGCGACCCGTCAGTGGGCTGCATGCCCGAGAAGATGCGCTGCTTCACCGCGGCGTCGACGACGGTCGTCGTGATCGCGGGCGCAGTCGCGGTCGAGGATTCGAAGGACATGCTCCTCATTCTGGCAGGTCGGCCGTGCCCGGCCGAATCCCGGGACGGGTGCTTGTGAGCGTCCGCCTAGGTCGCTTCGTCGTCGAACGGAGCCGGGCTGCCCGACGTCGGCCGGTCGGCTCCTGCGGCCTGCGCACCGCCCGGGACGCTCGCCCCTGCAGCGGCCGCCGCACGCGTGAGGCCGGTCCGGTACGACGGTGCGGACGAGAGCGGCGTGTCGTCCAGGAGCGCGTCCCGGACGATGCGCCGCGGGTCGTACTGGCGCGGGTCCAGCTTGCTCCAGTCGACGTCCGTGAACTCGGGACCGAGCTCCTCGTCGACGCGTGTCTTGGCGTCCTGCAGGAGGGCCTTGACCCGGCGCACGCCGCGGGCGAGCTGCTCCGCGTACTGTGGCAGCCGCTCGGGGCCGATCACGAGGACCGCGATCACGAGGATCACGACCAGCTCGCCGCCGTTGATTCCTAGCACGGTGAGAGCCTACTCGGCCCGCCACTCCGCCGGGTGCGCGGTGTCTGCCGGGTCCGGACGGCCGGACCCGGCAGACGTTCCGCAGCCGGCGAAGGGGCTGAGGACGAAGGGATCGCGGCGCTCAACCGCTCGTCTTCTCCGAGAGGACGACGCGGACGTCGCGCTCGTCGTCGCCGGTGCGCACCCGCAGCGTGACGGGGTCGCCGGGAGCCTTCGCGCGGATCGCCACGATGAGCTCGTCCGCCTGGGAGACGGGACGTCCGTCGATCGCCAGGATGACGTCGCCCGCCCGGATGCCCGCCAGGTCGGCGGGGCCCTCCGGGGTCACCGGCGCCTGGCCCTGCACGGCGCTCTCGGCGACGCGGACGCCCTCCCCCTGGTACGCCGGGTCGAGCAGCACGCCGATGACCGGGAAGGTCGCGTGGCCCGTCTCGATGAGCTGCTCGGCGGTGTGCCGCGCCTGGTTGGACGGGATCGCGAAGCCCAGGCCGATGCTGCCCGTGGCCGCCGCGACGCCGGGGGGCTGCGCGATGGCCGAGTTGATCCCGATCACCTCGCCCGCCGCGTTGACGAGCGGGCCGCCGGAGTTGCCCGGGTTGATGGCGGCGTCGGTCTGGATCGCGTCGATGAACGCCGCCTCCGCCTCCTCGCCGGCCTTCACGGGGCGGTGCAGGGCGCTCACGATGCCGGTCGTGACGGTCGCGTCCAGGCCGAGGGGCGAACCCACCGCGAGCACGGAGTCCCCCACGACGATCGCGTCGGAGTCGCCGAGGACGAGCGGCACGAGGCCGGACTCCTCCACCTTGAGGACCGCGAGGTCGTAGTCGGGCGTCGCGCCGACCACCCGGGCCTCCTGCTCGTGACCGTCCGCGAACGTCACCACGACCTTCGCCCCGCCGGCGGCCTCCGCCACCACGTGGTTGTTGGTGAGGATGTAGCCGTCCTCCTTGAGGATCATCCCCGATCCCGTCGCACCGCCCTGGCCGATCTGGACCTCGATCGAGACCACGCTCGGCAGCACGTCGGCGGCGATCGCCGCGACCGACCCGGACGGGCGGTCCACGACGTGCTCGACGTCCGGCACCGGCAGGTCGGCGTCGGCGGGCCGCAGGTCCGCCCGGTCCAGGACCAGGTGGGCCCCGGCGCCGCCTGCCACACCGGTCAGGAGCCCGATGAGGGCCACGGACATCACCCCGCGCAGCCCGACACGCGCCCGGGGCGCGTGCCTGCGGGGCTGACCGGCGTGAGCCGCGGCCAGGGCGTGCACCGCGGGGTGCGCGGCCGCCGGCTCGCCAGGCTGATGGGAGGACTGCTCGGCGGCAGGCGTCGCGGCGTGGGCCAGGACCGGCTCCGCGGTGGTGGCCTCGGCCGGGGCCTCGACAGCGGCCGGCTCGGCCGGGTGCTCCGCGGTGGCCGGCTCGGCCGGGGCCTCGACAGCGACCGGCTCGGCCGGGTGCTCGACAGCGACCGGCTCGGCGTGGGGCTCGGAAGCGGCGGGATCCGTCGTCCAGACAGACTCGTCGGTCGACCGCCGGGGCGGCGTGGGGGGCGCGAACGGGGTGTGCTCGGTCATGGACTGGCGATGGCTCCTGTGACGTTGGTCCACCCGCGGGCGATGCGAGGCAGGACCCCGGCATCGTAGCCGCGCCCGGGGAACGCTGCTACGAGGTCGGCCAGCACGTCGTCCGGAACCTCCGCCACCACGTCGACCACGACATCGTCCGCCTGCCAGGCCACGTGGGCCGGGTCCTGGGCGAGCAGTACCACGTCGTGGCCGGGCACCTGGACCGCGGAGACGGCCGCCGTCGTGCCCGCGCCCGCCGTGACCCCGGCCTGGAGCCGGCCGACCTGCTGCCGCACCACGGCCGTGCCGTGCGGACCGGTCAGGTCGATCTCGAGCACCTGGCCCTCGTCGCCGAGGAGTCGCAGGGCGCTCACCTGGAACCCGTCGGGCAGCCCGGTGGGCGCCACCCAGCCGTTCTCGGCCACCCAGGCGAGGGCCTCCGCCGTCGTGCCCTGGCCGCCGACGTCGAGGCGGGCCAGGACGTCCTCGCCCGGGGCCGCCTCGTGCTGGCCCGCGCGGCCGAGGAGGGACATCGACGCCTGGGCCGACAGGTCGGGACTGACGACCGGCGAGTCGCCGAGCGCGAACAGGGTCAGACCGAGCATGCCCAGGCCGCCCGCGCCGAACGCCGCGAGGCGGGCGGCACGACCCCGGCGGGCGCGGCGGGCGAGGTTGCCCGAGTAGTCGGCGTCGCCCGCGTACGCCGGGGCCCAGGCCCCCGAGTACGCGGGACCCGGGCGCAGCGGGCTGCGCAGCGGGTCGGAGTCGGCGGGCGGGATGCTGGCCTGCAGGGCCATCAGCCGCTGGACGAGCGCCGGATCGGGCTGGACGTCGCGCGCCGAGGTGAGCGCGCGCCGGGCGGCGCGCGCGGCGTCCAGCTCACGGGCGCACGCGAGGCAGACGGCGACGTGGGAGAGGGCCCGCTCGGTCTCCGCAGGGGCGAGCTGGCCGTCGGCCAGCGCGCTGAGCCACGACCCGAGGTGCGACCCGCCGCTCACCGGTGGCTCCCCTGAGGGGCGCGGTGCTCCAACGCCTCGCGGAGCTGGGCCCGGGCACGGTGGATGCGGGAGCGCACCGTGCCGAGCTTCACGCCCAGCGTGACGGCGATCTCCTCGTAGCTGAGGCCCTCGATGTCGCACAGGACGACGGCGGCCCGGTACTCGGGGCGCAGGGCGTCCAGAGCCCGCTGCACGTCGTGGTCCAGGTTCGCGTGCTCGAAGCCGCGCTCCGGCCGGCCGAGGTCGCCCGGGTCGACCACGTGGCCGTCGTCGTCGCCCAGGGCCTCCATGCGGATGCGGCGCTTGCGGCGGGTCGAGTCCAGGAAGAGGTTCGTCGTGATGCGGTGCAGCCAGCCCTCGAACGTGCCGGGCGTGTAGCTCGACAGCGAACGGAAGACGCGGATGAACGTCTCCTGTGTCAGGTCCTCGGCATCCTGCTGGTTCCCGGTCAGGCGATAGGCGAGCCGGTAGACGCGGGCGGAGTGCTCACGCACGATCTCTTCCCACGACGGCGGCTCCCAGGGCATCGCGTCGCTGCCCGCGGTCGGCGCGGGCTGCTCGGTCGGCACGGGTGCGGAGCCCGTCCGGCCCGCCCTCTCGGTGATGCTCATGGTGTCCATCGTCTCCCACAACGCGTTGCGCGCTCCAGCCGTTCCCGCCCGGCGGTAGCCTGAGACGCGCCTCCCGCGAGGGTCCAGGCGAACCAAGGTCGGTGGAAGCCATGACGACCCTGACGAGTGCCTCCCGCGAGGGTCCAGGCGAACCAGGGTCGGCGGAAGCCAAGAAGATTCTGACTGCGAACATCGGTGCTACCCGGAGGTCCCTCATCACCACGGACGTCGAGACCTCGCCCGGCTCTCTGCCCAGCAAGGCCGCGGGCTGGGTCTACAGCGAGTCCTTCGTCCCGGAGGACGACGTGCTGCTGCGCGCCCGCGAGCGCGCGGCCGAGCTGGGCTGCCCCGCCGTGCTCCCGGGCGCGGGCGCGGTGCTGCGGGTGATGGCCGCCGCCCTGCGGGCGAAGGCCGTCGTGGAGGTCGGCACGGGCACGGGAGTCGCGGCGCTGTGGCTCTTGCGCGGCATGCCGGAGGACGGCCAGCTCACGACCATCGACGTGGAGGTGGAGCACCAGCGGGCGGCGCGGGCGGCGTTCGCCGAGGCCGGGATCCGGCCGGCCCGCACGCGGATCATCCCGGGCCGTGCGAGCGAGGTGCTGCCGCGGCTCACGGACGGGGCGTACGACCTCGTGCTGGTCGCCGCGGACCTGCACAGGTACCCGGAGCACGTGGAGGAGGCGCTGCGACTCCTGCGGCCGGGTGGTGTGCTCGCCGTCGACGGTGCGCTGCACCGGGACCGTGTGGCGGACCCGGCGCGCCGGGACGAGCTCACGACGATCGTGCGCGAGGTGGGCCGCTCCCTGCGCGGCGACGAGCGGGTACTTCCTGCCCTGCTCCCCAGCGGGGACGGGCTGTTGCTGGCCGTCCGCCGCTAGGCGCACGGGTGGTGCACTCCGGCGGCGTGTGCGACGGACGGCCGGCTCCCTCGGTATCAGGAGACGACGGCCTGGAGAGCCTCGCCGAGCTCGCCGGCCTCGGTCGCGTTGAGCTCGACGACCAGGCGGCCGCCGCCCTCGAGCGGGACCCGCATGACGATGCCGCGCCCCTCCTTGGTGACCTCCAGCGGCCCGTCACCCGTTCGCGGCTTCATCGCAGCCATCTGTGGCTCTCCCATTCCGTTGTCCGGTAACTCACGGCTTGCAGGTACCCGGTCACACGACCGCGCACACGAGGTCATTCTAGTTCACCTCGGGGTCCAGCCTGGGCACATGCCTCCACGGCGCCGCGCCACGCGGCCCGGCGGGCCACCCCCTGCCGCGCCCTTACGCCAGCCCCCGCAGGGCCGCCAGCGGAGGCGCCTCGTCGCGTAGCGCGGCCACGAGGTCGAGCACCCGACGGGTCGCCCGGACGTCGTGCGCGCGAAACACCCGGGCACCGAGCCAGGCCGCCACGGCGGTGGCGCCGAGGGTGCCCTCCAGCCGCTCCTCGGGCGGCAGGCCCAGCGTCTCCCCCACGAAGTCCTTGCGGCTGAGCGCCATCAGGAGGGGGAAGCCGAGTCCCGCCAGAGCGCCGGTGCGCCGCAGCAGGTGCAGCGAGTGCCAGGTGTTCTTCCCGAAGTCGTGCGTGGGGTCGACGAGGACCGAGGCGCGCGGCACGCCGCAGGCCACGGCGTGCTCGGCGGCGGCCCGCAGCGTGGCGAGCGCGTCGAGCAGCACGCCGTCCCGCGGGTCCGCCTTCGCGTCGCCGACGGGCGCGGCGTACTCGACGCGGTACGGGTCGCTGCGCGGCACCGCCCCGCCGGTGTGCGAGCACACGACGCCGACGCCGGCCGCACCGGCGACCTCGACGAGTGCGGGGTCGTGCCCCGCCCAGGTGTCGTTGACCAGGTCGGCGCCCGCCTCGATCGCGGCGCGCGCGACGCCCGCGCGCCAGGTGTCGACGGACACCAGCAACCCAGGGACCTCGGCGCGGACCCGCTCGACGAACGGCACCACGCGCCGGATCTCCTCCGCCTCGTCCACCACCGGCCCGGCACCCGCGCGCACCCCGCCGACGTCGAGGATGTCCGCGCCGTCCGCGAGCGCCTGGTGGGCGGCCGCGAGCGCCCGGCCGTCGTCGGGCAGTCTTGCCGGGGCGTAGAACGAGTCCGTGGTCCGGTTGAGGACCGCCATGACCACGGGCCGCAGGGCGCCGGCGGCGCCCAGGCCCACCTCGCGCCCACGCAGGACGAGCGGGGCGGATCCGGGAGGCACGGCGGGCACCGCCGTGCCGGAAGGACCGGGACTCACGCCTCGGCCACCGTGGGCTCTTCCTCCGCCTCGGCGAGCGCCTCGAGGGCCTCGCGCTCCCGCGCGGCCAGGGCGGCACCCCGGCGCTGCACGTGCTCGACGGCATCCGCGGGGTCGTCGGTGAGGTAGAGCAGGTCGAGCTCGGCCTGGCTGATCATCCCGCGCGGCTGGACGGTGCTGCGGACCCAGTCGAGCAGGCCGCCCCAGTACTCGGTGCCGACGAGGACGAGCGGGAACTCGGTGACCTTGTGGGTCTGCACGAGGGTGATGGCCTCGAAGAGCTCGTCGAACGTGCCGAAGCCGCCGGGCAGCACCACGAACCCCTGCGCGTACTTCACGAACATCGTCTTGCGGGCGAAGAAGTAGCGGAAGTTGATGCCGAGGTTCACGTACGCGTTCATGCCCTGCTCGAACGGCAGCTCGATCCCGAGGCCGATCGACGTGCCATGAGCATCGGCCGCCCCCCGGTTCACGGCCTCCATGATGCCCGGCCCGCCACCGGTGATCACCGCGTAGCCGGCCTCGGCCAGGCGGCGGCCCACCTCGCGGGCCAGGGCGTAGTCCGGGTGGTCGGGCCTCGTGCGGGCGCTGCCGAAGACCGAGACCGCGGGACCTACCTCGGCCAGCGCGCCGAAACCCTCGACGAACTCGCTCTGGATGCGCATGACGCGCCACGGGTCCGAGTGCACCCACTCGGCGCCCTCCTCCGTCGCGAGGAGCCGCTGGTCGCTGGTCGTTCTCGGGATCTTGGCGCCGCGCAGGAGCACCGGGCCCTTGCGATAGCCGGTGCCCGTCTGTGGGTAGCCGTCGTCACTCATGCGCCCAACCTAACGCCGGTTGCACACACGTGACCGTCAGCCCAGGAGCCACGCCCGCAGGGCGTCCCGGCACAGGGCGAGCTGGGCGACCGGCACCCGCTCGTCGTCCTTGTGCGCGAGCAGCGGGTCCCCCGGGCCGAAGTTCACGGCGGGCACGCCGAGCTCGGCGAAGCGCGCCACGTCGGTCCAGCCGTACTTGGGCGCGGGCGCCCCGCCGGTGGTCGCGAGCACGGACGCGGCGAAGTCGGCCGCGAGCGGGTCGTCGAGACCCGGCCGGGCGCCGCCCGCGGCGTCCGTGACCTCCAGCTCGAACCCGTCGAACACCTCCCGCAGGTGCTCCTCCGCCTCGGCGACCGAACGCGAGGGGGCGAACCGGTAGTTCAGGACGACCGTGCAGGCGTCGGGGATCACGTTGCCGGCGATCCCGCCGGAGATGCCCACGGCGTTGAGGCACTCCCGGTAGACCAGCCCGTCGACCTGGACGTCCCGCGGGACGTACGCCGCCAGGCGGTCCAGGACCGGCGCGGCGAGGTGGATGGCGTTCCGGCCGGTCCACGCCCGCGCGGAGTGCGCGGCCACGCCGTGGGTGCGCACCTCGGCCCGCATCGTGCCGTTGCAGCCGCCCTCGATCCCCCCGTTGCTGGGCTCCCCGAGGATCGCGAAGTCGCCGGCGAGCAGGTCGGGCCGGTTGCGGACGAGGCGGCCCAGCCCGTTGAGCGCGGAGTCGACCTCCTCGTGGTCGTAGAACACCCACGTCACGTCCTGCGCCGGCTCGTTGCCCGGGGTGCCGAGCTCGAGCGCGAGCGCCAGCGCGACGGCGACCCCGCCCTTCATGTCGACGGTGCCGCGGCCCCACAGCTCGGCCTCGGGCCCGGTGCCGACGAGCCGGGTCGGCAGGTTGCCCGCGAGGGGCACCGTGTCGATGTGCCCGGCGACGACGACGCGGCGCGCGCGGCCCAGCGTGGTCCGGGCGACGACGGCGTCCCCGTCCCGTGTGACCTCGAGGTGCGGCCCGCCCCGCAGCAGGGCCTCGATCGCGTCGGCGAGAGCCCCCTCGGCCCCGCTGACCGACGCGATGTCGCAGATGGCGGCGGTGAGGCCGACGAGGTCGGAGGCCGGGTCGAGGAGCACGGGGTCGATCGCGGGCGCAGTCATGCGCCCACCCTAACGAGGCGTGGACGGACCCGGCTCTGGGGTGCGGTCCTCGTTAGGGTGGTGGCATGTCGACCAGCACCGCTTGGGGCCTCGGCCTCGCCACGATCGCCGACGACGGCACCACCCTCGACACCTGGTACCCCGCGCCCGCGCTCGGTGCCGCCCCGGAGGACCTGACGGTCCCCGCGGAGCTCGCCGCGCTGACGGGGCGCGACGACGCGCGGCAGGTCCGCACGGCCGTGGTCCGCACCGAGATCGAGCTGGACGCGCCGCCGAAGGACGCGTCCGACGCGTACCTGCGCCTGCACCTGCTCTCGCACCGCCTGGTCCGGCCGCACGGCGTCAACCTGGACGGCGTGTTCGGCGCGCTGGCCAACGTCGTGTGGACCAGCGCCGGCCCGTGCGCGGTGGACGGCTTCGAGGCGACCCGGCTCCGGCTGCGTGCCTCGGGCCGCGTCGTCACGGTCTACGGCGTCGACAAGTTCCCCCGCATGGTCGACTACGTGCTGCCGACGGGCGTCCGCGTCGCCGACGCGGACCGCGTGCGCCTGGGCGCGCACCTGGCGCCGGGCACCACGGTGATGCACGAGGGCTTCGTCAACTTCAACGCGGGCACGCTCGGCACCTCGATGGTGGAGGGCCGAATCTCGGCGGGGGTCACCGTGGGCGACGGGTCCGACGTCGGCGGCGGCGCCTCGATCATGGGCACCCTGTCCGGGGGCGGCCGTGAGGTCATCTCCCTGGGCGAGCGGTGCCTGCTGGGCGCGAACGCCGGCCTGGGCATCCCCCTGGGCGACGACTGCGTCGTCGAGGCGGGCCTCTACGTCACGGCGGGCACCAAGGTCGCGGTCCTCGGCGCTGCCGCGCCGGAGGGCTCCGGCCCGGTGGTGGTCAAGGCCCGCGAGCTCGCGGGGCGCAGCAACCTGCTGTTCCGCCGCAACTCGCAGACCGGAGCCGTGGAGGTGCTGTCACGGGACGGCGTGGGAATCGAGCTGAACGCGGTGCTGCACGCCAACTGACCCTGAAGACCCTGACGAGGGCCTCCCGCGAGGGTCCAGGCGAACAACGTCGGCGGAAGCCGTGAAGACCCTGTCGCCTACCAGGCAGGGGACCTAGACTCTGGGGCTCGGTGCCGGGCGCCGGCCTTCGCGGCCGGACAGCTCCGGCACCGGCACGTCCGTACCCTCCCGACCGACGGAGTCCGCCGTGGTCCTCCTCGCCGAGAACGAGGCCGCCTCACCGTTCCCGCCGCCGAGCGCCCGCCCCCCGCGGCGCCGGCGGCGGCTGCGCCGTGCCGTGGTCGCCGTCGTCACGACCGTCGTCCTGGGCGGCGCCGCCGCGTACGGCGTGTCTCTCGGCCTGCGCCAGCTCGACGAGGCCGGTCCGGCGACCGAACGCTGCTCCGCGGTGCTCGACGGCATCACCTGGTACCTCTCCCCCGCGCAGGCGGACAACGCGGCCCTCATCACGGGCATCGCCCAGCAGCGGGCGCTCCCGGCGCGCGCGGCGACGATCGGCCTGGCCACGGCCATGCAGGAGTCAAAGCTGGTCAACATCGAGCACGGCGACCGCGACTCCCTCGGCCTGTTCCAGCAGCGGCCGTCGCAGGGCTGGGGCACGCCGGAGCAGGTCCTCGACCCCGTCTTCTCGACGAACGCCTTCTACGACGGCCTGGTGAAGGTCGACGGGTACGAGGCGATGGAGATCACCGTCGCCGCGCAGGCCGTGCAGCGCTCGGCCTACCCGGACGCGTACGCGAAGCACGAGATCCGGTCGCGCGCGTGGGCGTCGGCCCTCACGGGCAACACGCCCGAGGTCCTGACGTGCGAGCTCGCCGGGGTGCCCGAGGAGGAGGCGCTGCCCGTCGACCAGGCACGCTCGGTGCTCGTGGGCCGGCTCGGCCGCGACCTGGGCCTCGCGCCGGTGACGGCCGCGGCGGGCGAGGCGGCGACGGCGTCGGGCGACGGGACGGTCGTGACGGTGGACGCCGCCCCCCTCACCGCGGACGACCCGGCGCGCGGCGCCTGGGCGACCGCGCAGTGGGCGGTCGCCACGGCGGCTACGACCCACGTCGTCGAGGTCCGGGTCGCCGACCGGGTCTGGACCCGGGACGAGGCGGCCTGGGCCGCCGCCGACGACGCGCTGCCCGCAGGGACCGTCACGATCACCCTCACGACCGCGTCCGAGGGCTGACCCGCGGAACGGGCCGCCCGCCGCCGGCGCGAGGAGACTCCCGCCCAACCCGCCCGGTACCCACGCCGAAGTAGTCGGCCCGTCCGACGGAGCGACTACCTCGGCAGGTTCTTCAGGCCGACGTGGTCGCTCGGTCCGGACGGGCCGACGACGTGGGTGACCGGGGAGTCAGCGCAGCGAGACGGGCAGGAACTCGCGCTCGGTCGCGCCGGTGTACACCTGGCGCGGGCGGCTGATCTTCGTCTGCGGGTCCTTCATCATCTCGCGCCACTGCGCGATCCAGCCGGGCATGCGGCCCAGCGCGAACAGCGGCGTGAACATGGCCGGCTCGAAGCCCATGGCCTTGTAGATGAGGCCGGTGTAGAAGTCGACGTTCGGGTAGAGCTTGCGCTCGATGAAGTAGTCGTCGCTGAGTGCGATCTCCTCGAGGCCACGCGCGATGTCGAGCAGCTCGTCCTTGGCGTCGAGCTTGCTCAGCACCGCGTCGGCGTGCTTCTTCACGATGGCGGCGCGCGGGTCGTACGACTTGTACACCCGGTGGCCGAAGCCCATGAGCCGCACGCCGTCCTGCTTGGTCTTCACCTTGTCCATGAAGGACGCGACGGTCTCGCCGCCGGAGCGGATCTTCTCCAGCATGTCGAGCACGGCCTCGTTGGCGCCACCGTGCGACGGCCCCGACAGGGCGTTCACGCCGGCCGCGACCGACGCGTACAGGTTGGCGTTCGAGGACCCGACGACGCGCACGGTCGACGTCGAGCAGTTCTGCTCGTGGTCGGCGTGCAGGATGAGCAGCTTCTCCATGGCGTCCACGACGACCGGGTCCACCTCGTACTTCTCGTACGGGCTGGCGAACGTCATGCGCAGGAAGTCCTCGACGTAGCCGTGCGAGTAGTCCGGGAACAGCAGCGGCTCGCCGACACGGCGGCGGTGCAGGTAGGACGTGATGGTGCGCGTCTTGGCGAGCAGCAGGACGGTCGCGAGGTCGACCTGCTCGTCGTCGTGCGGGTCGAGCGACTCGGGATAGAACATGGACAGCCCGTTGATCGCGGACGCGAGGCCCGCCATCGGGTGACCGGAGCGCGGGAACGTCCCCATGAGGGTGCGGAAGTCCTCGTGCACCTGGGTGTGGCGGTTGACCCGCGTCACGAACCCCTCGAGCTCCGACGGGCTCGGGAGCTCGCCGTAGATCAGCAGGTACGCGACCTCCAGGAACGACGAGCCCTCGGCGAGCTGGTCGATCGGGTAGCCGCGGTAGCGGAGGATGCCCTGGTCGCCGTCGATGTACGTGATCGACGACTCGCAGGACGCGGTGTTCATGAACCCGGGGTCGACCGTGACCAGGCCGGTCTCCTTGAGGAGCGACGAGACGACGATGCCGTCGTTGCCCTCGCTCGCGGGCACGACGGGCAGCGGTCGAGCGGTCCCGTCGACGACGAGCTCGACGTGTGCCTGGGTGGTGGACGTCATGGCTTCCTTCCTGTGGAGCGTGGCGCGGGTCGCTACCCAGGAATGCTGGTCGCGGGCAGCGTCGACCGGTAGATGACCGTACCCCGAAAATTCATTGTCTTTCCAATTTGCAGGTCAAGTAAGTGTGATGCGCACCACAGCATCGCTGATCGCAGCGTCCGACGCCGTCAGCGCGACGCGGACGTGCGCCTCTCCACCCGGCCCGTACAGGCTTCCGGGGGCCACGAGGATCCCCCGCTCCGCGAGCCACGCGGCGACGCGATGGCCGACGCCGGACGGGTCGTCGCCCCCCGGCACCGGACCGTCGTCGGGCGTGGTGATCCACAGGTACAGGCCCGCCTCGGACCGGTCCACCACGAGGCCGGCCTTCTCGAACGCCGCGGCGAGCGACAGTCGACGGGCTCCGTAGACCGCCTTCTGGGCGGCGACGTGCGCGTCGTCGTCCAGGGCGGCGACCATGGCCGCCTGCACGGGCGCCGGCACGATGAGGCCGAGGTGCTTGCGGGTCGCGAGGAGGTCGGCGACGAGCGCCGGGTCGCCCGCGAGGAAGGCCGCGCGGTAGCCCGCGATGTTCGACTGCTTCGACAGGGAGTACGCGGCGAGCAGACCCTCGTGCGAGCCGCCTGACACGCGGGGGTCGAGGACGCTGGGGACGCCCTCGGCGTCCCACGGCTCCTCCCAGGCGAGCTCGGCGTAGCACTCGTCGCTCACGACGACCGCGCCGGTGCGGCGGGCCGCCTCGACTACCTCGCGCAGCCCGTCCGCCGGCAGGACGCGGCCCGTCGGGTTGCCGGGGCTGTTCACCCAGACCATCTTCACGTCGGGCCGGCCGGCCCACTCGGCCACGTCGTCGGTGGCCAGCGGCGTCGCGCCGGCGGCGCGGATGCCGGCCTCGTACGTGGGGTACGCGACCGCGGGGTGCACGACGACGTCGCCCGGCCCGAGCCGCAGCAGCGAGGGCAGCAGGCCCACGAGCTCCTTGGAGCCGATGGTGGGGAGCACCGCCGCGGGGTCGAGGCCCGGCACGCCGCGTCGGCGAGCGAACCAGTCCACGACCGCGCGGCGCAGGGCGGGCGTTCCCGCCGTCAGGGGGTACCCCGGCGCGTCCGACGCGGCCTCCAGCGCGCGCCGGACCACGTCCGGGGTGGGGTCCACGGGCGTGCCCATGGACAGGTCGACGAGCCCGCCCGCGTGCGCCTTCGCCGTCGCCGTCAGCGCGGCGAGCGTGTCCCAGGGGTAGGCGAGGTCGCGCAGGTCGGCGAGGCCCACGACGTCAGGCCTGCGGCGGGAGCGCGTCGACGAGCGGGTGGTCCTTCTCGATCTGACCCATCTTCGCGGCGCCACCGGGCGAGCCCAGGTCGTCGAAGAACTCGACGTTCGCCGCGTAGTACCCCTTCCACTCCTCGGGGACGTCGTCCTCGTAGTAGATGGCCTCCACCGGGCACACCGGCTCGCAGGCACCGCAGTCGACGCACTCGTCCGGGTGGATGTACAGGGAGCGCTTGCCCTCGTAGATGCAGTCCACGGGACACTCCTCGATGCACGCCTTGTCCTTGACGTCGACGCACGGCTGAGCGATCACGTAGGTCACTGCGGGTACCTTCCTGGACGGCGCGGGGGTTGCGCGTGTGACTCTAGTATCGCCCAGGCCATGCCAGCCTTGTCCGGCCGTCCCGACCCCTGAGAGCGCACTGTGACCTCCACGACACCCCTGCCGCCCCGGCCGTGGCGCGAGCTGCGGCCCGGAGAGCGCGCCGTGGTGCGGCGGCGCCTGTCCCCCGCCGAGGCGCAGGGGTCCGGCTCGGGAGCCGGCCAGGTCTGGACGGACGTGGTCGGGTACGTCCTCGAGGTGTCCGACGGCGGCGTGCGGCTGCGCACCGACCCCCGGCACGGCACGCCCGAGGAGGTGCTGGTGCCGGCGGACGAGATCGAGGCGGCACGGCAGGTTCCGCCGCGACCGCCCCGCCGGGTACCGAGGTACCCCGAGCACTGAGCGCGGTCAGAGCAGCTTGCTCTTGACCGGCTGCTCGACCATGGCCCGGTTGCGCGCGCGCCACTCGTCGAACTTGGCCTGCTGCTGGATCTCGCGCGCGCTCGGCAGCACCATGATGACGAGCATCACGAGAAGCGTGGCGGCGGTGGTGCCGACGATCAGCGGGATGATGAGCTCGTCAGGAGACACGCCGAGCGTCGACGGCGGGATCGGACCGTTGCCCACCCGGTGGGTGCTCATGGCGGACATCCCGGTGTAGTGCATGCCCGAGACCGCGACAGCCATGACGAGCGACGCGCCGATACCCGAGAACACGCCACGCACGTTGGTCGCGAGCCAGAGGCCCAGGGTCGCGGCGACGACGGCGATGGCGACGGAGAGCACGACCAGGCCCGGGGCGTACTCGACACCGACGCCGAGGCCGATGTGCATCGCGTCCATGCCGAGATAGTGCATGCCTGCCACGCCCAGGCCGGCGATGACACCGCCCACGAGCAGGGGCCCCAGGCGACCGCCCGAGCGGTCCACGACGAACAGCCCGATGCCCACGACGAACACGGCGAGGAGCGCGGACAGGATCGTGTTGGTGAGGTCGTACCTGATCACGGCCCCCTCCACGGCGACCCCGAGCATCGCGACGAAGTGCATGACCCAGATGCCGGTGCCGCCGATCGCGAAGGCCCCGACCAGGAGCCAGCCGATGCGGGCGCGCCCGGTGGAGATGTGCGCCCGGGCGGTTGCGGACAGGCCTGCGGCACACCCGATGCACGAGAGAAGGAAGGAGAGCGCCGGCGTGATGTAGCCGTTCGCAAACTGGTCGATCATGGTGGTCCCCTGAAATGGCGCATATCGAGGCGTGAACGCCCGTCATCGTACGGAGCGGAAGTACGACTCCGAGACCAGACGATGCAGCACTTCCAGGCGGAATGGAACGAATTACCGCAAGTTCCCAGACGGTGTGACGCACGTCACAGTCACACGTCACCGGGGTGTTTCGATCAGGTGACCAGCGCCGTCGTCGCCCCGTCCGGCCGGGGTGACCGGCCGGACGGTGCGACGGACCTACGCGTTCGCGACCAGGCCCAGCTCCGCCACGCTACCCAGGCCACGGTGCCGCGGGACGATCCGGACCGTGTAGCCGAACGCACCCGAGGCCGCGAGCACGATCTCGCCCGCGAACGCGTGGCGGCCGGCCTCGTACGACTCGACGAGAGCGAGCGGCTCCGCCGCGAACTCGTCGATCACGTCCGCCTCTGTCACGTGCCCGTGCACGACCTGCACGTCCACGTCCTCCGGCGAGAGCGCCCCGAGCGACACGTAGGCCTTGACCGCCAGCCGGTCGCCGACCTGGGCGGCGTCTCCGATACCGCCGGACTCCACGTGGTCCACCCGGACCGAGGGCCACTCTGCGCGCACGCGCGCCTTCCACTTCGCCAGCTCACGCGCCGCCACGTGGTCGTCCGCCGCGAGAGCGCGTCCGGCCTGCGCGGCAGGGGCGTACAGGCCGTGCACGTACTCGCCGACCATCCGGGTCGCCTGCACCTTCGGGCCGAGGGTCGCGAGCGTGTGACGCACCATGTCCAGCCAGCGGCCGGGCACGCCGTCTGCCCCGCGGTCGTAGAACCGCGGCGCCACCTGCAACTCGACGAGGTCGTAGAGCGCGGCCGCCTCGAGGTCGTCGCGGCGGTCAGGGTCCGCGACGCCGTCGGCCGTGGGGATGCCCCAGCCGTTCTCGCCGTCGTACCACTCGGCCCACCAGCCGTCCTCGATCGACAGGTTGAGGCCGCCGTTGAGCGCGCTCTTCATGCCGGACGTGCCGGAGGCCTCCAGCGGCCGCAGCGGGTTGTTCAGCCACACGTCGCAGCCCGGGTAGAGGGACAGCGCCATGCCGATGTCGTAGTTGGGCAGGAAGACGATCCGGTGCCGCACGGCCGGGTCGTCGGTGAACCGGACGAGCTGCTGGATGAGCCGCTTGCCCTGGTCGTCGGCCGGGTGCGACTTGCCGGCCACCACGAGCTGGACCGGGCGCTCCGGGTGCAGCAGCAGGGCCTTGAGCCGCTCCGGGTCCCGCAGCATGAGCGTGAGCCGCTTGTACGTGGGCACGCGGCGCGCGAAGCCGATCGTCAGGACGTCGGGCGACAGCGCCTCCTCGACCCAGCCCAGCTCGGCCGGGGACGCGCCCCTCTCGCGCCACGACGTGTACAGCCGCCTGCGCGCCTCGGCGACGAGCTCCCCGCGCATCTCGGACCGCAGGGCCCACAGCTCGGCATCGGTCACCCGGGACGGGTCGAGCCAGCCGCTCGAAGCCTCCGCCGCGCTGAGCTGGTCGAGGCCGAGCCGGTCCGCCTCGACGGCGGCGAGCCGCGGCGCCACCCACGTCGGCGAGTGCACGCCGTTCGTGACGGAGGCGATCGGCACCTCGCGCGAGTCGAAGCCCGGCCACAGCCCCTCGAACATCTCGCGGGAGACCTGTCCGTGCAGCAGCGAGACCCCGTTGGCCCGGCCGCCGAAGCGCAGGCCCATCACGGCCATGTTGAAGACCGTCGGGTCGCCGCCCTCGTAGTCCTCCGCGCCGAGCGCGAGCACCCGGTCCAGAGGCACGCCCTCCATGGCGTTGTCGCCGCCGAAGTACTGAGAGACGAGCTCGCGGGGGAACCGGTCGATGCCGGCGGGCACCGGGGTGTGCGTCGTGAAGACGGTCGCCGCGCGCACGGCCTCGAGCGCCTCGGCCGGGGACAGGCCGGACGCCACCAGCTCGCGGATCCGCTCGACGCCGAGGAAGCCTGCGTGGCCCTCGTTCGTGTGGTAGACCTCCGGCTCGGGCGCGCCCGTCAGGCGCGACCACGCACGCAGGGCACGCACGCCGCCGACGCCCAGCAGGAGCTCCTGCTGGAGGCGGTGCTCGCCACCGCCGCCGTAGAGACGGTCCGTCACCTTGCGCGCCTGCTCGTCGTTGCCGGGCACGTTCGAGTCGAGCAGGAGCAGCGGCACGCGGCCGACCGCCGCGACCCAGACGTGCGCGAGCAGCCGGCGGCCGCCCGGCAGCGCGAGCGAGATCTCCGCGGGCGTGCCGTCCTCCTCGCGCAGGATCGCCAGCGGCATGCCGTCGGGGTCGAGCAGCGGGTAGGACTCGACCTGCCAGCCGTCCCGCGTCAGGGCCTGGCGGAAGTAGCCTGCCCCGTACAGCAGGCCCACGCCGACGATCGGGACGCCGAGGTCGGACGCGCTCTTGAGGTGGTCGCCGGCGAGGATGCCGAGGCCGCCCGAGTACTGCGGCAGCACGGACGTGATGCCGAACTCCGGCGAGAAGTAGGCGATCGCCTCGGGCAGCGCGGCGCCCGACGACGAGACGCGCTCCTGGTACCACCGCGGGGCGTACAGGTATCGCGCGAGATCCTCAGAGGCTGCGCGAACCCGGCTCACGAACGCCTCGTCGGCCGCGAGCGCCGCGAGCCGCTCGGCGCCGAGGGCGGCGACGAGCGCCACGGGGTCGCCCCTGACGTCCGCCCAGAGCTCGGGGTCGATGCTGGCGAAGAGCTCACGCGTCGGGGCGTGCCAGGACCATCGCAGGTTCTGCGCGAGCTCGTCGAGCGCGTCGAGCTCGCCCGGGAGGACGGTACGGACGGTAAATCGTCGGATCGCCTTCACGCACCGAAGACTACGCACTCGGCGGAGCGGACACACATCTGCGACACGAGCCGCTCGCGGATAGCCGACGCGCGGCAGGCCCGCGCGCAAGTGGGCCCCGACTCTCGGTAGCGTGGTCAGGGTGACCGCACACACCCCCATCGGCCGGATCCCCGTCATCGAGGTCTCGCCCGTCGTCGAGGGCGGACGCTGGCCCGCCAAGGCCGTCGTCGGCGAGGTCGTCCCGGTCGAGGCGACAGTGTTCCGGGAGGGGCACGACGCCGTGGCCGCGACCGCGATCCTCGTCGCCCCCGACGGCACGGACCACTCGTGGGCCCACATGGTCGACGTCGCACCGGGCCTCGACCACTTCCGCGGGTTCCTCCAGCCGGACGCGCCCGGCGAGTGGTCGTTCCGGGTCGAGGGCTGGAGCGACCCGTTCGCCACGTGGGCGCACGACGCCATCATCAAGATCGGTGCGGGCATCGACGTCGACCTGATGCTCGCCGAGGGTGAGCGCCTGTTCGCGCGCATCTGCACCGCGCCGTCGGACGGGATCGTCGCGGCCCGGCGCAGCGCGCGGGACGCGCGGGTGCTCACGGACGCACTGCTGGCGCTCCGCGACGCGCGGCGCCCGGCCGAGGCCCGCCTGGCCGCGGCGACGTCGCGCGAGGTGCGCGCCGCCCTGGGTCGCGCCCCGCTGCGAGACCTGGTGACGGCGTCGGCCCCCTACCCCCTGCGGGTGCACCGCCCACTGGCGCTGGCGGGTGCGTGGTACGAGATCTTCCCCCGCTCCGAGGGGGCCTACCGGCGCAAGGACGGCACGTGGGTCTCGGGCACGTTCACGACGGCGAGCAAGCGCCTCCCGGCGATCGCCGCGATGGGCTTCGACGTCGTCTACCTGACCCCGGTCTCGCCGATCGGCACGACGTTCCGGAAAGGCCGCAACAACACGCTCGACGCGGCGCCGGGCGACCCGGGCAGTCCCTACGCGATCGGCTCGCCGGACGGGGGGCACGACGCGATCCACCCCGACCTGGGCACGGAGGAGGACTTCCGGGCGTTCGTCGCGACGGCCCGGGACAACGGCCTGGAGGTGGCGCTCGACATCGCGCTGCAGTGCTCCCCCGACCACCCGTGGGTGAAGGAGCACCCGGAGTGGTTCGTGATCCGCGCGGACGGCAGCATCGCGTACGCGGAGAACCCGCCGAAGAAGTACCAGGACATCTACCCGCTGAGCTTCGACACCGACCCCGAGGGCCTGCGATCGGCAGTCCTGGACGTCATCAGGACCTGGATCGACCGCGGCGTGACGCTGTTCCGCGTCGACAACCCCCACACCAAGCCGCTGAGCTTCTGGGAGTGGCTGCTCGCGCAGGTGCACGCCACCAACCCCGAGGTGATCTTCCTGTCGGAGGCCTTCACCAAGCCGGCCATGATGAAGACGCTCGCCCGCATCGGCTTCCACCAGTCGTACACCTACTTCACGTGGCGCAACACGAAGCAGGAGCTCGAGGAGTACCTGGCCGAGGTCAGCGGGCCGCTCGGCTCCGTCATGCGGCCGAGCTTCTGGCCCACGACGCACGACATCCTGCCGCCGTACCTCCAGCAGGGCGGCGTGGCGGGCTTCGCCGTCCGAGCCGTGCTGGCGGCGACGGGCTCGCCGACGTGGGGCGTCTACTCCGGGTACGAGCTCGTCGAGAACGTGCCCCGCCCGGGCGTCGAGGAGCAGATCGACAACGAGAAGTACGAGTACAAGCCGCGCGACTGGGCCGTCGCCGACAAGCTCGGCATCGCCCGCCTGCTCGGCGTGCTCAACGAGATCCGGCGAGCGCACCCGGCGCTGCAGCAGCTTCGGAACCTCACGATCCACCCGACGACGAACGACCAGGTCATCGCATTCTCGCGGCGCGTCGCGGCGGAGCACCTGCCCCCGGCGAAACCCGCCGCGACCCGTGCCCCGGCACGCCGCGCGTCTGCCGCGCGAAACGGTTCGTCCGGCCTCACCATAAGTGCAGGGGGCGGTCCGTTGCGTCCCCGTCACGACGACGTGATCGTGGTCGTGGTGAACCTGGATCCCTGGAACACACAGGAGTCGATCGTGCACCTGGACCTTTCCGCCCTGGGCCTCTCGGCCCCCGCGGGCGATGACAGCTCGGCGTTCTACGTGGCCCACGACCTGCTCTCGGGCGACACCTACGGGTGGGGGGCGCACCCGTTCGTCCGCCTCGACCCCCGCGCGCAGGTGGCCCACGTCGTGCAGGTGGGTCACGCATGACGACGGGACCCGTACCCGTGCAGGCGCTGCCACCGCGGCGCCAGCCCCGGGCTCCTGAGCGGGCACGCCGCGGCCTCCCGCACGACCCGGAGTGGTACAAGAAGGCCGTCTTCTACGAGGTGATGGTCCGCTCGTACTCCGACTCGGGTGACGCCGGGTCGGGCGACCTGCGGGGCCTCATCGAGCGCCTCGACTACCTCGAGTGGCTCGGCATCGACTGCCTGTGGCTGCCGCCGTTCTTCCCGTCCCCCCTGCGGGACGGCGGGTACGACGTCTCCGACTACACGGCGATCGCGACCCAGTACGGCTCTGTGGCCGACTTCGGCGACCTGGTCAAGGCCGCGCACGAGCGCGGCATCCGGGTGGTGATCGACCTCGTCATGAACCACACGAGCGACCAGCACCCGTGGTTCCAGGCCTCGCGCGCCGACCCGGAGGGCCCGTACGGCGACTTCTACGTGTGGAGCGACGACGCCACGCGGTACCAGGACGCCCGCATCATCTTCGTGGACACCGAGACGTCCAACTGGACGTTCGACCCCGTGCGCCGCCAGTTCTTCTGGCACCGGTTCTTCTCGCACCAGCCGGACCTGAACTTCGAGAACCCGCGCGTGGTCGACGCGATGCTCGACGTCGCCCGGTTCTGGCTGCAGCTCGGCGTCGACGGGTTCCGGCTCGACGCGGTGCCGTACCTCTTCGAGGCCGAGGGCACCAACTGCGAGAACCTGCCCGAGACGCACGCGTTCCTGCGGCGCGTGCGGCGCATGGTGGACACGGAGTTCCCGGGCCGGATCATGCTGGCCGAGGCCAACCAGTGGCCGCAGGACGTCGTCGAGTACTTCGGCACGGACGACGACCCCGAGTGCCACATGTGCTTCCACTTCCCCGTGATGCCGCGCATCTACTACGCCATCAAGGACCAGCGGTCGCGTCAGCTCCTCGAGATCCTCGCGGACACGCCCGCCATCCCGGCGGGCGGGCAGTGGAGCACGTTCCTGCGCAACCACGACGAGCTGACCCTCGAGATGGTCTCGACCGAGGAGCGCGCGTCGATGTACGGCTGGTACGCCCCCGACCCGCGCATGCGCGCGAACGTGGGCATCCGCCGACGCCTGGCGCCCCTGCTGGACAACTCGCGCAAGGAGATGGAGCTCGCGCACGCGCTCCTGCTGTCGCTGCCCGGCTCGCCCTGCCTCTACTACGGCGACGAGATCGGGATGGGCGACAACATCTGGCTGCCTGACCGCGACGCGGTGCGCACCCCGATGCAGTGGACGCCGGACCGCAACGCCGGCTTCTCCACCGCCGACCCGGGCAAGCTCTACCTCCCGCTCGTCCAGTCGCTGGTGCACCACTACAACCACGTGAACGTGGAGGCGCAGCTCGCGCAGCCGACGTCGCTGCTGCACTGGGTGCACGGCATGCTGGCCGTGCGCCGGCAGCACCCGGTGTTCGGCACCGGCGACTTCACGGCGATGGACTGCGACGACGAGGCAGTGATCGCGTTCACCCGCGGGTCCGAGGACGAGATCGTCCTCGTCGGGGCGAACCTGTCGGCCACCGCGCGCTCCGCGACGCTCAAGCTGCCGCGCTACGCGGGGTGGACACTCACCGACGTGTTCGGCGGCGCGACCTTCCCCACCGTGGGCGAGGGCGGCACGCTCACGATGACGTGGGGCGCCCGCGACTTCTACTGGCTGGTCCTGACACCGCCGGCGGCGGGCCTGCGGCCCCTGGCGGCCCCGGCGTCGGCCCAGGCGCCGGCGCCGCACCAGACCCCGGCGGCGCACCAGGCCCCGGCATGGGCCACGACCGGGCCCCGCCGGCCCGGCGGCACCGCCTGGACCGACGGCTCAGGAGGGGCGTGAACCAGACGACGCAAGCCCATGTGATCGTGACCCCCGGTGCGGGGCACCTGCCGGCCGGGGTCCTGCACCTCCTCGACCGCTGGCTCCCGGGCCGCCGGTGGTATCCCGTGCCGGGCGAGGGAGTGCGGAACGTCCCGTGGCTCACGGTGACGTTCCCGCACGCCCCGGAGGTGGTGGTGCCGCTGCTGCGCCTCGAGGGACCCGGCCTACCGGGCGGCGACGAGGCCCTGGTCGTGCAGGTCCCGCTCGTGCTCACCCCCACCGCGGAGCCGCCGGAGGACACGCCCGGCCTCGTGGGGACGGTCACCATGTCGTCGGGCATGGTCGAGGTGTACGACGGCGGTGCGCACCCCGCCTGCTGGCTCGCCTACCTGCGGGCCGCCGCGGGCGACGTCAGCGAGGACGCGCTCGACGGCGCCCGGGCGCTGGGCGGCGAGCAGTCCAACACGTCGGTGGTCGTGCCGGCCTTCGGCAGCGGGGCGATGCTCAAGATCCTGCGGACCGTCGCGCTCGGCCCGCACCCGGACGTCACGATCCCCGAGGCGCTGACGCGGGCCGGCTGGGACGGCGTGCCGCGGTTCCTGGGCGCGGTCGACCTACCCGCGCCGTCCGGCGGCCCGGTCCCGGCCGGCACCCTGCTCGCTCACCTGGGCGTCATGTCCGCGCTCGTCGCGGACGCCCACGACGGCTTCGAGCTGGCGTGCGACTACGCCCGCCGCGACGAGGACTTCGGCGAGCGCGCGGCAGAGCTGGGCGCCGTGGTGGCGCAGCTGCACGCGGTCCTGCGCGTCGCCCTCCCGGCGGGCCAGGTGCTGGAGCCGGCCGCGTTCGTGGGCGTGCTGCGGCGCCGCGCGGCCGAGGCGTTCGCCGACGTCCGGGAGCTGGCCCCGTACCGCGCGGGCGCGACCGCGCTGTTCGACGAGGTGCGCGAGCGCCTCGCGGCGTCCGAGCGTGGCGTCAGCCTCCAGGCGATCCACGGCGACCTGCACCTCGGACAGGCCCTGTACGGGCGGGACGGCTGGAAGGTGCTCGACTTCGAGGGCGAGCCCCAGCGACCGGTCGCCGAGCGCACGGCGCCGGACCTGCCGCTGCGCGACGTCGCGGGGATGCTGCGCTCGTTCGACTACGCGGCGGCCGTGGGCGGCGCGACGGACCCGGAATGGCCGGAGCGCGCCCAGCTCTCGTTCCTGGAGGGTTACCGCGAAGCGCAGGAGAGGGCGGGGGCCGAGGAACGAGGCACCCGCCCGGCCCGGAGCGCAGCGGTGACCCGACCAGAAGACACAGAGGGTTACCGCGAAGCGCAGGAGAGGGCGGGGGCCGAGGAACGAGGGACCCGCCCGGCCCGGAGCGCAGCGGTGACCCGACCAGAAGACACAGAGGGTTACCGCGAAGCGCAGGAGAGGGCGGGGGCCGAGGAACGAGCGCAGGTGCACCCGGGCGAGGCTCCGGCGTCGGACACGTCGGGCCTGGACCTGGCGACGACCGACGCCCTGCTGCGCGCCCTCGTGCTCGACAAGGCCCTGTACGAGGTCGTGTACGAGACCCGGCACCGCCCCGGGTGGGCGCGGATCCCGCTGGCGGCCGTCGCTCGCGTGCTCGGCTGACGCGGGGGTGACCGACGTCGGTCACTTGGTCGCCCCCTGGGTCAGGCCGCTGTAGATGAACCGCTGCAGGAAGAGGAACGCGAAGAGCGTCGGCAGGATGACGAGCATCGCGCCCGCGCAGATCACCTCCCACTGCGCGCCGAAGGGCCCCTGGAACCGGAACAGCGCGGTGGACACCACGCCCAGGTCCTGCTTCGGCATGTACAGGTACGGGATGTAGTACTCGTTGTAGATGCCGATTCCCTTGATGATCACCACCGTCGCGATGGCCGGCTTCAGCAGCGGGAAGATGATCCGCGCGTAGATCGTGAAGCGGTTTGCGCCGTCGAGCATCGCCGCCTCGTCGAGCGACTTCGGGATCGACTGCAGGAACTGCCAGAAGATGTAGATCGAGATGATGTCCGTGCCCATGAAGAGCACGATCGCGGCCGCGCGGGTGTTGAACAGGCCCAGGCCGTTGACGACCTGGAAGGTGGCGACCTGGGTGGTGACCCCGGGCACGAGCGTCGCCACGAGGAACGCCCCGAGCACGAGGCCCTTGCCCCGGAAGTCGAAGCGGTCGATCGCGTAGGCCGCCATGGACCCGATGAGGATGGTGCCGACCAGGGACACGACGAGGATGATCGACGTGTTGACGAAGCCCTGCAGGAGCCGGCCCTGCGTGAAGGCGGTGACGTAGTTCTCGACGTTGAACCAGTCCTGCGGCACGTCGAGCGGAGCCGTGGTGGCGAACTCCTGCTTCGTCTTGAAACCGGCGAGGAACACCGTCACGAGCGGCAGCAGGGCCACAGCGGAGGCGACGAGCAGGCTCGCGTACTTGAGGATCACGCCGACGGGCTCGAGGACGGGCGACAGGGACCGCACGGTGCGGCGGACGTTCACGGTCATGCCAGGTCGACCTTCTCGTCGGGGAACAGGGCGCGCTGGACCCACGTGACCGCCAGGACGATGAGCAGCAGCACGACGGCCATGGCCGAGGCGAGGCCGACCTTGTGGAACTCGAACGCCGTGTGCACGGTCTGGATCACGAAGGTCGTGGAGCCGTTCGCGCCGTCCAGCATGATGAACGGGATCTCGAACGCGGAGAGCGAGCCGGAGATCGCCAGGATCGCCGACAACCCCACCACACGCCGGATGCCGGGCGCGATGATGAACCGGAACGTGTCCCACGAGGTTGCGCCGTCGATGTCGGCGGCCTCGTAGAGCTCGCTCGGGATGGACTGGATCGCGCCGAGGAAGAGCACGAAGTTGAGCCCCATGTACCGCCACACGGAGGTCGCGGCGAGCGACACGTTGACGATGCCCGGGTCACCGAGCCACTGCGCGGGCTCGCTCACCCCGAAGAGCACGAGCACGGCGTCGAGCGTGCCGCCGGGCCGGAGGAAGTACAGGAAGACCAGGCTGATCGCGACCCCGTTGATCAGGTACGGGAAGAAGATCAGGCCCTTGAACAGGTTGCGGAACCTGGTCCTGAAGCTCAGCAGCGTCGCGAAGTACAGGGCGAGCACGAGCTGGACCGCCGCGCCGACGAGGTAGTACAGGCTGACGAGGAAGACCTGGACGTACGTCTCGTCGGTGAAGACGCGGACGTAGTTCGCCAGGCCCACGGGCTCCATCTCGCCCAGGCCGTCCCAGTCCGTGAAGCTGTACCAGACCATGTTGGCGACCGGCACGTACGTGAAGAGCACGAGCAGGCCGAGGGGGACGAGCAGGAAGAGCCAAGGGGTGGCGCGCCAGCCCCTGTGCGACCGAGCGCGGCCGGGTGCTGCCGTGGGTGTCGTGGTCGGCGTCGTCGCGACCGCTGCCGCCATGGGCAGCCTCCTTTCATGGGTTCCCGGGGGGCGGTCGGACGGCGTCGTCCGGCCGCCCCCGGGAACGGTGTGCGAAGAGGTCAGCCCACCGACTCGCGGGCGGCTGCCCACCGCTCGTCGAGCTCGGCGAAGAACGACTCCTTGTCGCCGTCCGCCGCGCCGCGGGCGATGTCCACGAGCTCCTGGCGGTAGATGTTGCCGTAGAGGTCGATCTCGGACTCGTTGACGACCGAGGACTCGTACGCCTCCTTGCCGGCGGGCGCCGGGTTCATCTGGACGTACTCGACGCCGGCCGCGTCGAAGTCGCCCAGCGTCGTGGGCGTCGGGCCGTCGACCAGCGGGGAGATGCCGCCCTCGTCGTAGGCGTAGTCCGACTTCTCGGCGAACCACTGGATCCAGGCCCATGCGGCGGCCTTGTGCTCGCTGTGCACGTTGATGGCGTTCTTGTAGTCGCCCGAGATCTGTGCGTGGAACTTCCCGTCCACCTGGTACGGGAACGGCATGTAGCCGATGTCCTCGGCGGAGGCGCCGGCGTCCTCGGCGGCCTGCTGCATCTGGGTGATGGCCCACGAGCCGAGCAGCATGGTGGCGATCTCGCCGGTGCCGAGGAGCGTCTTCGACTCCTCCCAGTTCGTCGTGGTCGGGTCTTCCTCGGAGAGGCCGTTCGCGACGACGTCGAAGAGCAAGCCGTCGGAGATGCCGTGCCACTCGTCCTGCGCCCACGGGGTGTCGGAGTACGCCACCTGCGTGTTCGCGTAGTCCGGGTCGCCCATCACGCCGCGGTTGCCGTCCCACTGGCTCAGCGGCCAGCCGTCGGCGTAGTTCGTGTAGTACGGGACCGCGTCGGTGGTCTCCTTGATGGCCTGGAGGTCCTCGAGGAACTCCTCCGGCGTGGTCGGCAGGTCCTCGATGCCGGCCTCCGCCCAGACCACCTTGTTGTAGACCAGGCCCTGGGTGTTGACCGTGATGGAGATGCCGTAGACCTGCCCCTCGTACGCCTTCTCCTCGACGAGCTTGTACTTCTGGCTCAGGTCCTCGACGCTGCCCAGCGGCTCGAAGTAGGTCGCGAACTCGTCGGGGTCGACACTGTTCGGCATGAGGAGGACGTCGCCGTAGTCCTCGGTGTTCATGCGCGTCGCGATCTCGCCCTCGTAGTCCGTCATGGACTCGAAGTTCACCGTGACGTCGGGGTACTCCGCCTCGAACTCGGCCTTGTAGTCCTGGAAGACCGTGTCGACGATGTCGGTGCGCTGGGTGATGACGGTGATCTCTCCGGAAGGCGTGCCGTCGATCCCCTCGCTCGCGTCCCCGGAGCCACCGCTCCCGCACGCGGTCAGGGTCAGAGCCGTGGCCGCGCCCACGGCGGCGATGTGCTTCCTTGCCATCTCGGTCTCACTCTCGTCGTCGTTGACCCGTGATTTCCCAGCACCAGGGCTATTCCTGGTCAGGCACGAGACCGAGTGAAGCGGTTAAGTTTCCGTAAGTCAACGAGTGATGGTCACGGTTGGGCAACGGGCCGGCTCTCCGGATGGCCCGTCGTCCCCCGCA
The DNA here is from genome assembly GCF_021568775.1 of Antribacter soli. Classification (GTDB taxonomy): domain Bacteria; phylum Actinomycetota; class Actinomycetes; order Actinomycetales; family Cellulomonadaceae; genus Antribacter; species Antribacter soli. Next base: position 36,360 of record NZ_JAKGSG010000018.1, on the reverse strand, counting down.
ACCGCAGCGTCGGTGTCGAGTCGAGGAAGCTCCCGCCCAGCACCCCCGCCATCCGGTCGAACAGCCGCCGCGCGACGTGCGCGCCGAAGCCGACCACGTCGTGGCTCAGCGCCGTGAGCTGCGGAAAGGTCGCCCGGCACAGCGGCGAGTCGTCCCAGGCCACGATCGACAGGTCCCCCGGGACGCGCAGCCCCATGGACGCCGCGACGCCCAGCCCCGCCAGCGCCATGACGTCGTTGTCGTACACGATCGCGGTGGGCGCCGGGTCGTCCGCCAGCAGCGCACGCGTCGCGGCCGCGCCCTGGTCGGGCGAGTAGTCCGTGGGCAGCACGCGGGCGCGCACCCCGAGCCGCGCCGACTCCTCCCGGAAGGCCTGGTCCCGGATCCAGGTGTGGCCGAAGCTCCGCACGCCCGACACGCGTGCCACGTCCCGGTGCCCCAGGCCCCGGAGATGGCGCAGCGACTCGCGCGTGGCCGCCGCGTCGTCGGTCCAGACGTTCGTGAGCCCGCGCGCCAGGCTCGGGTCCCCCACCACCACCGTGGGCAGCGCCCCGTCCTCGGCCAGCATCGCCACCCGCGGGTCGTCCACGCGGGGGTCCACCGTGACGATCCCGTCCACCCGCCGAGCCGCCCGCCACTTCCGGTATGTGCGCAGCTCGGCCTCGAGGTCGGGCGCGACCTGCAGCAGGAGGCCGTAGTCGCGCGCCGCCAGCTCGGACTCGATGCCTGCCACGAACTGCATGTAGAACGACTCGAAGCCCAGGGTGCTCGGGTCACGCGCCAGGACCAGGCCGACCGTCTCCGTCCGCGCACCCGACAGCGAGCGCGCGGCCGAGCTGGGCGCCCAGCCGAGCTCCGTCGCGATGCCCAGGATCCGCTCCCGCGTCGCCTCCGACACCCCCGGGCGGCCGTTGAGCGCGTACGAGACCGCGCCGGTGGACACGCCCGCGCGGCGGGCGATGTCGGCGATGGTGATGCGCGTCACGGGGCAGCCTCCTCCTGGCCCGGCGACGACGTCGGGCAGCGACTCAGTATCCGCATCGCGCGGCGTGACGGCGAGCCACGCCCGTCCGTGGAAAGGTGATCCCATGGCAGACCTGCCCGCCGTGGACCTCGAGACCCTGACCGCTATCGCGCAGGGCGCGCACTTCGATCCGCACGCCGTCCTGGGACCGCACCTGCTCGACGGACCCTTCGCCGTCGTGCGGGCCCTTCGCCCTCTCGCCGACGAGGTCGTCGTGGTGACGCCCGACGGCGAGCACCCCGCCGAGCACGAGGGCGCGGGCGTGTGGGCCGCCGTCGTGCCGGCCGCCGTGCCGCCCGAGGAGAAGCCCAGCGGCTCGGCCAGACGCCGTTCCGCACCCTTGCGGTACGACGTCCCGGACTACCGCATCCGGGCCCGCTACGGCGACCTCGAGTCGACGGCGGACGACCCCTACCGCTTCCTGCCCACCCTCGGCGAGGTGGACCTGCACCTCGTCGGCGAGGGGCGCCACGAGGAGCTGTGGCGCGTGCTGGGCGCGAACCCGCGGCGCTACCCGAGCGTGCTCGGCGAGGTGTCCGGCACGTCGTTCGCGGTGTGGGCGCCGAACGCGCGCGGCGTGCGCCTCCTCGGCGACCACAACCACTGGAGCCCCACCCACCCGATGCGCTCGCTCGGCTCGTCCGGGGTGTGGGAGCTGTTCGTGCCGGGCGTCGGCGCCGGCACGCGCTACAAGTACGAGATCCTCGGGGCCGACGGCGTCTGGCGCGCCAAGGCCGACCCCCTCGCCAAGGGCACCGAGGTGCCGCCCTCGACGGCGAGCATCGTGATCGAGTCGGCCTACGCGTGGGACGACGACGAATGGCTCGCGGCCCGCGCGGCCCGCGACCCGCACAGCGGGCCGATGAGCGTGTACGAGGTGCACCTGGGGTCGTGGCGGCCCGGCCTGTCCTACCGGGAGCTCGCCGAGCAGCTCACGACGTACGCGGTCGAGCAGGGCTTCACCCACGTCGAGTTCATGCCGGTCGCCGAGCACCCCTACGGCGGCTCCTGGGGCTACCAGGTGACGTCGTACTACGCGCCGACGTCCCGGTTCGGGCACCCCGACGACTTCCGGTATCTCGTCGACTGCCTGCACGGCGCCGGCGTCGGCGTGATCCTCGACTGGGTCCCCGCGCACTTCCCCCGCGACGACTTCGCCCTCGCCCGGTTCGACGGGACCGCGCTGTACGAGCACGGCGACCCCACGCGCGGCGAGCACCCCGACTGGGGCACGTACGTCTTCGACTTCGGCCGCCGGGAGGTGCGCAACTTCCTCGTCGCGAACGCCACCTACTGGTTCGAGGAGTTCCACGCCGACGCGCTGCGCGTCGACGCCGTGGCCTCCATGCTCTACCTCGACTACTCGCGCGAGCCTGGTCAGTGGCAGCCCAACGTGCACGGCGGGCGGGAGAACCTGGACGCCATCGCGTTCCTCCAGGAGACCAACGCCACCGCCTACCGGCGCACGCCCGGCGTCATGATGATCGCCGAGGAGTCGACCGCCTTCCCCGGCGTCACGACGCCGACCTCGTTCGGCGGCCTCGGCTTCGGCCTCAAGTGGAACATGGGGTGGATGAACGACACCCTGCGCTACCTCGCCGAGGACCCGATGTACCGCCGGTACCACCACCACGAGGTGACGTTCTCGCTGGTCTACGCGTTCTCCGAGCAGTTCGTGCTGCCGATCAGCCACGACGAGGTGGTGCACGGCAAGGGCTCGCTCTTCGGCAAGATGCCTGGCGACCACTGGCAGAAGCTCGCGGGCGTGCGCTCGTTCCTCGCCTACCAGTGGACCCACCCCGGCAAGCAGCTGCTCTTCATGGGGTGCGAGTTCGCCCAGGACGTCGAGTGGGCGGAGGGCGAAGGACTGCGGTGGGACCTGCTCGGCAACCCGGGCCACGCCGGCGTCCAGCAGCTCGTGCGCGACCTCAACGCGCTGTACCGGCGCACGCCCGCCCTGTGGGAGCGAGACTTCGAGCCCGCAGGCTTCGAGTGGCTCGACTCCGACGACGCCGACCACAACGTCCTCGCCTACGTCCGCCGGTCGCTCTCCGGGGACCCGGTCGTCGTCATCGTCAACTTCTCGGGCGTGCCGCACGAGGGCTACCGCGTGTCCCTGCCCGACTCCCCCACCGGCGTATGGCTCGAAGCCCTGAACACCGACGCGGTCGAGTACGGCGGGTCCGGGGTGGGCAACATGGGGTGGGTCCACGCGCAGGACGTGCCGTGGAAGGGCCGCGGGCAGTCCGCCACCCTGCGGGTGCCGCCGCTGGGCGCGCTGGTGCTCGTGCCGGAGCCGGGCGCGAAGTAGTGGGTCGGTCCGGGCCGGGCCGGGCCGGGGGTATTCGGTCGGTATTTCCTTCCGCGAGGCTGGATGGGCCTGGCGGGAGGCCGCGAGGAACGAGCGGCCGGATGGTCGCCTCGCGGAAGGAAATACCGACCGACTACCTTGAACCCGCTCAGTACAGGCTGATCGCCAGGCGCTGACGGGCCTTGCCCACGCGCGGGTCAGTGGGTCCGACCACCTCGAAGTAGTCCAGGAGCCGCACACGCAGCTTCTCCTTGGCGTCGGCCGAGGCCCCCGGCAGGAGGTCGAGCAGGCGCTCCAGGGCGTCCTCGACCTTGCCGCCGAGCAGGTCCAGGTCGGCCACGGCGAGCTGGGCGTCGACGTCCTCCGGCCCGTCGGCCGCGGCCTTGCGCACCGTGGCGAGGTCGGCGCCGTGGGTGCGCTGCAGGAGGCGCACCTGCGCCAGCCCTGCCGAGGCCATCGCGTCGCGCGGGTCCTGCTTGAGCGCTCTCTCGTACGCGGCCACCGCGGCATCGAGGTCGTCGCGCTCGATCGCGTCGTACGCCTCCTGGTGCAGGGGCGGCAGCGGCGGCTCCTGCTCCTCCTCCGGCTCGGCGCCGGCGGCCTCGGCGCCGGGCGCGGGCACGCGGCCTGTCACACCGTTCTGCTCGGCCGCGGCCAGCACCTGGTCGATCACGCCGCGCACCTGGTCGGCCGGCGCGCTGCCTGCGAAGAGGGGCAGTGGCTGCCCCTGCAGCACTGCGACGGTGGTCGGCACGCCCTGGACCTGGAACGCCGCCGCGAGCTGCGGGTACTCCTGGGCATCGACGCGCCCGAGCAGGAAGCGGCCGGCGTACTCCTCGGCGAGCGCGCCGAGCGTGCTGCCGAGCTCGGCGTTCGAGGCATCGGTCGGGATCCACAGGAGCACCACGACGGGATACTTCGAGGAGTCGCGGACCACCTGCTCGAAGTTGGCGTCCGTCAGGTCGATCACGTAGCCGCCGGCTGCGGGCGCCCCGCCCGGCTCACCAGGCGGCGGGGCCTGCGGGCGGGTCAGCGCGGACAGGTCGACAGCGCCGCGGGCGGAGAAGGCAGGCTGCGGAGTGGGACTGCTCATGGGGCCATCCTACGAAGTCACGGCGCCGCGGCCGACCCGGCGCGGTCAGCTGTTCGCGACCGCGTCCGCGACGTGCGTGAAGCCCACCAGGGAGACCTGCTCGATCGACCCCGCCGCCGGGACGTACAGAGCCACCACGTCGACATACGTGATCTTCAGGACGTTCGACGGCTGCGCGTCGCCGAAGATCGCCTTCGCGGTCTCCGTCTGCGGCCCGATCTTGGCGCCGGTCGGGCCGTTGAACGACTCGAGGCTCGACAGCCGAGCCATGACGATCGCCCCGCCGTCGAGGGTACGCATCGCGCGCGGCGGGTCCTCCGTCGTCGAGAACTGCATCGTGTACGTGCTGCCCGCGGCAGCCTTGAGCGCCTCGGTCTGCGTGGCCGTGTTGCCCGCCACGAACTCGCGGAACTTGTCCTGCGTGAAGGTGGGCGCGAACTGCGACCCGTCACCGGCGTTCAGCACGTCCGAGTACTGCGCGACGGCGTCCGAGGGCGTCACGAGCAGGGTTGCGTCGTCCGGCGCGAGCACCTCGCTGCCGAAGTCGGGCTTCGCGAACGCCGGTAGCACCGTGTTCGGCAGGAGCTGGACCCAGCCCCACAGCCTGTAGGGGTCACGCGCCGTGGCCTGGTCGAACGCCATGAGGCGCTGCGGCGTCAGGTCCGCCGGCACCACGCTGACGGCGAACGACGTGCGCGGCCACGTCGTGGTCGTCGGCGGGACGACCTGCTGGGCCTCCATGGGGAGCTGCGTCACCAGGTCGGCGTTGCCCCGCCTCTGCGCCACCTCGAGCTGACGCCACCGCAGGTCCAGGGCTGGGCCCGTCAGCCGGGTCTTCAACGACTCCAGGTCGTTGTTCGCCTGGGCCGCCTCCAGCGTCGCCCGGACGGACTCGAGGACCCGCTTCTCCTGGTCCAGGCCCAGCACCGGTGCGACGACCGCCTCCTCTGCCGCCGGCGTCGGCAGCTCGGCTGCGCACCCTGCCAGCAGCGCCGTCGTCGCGGCCAGGGCCACCAGGCCCGTCCGCCTCGTCCTGCGGTTCATCGCTCTCCTCCGTCGCCGCCCGAGAAGCCCCAGGTCTGCCGCCACGCCGCTGCGCGGCCGGTCGACCCCTCCTCTTGCGGATGTGCTTCCTCGGCGGGTGCCTCGGGCCCGGGCACGACGGGCATGGTGCCCGTGGCCGCGCGACGCTCGGCCTGGTCGCGCATGCGCAGCTCGCGCCGTGTGAGCGGCCGGTCCGACGCCGGAGCGCCGGCCTGGTCGCCCGTGCCGGGGCCTGTCGGGGCGCTCGGCACGACGTGACCGCCCGCCGGGTCGGGCGCTCCGTAGCCTTGTGCCGGGTCCGCGTAGCCCTGCGCCGGGGCCGGATAGCCCTGGACAGGAGCGGCGGGGACCTGTTGGGCGCCGGCGGCCTGTGCGGCGCCGGGGGCGCCCGGACCGCCTGGCCCAGGGCGGCGTCGGCCGCGCAGGGAGAACGGGCCGCCGGCCTGCGGCGGGGCCGCCTGCGGGGCGAGCTGAGCGGCGGCCGGGTCGGCCACCGGAGCGCCGGCGGGCGGGCCGCCGAGTGCCCCGAAGCCGCCGGACGGCTCGGGAGCGGGCTGCGGAGCGCCGCCCGCGAGCCGACGCCGGCCGCGGCGCAGGCCCGCGGCGGGCGCGTCCATCGGGACCGGACCCGGCTCGGGACCCTGCGGACCAGGCTGAGGCGCCGCGCCGAAGGGTCCGGGCACACCGCCGCCGTAGGCCGGCTCGGGCACACCGCCGCCGTAGGCCGGCTCAACAGGCGAAAGCCCGCCGAACGGGGCCGGCTCGGGGACCGAGCCGAAGGGCGCCCGGTCGGGCGCACCGCCGAACGGAGCCGGCTCCGCCGGGCTCCCGAACGGGGCCGGCTCCGGCGCACCGCCGAAGGGGGCCGGCTCTGCCGGGCCGCCGAACGGGGCCGGCTCCGGCGCACCGCCGAAGGGGGCCGGCTCTGCCGGGCCGCCGAACGGGGACGCGGCGAACGGGGACGCGGCGGGCGCTACTGCGCCCCACAGACCGGCCCCCGCCTGCCGTTCCTCCGCGGAGGCGTCGTCCGTGCCCGGGGCGCCGGGGACGTCGTCGGACCCGGGGGTCGCGGGAACGGCCTGCGGTTCGGTCGTGCCGCGGCGGCGCGAACCAGACCCGCCACCCTTGGAGACCTGCGAGCGGGCCGCCGAGGCGACCGAGCTCACGGCCCGGCCGGGCCGGGACGCCGCGACGCGGCGCTTCACGCGGCGAGCACCGAGCAGGACGACGACGCCGAGCCCGATCAGGACGACGCCGCCGAGCACGCCCGGCCACAGGTACGGCGTCCCGGCCTCGCGTGGCCACGTGAGCTCGACGGTGGGCGGCGTCGCGCCGTCGCCGACCCCGGCGGCGAGCAGGACCCAGCGGCCCGGCGCCTCAGGAGTGCTCCAGCGCAGGCTGACGCTGGTCTGCCCGGTGACCTCGGACACCCACATGTCGGAGCCGGCAGGGTCCGGGCCCACCAGGGCGGGAACGGTCGTCTCCGTCGCGGCCTCGCCCTCGGCGGGCGCGGACGGGTCGGCAGCCGGCGCGGACGGGTCCGTCGCGGCGGCGTCGTCCGTGGCGGCCGCACCGGGCGTGACGTCGAGCGTCTCCCAGTCCGACAGGCCGGTGACGCGGTCGTACGGGTCCGCACCGACCCAGCCGAGGACGTCGACGTCGCGGCCCACGGCCAGCGTCACGGTCTGCCCCTCGGGCACCGTCGCGGTGACCGTGACGTCGTCGGCCACGAGGCCGAGGACCCCGGGGTCGGTGACGACGAGCGCGGCGTCGCCGCTGGGCACCGCTTGCGCGACGACCGTGTCTGCCCCGCGCCAGACGGTCGCGGAGGCGACCCCCAGGCCGATCCCACCCAGACCGAGCACGATCAGGAGGGCCGCGAGAATCCGTTGCACCACCGAACAATCCCTTCGACGTGGACGTTCCAGCATAGGTACGCGGGCTGAGGTCCTGTCCAGGAGGGCCTGCTGGCGAGGATCGTCACGAATCCTTCACACCCCACCTGCATGAACCGCCCGTACCGTCGGGGGTGAACCAGATGGACAGCCAGTGTTCCGAACCAGGCTCTGCCGCGTATCCTGAGCGCCGGAAGTCGCCACTGGCACCCGGAGTACCTTGACCCGGGGAACAAACCGGTCCCAACCACGGAGGTCTGCACTGTGTCCGACCAGGGCTCGCTCTTTCCGACCGCCATGCGTGGCTACGACCGCGAGCAGGTCGACAGCCACATGGCCCGCCTGACGCACGCCCTGGAGGAGGCGCGCCGGCAGGTCGAGACCGCCGACGGCCGGGCGATGCAGCTCACCCAGGAGCTCAGCGACGCCAAGCGCGCGCTGCGCGAGAACGACCGGCCGTCCTACTCCGGCCTCGGATCGCGCATCGAGCAGCTTCTCCGGTCCGCCGAGGAGCAGTCGGCCGACATCCTGGCGCAGGCCAACCAGCAGGCTGCCGACGTCATGGCGCGCGCCAAGCTCTCCGCGGGCCAGGTGCGTTCCCGCGCGGAGTCCGAGGTCGCCGAGCTGCTCTCGAGCGCCCGCCGCGAGGCCGAGGAGATCCGCACCACCACGGCCGCCGAGGCGGAGGGCCACCTGCTCGGCGCCCAGCGCCGCGCCGAGGAGCTCGTCGGTTCCGCCGAGCGCGAGGCCGCGCTCATCACGAGCGGCCTCGCGACCGAGGAGAGCGAGCGCCGCGCCAGCCTCGAGCGCGAGCTCGGCACGCTGCGCGCGACCGTCGAGCGCGAGACCACCGAGCTGCGCGTCACGACCGAGCGCGACGCCGCCCAGCTGCGTGCCCAGGTGGCCGCCGAGACCGCCGCCCAGCGCGAGGCCGCGGAGCGCGAGTCCGCCGAGCTGCTCGAGCGCACGCGACGCGACGTGGAGAGCCAGGTCGCCGAGGCCCGCCGGCAGGCGGCCGAGGCGGCGAACGCCGTCACCACCGAGCTCGAGGACCTGCGCGAGCAGGCCCGCTCGGCCCTCTCGGAGGCCCAGCTCGAGATCGTCACGCGCCGCGAGGCCGTGGAGCAGGAGCTGTCGGCCCGTCACGAGACCGCAAAGGGCGAGACGGAGCGCCTGGTGCGCGCCGCCGAGGAGCACGCGGCCGAGGCGGAGAAGCGCGTCGCCGTCGCGCTGGAGCAGTCCGAGAAGGTGCGCTCCGAGTCCGACCAGTACGTGAAGGACCTCGTCGCCGACGCGCGCCGCACCTCCGACCGCATCGTCGCCGAGGCCCGCGAGTTCGCCGAGCAGACGATCGCCGACGCCCGCGCCGAAGCCGAGATGCAGCGCAGCGCGGCCCAGCGCCAGCTCGAGGACCTCACGCGCCAGCACGACTCGATCAACTCCTACCTCGACGAGCTGCGTGGCCTGCTCGGCACGCCGGCGCCGGGTGGCGAGAACGCCAAGCCCGCCGCGCCGGTCGGCCCGAACGGCCTGGCGCTCTCGCCGGCCCAGCAGGCACGGTTCGCCAACGTGGGTGCGCAGGCCGAGGCCGACGAGGCCGCCGCGCCGGTCGCCATCCCGCCGGTCAACCCGGCGCCCGTTCCGGTCGGTACCGCCACCATCGTGATCCCGGCGGTCAAGTCCGGCACCGGCGAGGGCGACTCCGACGGGGAGGCCGCCGGGGAGTCGGCGGCCGACGCGGAGGGGGCCCCGGCCGAGGAGCCGGCACCTGCCCGCTGAGTCCCGCGGACTCACCCGCCTCGAGCGACGAGAACGACGTGTGGGCCCCTACCCGGTCAGGTAGGGGCCCACACGTCGTTCTCGGGATCAGGACGGCGGGTACCACCAGCGGCGCGTGAGCCACGAGTCGCGCCGGCTCGTCACCCTCTGGTGCAGCAGCGCGAGCGCGGCGGCCACCGCCTGCGGTTCCTCGACCGCGCTGAGGTGCCCGGCAGCCGGCACGACCGTCAGCGCGCCGTCGGCGGTCGCGTGCACCATGTGCTCCGCGTCCGCCACGGTGGTGATCTCGTCCTCGGCGCCCACCACCACGGCGACCGGCCCGTCGAACCGTTCGAGCACGGCCGTGCGGTCGGGCCGCGCCGCCATCGCACGCTGCGCCCAGGCGATGCCCGCGGGCGACTGCGCCCGGATCCACGACTCGACGACGGGGAACAGGTTGCGGCGGCCCGACGCCGTCGTGCTGCCGAGCAGTGTGGCCGGCATGCCCAGCACCGCGTCGACGGTCTGCGCGGACTCGACGATGTCGGCGATCCGGCGCCGCTTGGCGCGCGCCTCGTCGGTGTCGGCGGTCGACCGGGTGTCGATCAGGCCGAGCCCGTCCACGAAGCCGGGGTGCCGCTCGGCGAGCGCGAGGGCGACGTAGCCACCCATCGAGAGCCCGACCACGATCGCGTTGCCCTCCCCCGAGGCGACCAGGGTCGCGTGCACGGCGTCGGCGGCCGACTCGAGCGACGCGGGCCGCCCGTCGAGCTCGCTGTGACCCTGCCCGGGCAGGTCGACCGCGATCACCCGCAGGCCGGGCGGCAGGGCGTCCGCGCACGCCGCCCACATGCGGTGGTCCACCGGGAAGGCGTGCAGCAGGACCAGCGGAACCCCGCCGCCGTCGCGCAGAGCGTAGGTAGCCAGGGGGTTGGTCGAGGTCATCGTCGTCCTCCTCAGTTCCGTGGCCCGGGGGCCGGGAGTTGGTCTCGCGGTCAGGCGCCGAGCGGCCCGTCCCAGTGCGTCGGCAGGGGCAGGGGGTGATCCGGCAGCACGTGGCCGACGATCTCGTTCAGCACCCGCACGACGGCGGGCTCGCCGACCCACAGGTGCCTGGCGCTCTCGATACCGATCACCTCGGCGTGCGGCACGCGGGCGAACCGGCGCCGGGCCTCGGCGGGCTGCAGGTAGTCGTCGAGCTCCGGGACGAGCACCACGAGCGGCCGGCCCGACGCGGCCCACCGGTCCAGGTCCTCGTCGGTGGCGCGGTGCAGCGGCGGCGACAGGAGGATCGCGCCCTCGACCGCGGGGTCGTCGCCGTACTTGAGCGCGAGCTCGGTGCCGAACGACCAGCCCACGAGCCAGGGTCGCGGCAGCCCGCGGAACTCGGCGAGCTCGATCGCGGCCGCGACGTCGTACCGCTCCGCGTCACCGCCGTCGAACGCGCCCTCGCTCGTCCCCCGGGGCGAGGACGTGCCCCGCGTGTTGAAGCGCAGCACGGCCAGACCCGCGAGGGCAGGCAGGCGCCAGGCAGCCTTCCGGAAGACGTGCGAGTCCATGTAGCCGCCGTGCGTGGGCAGCGGGTGGAGGGTGATCAGCGTGGCCTCGGGAGACCGGTCGGCGGGCAGCGCCAGCTCGCCAACCAGGGTCAGGTGGTCAGCCGTGTGCAGCTCCACGTCCTCGCGGATCGCGGGCAGGACGGTCATGGAGCGGATCTGGTGGGACGCCTCGGTAGTCATCGCTTCCATTCTCCCCCGGTCCGCGTCCGCTGGTCAGCGCGGGCGCGCCGTCTCGTGGTCAGCGCAGGCGAGCACGGCGCTGCCAGCACGACGTGTGCCAGTGACGCCGGTACTCGAGCCCGACCTCTGGTCCGCCGATCGCGTCGCTCGCCCAGGCGACGACGTGCGCCGTCCCGGGCGGGATCTCCTGCCTGCAGGCTGGGCACGTATAGGTCTTCTCGGACCCGCGGACCGTCTGCACGACCCACTCGCCGTCGGCCGCGGACTCGCTGCGCCGGCCGCCGGTCGCGCGGTCGAGGTCGAGCGGACGGGGCTCGGCCCCATGGGGCCGACGCTTGGAAGGACGCTTCGACGGCATGCGCAGATTCTTCCATCCGGGGCACGACGCCGGAGGTGAACCTCCGCACAGCGGCGCGCCACCGGCGTCGGCGAGCGGGCGGGCGACGTTGAGGGGGCGTCCAGCAGCGCCCGCTAGAGTGTGCCGGACCCCGAAGGTGAAACCGACCGAAGGACCAACCCGTGAAGCACCGCACCACTGCCGGCCTGGCGGCCCTCGCCCTGGGCGCCGCTCTCGCGCTGACCGCCTGCTCGAGCGGCGAGGAAAGCGCGACCGAGGCCGGAGAGGCCGTCTGCACGCCGGAGGTCCAGGCCGCCGCGAGCACCCCCGCCCAGCCGACGCCGACTGCCGAGGACGTGGCCGCCGTCGACGCGATCCAGGTCACGGGCGACGCGGGCGCGGAGCCCACGGTGACGTTCACGGCGCCGCTCACGGTGACCGCGCCGACCACGCGCATCATCAGCGAGGGCACGGGAGCCGACCTGGTCGAGGGCCAGCAGGTGAGCATCAACTACGTCGTGATGGCCGCCGCCGACGCGACGCTCGTGGGCTCCACGTGGGCCGAGGGCCAGTCGCCCGAGGTCTTCACGCTGGGCGACGCCTCGTACGAGCTGCTGAACACCCCGCTGCTCGGCCACAAGGTCGGCACCCGCCTCGTGCTCGCCAGCCAGGGTGCGGACGGCACGTACCAGGTCAGCCTCATCGAGGTCGCGGAGGCGAAGGACACGCTGTCCCGCGCCGAGGGCGAGCCGGTTGAGCCGGCCGAGGGTCTGCCGACCGTCGAGCTCGCCGAGGACGGCCTGCCGACCGTCACGATCCCCTCGGGCTACGAGGCACCGGCCGAGCTCGTCGTGCAGCCGCTCATCAAGGGCGAAGGCGCCGCCGTGACCGAGGACCAGACCGTCACCGTCCAGTACGCCGGCTGCCTCCTTGACGGCACGTCGTTCGACTCGTCGTGGAGCCGCGGCACGCCCACGTCGTTCCCGCTGACGGGCGTCATCCCGGGCTGGACGCAGGGCATCGCCGGCCAGACGGTCGGCAGCCAGGTGCTCCTCGTGATCCCGGCGGAACTTGCGTACGGCGACCAGGAGAGCGGGGCCATCCCGGCCAACTCGCCGCTGGTCTTCGTCGTGGACATCCTCGACGCCAGCAGCGACGCGTGACCTTCCGCACGGCCGGGGTGTAACGCCCCAGGTCAGCGGCATACCGACGGCGGGTTCCCGGTTCCGGGGGCCCGCCGTCGGCCGTATCGTCGTGGCATGAACCCACCCGAGGCACCGGCGCTCGACGCCCCGCCCACCCGCGAGGTGCTGACCTGGCAGCAGTTCCCCGTCGCCGTCCGCCAGCTGGCCGAGCAGGTCGTGGCGAGCGGCTTCGTCCCCGACGTCGTGGTGGCCGTCGCCCGAGGCGGTCTGGTGCCCGGCGGGGCCGTGGCCTACGCGCTCGGCACCAAGGGCGTCGGCACGCTGAACATCGAGTTCTACACGGACATCGGCAAGACGCTCGACGACCCGCGCGTGCTGCCGCCGCTCATGGACACGTCCGAGCTGCCGGGCTCGAAGGTCCTCGTGGTCGACGACGTCGCCGACTCCGGCCGCACCCTCGCGCTGGTGATGGACATGCTCGCCGGGACGGGCGCCGACGCCCGCTCCGCGGTGCTGTACACGAAGCCGCGCAGCATCATCACGCCCGACTTCTCCTGGCGCGACACCGACCTGTGGATCACGTTCCCGTGGTCGGCCGAGCCGCCGGTGACGGGGGCGCAGGTCCGCCCCGCCGACTAACCGCTGCCGGCAGGTCCGCCCCGCCGACTAACCGCTGCCGTATGCGCCGTGAGATCTGCAGTTCGGGCCGGGATCTGCAGCTTGAGCTGCAGATCCCGGCCCGGATACGCACCGCACGGCTCGGTGGACCCGGCCGGGTGCGATGAGCAGACCATCGTGCGATCCGCCTGCCGGACTGGGCTGATCGTGCGTCTCATCGGGCACGAGGACGCGTGACCTCGTCACCCTGCACGCTCGACCGCAGACGGTGACGTTGCCGGAGCGGCCGTTCCGGAAGATCTCCGACGCGGCTGCCGATCCCGATCTCGGCACAGCAATGAGTGTCGGGACTCGCCGCCAGATGAGCCGGACAGTCCTCCACCAGCCCGCGCAACTGCTCAGCGCGAAGCTCGAAGGCGATCCTGCTGCCGACCAGGAACATCGTCTGGGCCGCCATCTCGAACCGCAGATGATCCCGGAAGTCGCCGTAACCGGCCTCGTCGTACTCCGGGGTCGGCTGGAACAGGGGCGGCCTCCACCTCGTCCTGCGCTGGGGAGATGTGAGCACGGCTGTCCATCGACTCGGTTCTGGAGTTGGCGGCCCGGCATGACCTTGCGCTCTACGACCCCTCTCGGGCAAGAACTGGGACTTCTGATTCCCGGTAGCTTGTAGCGGCTGACCAGAGGGCCCGGAACCGCAGGATTCTGGCACCACAGCCTCGCGCTGCCGGTCTCGGCCTGGAAGCGGGCGCGGGCACGGGTGCGACAGATGTTCGTCGACAAGGACGCCGCGCTCAAGCTGGCCGCGGCGTGGTGGCTCGCGGCCCGCTCCCCGCGAACCGTGGTGTGGCTGCCGCTGCGGCAGTCAGCGGCGACCTGCGGGAGCGACGTCTACGGCAAACGGTTCGACCTGGTGCTGATGGCAGGTTCCGAGTCGTGCGGCCGGCGCGACCGCCCCGCCATGCGGCGCTCTACGACGGCTACCGCGACGGCGGTTCCGGGCCTATTTGCGTGTCGACTTTCTCAAGACACAGGAGGTCGGAGATGGACATGAGGCGATTCAATGATTGCGCCCTGTCGACTTTCGGATGGCGTCGAGGGCGGGGACGTCGCTACGGTCACGCCTCGTGCTCCTTTCTCGAGGCTGCTTGTGCGCCGTGACCTATGACGTGCTGCGAGGCGATGTTGCGCGGGCCGACGGCGGCCGCCATGCCGATGGGGACGGCGCATGAGGCTCGCGGGCGCCCAGTGGCGGGTCCTGTCGGCGGACGTCGCGGTGGATGGGCGTGACGACCCGAGACACGAGGCTCAGCGGCTGTGTCCTTCCGACCAGAAGGACGCGGCGACATGGCGCCCGATCACCGCCTCGCCCCTATTCGCCGACCCGACGGACGAAGTGATACGCCACCACGTGTCCCCGGTAGGTCAGCGGGATCATGTCGGTCTCCGCGGCGAAGGTCGATCCGTCCTTGCGCTTGCCGCGGAAGCGGAACGTCACCGGATACTGGAGACGGCCCACATGGTTCTGATAGTTCCAGACGTACTGGGCACGGCTTTCATCGGCGATGAGCGTACTCGCGAAGTCGTCAATCGCCTCCCATTCGTCGACGTCGTATCCGAACATCTTGGCGAGCCGCTGGTTGCAGACCTTGTTCTGCTCGTCGAGCCAGAGATACACGCCGTCGGGGCTTTCCTCGAGCACCGGCTTGAGATGCTCGGCCAGCTCGGCGATTGCGGTCGCATGTGAGGTCGTCATGGCGATCTCCATTCACGGAGGCGGACCTTGCGATTCCCTTGCAGCCACAATAGCGCGGCCAGCTACTGTTCGACCTTTGGGCACTTTGGCGATCGGCGGTGCCGATCCGGGGCCTAGCCGCGTGCAGTCCAGGGCGGCCAGTGCGGCTCGTGATCGGGTGGGCGAGCGCCGACGCTGCTCATCGCGACCTCCCGTGGACACGGCGGGCCCCTCGTGGACCGTCGTGCCCCTCCGTGCCCCTGACCGGGCACGACCGGCGAGGTCCGCAGAACTCCGCGGTTCCTGAGCCCTTCGCGACCCCGCGTGGGGACGAAGGGGCACGACCTCGACACCACCCCTGACCCAAGATCGGGTCGCAGCGCGCCTCGCGCTCGTCGTGAAGGTGTGCGCGTGCCCCCGGCGTGCCCCACCGAACGACAACTCCTGTCCATCTCCGACCTCCTGTGTCTTGAGGATGTCGGCACGCAAGAGGCCCGGAGCCGCGAGTTTCCGCGATTCCGGGCCTCTGGTCAGCCCCTTCCGGCTACCGGGCTCTGACGAGTATCAGAAGTCCCAGTCGTCGTCTTCCGTCTCGACGGCCTTGCCGATGACGTACGACGACCCCGACCCCGAGAAGAAGTCGTGGTTCTCGTCCGCGTTCGGCGAGAGGGCTGCGAGGATCGCCGGGTTGACGTCCGTGTCCTCCTTGGGGAACAGCGCCTCGTAGCCCAGGTTCATCAGGGCCTTGTTGGCGTTGTACCGCAGGAACGCCTTGACGTCCTCGGTGAGCCCCAGCTCGCCGTAGAGCGCCTCGGTGTACTCGACCTCGTTCTCGTACAGCTCGAAGAGCAGGTCGAACGTGTACGCCTTGAGGTCGTCCTGCTCGGCCTGCGTGACCTGCGCGAGGCCCTTCTGGAACTTGTAGCCGATGTAGTACCCGTGCACGGCCTCGTCGCGGATGATGAGGCGGATCAGGTCGGCCGTGTTGGTGAGCTTCGCCCGGCTCGACCAGTACATCGGTGCGTAGAAGCCCGAGTAGAACAGGAACGACTCGAGCATCGTCGAGGCGACCTTGCGCTTGAGCGGGTCGTCGCCCCGGTAGTACTCCAGGACGATCTCGGCCTTGCGCTGCAGGTTCGGGTTCGCCTCGGACCACGCGAACGCCTCATCGATCTCCTTGCTGGAGATCAAGGTCGAGAAGATCGACGAGTAGCTCTTGGCGTGCACCGACTCCATGAACGCGATGTTCGTGTAGACGGCCTCCTCGTGCGGCGTCAGCGCGTCGGGGATGAGGCTGACGGCGCCGACCGTGCCCTGGATCGTGTCCAGCAGCGTCAGGCCCGTGAACACGCGCGTCGTCATGAGCTTCTCGGCCGGCGAGAGGGTCGCCCACGACTGGATGTCGTTGGACACCGGGACCTTCTCGGGCAGCCAGAAGTTGCCGACGAGGCGGTCCCAGACCTCGAGGTCCTTCTCGTCCTCGAGTCGGTTCCAGTTGATCGCCGACACGCGGTCGATGAGCTTGAGCTTTCCGGTGGGTGACATTTCTCTTCTCCTACCCCGGCACCGGGGCGACGAACTGGGTGAGGCGGCCGCCGAGGCGGTGCTGGATGGACTGCCTGTCGCGAGGCTGGATCAGAGCATGCAGCTCACGCAGTTCTCGACCTCGGTGCCCTCCAGCGCCATCTGGCGCAGGCGGATGTAGTACAGGGTCTTGATGCCCTTGCGCCAGGCGTAGATCTGCGCCTTGTTGACGTCGCGGGTGGTCACCGTGTCCGGGAAGAACAGCGTCAGGGACAGGCCCTGGTCCACGTGCTGCGTCGCCGCGGCGTACGTGTCGATGATCTTCTCGTACCCGATCTCGTACGCGTCCTGGTAGTACTCCAGGTTCTCGTTCGTCATGTACGGCGCCGGGTAGTAGACGCGGCCGATCTTGCCTTCCTTGCGGATCTCGACCTTCGCCGGCACCGGGTGGATCGACGAGGTGGAGTTGTTGATGTAGCTGATCGAGCCCGTGGGCGGCACGGCCTGCAGGTTCTGGTTGTAGATGCCGTGCTCCATGACCGAGGCCTTGAGCTGCTTCCAGTCCTCCTGCGTCGGGATCCGCACGCCCGCGTCGGCGAAGAGCTCCTTCACGCGGTCCGTCTCCGGCTCCCACACCTGGTCGGTGTACTTGTCGAAGTACTCGCCGCTCGCGTACGTGGACTTCTCGAACCCGCCGAACGCCCGGCCCCGCTCGATCGCGAGGCGGTTGGACGCCGCGATCGCGTGGAACGCGACCGTGTAGAAGTAGATGTTCGTGAAGTCGACGCCCTCCTGCGACCCGTAGAAGACCCGCTCGCGGGCGAGGTAGCCGTGCAGGTTCATCTGGCCGAGGCCGATCGCGTGACCCATCTCGTTCGCCAGCTTCACCGACGGCACCGACTCGATGCTCGTCTGGTCGCTCACGGCGGTGAGGGCCCGGATCGCGGTGTCGATCGTCTTCGCGAAGTCCGGCGAGTCCATCGTGCGCGCAATGTTCAGCGAGCCGAGGTTGCAGGAGATGTCGCGGCCGACGGTCGAGTAGGACAGGTCCTCGTTGAACGTGGACGGCGTCGAGACCTGGAGGATCTCCGAGCACAGGTTCGAGTGGGTGATGCGGCCCTCGATCGGGTTCGCCCGGTTCACCGTGTCCTCGAACATGACGTACGGGTAGCCCGACTCGAACTGCAGCTCCGCCAGCGTCTGGAAGAAGTCGCGCGCCTTGATGGTCGTCTTGCGGATGCGGTCGTCCGCGACGAGCTCGTCGTACTTCTCCGTGATGCTGATGTCCGCGAACGGCACCCCGTACACGCGCTCTACGTCGTACGGAGAGAACAGGTGCATGTCAGCGTTCTTCTTGGCGAGCTCGAACGTGACGTCCGGGATCACGACGCCCAGCGAGAGCGTCTTGATGCGGATCTTCTCGTCGGCGTTCTCACGCTTGGTGTCGAGGAACCGCAGGATGTCCGGGTGGTGCGCGTGCAGGTACACCGCACCGGCGCCCTGGCGCGCGCCGAGCTGGTTCGCGTACGAGAACGAGTCCTCCAGCAGCTTCATCACGGGGATGACGCCCGACGACTGGTTCTCGATGTGCTTGATCGGCGCGCCGTGCTCGCGGATGTTGCTCAGCAGCAGAGCGACGCCGCCGCCGCGCTTCGAGAGCTGCAGCGCCGAGTTGATGCCGCGCGCGATCGACTCCATGTTGTCCTCGATGCGCAGCAGGAAGCAGGACACGGGCTCGCCGCGCTGCGCCTTGCCGACGTTGAGGAACGTGGGCGTCGCGGGCTGGAACCGGCCGGAGACGACCTCCTCGACGATGTCACGGGCGGTCTGCTCGTCGCCGTCCGCCAGTCCGAGCGCCACCATCGACACGCGGTCCTCGAAGCGCTCCAGGTACTTCTTCCCGTCGAACGTCTTCAGCGTGTACGACGTGTAGTACTTGAACGCGCCCAGGAACGTGTCGAAGCGGAAGTCCTTCGAGTACGCGAGCTGGAACAGCTCCTTCACGAAGGCGCGGTCGTACTTGGCCAGCACCGCCGGGTCGTAGTACTTGTTCTCGACGAGGTGGTCCAGCTTCGCGTCGAGCGACTCGAAGGTGACCGTGTTCTGGTTCACGTGCTGCAGGAAGTACTGGCGGGCGGCCTCGCGATCCTTGTCGAACTGGATCTTGCCGTCCGCGCCGTACAGGTTCAGCATCGCGTTGAGCGCGTGGTAGTCGAGCTGCAGCGTGGGCAGCCGGACCTCCGTCACGCCGAGAGCTGCGCCGGTGCCTTCGTCGATGACTGTCGTTGCCAAAATCGTCCCAATCCTTCGCGGACGCGTGTGACGTCCTCCGCTGTGCCCAGGAGCTCGAAGGCGTACAGGTAGGGAACATGGCACTTGGTAGCGACGATGTTCCCGGCGATGCAGTACGCCGCTCCGAAGTTGGTGTTCCCCGCGGCGATGACGCCACGGACGAACGACCGGTTGTGCTCGTCGTTGAGGAACTTCCTCACCTGCCGGGGGACGGCCCCGCCCTCGTTGCCCCCTCCGTAGGTGGGGACCATGAGGACGTAGGGCTCGTCCACCCGGAGGAAGCCGTCGGCCGGCCGCAGCGGTATCCGGTGCACCGAGATCCCGAGCTCCTCGAGCCCGAGCCGCTGCACGAACCGATGGGTGTTCTCGGAGACGCTGGAGAAGTAGACGAGAGATCCCATGTCCGACCTCCTCACCTGCCAGGAACTACCGGGAACGCTGCCGGCCGGCGGCTGCGCGCGCCTGCGGCGCGACCGACGGCGGGTGGCGCCTTGCGGCGCCGGTGATGTCAGGCCGTCGCGACCACGGCGGCGAGAGCGCTGATCTGGTCGGGGCGGAAGCCGGACCAGTGCGTCTCGCCGGCGACCACGACCGGAGCCTGGAGGTAACCGAGGCCGCGGACCATCTCGAGCGCGGCGGCGTCCTGCGTGATGTCGACGACCGTGTACTGGACGCCCTTGCGGTCCAGTGCACGGTAGGTCGCGTCGCACTGGACGCATGCCGGCTTGCTGTAGACCGTGACGCTCATGGCGGCCTCCCCTGTCTGACCTCGAAAAACGGTGGTGTAACTACACCGATGTGGTTCGCGCGGAAGCCTGGTGGCCCCGCTGCTTCAAACACTACACCTAGTGTCTGACACGCGCTCGCCTACGAGATGTTGTGGTTGCCACTCTCAGGCGTGCGCTCAGGGAGCAGAGGGTAGCGCCCTCCAGCCGGTCCCGTCGAGCCCGCCCGGCACGCGTGTCGCGGGGTCGTAGGGCGACCTCGTGAGGTGGAACGTGCCGACGTCGAGGGCCGCCGTGCGACCGTCCCGGACGTCCTGGCGCAGCCGCTCGCCCAGCCAGTAGCCACCCTCCACGCCGACCCAGCCGGCGCCGGTCACCCGGTCGAAGACCGAGCCCCGCCCGGTCTCCGACTGCGAGCGCAGGACGATCCGGCCGCCGGAGTCGAACGACAGCGTGTACGGGCTCGGACCCCAGTACCAGGTGCCGGTCAGCTCGGCCGCGAGCGCCGGGTCGGTCCCCGGCCCGGGCACCGGCAGCGGCTGGGGCGCCTCGTGCTCCTGCAGCACCGCGAGCAGGCCCGCGCCGTCGCCGAAGCCCCCGGTCGAGCTGCCGCAGACGGCGACGACGTCCCCGGTCACCACGTCGGCCCGCAGGTCGGCCGTGAAGCCTGGCACCGAACCCGAGTGGCCGACGGTGCGCAGGGCCCCGTCCTGGCGCACGCGCGCCCCCAGCCCGTGCGCGGTGGTCCAGGGACCGCCCGCCGGCCCTGCGTCGTCGACCACGACGCGCGGCACGGCCATCGAGCGGCGGGTGGCGACCGACAGGACGGCGTCGGCCACGGCCGGCGCGAGGTCGACCGGTCCCGCGCCCACGAGCCAGAGGCCGAACCGTACGAGGTCCGAGGGCGTCGACCACACCTCGCCGGCCGGGCCCATCGCACCGTACGGGGCGACGGGCTCGGCGTGCACGAGGTCGGCGTGCGGGTGGACGGCGAAGCCGGCAGCGGCGGGACCCGCGGGCACGCGCCCCGTCGAGCGCATGCCGAGCGGCTCCCACAGCTCCTCGCGCAGCACCTCGTCCCACGGACGCCCGAGCAGCTCCTCGACGAGCCGGCCGAGCACCGCGAAGCCGACGTTCGAGTAGTGGTACCGGTCCCCCGGCTCCCAGAGCGCGGGCAGGTCAGCGGCGACCAGGTCCGCCCAGCTCCCGTACCCGTGCCGCTCCCACCACGGGCCGGCGGGCTCCGCCGGGAGCCCGCTCGTGTGGCTCAGCAGGTGCCGGAGCGTCGCCCCGGGGACCGGGGCGTCCGGCAGGTGCCGGCCGACCGGGTCGGACAGTGCCACCCGGCCCGCCTCGACGAGCCGCAGGACCGCCACGGCGACCATCGGCTTGGTGATCGACCCGATGCGGAACGAGAGCTCCGGCGTCGGGCCGCCGGACACCGCAGCCCACGCGACCCGCCCCGCGCGGCCGACGGCCGCCGACAGGGCCGGCACCCGCGCCCCGCGCCGCATCCCGTCCAGGTGCGCGGCAAGGGCGTCCACGGTGGCGGGGGCGAGAGGCGTGCCCTGGCCCGGCCCGCCGAGCCGCCCCCCGGCGAGCACGGGCCCGGCCACTACGGCTCGACGTCCGTGACGGCCGGGAGCGTGCCCGTCGTGGCCAGCTTCCGGTACCAGTACGCGGAGTCCTTCCAGGTGCGCATCTGCGTGTCGTAGTCCACCCGGATGATGCCGAACCGGCGGTCGTAGCCGTAGGCCCACTCGAAGTTGTCGAGGAGCGACCACGCGAAGTAGCCGCGCACGTCCACGCCCTTGTCGCGGGCCTGGCCGAGCGCCTCCACATGATCGCGGAGGTACGCCACGCGGCGGTCGTCGTGCACGCGGCCGTCGTCGGACACGACGTCGTCGAACGCGGCGCCGTTCTCCGTGATCATGAGCGGCTGGTCCGGGTAGGTCTCGTGCAGCGACAGCAGCAGGTCCGTCAGCCCGGCCGGCTCGATGTTCCAGCCCATGGCGGTGTACGGGCCGGGCTGCGGCACGAACTCGACGTCGTCCGCGCCGATCCATGGCGAGCCCTCGGAGTCCTTGTGGCCGTCCGCCTGCTGACGCTCTCCCGCGCCCGCGTAGGTGCGCACGCGCGCCGTCGAGTAGTAGTTCACGCCGAGCACGTCGAGCGGCTGGTTCGTGATCTCCAGGTCGCCGTGCTGCACGAAGGACCAGTCGGTCAGGCCGCTCGTGCGCGCGATCAGGTCCGCCGGGTAGGCACCCTCGAGCACCGGGCCGAGGAACGTCCGGTTGGCGATCTCGTCGGCCTTGCGGACGGCGTCGAGGTCCGACGCCGACGACGGGTCGTCCGGGCGGAAGACGTGCAGGTTGAGCGTGAGCGACACCTTCGCCGCCTCGCCCAGCACGTCCCGGATCTCCTGTGCCGCCAGGCCGTGCGCGAGGTTGAGGTGGTGCACCGCCTTCAGCGCCGCCACCGCGTCCACGATGCCCGGTGCGTGCACGCCCGACGCGTAGCCAAGGAAGGCCGAGCACCAGGGCTCGTTCAGCGTGGTCCACGTGTCGATGCGGCCGCCCAGCTCCTGCGCCATGCGGCGGGCGTACCGTGCGAAGGCGTAGGCCGTCTCACGGTTGGCCCAGCCGCCCGCGTCCTCGAGCTCCTGCGGCAGGTCCCAGTGGTAGAGCGTGACGACCGGCTTCACGCCCGCCTCGATCAGCGCGTCCACGAGCCTCGAGTAGAAGGCGATGCCCTCCTCGTTGAACTCGCCGCTGCCGCCCGGCTGCACGCGCGGCCACGCGATGGAGAACCGGTACGCGCCGAGCCCGAGGTTCTTGATGTGCGCGACGTCCTCCTGCCACCGGTGGTAGTGGTCATCGGCGACGTCGCCCGTGTCCCCGTTCAGCGTCTTGCCCGGGGTATGGGAGAACGTGTCCCAGATCGACGGCCCGCGCCCGCCCTCCGTGGCGGCGCCCTCGATCTGGTACGACGCGGTGGCCGAGCCCCAGACGAATCCGTCGGGGAAGGTGCGTGTTGTGCTCATGCCGTCAGGTTAGTGCGGGACACCGACACGGCGACCTCGGCTGGACCTTGCGCACGTACCACCTGGTCGCCGGCCTCGACGGCCCAGTCGCCCGGGGCGTCGTCAGACGTGACGTGCACCTGGTCGCCGGACCGACGGACCCTGAACGTCGCCGCCGAGCCCTCCCCGGCGGGCACCGTCACGACCTCGTCGTGCCCGTCCGCCAGCTCGAACAGCCGCAGCGTGACCCCGTCCGCCCAGGCGTAGTCCGGCTGGTCGTCCCGGCCGCCCACCGGCAGGACGGTGCCCGGCCGGACGAGCAGCGGCAGCGTGTCGAAGCCGTGCTCCTCGGTCACCCACCGCGGGCCGGACACGGTCCGCGGCAGGCCGGCGCCCGGCAGCAGGCGCGTCCAGGTGCCCTCCGGGACGTAGTACTCCACGCGCCCGTCGGCCTGGAAGACAGGCGCGACGAGCAGCGCGTCACCGAGCAGGTACTGGGTGTCCACCGTCGCCGCCGTGCGGTCGCCGGGGAACTCGAGGACCATCGGCCGCATGACCGGCAGGCCCTGCTCCGTGGCCTCCTCGGCGAGCCGGCCGAGGTAGGGCATGAGGCGCATCTTGAGCCGGGTGAACGCGCGCGTCACGTCCACCGCCTCCTCGTCGAACGCCCACGGCACGCGATAGGAGCTCGAGCCGTGCAGGCGCGAGTGCGACGACAGCATTCCGAACGCGACCCACCGCTTGAACAGTGCCGGGTCGGGCGTGCCCTCGAACCCTCCGATGTCGTGGCTCCAGTACGCGAAGCCGGACAGCGCCAGCGACAGGCCGCCGCGCAGGGACTCGGCCATCGCGACGTAGGTCGACTCGCAGTCGCCGCCCCAGTGCACCGGGAACTGCTGCGTGCCTGCCGTCGCGGAGCGTGCGAACACGACCGCTTCGCCCTGCCCGCGCTCGGCCTCGAGCACCTCGAACACCGCGCGGTTGTAGAGGTGGGCGTAGTAGTTGTGCATGCTCTGCGGGTCGGAGCCGTCGTGCCACACCACGTCCGTGGGGATGCGCTCGCCGAAGTCCGTCTTGAAGCAGTCCACGCCCTGCCGCAGCAGCCCGCGCAGCTTCTCCTGGTACCACGCGGTCGCGTCGGGGTTGGTGAAGTCCACCAGGCCCATGCCGGCCTGCCACATGTCCCACTGCCACACGTCGCCGGACGGCGTGCGCACCAGGTAGCCCAGGCGCGCGCCCTCGTCGAACAGGTGCGAGCGCTGCGCGATGTACGGGTTGATCCAGGCGCTCACGCGCAGGCCCCGCTCGTGCAGGCGTCCGAGCATGCCCTCCGGGTCGGGGAACGTGGCCGGGTCCCACACGAAGTCGCACCAGTGGAACTGTCGCATCCAGAAGCAGTCGAAATGGAAGACGCTCAGCGGGATGCCGCGCTCGGCCATGCCGTCCACGAACGAGGTCACGGTCGCCTCGTCGTAGTCCGTCGTGAACGACGTCGACAGCCACAGCCCGTACGACCAAGCAGGGACCTGCGGTGCCCGCCCGGTAAGTGCGGTGTAGCGGCGCAGGATCTCCGCGGGCGTCGGCCCGTGGATCACGTAGTACTGCAGGTGCTCGCCGGCCACGGAGAACTGGGTCCGGGACGCCACCTCCGTGCCGACCTCGAACGACACCCGCTCGGGGTGCGCCACGAACACGCCGTACCCGCGGTCGGTCAGGTAGAACGGCACGTTCTTGTAGGCCTGGTCGCTCGCCGTGCCGCCGTCCTCGTTCCAGACGTCGATGCTCTGCCCGTTCTTGACGAACGCGCCGAACCGCTCCCCCAGCCCGTACACGTGCTCGCCGACGTCGAGCGTGAGCTGCTCGTGGACGAACGTGCCCTGGCGTGTGGTCGCGACGCCGACGCTCCGGTCGGTCGACGACGTGAGCACGCGCCCGTCAGCCTCGAAGTCGACACGCCACGGCTCCGACACGGACACG
Organism: Antribacter soli; assembly: GCF_021568775.1. Classification (GTDB taxonomy): domain Bacteria; phylum Actinomycetota; class Actinomycetes; order Actinomycetales; family Cellulomonadaceae; genus Antribacter; species Antribacter soli. The sequence continues at coordinate 12,121 of NZ_JAKGSG010000018.1, read as the reverse complement.
CGGGCGGTCAGGCCGCCGGACGTGATCGACGCCGACGTGTCGCCCGGGCCCGGCGCGACGACCTTGACGTCGCCCGCCTGCCGGTTGACCTCGAAGTGCGGCCCCGGGTCGCGACGACCCTTGTGGTGCTCGATGCGCACGCCGATCACGTCGTCCGCGGGCGCGTCGAACGTCACCGTGACGAGCGGGCGGTTCAGCGTGTCGCCCCGGTCGTGGACCGGCACCGTGGGTGCGTGCACGACCAGCCGGTCGCCCTCCGCCACGGCGCCGTCCACCCAGCGCGGCCGCAGCACCGACACGCCGGGCAGGAGCTGCCAGTAGCCATCCGTGAACTTCATGCGTTCCTCTCCATAAGGACGACGGCGCCCCACGGGTCCAGCTCCGCCTCGTCGTCGACGCGGGCACCCGTGAGCAGGTCGGTGTGGGTTCCGGGCACGGCCACCTTGGCGGGCGTGCCGGCGTGGTTGATCAGGAACAGCGCGCCCCCGCGCCGCACCGCCTCGACACCGGTGCCGTGCAGGCCCGGCAGCACGGGCTCGACGCCCGCTTCCGCGACGGCCGCGCGCAGCACGGCCGCGAGCAGGTCCTCGGACGGCACCGTGCCCACGTACCAGGCGGTGCCTGGCCCGACGGCGTGGCGGGTCAGCGCGGGCGCGCCGGCCAGGTGGCCCTCGGCGAACGTCGCCAGCACCTCCGCACCCTCGGCGCGCACCAGCTCGCCGAGCACGCCGGCGTGCCACGCCTCGGGAGGAAGGGCCGGGTCGAGCGCTCCGGGGCCGGGCACGAGCTCGACGCCGCCGTCGGGCAGCGGGGCCCACTCCTCGCCGCTCACGCCGAGCACCTCGCGCAGCAGGGCGGGCGCCCGGCCGGTCACCACGTGGGCGTCCTCGTCGAGCACGCCGCTGAACGGCCCCACCACGAGCGTGGCGCCCTGGTGCACGGCGGCGGCGAGCACGCCGGCAGCGTCGGGCGAGAGCAGGCTCAGGTGCGGCACCAGGACGACGTCGTACCCCGTCAGGTCCGCGCCCGGGCGGGCGATGTCGACGGCGACGCCGTCCTCCCACAGGGGGCGGTACCAGGCGCGCAGCTGAGCGAGCGCGTCGAGCCGGTCCGTCGGCAGGGCGGGGCCGCTCGTGGCCCACCAGGACGGCCAGTCCCACAGGGCGGCGACCCGGGCCGTGACCCGACCGCCCACGACGGGTCGCAGCGTGCGCAGGTCCGCGCCGAGGCGCCGCACCGCCCCGTGCACGCGCGTGTCCGGGCCGGCATGCGGCAGCATCGCGGAGTGGAACCGTTCCGCGCCCGCACGGGAGGCCCGCCACTGGAAGAAGCACACGCCGTCTGCGCCGCGGGCGACGGCCTGCAGCGAGCCGAGCCGCGAGGCCTCCGGCGTCCGGGGCAGGTTGTGCGTCCGAAAGCTGACCGCGCTCGTCGCGGACTCCATCAGCATCCACGGCTCGCCGCCGCGCAGCGAGCGCATCAGGTCCTGCGTGAGCGCGGCGTCGGCCGGGGCGTGCGGATCGGCCAGGTCGGGGTACGCGTCGTCGGCCGCGACGTCGACGTCGTCGGCCCACGACCAGTAGTCGGCATGCGGGAAGAAGCCCATGAGGTTGGTCGTCACCGGCCGGAGCGGGTCGACGACCCGGATGAGGTCGCGCTGCTCGCGGTACAGGTCGAGCAGGAGGTCGGAGGTGTACCGGCGGAAGTCGAGCGCCTGCGTCGGGTTGACGTGATAGGGCATGCGGCGCGGCGGGAGCACCTCGTCGAACGTGTCGTACCGCTGCGACCAGAAGGCCGTGCCCCACGCCTCGTTGAGGCGATCGACCGTGCCGTAGCGGGCGCGCAGCCACGTGCGGAACGCCTCGGCCGACTCATCGCCGTAGCAGACCTGGCCGAGCTCGTTGCCGACGTGCCACATCCGCACCGCCGGGTGCGGGGCGAACCGTTCGACGAGGTCGGACGTGATGGCCAGGGCGTGCTCGCGGTACACGCGCGACGCCGGGCTGAAGTGGTTGCGCGACCCGGCGACGAGCCGCACGCCGTCGGCGTCCACGGGAAGCGTGTCGGGGTGGAGCACGCCCAACCAGGCCGGCGGGGACGCCGTCGGGGTCGCGAGGTCGACCGCGACGCCGTGGTCGTGCAGCAGGTCGAGGACTTCCTCGAGCCAGCCGAAGTCCCGCACGCCGGGACGCGGCTCGTACCGGGCCCAGGAGAACACGCCCACCGTGACCAGGTTGACCCCGGCCTCCTGCATGAGCCGGGCGTCGTCCTTCCAGAAAACGCTGTCCCACTGCTCAGGGTTGTAGTCGCCGCCGTACAGGATGCCGAGGTCTGCGGTCAGTGCCGCGACCCGGGTGGCACCCTCGGTCGGCACGGATCGCGCCGTGGGCGCGGTGGGCCGTGCGGGCATCGTCGCCTCCATAGTTCCGCGTCGACGCTTCCGTCGAAGCGCTTCGCCAGGGTAGGACTCAGAACCGCAGGATGTCCAGCGGCAACTGAGGCGTGGACAGGAACCACGCGAACCCAACCTTTGACAAGACGATTGCCCGTACGAGGGGCCTTCCGCAGAGGCTCTCGACGGCGCGCGTCGCATCCGGGGATACCGTTGTCCTGGATCCATCCACCTCCTGAGGAGTACGCCTGTGCCGACCATCGAGGACGTCGCCCGTCTGGCCAAAGTCTCGACCTCTACGGTCTCGTACGCCCTCTCTGGCAAGCGGCCGATCTCGGCCGCGACCCGCCGCCGGGTCGAGCAGGCCGTGGCCGAGCTCGGCTACCGACCCCACGCGGGCGCCCGCGCCCTCGCCTCGGCCCGCAGCGAGGTGATCGGGCTGATGGTGCCGCTGCGCTCTGGGGTCGACGTGTCCGTCATCATGCAGTTCGTCGCGGGCGTGGTGACCCGCGGGCGCGAGCACGGGCACGACGTGCTGCTGCTCACGCAGGAGGATCTCGTGGGCCTCGAGCGCGCCACGGACGGGTCGATGGCCGACGCGCTCGTCCTCATGGACGTCGAGGCCGACGACGCGCGCGTCCCGATCCTCACCCGGTCCCGCCAGCCGGCGGTCCTCATCGGCCTGCCGCGCAACGCGTCCGGCCTGTCCTGCCTCGACCTCGACTTCGAGGCCGCCGGGCGCCTGGCCGCCGACCACCTTGCCGGCCTCGCCCATCGGGAGGTCGCGCTCCTCGGGGCGCCGCCCGAGGTCCTCGAACGGCACACCTCGTACGCCGACCGCGTGACCCGGGGCTTCCGGGAGGCGGCCGGTGCCCACGGGCTGACGGCGCACGTGCTGCCGTGTCCCAGCACCCCGGCGGGCGCGCGGGAGGTGGTCGACGAGCTGCTGGCCTCGGCCCCCGGCGTGACGGGGCTGTTCGTGCACAACGAGCGCGCGCTCCCGCACGTGCTCACGCGCCTGCGCGAGCTCGGCCGTGCGGTGCCCGGCGACGTCTCCGTGCTCGCCCTCTGCCCGGAGGACGTCGCCCTGGCCCAGCAGGTGCCGATGACGGCCATCGACCTGCCCGCCGCGACGATCGGGAGCCTGGCCGTGGACATGGTGATGGCGCGGCTCGACGGCGACCAGCCGGCCGAGACGAGGCTCCTCACGCCAGTGCTCACCGACCGAGGAAGCACCGCGCCCCGCTGACAGGCATTGACCAGAGCATTGCCCTGACCTGCTCCCCCGTGGTATCAATTCAGCGTCGAAGCGCTTCAATGCGTTTCAACGCTGACCGCGACTTCACGAGGGAGTGACAGGTGGGTCTCCTGCAACGTAGCCGGGTACTGGTCCGGGGCGAGACGCGACGAGTCTCCGTCTCCGCGTTCCTCCTGGTCGCACCGTTCCTGGTGCTGGTGCTGCTGTTCTCCTACCTGCCGCTGATCGGCTGGGTGACGGCGCTGTACGACTACAAGCCCGCGCTCGGCCTCGGCCGCAGCGAGTTCGTCGGTCTGCAGTGGTTCGAGATGCTCGTCTCGTCGCGCACCCAGCTGGAGCAGATCGGGCAGGTCATGGCGAACACCTTCGCCATGAGCTTCCTCGGCATCGCGACGTCGCTGCTGCCGGTCGTCTTCGCCATCTTCCTCAACGAGGTACGGGCGAACTGGTTCCGCAACATGGTCCAGACGCTCACGACGCTCCCGAACTTCATCTCGTGGGTGCTCGTCTACATGATCGCGTTCTCCCTGTTCTCCACGAGCGGCCTGGTCAACACGACGCTGCACGACTGGGGCCTGATCACCATCCCGGTCAAGTTCCTGGACTCCGACCAGCACGTCTGGCTGACGATGCTCGCCTGGAGCCTGTGGAAGGGCCTGGGCTGGGGCGCGATCCTGTATCTCGCCGCCATCGCCGGCATCGACCCCACGCTGTACGAGTCGGCCCGGATCGACGGCGCCAACCGCTTCCAGCTCATGCGGCACATCACGTTCCCGGAGCTGATGCCGACCTACATCGTCCTGCTCCTGCTCTCCATCGCCAACCTCCTCAACAACGGGCTGGAGCAGTACTACGTGTTCCAGAACGCCTTCAACAAGGAGCACATCCAAGTGCTCGACCTGTACGTCTACAACGTCGGCATCACCGGGAACAGCATCTCGCTCGGCACCGCGCTCAGCATGCTCAAGAGCGTCATCTCCGTGGCGCTGCTCGTGACCGCCAACGCGATCGCCAAGCGCGCTCGCGGGACGTCGATCATCTAGGGAGCGGACCATGACCACCCGGACGACCCCTGCCACGCCGGCCGCCACGGCCACGCCTCCGTCGACGCTCCCTGCGGGCGCGCGCACCGCACAAGACCCCTGGAGCCGCCGCCGGCGACGCGGCCCGCACCTGCAACGCACCCGGGGCGACCTGCCGTTCGAGATCTGGAACTACGTGGGGTTCACGATCTTCGCCCTGGTGTGCGGCTACCCGTTCTACTACCTCATCATCAACTCGGTCAGCGCGAACGACGTCAGCGCGCTCGGCGACGTACGCCTGTGGCCGGTCGGCTTCCACCTGTCGAACTACACGCAGGTCCTCGGTCTCGGCGGCCTCGCGAGCGCCACGCTCGTCTCCGTGGCCCGCACCGTGATCGGCACGGTGACCACGGTGCTCGCGTCCGCGTTCCTCGGGTTCATGTTCACGCAGGAGCGCATGTGGAAGCGTGCGCTCTGGTACCGGCTCGTCATCTTCACGATGTACTTCAACGCCGGCCTCATCCCCGTCTACGTGACGATGAAGAGCCTGGGCCTGACGAACTCGTTCTGGGTGTACATCCTTCCGGCGATCGTGCAGCCGTTCAACATCATCCTCGTCAAGACGTACGTGGAGTCGCTGCCGCAGTCGCTCCAGGAGGCGGCCGAGCTCGACGGCGCCGGCGCCATCCGCATCTTCTTCAGCATCATCTTCCCGAACATCACGCCCATCCTGGCCACCGTGGCGATCTTCACCGCGGTAGCCCAGTGGAACTCGTTCCAGGACACCCTGCTGTACGTCACGGACCAGAAGCTGTATCCGCTTCAGTACGTGCTCTATACGTACATCAACCAGGCGAGCAGCCTAGCAGCGGCGGCGCAGAACGCTCAGAGCAACCTCGGCGCGCTCGCCTCCGCCGCCACCTCGCAGACGCCGACGTCGATCCGCCTGACGGTCGCCGTGATCGTCGTGCTGCCGATCCTCTTCGTGTACCCGATCTTCCAGCGGTTCTTCGTGAAGGGCATCATGCTCGGCGCCGTCAAGGGCTGACACACAACCACACAGAACAACAGAGGAGAGTCAATGAAGACCAGAAAGACCATCGCCCTCCTGATGGCACCGCTGTTGGGGACGATGTCCCTCGCTGCGTGCACAGCGTCCGGACCCGAGGAGACGAACACCTCGATCGACCAGGACTGGTCGCAAGCAGATCCCATCACCATCGACGTCTTCAGCGCCACGGCCAACTACATGGGTATCCAGGGTGGCTGGTTCGGCAAGATCGTCAAGGACAAGTTCAACATGGAGCTGAACATCATCGCCCCGAACGTCGCGGGCGGTGGCGACACGCTCTACAACACCCGCGTCGCGGGTGGCGACCTCGGCGACCTCGTCATCGTCGGCAAGGGAAAGCAGCTCGACGAGCTGGTCGAGGGCGGCCTGGTGCTGGACGCGTCCCCGTACTACGAGTCCATGACGAACGCGGCCCAGTACGACCCGGCGGTCCAGAGGCTCAACGAGGGCAAGGACGGCGTCTACGGGTTCCCGTCCGAGGTCTCCTCGCTCAACCCGACGGAGCCGGCCGATCCCATCGACCCGACGTTCGGCGCCTATCTGCGCTGGGACTACTACGGCGAGGCCGGCTACCCGGAGATCGGCACGCTCGAGGACCTCCTGCCTGTCCTCAAGACGATGCAGGACGCGCACCCGACCGGCGAGAACGGCAAGCCGACGTACGGCATCTCGCTGTTCAAGGACTGGGACGGCAACATGATGACGATGGGCAAGCAGCCGGGGGCGCACGTCTACGGGTACGAGGAGGTGGGATTCGTCCTGGCCAAGGCGGACGGGTCTGACTACCAGAGCGCCCTCGACTCCGACGGGGCCTACGTGCGCGGCCTGCGGTTCTTCTTCGAGGCGAACCAGATGGGCCTCGTCGACCCTGAGTCGACCACGCAGAACTGGGACACGATGTTCACCAAGTACCAGGGCGGCCAGGTGCTGCTGTCCTGGTGGCCGTGGCTCGGTCAGTCGGCGTACAACACCGACCAGAACACGGCCGAGGGCAAGGGCTTCATGCTCGTGCCGATGGCGGACCAGAAGATCAGCGCGAGCGGCGGCTCGCCGTACGGCGGCGGGCTGGGGCTGACCTACAGCATCGGCTCGAGCGCCGAGGACCCGGCCCGCATCGCCGCGTTCGTCGACTGGCTCTACTCGCCGGAGGGCGCGGCGACCACCTTCGCGGGCCCGGAGGGCCTCACGTGGGAGATCGTGGACGGCGAGCCCGTCCTGACCGAGTTCGGCCGGCAGGCCCACCTCGGGGGCGGAGCGGAAGTGCCGGCCGAGTGGGGCGGCGGCGACTACGCGGACGGCGGCTCGGCGCTCAACGCGGCGAACTTGGCGTTCAACGAGGTCAACCCGAACACGGGCCTGCCGTACAACTACAAGGCCTGGCCGAGCTACCAGGCGACCGCCGCCAACCCGCTGACGGAGGACTGGAGCGCCCGCATGGGCGGCGCGACGACCACCATGGACTACCTGAAGGAGAACGACCAGATCATCGTGGCACCGGGCGCGGGCTTCACCATCCCGGCGGACGACGCGGAGATCGAGGCGATCCGCAACCAGGTCAAGGCCACCATCGTGGAGCACTCCTGGAAGATGGTCTTCGCCAAGGACGAGGCGGAGTTCGAGAGCCTGCTCGCCAGCCTGCAGGAGACCGCCGAGGGCCTGGGCTTCGAGAAGGTCCTCGAGGTCGACATGGCCAACGCGAAGGCACAGGACGAGGCTCGCGTGGAGGTCGCCAAGGAGTTCGGGTGATCCCACCGGTGACATCCGGCATCGGACGGCGACCGGGTAGCACCGGGTAGCACGAGGCCCGGGCTCCGCCAGGAGCCCGGGCCTCGTTGGTGCTTCCGTGGTCCTTGTACCGTCCGTTCCTGAGCTTGGCGGCCGACGGCGGATCGTGCAGCACGTTGTGGCAGGCCGCGAGCTCAGGCACTGAGAGCTCATCCGCCCGGACCTGGGCCTCGGGGAGGCGCTCGAGGATGGCGGCGACTCGCAGGACGATTTCGGTCGGGACGGGTGGACGTTCGCTCAACCCTGAAGTCTCGCACCAGTCACTGACATGGCCGTCGGGCGATGATGACGGACAGCACCTCCGCGCTCGATGGCTGACCATGGCTGCCGACGTCTTCGGGACATCCGGCTCGGAGCCGAGGCCACGACGGTGGCCCTGGGCGGCGCCACGAGTCGATGCACAGGTTGACCGGAGTGCTGCCCGTAGCGGGTGCCGGGCGTTGCTACCCCCGGCACCCGCGGATCGACCGCTGCGTCAGCGTCGAACCCAGCCCTGGTTGGTGCCTCCGTTGCACCCCCACACGACGGGGTCCCCTACGGAAGCGTCAGCTCACGGCGCTTTGCCGAGCAGCCGCCAGACCTGGTTCTTCTTGGTGCTGAGTACGCTCGGTGCGTCACACGTCCATTGGATGATCGGCGTGCGCGGCGCCGTGGACGCGCCGTTGACGTCGACGCACTTTCCACTGTGGACAGCGACGAGCTGGAAGTCCTGGTTACTGCCGAGTGCGCTCACCGCCTGCAAGGTGAACATCTGGTTGGTCTGGCCGTTGCAGGTCCACTGGATGACGGCTGCGCCATCGGCAGTCGAGGCGCCGTTGACATCCAGGCACTTGCCGCTGAACTCGTTGACGATCGTGTAGGTGTTCGTCCGGCCGGAGACCGGCTTGAAGTCGAGCATCTGCTGATAGCCGCCCTCGCAGTGGTACTGCTGGTACTGCGTGCCGTCGGCGGTGCTGAGGTTGGTGTCGTCCAGACACTGCCCGCTGTGCTGCACGACCGCGACGGTGGGGATGGTGCTGTTGCTCGGTGGCAGCAGCGTGACGGTGTAGCCGTCCGCGGCATCCGTCCACGGCACGCTCACCGAAGCCGAGTTGCCGCTGACAGTCAGGGTCTGGTCGGAGACCGTCACCGGACCCGTCACCGCGCCGCCGCCGTTGTACGGTATGCGCTGGACGATCGCGCGCACCCGGCTGTTCTCCACCACCGACGTGGTGTCGAGGCGGTTGAGGCTGACGGTGACGTTGCCGGTGTTGCCGTTGCTGCCCAGCAGGATCTTCGCGTTACGCGCGGAGTTGTCCTTCGTCGCCACCCCGTCGGTGTTCGTACCGGGCGTGAGGTTCACGATGTTTCCGGTCTGAGAGCCGTAGTAGCGGTACACGAACCACTCGCCGAGCGGCAGGTACTGGCCGGAGCTGTCCTTCGTGAGCAGGCTGGCCGCGTAGTCGTGCAGGTTGGGGCCCCATCCCCAGTTGGCACGCATGCCGTCGGCGCCGGCCCGCTCCAGGCGGCTGATGAACCAGCCGCCGCCACCGGGGTTCTGGTGCTCCCGCCCGCCGTACTCGTTGATCTGGTATGGCCGGGTGTTGGTCAGGCCCGCCGCGGCGATGGTCGAGTTGGCGTCGCTGACGGCCTGGACGGGGTCGTGCGGGATGGCATGCCAGCTGTAGATGTCGGGGGCGACGTTGTTGGCCTTGACGTGGTTCAGGTAGGTGGTCCACCAGGTGTTGGAGGAGTTGGGCGGGTTGGCCATGCTGGGGCCGACGATGAGCTGCCCGGGGAGGTCAGCCCGCACGGCGGCGTGGAAGCGGGACCACATCTGCAGGTACTGGCTCTGGGACCGGCCCCAGAAGCCGCCGAGGTCTGGCTCGTTCCACAGGTCCCACTCCACCGTCATGTTGTTGGCCTTGACGTCGGAGATGAGCTGGTTGACGAAGTTGTCGAACTGCGTCCAGTTCCCGTTGTCGCCGGGAAAGCCCGTGTTGGTGGTGCCGTCGGCGCCCCACAGGTCGTGCGGCAGGATGACGAAGGTTCCGCCGAGCGCCTTGGTGCGCTTGTACTGGGCGAGGGTGGCGTTCCAGCGGGTCTGGTATTCGGCGAGGCTGGTGGCGTAGCCGCCACCGTTGAGCTGCGCGCCGCCGGCCCGCTCGAAGTGCCACTTGATGTCGGTGAAGAAGTGGTCCGGCGGCTGCGACCCGTCGACAGTCAGCCCGTAGATCATGCCCGAGGCGCGGTAGGTGGGGGCACCTCCGGCGACCGAGAAATCCACTGTGACGCTCGTGTCGGCGGCCTGCGCCGGCACCAGCGGCACCAGAACGGTTGCGACGGCCGCGGCCAGCCCGGCCGCGAGGAGGGACTTTTTCCTGGGTCCGTGCATGTGCGCTCTCCTGAGGGTGCGTGCAGCGAGGGGGGTGGAGGAACCGGATCGGCGGTGCCGGTCCGGTGCTGGCCCGCAGTGCGATCGGGCGGGGCCAGCAGCTGGTGCCGGGGCGGGGACGGGGTTCAGCGATGCGTTCGAGCAGCGGTTCGACCGCTACGGCGCCCATCTCGATCGCGGGTACTCAGCCGCGGTCAGTGGTGGCCCTCAGCCCAGTGCCGGACCGCGACCACGCAAAGGCCGATCAGGATGGTGTCGTCGACGTCGACTCCACCGGTGCGCCCTGGGTGCGCGGTGCTGCGGGACACCCCGCCCGGCAGGCGATCTCGCCAATGTTCATGTCAGCGACTCCTCATCGAATCGGTCCGCGCACCTGCTCCGGCCACCGTTCTCCGTGATCGGTCGATCGGGCGACCTGGAGCCAGCGAACCGGTTCGCTGAAATGTAGTCCCGCTGGTGATCCGATGTCAATGCTGATGCATGCATATTGGGCACTAGCACGCAACTACCCCTTGACCGCCTCAGCGAGGTTCTCACCCGACGCCCCGAGGGCGGCCGACGGCGCCTTTGAGCGGTGCGCGTCGCGCGCCACGACGAGAGTCCCCGCAGCACTCACGGGTAGAACCCGGTGAGACTTCCTCACCTGCAAGGTGCCCCCGACCTTTGGACTGATACGACTTCGACAAGCCGTGTTTCCCAGGTCAGGGGCACCTTTCGCGGTCACGAACCGGCCCGCGGAAACCTCACCGATAAAGGCCCGAGGTCAGGAGAGCGTCCACTGCTGGTTCTGTGTGCCGCTGCAGGCCCAGAGGATGATCTGGGTGCCGTTGGCGGTGGCGGCTCCGTTGGCGTCCAGGCAGAGCCCGTTGTAGGTGTTGGTGATGGTGCCGTTCGCGTTGACGTTCCAGCGCTGGTTCGCGCCGCCCGTGCAGTCCCAGATCACCGCCTTGGTGCCGTTGGCCGTGCCCCACCCGTATGCATCGAGGCACTTGCCGTTGACCTTGAGCTCGCCGGCAGCGGTGCGGGTGAACGACTGGTTGGAGCCGCCGTTGCAGTCCCAGAGCACCGCCTGCGTCCCGTTCGCGGTCGCGGAACCCGGAATGTCCACGCAGCGGTTCGAGCCCGCGCCCACTATCTGGCCGCTGCTCGCGGAGCCGGTCAGGCCGAAGAAGCGCAGGGTCTCGGCGGCCGAGTGCGGCAGCCCGTGGTCGACGCCCTCCATGCTGATCGCCTCGACCAGGGCCTGGCCGCCGGTGGAGCCGTAGCGGGTGCGGGTCCAGTTCGGCTGCGGGTGGTCGGTGAACTCCGCGACCTGGTCGGTTGCGTTGACGTTGGTCCACTGGTCGATCTGCTCTTGGAAGTTCGGGTAGTACAGCGCCTCGTCCTCGGTGCCGTGCCAGATCTGCATGCGCGGCCAGGGCCCTGAGTAGCCGGGGTTGGCGCCTCGGACCGCGTCGCCCCACTGCTGCGGAGTGCGGTTGATCATGCCGGTCGCGCAGTCGGAGTTCCACTCCGAGCCGTTCGTGGTCGCGAAGCACGTGAAGGGCACGCCCGCGTAGGACGAACCGGCCTTGAACACCTCGGGGTAGACCCCGAGCAGGACGTTGGTCATCATCGAACCCGACGAGATTCCGGTGGCGAAGATCCGGTTCGGGTCGGCACCGTAGTTGGCGAGTGCGTAGTCGACCATCGACTTGATGCTCACCGAGTCGCCACCGGTGCCCGAGAGCGAGGCCTGCGACGCGACGTCGAAGCACTTGCTCGCGCGGGTCACCGACGGGTAGACGACGATGTAGCCGTACTGGCCGGCCAGCTCGTCGAACTGCGTGGCGTCGAACATCGCCGACGCGGACCCGGTGCAGAAGTGGTTGGCGACCACGATCGCCGGCTTCGGCCCGACGTTGTCGGGCACGTACACGTACATCTGGAGGTTGCCGGGGTTGTTCCCGAAGTTCGTGACCTGCGTCAGCTGGGCGGCGTGTGCCGCTTTGGGGGCGATGAAGGCCATGAGTGCGGACGCGAGCGCGATCACGAAGACCACTGCTGCACCGCGGCGCAAGCGGATGACCGAAGACATAGCCGTGCTACCTCCTTGTAGGGGGACCAGTGGAGCCTGTGGGTGGACCATGGGAGCGGGCTCCGGGGGGGGGGGGGGGGGGCCCCCCCCCCCCCGCCGGGGGGGGGGGGGGGGCGGGCGGGCCGGGGGGGGGGGGGCGGG
>NZ_JAKGSG010000009.1 GCF_021568775.1 Antribacter soli | reverse complement strand
CGGCCCCGCCCCCCCGGTGGGGGGCCCCCCCCCCCCCCCACCCCCCCCCCCCCCCCCCCCCCCCCCCCCCCCCCCCCCCCCCCCCAACTGCCGATCACGTGACGTCGTCTTGGAAGGGCAACCCGGGGCGGGGGGCTACCGCGCGAGGAGGTCCCGCAGGACCGTCACGATCTCCTGCGGCGCCTCTTCCGCCATGAAGTGGCCCGCCGCGAGGGTGCGGTGGTCGAGGTCCGTCGCCCAGGCCGACCACAGCGCCTTCGCGTCGTAGCCGAGCACCGAACCCCAGTCCTGCTGGACCACCGAGACGGGCATCGTCAGGCGCCGCCCCGCAGCCCGGTCCTCCCGGTCGTGGCGCAGGTCCACGCCTGCGGTGGCGCGGTAGTCGGCCACGATCGAGGGGACCGCCTCACGGGAGGCGCGCAGATACTCGGCCCGCACGTCGGGCGGCATCGCCTCCTCGCCGGCGCCCCAGGCGTCGAGGAAGAAGCCGAAGAAGTCGTCCGCGCTCACCTCGATCATCCGCTCCGGCAGGCCCGGCGGCTGCGCCATGAGGTACAGGTGGAACGCGACGGCGGCGTCCGCGCCGCCCAGGATCTCCCACATGTCGAGCGTGGGCAGCACGTCCAGCGACGCGAGGTGCGTCACCGTGTCCGGGTGGTCGAGCCCGGCGCGGACCGCGACGAGCGCGCCGCGGTCGTGGCCGGCGAGCGCGAAGCGCTCGTGGCCGAGCCGGCGCGCGAGCTCCACCACGTCCGCCGCCATCGTGCGCTTGGCGTACGTGTGCTCGCCGGCCTCCGCGGGCTTGTCCGAATCCCCGTAGCCGCGCAGGTCGGGCACGATCACGGTGTGGCCCGCGGCGAGGTCGGCGGCGACGTGCCGCCACATCAGGTGGGTCTGCGGGAAGCCGTGCAGCAGGACGACAGGGCTCCCCGTGCCGCCGACGGCTACGTTGAGGGCGACGCCGTCCGCGACGGTGACCCGGCGGTAGTCGAAGCCGGGGATGGTGGTGGTCATCTGTTTCCTCCACAGTGGGTCGTTCGGGGTGGGTGGCTCCAGCGTCCAGGGCGCGGATGAGCAACCGATGAGCAGGGCCGGGAGGGGCGGCGTGGGCGTGACGATCGGGGTGCTCGGGCCGGTCGCTGCCTGGGACGACACCGGACCGCTCGACCTGCGCGGACCGCGTCACCGGGCGGTGCTGGCGCGCCTCGTCGCTGCTCGCGGGCGGGTCGTGCCCGTCGGTCGCCTCGTCGACGACCTCTGGGAGCACCCTCCGGCGGGTGCTGTGCCCGCGGTGCGCACGTTCGTCGCCGCCCTGCGCCGGTCCCTCGAGCCAGGCCGGGCGCCCCGCACCCCCGCGCGCCTCCTCGTCACCGACGGGCCCGGGTACGCGTTGCGGGCGGACGCGGACGCCGTCGACGCCTGGCGGTTCGAGGACGCCGTCGTCCGCTCCCGCGACCTCGCCCCCGGCGTGGCGCTGGACCTGCTCGACGCGGCGATCGGTGCCTGGCGGGGGCCCGCGTACGCCGGGCTCGACGAGCCGTGGGCCCGCACCGAGCGGGCGCGCCTGGCCGAGCTGCGGCTCGCCGCGGTGGAGCGCCGGGCCGACGCCCGGCTCGCCCTCGGCCGGCCGGACGACGCCGTCGCCGACCTCGACGCACACGTCACGGAGCACCCGTGGCGCGAGGAGGGGTGGCGCCTGCTCGCGCTCGCGCTGTACCGGGCGGGCCGGCAGGCGGACGCGCTGGCCGTGCTCCGGCGAGCCCGGTCGATGCTCGCCGATGAGCTCGGCGTCGACCCCGGCCCGCGGCTCGCGGCGCTCGAGACGGAGATCCTGCGGCAGTCGGTGCCCGCCACCCCGTCTCCCGGCGACCTCTGGGCCGACGCCACGGCCGCCTATCAGCGCACGGTCGCCGCGGGGTCGCGCGCCCGCCTCGAGTCCACCGTGGGGCTGCTGCGCTCTCTTGCGGTCGCCGGGGGCGAGGGCCTGGCCGTCGCACGGTCGCAGCGCCTCGCCGCCGTCGCGGCCGCCGAACAGCTCGGCGACCCGGAGCTCACGGCGCGCGTCGTCGGCGCCTTCGACGTGCCCGGCGTGTGGACCCGGTCCGACGAACCGGCCCAGGCCGAGCAGGTCGTCGCCGCGGCCGAGCGCACGCTCGCGGCGCTGCCGCCGGGCGCGCCGGCGTCGGCGCGGGCACGCCTGCTCGCGACCATCGCTCTCGAGTCACGCGGGATCCCCGGCGCACGGGGGCCCGAGGCGGCCCGGGAGGCGGAGCTTCTCGCCCGCGGGCTCGACGACCCGGCGGTGCTGGCGTTCGCCCTGGCCGGGCGGTACCTCCAGTCGTTCGAGCGCTCGGGGCTCGCGCCCGGGCGGGACGCCCTGGGGGCCGAGCTGGTCGCGCTCTCCGCCCGGCACGGGCTCACCACCTTCGAGATCTTCGCCCACCTCGTACGGATGCAGGCACTGTCCGCCCTCGGCCAGTGGGACCCTGCCGACGAGCACGCCTCCGCGGCGGCGACCCTCGGCCGTAAGCACGAGCGGCCGCTCGTCGACGTGTTCATCCGCTGGTACGGGGCGCTGCGGACGACGGCGGCCGGCGCCCCGGCCGGTGTGGCGGAGGCCGCGTACCGCGACGCCGCCACGACACTCGACGGCTCCGGCATGCCGGGGCTCGCCCACGGGCTCCTTCCCCTGGCGCTGCTCTGCCTACGCGTGTGGCGCGGCCTGCCGGCGGACTTCCCCGACGACACCGACTGGGGCCCGTACGCCCCGTGGGCCCGCCCGCTCGTCATGATCGCCCAGGGCCGCCGGTCCGACGCCGTGGCCGCCGCCCGCCGCACTCCGGTGCCGCCGCCGGGCCTGCTCCAGGAGGCGCTGTGGTGCCTCGCGGGCCGGGCGGCGGTCCAGGTGGGCGACCGCCGGCTCGCCGGGCGCGCACGGACGGCGCTCGCCCCGGCGGCCCAGGAGATCGCCGGCGCGGGCAGCGGCGTCCTCACGGCGGGCCCGGTCGCGCTCCACCTGGCGGCGCTCGACGAGTTCCTGGGTGGGTAGGTCGTCGGCCCCCGGGGTGCGGGACCAATGGCCCTGCCACGGCCGAAACGGGCCTGCCTACGGTGCACTTGCCCGCAACAAGGCGGCCAGCAGCCGCGATCGCGGCGTCGCACGAAAGGGAAGACCATGTCGAAGGCGGCAGTCTGCGTCGACTTCTCCAAGCCCCTCGAGATCCAGGACGTGGAGGTTCGTCAGCCCGGTCCCGGGGAGGTCCTCGTCAGGATGGTGGCCAGCGGCATCTGCCACACCGACCTCCACTCGACGCGAGGCGACTGGCCCGTGAAGTCACCGCTCCCGTTCATCGCGGGTCACGAGGGCGTGGGCATCGTCGAGGCCGTCGGTGAGGGCACCATCCGCAAGGTCGGCGAGCGCGTGTGCATCCCCTGGCTCGGATACGCGTGCGGTCACTGCCGCTACTGCGTCTCCGGATGGGAGACGCTGTGCCCCAACCAGATCCAGAACGGTTTCGCCCGCGACGGCGCGTTCGCCGAGTACGCCGTCGTCGACGGCAACTGGTGCGGGCTCGTCCCCGACAACGTCTCGTCGCAGGACGCGGCCCCGCTGGTCTGCGCCGGAGTCACGACGTACAAGGCCGTGAAGGTGTCCGAGCTGAAGAGCGCGGAGGTCGCGGCGGTCTGGGGCGTCGGCGGGCTGGGCCACCTCGCCCTGCAGTACGCCAGGATCGCCGGCGGCACCGCGATCGGGGTGGACATCGCGGAGGACAAGCTGGAGCTGGCCACGCAGCTGGGCGCCGAGCACGTCGTGAACGCGGCGGCGACCGACCCGGTCAAGGCCATCCAGGACCTCGGCGGCGCGGACGTCTCGATCGTGCTCAGCCCGAACGAGACGGTCTTCAACCAGGCGCTGGCCGCGCTCCGGCCCGGTGGGCGCCTCGTCTGCGTCGCGCTGCCGGCCGGCGGCGGCACGCTGTCCGTGCCGATCTTCGACACCGTCCTCTACGGCAAGCGGATCATCGGCTCGATCGTCGGTACCCGCAACGACCTGGACGACACGATGGCGCTCCACGCCGCCGGCAGGACCAAGGTCATCTCGATGGGAGTCGGACTCGAGGACATCAACCACTCCTTCGAGCTGATGCTGGCCGGGAAGATCCCCGCCAGGCACGTGATCACCGAGTTCTGACCACCGATGGCGTGAGGCACGGCCCGCGGCCGTGCCTCACGCGCCGGCCCGGTCACGCGCGACGACGAGGACCGTCACGTCGTCGTCCAGCGGACCGTGCCTGGCTTGCTTCTCCATGCGGGCGAGGAAGTCGTCCGGGTCGGCCGACACCTTGACCAGCGCCGCCACCTCGTCCAGGGCGGAGAGCGTCGAGTCGTACAGCTCCAGGACGCCGTCGCTCACCGAGACGAAGAGGTCACCCGGGCGCAGGGTCAGCACGCGCTCGGTGCGGCGGGACACGTCCTCCAGCAGGCCGAACGGCACGCCTGCCGATCCGACGCGCGCGTGGCTGCCGTCGGAGCGGATGTGGAGCGACAGCCCGTGCCCGGCATCGACGTACCTCAGCTCACCCTTGTCGAGGTCGAGCGAGGCGTACAGCAGGGTGGCGAAGGACCCGACCCTGGCCATCTCGGTCCCGAGCTGCGCCTCGGCCTCCTGGACGGCCTTCGCCGGCGTCAGGCCACGCCGCGCGGTCAGCGCCGTCCGGAGCCCCGCTGCGAGCACGGCCGCGAAGACACCCTTGCCCATCAGGTCCGCGAGGCTGAGGTCGATCCGGTCGCCCGCCTCCCACCAGGTGCAGAAGTCGCCGCCGACGATCTGCGCGGGCACGGTCAGCCCTGCCACGCGGAACCCACGACGAACGAGCGCCTGCGGCTGGAGGTTGCGCAGCATGTCCTCCACGCGCGTGCGGTCGAGATCCTCGGAGATCGTGCGCTCGGCCCAGCGCGCGAACCCCTCGAGGATGGCGAGCTCGTCCTCGGTGACCGTCCTGGGCTTTGTGTCCACGATGCACAGCGTGCCGATCCGCGTGTCCTGCACCGTCAACGGGGCACCGGCGTAGAACCGCAGCTGGGGTTCGCCGACGACGTTCGGCAGGTTCGCGAACCGGGGGTCCTTGGTGGCGTCCGGCACGACCAGCGGCTCGCTCTGCTGCACGGTCACCGAGCAGAACGTCTCCTCGCGCGGCCGGTAGATGCCCTGCAGCTCGCCCGGCACGGCGGAGTTGATGATGACCCGCTCGTCGTCCACCAGGTTGAGGAAGGACAGCGGCACGCCGAACGCGTCCTGCACCATCCGGGTGATGCGGTCGAAGCGCTCCTCCCGGCCGGAGTCCAGCAGGTGGAGCGCATCGAGGACGGCCAGCCTGCGACGATCCTCCAACGCGACCGCACCGGTGTCGTCCAGCATGGTGGCCCCCTTTGTGTTGCTCCCCCTGCCGAGCCTTCCCTCGTCACGATAGCCAGCGGTGGGGTGGTCCGCCCGTCGCGGCCGGGTGAAGGGCTGCGGGCTGTGGCGGCGTGTCGTAGAGTCGGCGTGTCAGCGGTGGAGGGGGCCCTGCATGACAGTTGACACGCGCGTCGAGGGGCGCCGCGGCCACGGTGTGCACCGTTTGGTCGTGCGGGTCGCCGTGGTTTTCACTGTCTCGTTCGGTCTGTACTACATCACGTGGCGGTGGATGGACTCGGTGAACTGGGCCGCGTGGTGGATCGCGGTGCCGTTGGTGCTGGCCGAGACGTACGGCCTGATCGATGTGAGCCTGTTCGGCCTGACGATGTGGCGGGCGCGCAGGCGGGGTGAGCCTCCGGCGCCGATCGAGGGCGCGAGCGTGGACGTGCTGATCACGACCTACGACGAGCCGCCCGGCCTGGTGCGGGCGACGGCGCGGGCGGCGAGGGCGATCCGCCACCCGCACCAGACGTGGATCCTGGACGACGGGGACCGCCCGGAGATGCGCGCGGTGGCCGAGGAGCTCGGGGTGGGTTACCTGACGCGGGGCCGGGAGTGGGCGGATCGGCCGCGGCATGCAAAGGCGGGCAACATCAACAACGCGTTGATGCAGACGTCGGGGGAGTTCTTGGTGGTCCTGGACGCGGACATGGTGGCGCGCCCGGAGTTCCTGGACCGGACGCTGGGCTGGTTCCGTGACGAGCGGGTTGCGTTCGTCCAGACGCCTCAGGTGTTCAGCAACGTGGCGACCGGTGACCCGCTGGGCAGCCAGGCGCCGTTGTTCTACGGCCCGATCCAGGAGGGTAAGGACGGGTGGAACGCGGCGTTCTTCTGCGGGTCGAACGCGGTGCTGCGCCGTGAGGCGCTCATGCAGCTGGGCATCGTGGGGTACGTCCAGGACACCGAGCGGTCGGTCGCGCTGCGGTTGCGTGACGCGACGGCCGCGGTGCGCCGCGCCCGGCGGGACCACCGCGCGGACCAGGCGCTGCTGCCGGTCCTGGAGAAGATGCTGGTCGCCCTGGCCGACGCGCGCCGGGCTCTGGGCAACGGCGAGCCGCTCGGTGACATCACCTACCGGCTCCAGCGCCAGGTCGCCCTCGCGGACCTGCGGGTCGGCGCGGGCGCCGTCGCCCGCGTCGTCGCCGTCGTCGGCGCCCGGGCAGGCGCCGGCGCCGGCGCAGGCTCAGCGGCAGCCGTCGTCGGCCGCGGCCCGGACGACGTCGGCCCTCGCACCGGCCTCGAACCTGACCCTGACGCGGGCACCGACGCCCTGAACGCGGTGCAGCTCGCGCTGCGGGCGATCGACGTCGACCGCGCCGACGAGGCACAGGCGATCCTGCCGCTGGCGACCATCTCGGTGACCGAGGACATGGCCACGTCCATGCGGCTGCACGCCCTGGGCCTGCGCAGCGTGTTCCACAACGAGGTGCTCGCCGACGGACTCGCGCCGGAGGACCTCGGCTCGATGCTCACCCAGCGCCTGCGCTGGGCGCAGGGCACCATGCAGCTCTTCCTGCGGGAGAACCCGCTGTTCGCGCGCGGCATGTCCCCCGCCCAGCGCCTGATGTACTTCTCGACGATGTGGAGCTACCTGTCCGGCTTCGCCACGGCGGTCTTCATCGCCGCCCCGGTGGTCTTCCTCGTCTTCGGGATCGCCCCCGTCCGCAGCTACGGGGCCGAGTTCATGCTGCACTTCGTCCCGTTCCTGGCCGCCAACCAGGTGCTCTTCCTGATCGGCGCCGGCAAGACGCCCACCTGGCGCGGGCAGCAGTACAGCTTCGCGCTGTTCCCGGTGTGGATCCGCGCGTGCGTGAGCGCGTTCCGCAACGTCGTGCTGCACCAGCCGCTCACCTTCGCCGTGACGCCCAAGGTGCGTATCCACACGAACCAGCCCTGGCGGCTCGTCCGGTGGCAGCTCATGGCCGGCGTCGCGCTCGCCGGCTGCCTCCTCCTGGCTCTGGTCCGGCTGTCCGCCGGGCCGCAGGAGTTCATACCCACAGCATTCAACGTCGTCTGGGTCGTCTTCGACCTCGCGGCACTCAGCGTCCTGATCGGTGCGGTCCGATACCGCGGCTACCTTGCAGAGGAGAAGAACTGATGGAGTTCAAGACCGAGGAGCTCGGCAAGGACATCACGCTGGTTCGCGGGAACGGACGCCTCAACATGATCGCCGCCCCGCGCCTGCGGAGCGTGGTGGCGTACGCCGTGGAGAACGGCCGGCCACGTGTCGTGGTCGACCTGTCCGAGGTGGAGTTCATGGACTCGTCCGGCCTCGGCTCACTCATCAGCTGCCTGAAGACGGTCCGCCAGGCCGGCGGCGACCTCCGGATCGCCGCCCCCGCGACGCAGGTCTCGATGGTTCTGAGCCTGTCGAACGTGGACCGCATCCTCAAGCCCTACGCCGTCGCCGAGACAGCGTTCGATGACTGACGCCCGGCTCGAGCTGCGCTCGCCCCCCAGCGACGTCGACGACGTGCACGACTGGCTGGAGGACGTCTGGAAGCGGCACCCCGAGGTCGACGGGGAGGCCCGGTTCGCGTTCGAGACCGCGCTCATCGAGCTCGTCACGAACTCCATCCGGCACGGCCGCACCGCCAGCGACATCAGGTGCACCGTCGAGGTCGACGTCACCGAGACCTCGCTGACCGCGCTGCTGACGGACACGGGTGGCCCGGTGAACCTGCCGTCTGTGCCGTGGGGGATGCCAGACGATGATGAGTCCGAGGGGGGCCGTGGCCTCGCGCTCATCCACCTGCTCACCGACTCGCTGGAGTACCGGCGCGCCGGTGACCGCAACGTCTGGACGGTCCGGCGCCAGACGCACGCGTAGCAGCGGCTGCCTGTCGCGAGGCGACCATCCGGCCCCGCGACAAGCAACCGCTCCGGCACCGTCGCCCTCGGCGACGGACGCCGCCTAGCTCACGACGAACGGGGCGATCCCGATCTTGTCGATGATCGGCGCCCACCTCGACCGCAGCAGGTCGTCGGGGTACCGGTCGGAGATGTACGTCGTACCGCCGAAGTCAGGAATCTCCTCGGCGGAGAACCTGATCGTGTTGCTCCCCTGCTGCAGCTGCACCAGGACGGTCCGGTCCCAGAAGTTGTTCGCGTGGAACGACATGGGGAACAGGACCCGATCGGGGGCACCTCCGTTGACAGAGATGTCGGCATGCCGGGCGACCGGGTCCACGTTGTAGTGGGTGGCCGGAGCCTGCTCGGGGTTCGAGTAGCGGATCGTCAAGGCGTACGTGCCCGTCGCGGCCGCGACGACGTTGAAGGTCAACGTGTTGCCGTTGCCCGGGGCACCCCCGATGCCAGAGACGGCCGTGTCCCCACTGGCCAAGGAGAAGCCGGCGAGCGTGGCGCTGCCCGCCCTCTGGGCGCTCTCGGCCTCATAGGACGTCTGGACGGGCGATCCCGCCGCCCCGGCGACGCGCACGCGGTCCAGCAGAAGGGCGCCCGAGACCCCGGTGACCTGGATCTTGTTGACGCCACCCGTGAGGAACACCGTCGCAGACGTCGAGCCGCCCACCGTCTTGACATTTGTGCCGTTGACGGCAAGCTGCGCTGTCCCACCGCCGAGCGTGCTCGCGGTCAGGGTCACCGGCCCGTCGGTGGCCGAGTACACCCAGAACGTGGCGCTGTCGCCCGCGACCAGACGAGCGACACCGGAGCCCGAGACACCCGTGCGGGTGTAGTCGGTGGTGGCTCCGGACAGTGTTGCCTCCTCCGCCTCGTAGGTCGAGACCGCCGCGGCCGGGTTCGCCAGCGAGAGGTCCAGCTTGTCGACGATCGCGTCGCCCTTCGTGGTCCGCGTGCCGTCGAGGCTCGTCGCTGCGAGCGTGAGGGTGTGCCGTCCCGCGCTGAGCTGGACCTTGGCGTCGGAGTGGTCCCAGACGACCCACTTGTAGCCGAGGGGCAGGTAGATCTCCTGCTCAGCGGCGCCGTCGACCCTGAGGAACACGTTGGTCGGACCCTGCTCGGCGACGGCGGAGTACGTGTTCAGCGAGTTCGCGAAGACGCTGAGGTCGTAGGTGCCGGCCTGCGGGACGTCGACCGTGAAGTGCAGCTGCACGTCCGAGCCGGTGCGCAGACCGCCGACGTCGTAGCCGCCGGAGGTGAAGAACTTGGCCACGTTGGACGGCGAACCCTCGACCCCGTTCCTCGTCCAGCCGGTCCCGGTGTGGGCCGCGGCCTCCGCCTCGTAGGTCGCCTGCCACGACGTGGTGATGGCGCGTGAGCTGGTCGCGTTCTGCCCAGGGGTCAGGATGATCTGGTAGGCCGAGGACTCGTTGAGCGCCGGCAGCGTGCCGCCGAAGTCGAACGAGACGCTCCCGCCGGTCACCTGCGCGTTGAGCTCGCCGAGAACGCGAGGCTGCGCCGAGTCGCCGAGCTGCCCGGTCCACGGGATCTCCTCGACGACCGCGTGGACGGTGCCACCGAACGACGAGGGGACACGGTCGAACTGAACGTGGGCCCCTCCGGCGGCGCCACCGAAGATCAGCCGCGCGTCCTTCCTCGTGGTGTCCAGCGTGGCGACACCCTGCAGGGTGTAGCTGACCCCGGGCGACGGCGGGGTCACCCGGACGGTGTCCCCGGTCATGTCGCTGTAGGCGTTGAAGAGCCACCACTGGCCGTTGGCGCGGTTCGCCTGGACGGCGGAGTCGCTGAGGTTGCCGTCGATGTTCCAGTACGCGATGTCGGCGTCGACCTTGGAGTCCTCGATCGCGGAGACCCACTGGATCATCTGCCCCGGGACCGAGGTGTGGTAGTTGTACGCGTACTCGTCGAGGTTGATCGGCAGGTGCGTGCCCGCGTAGGCGGTCCCGGCGAACTGCGTGGTCTCCCACCCCCGGTACTTGGCCACGTTGGCCCGGATGGTCGCGGGTGCGCTGAGCTCGTGCCAGGCCATCACCTCCGGCACGGTGCCGGCCTGGGCCGTGTGCGACAGGAAACCCTGCACCTGGTTGTACAGCACGCTGGTGTTGGGACCGGCGATCCGGGCGCTCGGCATCTTGGCCTTGATCAACCGGTAGAACTCGTCCCACGCCTGGTAGAAGTACGTCGGGTTGTTCAGCCAGCTGATGCCGTTGTAGCTCCACGTCCCGGTGCCGAACATGTTGCCCTCGGGCTCGTTGAACGGGACGAAGACGATGCGCTCCTGGTACGCGGGGTCGAGGGTGAGCACCTGGTCGACCTGCGCGGACACCTTCGCCCGGTAGTCGTCAAGCCGTGCCTGCGGGGTCGAGCCGGGCCACTGGTAGGGGAACCCGCGATAGATGTCCGTCATGTAGATGTAGGTGTCGCCGCCGCTGGAGTCCGCGATCGGCTTGACGATCTCGAGCGCGTCGGCGCCGGGGTGCTGCGGCCCATCCTGAGCCTTGGTCGCCACCGTGCGCAGGCCCATTCCCTCGATGAGGTTCAAGGAGGGCAAGCCGTCGCCGTACACGCCGTACAGGGTCCCGGCCGCTCCGCCGTGGAAGGCACCCGTGCTCGCGCCCAGGTCGACACGCAGTGCCGGCAGGTCGGGAATGGTCACGATCGCCGAGTCGATGGCGACGGTGCGGGCGCTGCTCGCGGCGTTCTTGGTCCCCGTCGCGGTGATCGTCACCGTGTGCGTGCCGGCGGCCAGGACACCACTGTCGAACAGCGTGGCCTGCGCGGTTCGCGTCGGCGCGTAGTCGTCCTTCGTGACGACAGCACCGCCGTCGACCGAGTAGGTCGAGATCCCCTGGTCGGCGTCGGTGACACCCATGATCGTCACCCTCGTACCGACGAACGTGAACGTCGCGACCGCGCCTGTCGTATTGCTCCAGTGCGCGGTCCCCTGGTTCAGGTCCCCGACCCCGGTCGCGGTCCCCCAGCCGCTCCCGTACGTGAAGCGGTTCGTGCCGCTCACGACGCTGTCGTCGACGGTCTGCGTGGTCGTGACGATCGCCGAGTCGATGGCGACGGTGCGGGCGCTGCTCGCGGCGTTCTTGGTCCCCGTCGCGGTGATCGTCACCGTGTGCGTGCCGGCGGCCAGGACACCACTGTCGAACAGCGTGGCCTGCGCGGTTCGCGTCGGCGCGTAGTCGTCCTTCGTGACGACAGCACCGCCGTCGACCGAGTAGGTCGAGATCCCCTGGTCGGCGTCGGTGACACCCATGATCGTCACCCTCGTACCGACGAACGTGAACGTCGCGACCGCGCCTGTCGTATTGCTCCAGTGCGCGGTCCCCTGGTTCAGGTCCCCGACCCCGGTCGCGGTCCCCCAGCCGCTCCCGTACGTGAAGCGGTTCGTGCCGCTCACGACGCTGTCGTCGA
>NZ_JAKGSG010000074.1 GCF_021568775.1 Antribacter soli | reverse complement strand
CGAGGGCGCGTCGGCCGCGATCGGGATGATCTGGAAGTAGATGATCGTGTCGCCACACTCGAAGAACCGGTTCTGCGTGTTGCTCGTCAGCTGCGTCTGCACGTTCGACGTGTCCGCAGTTCCGGGGCTGGCCGTGGTGTAGGTGTCGGGGTGCGCAGCCCGGAACAACGGCTGGGTGATGTCCCCAGCATCCGGACCGGGACCAACCGTGTCAGCCAGGATGCCGATCGGCTCCAAGGCAGGGGCCAGCAGTGCCAGGTCCGACTCGGGCGCCGCGGGCGCGGGCGCCGGCTCGGCGGGTGCGACGGGCTCCTCGACCGCCGGCTCAGGAGGCTCGGGCTCAGGTGCCGGCTCGGGCACAGGTGCGGGGCCAGGCTCAGGTGCAGGTTCGGGTTCAGGGGCAAGCACGGGAGCCGGTTCCGGCGCGGGTTCGGGTGCGGGCTCGATTGCGGGCTCGCCGGTCAGGGCGGGGTCCGCGGTGGGGTCGACGACACTCACATCGTCAGCGAATGCGGTGCTGATCGTCAGACCGCCAGAAGCGGTGGCAAGAGTCGCTGCCAGACACGCGCCCAGCAGCCTCCCGCCCCACGGTGTTGGTGCGCGGCGGCGTCCTCGGGCGCGACCGACTACGGGGTGTCGCATCGATATTCACCTGTCCATGAAAGCCAGGGGGTCGGCATCGCCTGGTTGCCCGCCGAGGGAAGCCCTCCGGCTCTCATCTCGACACTCGCACTCTGGCAATAGCCAGTCACCAGGCATTGCGGGCGAATTTCCGCCACTGAATGCATTTAATTCTTGGTGAATGCTTTTAAACGCAAAGTGAATGCCGCGTCACACGGGCAGCGCCCTCTCGGCGCGTCCCCCGGCGCACCCCGCTACCCGCGCCCGATCACCTACGGTCGTCCAGTCCGAAGCGGCGTTCATCTCCCTCCTGAGCCTCGTCGCCGCCGTGTTCCTGATCAGGCTCCCCGCCGGATCATGCAGGACTTCCCCGAGCACAAGCGGACCCTCGCCGAGCTCGCAGCGGAATACACCACGTCGGACGAGGCGGAGGGACCCCTCATGCTTCTGCACGCCCAGGCCACGCAATCGAATCTGTCGGCCGCGGAGCACATGGAGATGCTCACGTCCATCAGGTCGGGCAAGCCGTCCTTCGCGAAGGAGGGCGACCGGGAGGAAGCCATGGCCGTCGCGTTCGTCGACGGGAGGTCCGGACGAGTGATCCGGCTCCCCCACGAGACGCTGCTCGGCCCCGGCGAGTTCAAGACCCGGCTCGAGGCGGCGCGGCGGGCGGCCCGCCAAGGCCGGGCGCCCGAACGGCGCACCTGACCGTCCACAACCGGTGTCGGCGACTCAGCGCTTCGTCGCCGTCCCGCCCGTCGTGCCACGACGCGACCGTGTCGAGGTGCGCCGCCAGCCTCAGCCCGAGGGCGAGGCGCTCGGCGAGCGCCTCCTGGTCAGCCCTGGAGACGGCGACGCCGCTGGGTTCCGTTGGAGGGAACATGTTCCACAAAGCACTCAGGCCCGGAGATCCGTGGATCTCCGGGCCTGACTTTGTAGCGGGGACAGGATTTGAACCTGCGACCTCTGGGTTATGAGCCCAGCGAGCTACCGAGCTGCTCCACCCCGCGTCGGTAAACAGAACATTACGCGGCCCGGGGCGCGAGGGCAAATCGGATCGGGCAAGAGGGACGCACGTCACACTCGGCCCACACCACGCTCGTGGTGCACGGCTCTCGCCTCGGCGTGGGACCATCCCTCGCATGAGAATGAATCCCATTACATCCTCGGCCGCCGCGCGCATCGTCCACCTGATCGACAGCCTGGCCGGCCTGTCCTCGCTCGCACCGGGCCCCGCCGTCGACGGGATCTTCGGCGAGCTCGTGACCACGGTGCTCGGCGCGCCGGAGGACCACGCAACGGACGTGCTCGCCGACCCCGGCGTTCGTGCGCGCAGGGCGTTGCTGCACGACCTCAGCGCGCGCGGCGAGGCCGAGCGGGAGCAGTCGTGGGCGACCAGGATCCGCGACGCCGCCGACCCGCACGCCGAGCTCGCCGCGTTCCCCTACCGGGGCAACTACGAGCGGCTCGCCCGGCTCGAGCTCGGCGTCGTCAATCGGCACGCAACGGCGCCCGTGCGCTCGGTGGCGGTGCTGGGCAGCGGCCCGCTGCCGCTCACGGCGCTCGCCTGGGCGTCCGCGCTGTCGGTGCCGGTCACGGGCGTCGACAGCGACCCGTCCGCGACGTCGCTCGCCGAGAGCGTCGCGCTGGCCCTGGGAGCACCTCACGTGCGCTTCGAGACGGCGGACGCACGCGACACGGACCTGGCGGGGCACGACCTCGTCTTTCTCGCCGCCCTCGTCGGAGCGACGCCCGCAGAGAAGGCCGAGATCGCCGCCAAGGTGCGGTCGACGATGCGCCCCGGCACGCTCCTCCTCGCGCGTACCGCCCGCGGCCTGCGCACCCTGCTGTACCCACCGGTCGACACCGGCGCGCTCCAGGGGTTCGACGTGCTGGAGATCGCCCACCCGACCGAGAACGTCGTCAACTCCGTGGTGCTCGCGCGAGCGGCATGAGGCCGAGCACGGCGCGGGGCCCCCG
>NZ_JAKGSG010000073.1 GCF_021568775.1 Antribacter soli | reverse complement strand
TGACGGTGTGCGTCGGTTGTTTGAGAACTCAACAGTGTGCTTGATAGTCAATGCCAAATTTTTGTCCTCGTTTGGCTGGTGCGGCTGGGGGCTGGCTTTGTGGCTGGTTTCTGGTTGTGCTGGTTGAGGATTCCTTTGGATGACGGACTGAGCCATGCTCGGTCTGTGCCAGTTAATCTGAACCTTTTGGGGTTCGCTTCGTATGGTTGTTACCTGGGCTTTGGTCTGGGTGGCGTGCATACTTTTACGGAGAGTTTGATCCTGGCTCAGGACGAACGCTGGCGGCGTGCTTAACACATGCAAGTCGAACGGTGAAGCCCTTCGGGGTGGATCAGTGGCGAACGGGTGAGTAACACGTGAGCAACCTGCCCTCCACTTCGGGATAAGCCTTGGAAACGAGGTCTAATACCGGATATGACATTGCCCTGCATGGGGTGGTGTGGAAAGTTTTTCGGTGGGGGATGGGCTCGCGGCCTATCAGCTTGTTGGTGGGGTGATGGCCTACCAAGGCGACGACGGGTAGCCGGCCTGAGAGGGCGACCGGCCACACTGGGACTGAGACACGGCCCAGACTCCTACGGGAGGCAGCAGTGGGGAATATTGCACAATGGGCGAAAGCCTGATGCAGCGACGCCGCGTGAGGGACGACGGCCTTCGGGTTGTAAACCTCTTTCAGCAGGGAAGAAGCGCAAGTGACGGTACCTGCAGAAGAAGCGCCGGCTAACTACGTGCCAGCAGCCGCGGTAATACGTAGGGCGCAAGCGTTGTCCGGAATTATTGGGCGTAAAGAGCTCGTAGGCGGTCTGTCGCGTCTGGTGTGAAAACTCGAGGCTCAACCTCGAGCTTGCATCGGGTACGGGCAGACTAGAGTGCGGTAGGGGAGACTGGAATTCCTGGTGTAGCGGTGGAATGCGCAGATATCAGGAGGAACACCGATGGCGAAGGCAGGTCTCTGGGCCGCAACTGACGCTGAGGAGCGAAAGCATGGGGAGCGAACAGGATTAGATACCCTGGTAGTCCATGCCGTAAACGTTGGGCACTAGGTGTGGGGACAGTTCCACTGTTTCTGTGCCGCAGCTAACGCATTAAGTGCCCCGCCTGGGGAGTACGGCCGCAAGGCTAAAACTCAAAGGAATTGACGGGGGCCCGCACAAGCGGCGGAGCATGCGGATTAATTCGATGCAACGCGAAGAACCTTACCAAGGCTTGACATGCACCGGAAACACTCAGAGATGGGTGCCCCGCAAGGTCGGTGCACAGGTGGTGCATGGTTGTCGTCAGCTCGTGTCGTGAGATGTTGGGTTAAGTCCCGCAACGAGCGCAACCCTCGTCCCATGTTGCCAGCGGGTTATGCCGGGGACTCATGGGAGACTGCCGGGGTCAACTCGGAGGAAGGTGGGGATGACGTCAAATCATCATGCCCCTTATGTCTTGGGCTTCACGCATGCTACAATGGCCGGTACAGAGGGCTGCGATACCGTGAGGTGGAGCGAATCCCTAAAAGCCGGTCTCAGTTCGGATCGGGGTCTGCAACTCGACCCCGTGAAGTCGGAGTCGCTAGTAATCGCAGATCAGCAACGCTGCGGTGAATACGTTCCCGGGCCTTGTACACACCGCCCGTCAAGTCACGAAAGTTGGTAACACCCGAAGCCCATGGCCCAACCGGTTTTCCGGGGGGAGTGGTCGAAGGTGGGACTGGCGATTGGGACTAAGTCGTAACAAGGTAGCCGTACCGGAAGGTGCGGCTGGATCACCTCCTTTCTAAGGAGCTCATCTCCTGCGTACAGCAGGCAGAGGCCAGGCCGGTGCCGTTCGCGTACCGGGTGGTTGCTCATGGGTGGAACATTGACGAAGAGCTCGCCTGGCCTGGTGCCGGCATCAGTACCTGCTTCGTCCTCCCTGGTGGGGGGCGGGTGGTGGAACGTGCCGGGCTGGTGGGGTGGGTTTGCTGAGCACACTGTTGGGTCCTGAGGCAACCGGCCACGTTGGTGGTTGGTGTTTCAGTACGGGTCATCGCGGTTCCACCGGACCGCCGGCCTACCCCGTTGGGGTGGTGCGGGTTGGCGGTGGTGACCGGGTGGGTTCGTCCGTAGCTTGAGAACTGCACAGTGGACGCGAGCATCTCTTACTGATGATCGATGTGCCAGGTCCCCTTGCCGGGTTCGCTCCGTGTGGGCGCACCGGGTGGGTTGGTGCCTGGTTCTTCTGATCTCTGCGAAGAATTTTTTGTGTTGTTGAAGTTTGTAAGGGCACAGGGTGGATGCCTTGGCACTAGGAGCCGAAGAAGGACGTTGTAGCCTGCGATAAGCCTCGGGGAGCTGGCTAGCGAGCTGTGATCCGAGGGTTTCCGAATGGGGGAACCCAGCACGAGTCATGTCGTGTTACCTGCACCTGAATATATAGGGTGTGTGGAGGGAACGCCGGGAAGTGAAACATCTCAGTACCGGCAGGAAGAGATATTCCGTGAGTAGTGGCGAGCGAAAGCGGATCAGGCCAAACCGTGCGCGTGTCAAGCTGTCAGGCGTTGCGTGTACGGGGTTGTGGGACCCTCTTGAAGTCTCTGACAGGGCTTCGAGGAGTGAGAAAGCCACGTCATAGTCGAACCGGGTTGAAAACCGGACCGTAGAGGGTGTAAGTCCTGTAGACGAAATGGTGTGGCCTCCTGGAGGGGATCCCAAGTAGCACGGGGCCCGAGAAATCCCGTGTGAATCTGGCAAGACCACTTGCTAAGCCTAAATACTACCTAGTGACCGATAGCGGACTAGTACCGTGAGGGAAAGGTGAAAAGTACCCCGGGAGGGGAGTGAAATAGTACCTGAAACCGTGTGCCTACAATCCGTCGGAGCCTCCCTAGCTGGGGTGACGGCGTGCCTTTTGAAGAATGAGCCTGCGAGTTAGTGCTCGGTGGCGAGGTTAACCCGTGTGGGGTAGCCGTAGCGAAAGCGAGTCCGAACAGGGCGCCTCAGTCGCCGGGTCTAGACCCGAAGCGAAGTGATCTAGCCATGGGCAGGTTGAAGCGCCGGTAAGACGGCGTGGAGGACCGAACCCACCAGGGTTGAAAACCTGGGGGATGACCTGTGGTTAGGGGTGAAAGGCCAATCAAACTTCGTGATAGCTGGTTCTCCCCGAAATGCATTTAGGTGCAGCGTCACGTGTTTCTTGCCGGAGGTAGAGCTACTGGATGGCGGATGGGCCCTACAAGGTTACTGATGTCAGCCAAACTCCGAATGCCGGTAAGTTAGAGCGTGGCAGTGAGACCGCGGGGGATAAGCTCCGTGGTCGAGAGGGAAACAGCCCAGATCATCGGCTAAGGTCCCAAAGCGTGTGCTCAGTGGGAAAGGATGTGGAGTTGCACAGACAACCAGGAGGTTGGCTTAGAAGCAGCCACCCTTGAAAGAGTGCGTAATAGCTCACTGGTCAAGTGATTCCGCGCCGACAATGTAGCGGGGCTCAAGCACACCACCGAAGCCGTGGCACTCACACTATTGCTCAGCCCTTCGGGGTTCAGGCGTGTGGGTGGGTAGGGGAGCGTCGTGTGGGCAGTGAAGCTGCGGGGTGACCCAGTGGTGGAGCCCACACGAGTGAGAATGCAGGCATGAGTAGCGAATGACGGGTGTGAATCCCGTCCGCCGAATGACCAAGGGTTCCAGGGCCAGGTTCATCCGCCCTGGGTAAGTCGGGACCTAAGGCGAGGCCGACAGGCGTAGTCGATGGACAAGGAGTTGATATTCTCCTACCGGCGAAGTACCGCCCATACCGAGCCCGGTGATGCTAACCACCCCAAGGGCCACACCGCAGTCTTCGGACTGCATCGTGGCCGGCGGCGTGGGACCCGAACCGGTAGTAGGTAAGCGTATTAACAGGGGTGACGCAGGAAGGTAGCCCGGCGTGGCGATGGTAGTCCACGTCCAAGGCCGTAGCCCGTCCCATAGGCAAATCCGTGGGACACCAGGGTGAGAGCTGATAGTGACCGCACATGCGGGAAACGGGTGATCCTCTGCTGCCAAGAAAAGCCTCGACGCGAGGTACTAGCCGCCCGTACCCCAAACCGACTCAGGTGGTCAGGTAGAGAATACTAAGGCGATCGAGCGAATCGTGGTTAAGGAACTCGGCAAAATGCCCCCGTAACTTCGGGAGAAGGGGGGCCTGAACCGTCAACACCCTAGCGGTGGGAAGCGGGGAGGGCCGCAGAGACCAGGGAGAAGCGACTGTTTACTAAAAACACAGGTCCGTGCGAAGTCGCAAGACGATGTATACGGACTGACGCCTGCCCGGTGCTGGAAGGTTAAGAGGACGGGTCAGCTTCGGCGAAGCCCAGAATTTAAGCCCCAGTAAACGGCGGTGGTAACTATAACCATCCTAAGGTAGCGAAATTCCTTGTCGGGTAAGTTCCGACCTGCACGAATGGCGTAACGACTTCTCCGCTGTCTCAACCGCGAACTCGGCGAAATTGCACTACGAGTAAAGATGCTCGTTACGCGCAGCAGGACGGAAAGACCCCGGGACCTTTACTATAGCTTGGTATTGGTGTTCGGTGCGGTTTGTGTAGGATAGGTGGGAGACCGTGAAGCGGGCACGCCAGTGTCCGTGGAGTCGACGTTGAAATACCACTCTGACCGCTTCGGACATCTAACCTCGGTCCGTGATCCGGACCAGGGACAGTGCCTGGTGGGTAGTTTAACTGGGGCGGTTGCCTCCCAAAATGTAACGGAGGCGCTCAAAGGTTCCCTCAGCCTGGTTGGCAATCAGGTGTCGAGTGCAAGTGCACAAGGGAGCTTGACTGTGAGACCGACAGGTCGAGCAGGGACGAAAGTCGGAACTAGTGATCCGGCGGTGGCTTGTGGAAGCGCCGTCGCTCAACGGATAAAAGGTACCCCGGGGATAACAGGCTGATCTTGCCCAAGAGTCCATATCGACGGCATGGTTTGGCACCTCGATGTCGGCTCGTCGCATCCTGGGGCTGGAGTAGGTCCCAAGGGTTGGGCTGTTCGCCCATTAAAGCGGTACGCGAGCTGGGTTTAGAACGTCGTGAGACAGTTCGGTCCCTATCCGCTGCGCGCGCAGGAAACTTGAGAAGGGCTGTCCCTAGTACGAGAGGACCGGGACGGACGAACCTCTGGTGTGCCAGTTGTTCCGCCAGGAGCACGGCTGGTTGGCTACGTTCGGAAGGGATAACCGCTGAAAGCATCTAAGCGGGAAGCCTGCTTCAAGATGAGGTTTCCACAGGACTAGTTCCTGGAAGGCACCCAGCAGACTACTGGGTCGATAGGCCGGACGTGGAAACGGGGACGAAAGACCCGTGGAGCTGACCGGTACTAATCAGCCGACAACTTCACAACACACCCAAAATCTGATGTGACGCGTCCACTGTGCGGTTCCCGAGTAACGGGCAACCACCCCCACCGCTCCTGACCAGAGCACACCACCCACCCCGAGACCCGGGGCCCGGGGTGGCAAACGGGGGAACCAACCCAACAACTCGATACTGTTACGGCGGTCATGGCGAAGGGGAAACGCCCGGTCCCATTCCGAACCCGGAAGCTCAGCCCTTCAGCGCCGATGGTACTGCCCTGGTGACGGGGTGGGAGAGTAGGACGCCGCCGAACACCCTTCACGTGAAGGCCCGCACCCCCCGGTGCGGGCCTTCACGCATTT
>NZ_JAKGSG010000072.1 GCF_021568775.1 Antribacter soli | reverse complement strand
TCGGGCGGGCCTCAGACCCCCGGGCGGACGAGGCGGGCGTGGAGCTGCATCGCCGACACGTCGGTGAGCGAGGCGACCTGGTCGACCACGACGCGAAGGCGTGCCGCGTCGTCCGGGGCGGCCGTCCAGTCCGCCGCGAACGGCGGCTCCAGCGCGAGCGGGGCGCGGTCCGCGAGGACCTTCACCAGCTCGGCGAGCATCTCGCGCTGGCGCAGGTACAGCGGCTCGCGCTCGCGCGGCGCCATGACATAGGCGACCGCGATGCCCTTGAGGGCGAGGATCTCCGCGCTCGTCTCCTCGGGCACCACGAGGCGCGCGGAGTACCGGGTCAGCGGACCGTCCCCGTACTCGGCGCGCGTCGCCGCCAGCGCGTCGCCGATGAAGCGCCCGATGAGCTGGCTCGTCGCGTCCTTCAGCGCGGCGAGCGCCCGTCGCGACCCGTCGAACTCGGTGACGAGGTAGCCCGTGCCCTTGAGCCGGCAGATGGCGGCGTCGAGCGCGTCGGCGTCGTTCCACGAGCCGTACCAGGCGCGCACGTACTCGACGACGCGGGCGCGCTCCTCGGCGTCGTCCATGCGGGCGAGGTCGAGGCGGCCGCCGACCACGCCGTCCTCGACGTCGTGCACCGAGTAGCTGATGTCGTCAGCCAGGTCCATGACCTGCGCCTCGAGGCACTTGACGCCGTCGGGTGCGCCCTCGCGGAGCCAGGTGAAGACCGGCAGGTCGTCGTCGTAGACGCCGAACTTGTGCGTGGGCAGGCCGTCCGGCCGGGCGGGGCCCGCGCCGAACGCCCACGGGTACTTGACGCTCGCGTCGAGGCTCGCGCGGCTGAGGTTCAGTCCGACGGGCGTGCCGTCGTCTGCGAAGACCTTCGGCTCCAGGCGGGTCAGCAGGCGCAGCGTCTGCGCGTTGCCCTCGAAGCCCCCGATGCCGGAGGCGAGGTCCGCCAGCGCGGACTCCCCGTTGTGGCCGAACGGGGGATGGCCGAGGTCGTGGGTGAGGCAGGCCGCGTCCACCACGTCCGGGTCGCAGCCGAGGGACCGCCCCATCTCGCGGCCCACCTGGGCCACCTCGAGGGAGTGGGTCAGCCGGGTACGGACGAAGTCGTCGCTGCCCGGGCCGAGGACCTGCGTCTTCGCGCCGAGCCGGCGCAGGGCCGAGGAGTGGACCACACGGGCGCGGTCCCGCTCGAACGGCGTGCGAGCGCTGGACTTGGGCGGCTCCGGCACCCAGCGCTCGGCGTCCGCCGCGGTGTAGTCCTCGTGCACGACCTCACTCTAGCCACGCGGATCGTGTGCTCCGGCCACGCGCCTGCCTGCTCGCGGGGCCCCGCCGGGTCAGTCGCGGGGCTGCCGCCCCCGGTACACCGCCGTGCGCAGCTCGACCTCCCACGGGAGGGCCTCCGGCATGCCAAGCTCGTGCGCCACGGCGACCTCCGTATCGACGTCGTAGGGCACGCGCACGAACCCCAGGCCGAACGGGCCGGGCTCCGCCGGCCCCGGCACGCCCTCGAGGATCGCGTACACCGGGACGGGCTCGTCGAGCGGGTTGCCGACGCTGCCGGCGTTGAACAGCGTGCGGCCGTCGCGCACCTCGACGTAGGTGTCGTGGATGTCGCCGTAGCCCACGACCGTGGGCTCGGGGCCGGGCCCGGTCATCGGCGTCGCGGCGAACATGCCGTCGAACTCCGCGCCGGTGTGGTGGAAGTGGACCCGGGTGTGCACGCTCGTCGCCGAGGCGTGGAACAGCCGGATGCGCCGGCCGCTGAGCAGCAGGTCGTGGCTCTCGGGCAGCGCGGCGAGCCACTCCCGCTGGTCGGGCCGCAGCTCGTCGCGCCACCACACCATGCCGGCGCTCTCGTCGTCCTTGATGGCCGGGAGGAAGTCGTCCCAGTTGCCGCGGATGTTCACCTCGCACACCTCGGCGCACCGGTCGACGACGGCGCTGCCGCGCGGGCCCTTGCCCGCGTTGTCGCCGAGGTTGAGGATCCGCGTGATCCCGCGGGACGCGATGTCGGCCAGCACGGCTTCCAGCGCGGTCAGGTTGCCGTGGACGTCCGAGATGACCGCGATGCGCTCGACCGGCCCGGCCGGCCCGGCCGGCTCGACCGGCCCGGCCGGGTCCTCGCGAGGCTCCCTCATCCGGCTACTTCTGTTGCCAGCTGAACGCACCGGGCAGGTCGACGCTGTGCTTCTTGGTCCGGGAGTTCCAGGACCACGGGCCGACCTTGAGGCTCCACGACGACAACCCCCGCTGCGTGAAGTTGAACTTCACCGGGCCGAACGACATGCGCTTGCGGAACTTGATTCCGGACAGGAGTCCCATGGTGCTTCCTCGATCGTTCGGACGACGTCTAACCGGTCAAAGGGTAGCGAAGCGCCGCACACGGACAAACTCCGGCTCACCGGCGCCAGGACTTTCTGGCTTCCGCCGACGTCGGCCGGCGCCGGTCCGCTTCGAGAAGGCGATCGGGTATCGCTATCACGGCCGAAGCGATACCTGATCGCCTTCTCGAAGCGGACCCTGGACGTCGTCAGGACTTCTTGGCTTCCGCCGACCTCGGTTTGCCTGGACCCTCGCGGGAGGCGCGCGTCAGGACTTCTTGGCTTCCGCCGACCTCGGTTTGCCTGGACCCTCGCGGGAGGCGCGCGTCAGGACTGGTCGGCCATCCACGCGTCGCTCGCCCGCTGGACGTCGGCGGCCGTCACGGAGTCCGCGACCGTGACGAGGAACCAGCGGTGCCCGAACGGGCAGCGCACCGCCGCCTGCCGGAACCCCTCGAACCAGTCCCCAGGCTCCGTCACGCTCGTCGCGCCCGCCTCGATCGCCCGGGCGTACGCCGCGTCGGTGTCCTCGACCGGGACCGTGAAGCTCGCGTGGGTGGCTCCGCCGTCGGGCGCCACGGAGTCCGGCGGGAACGCCTCGGCGACGGTGAAGGTGGACTCCCCGGCGGGGGAGCGCAGCACGAGGTCGGAGTGGATGATCGCGTCCCCGGCCGTGACCGCGTCGACGAGCTCGGCACCGAACGCCGCCTCGTAGAACGCGATCGCCTCCCGGGCTCCCGTGACCGTGATGTTGGGGTGAAGGGGTGACATTCTCATGCCTCCCATGCTGGCCTCGCGCCGCGGTGCAGGTCTTGGAAGAATGCGACGCGTGTTCGAAGCAGCGCCGACGCGGCCAACGCTCGGCATCGTCGACCCGGCCGCGGCGCACCGCGGGTTCACGCTCATGCGGCTGCCGCCCGCAGCCGACCTCGCCGACCTCGTCGAGTGGCACTGGGTCATCACCTGGGACCTCGCGCCGGGCGTCGCCTTCACCCAGGTCGTCGTACCGCACCCGTGCGGCAACGTCGTCGCGGAGGCCGACGTCTTCGCCGCGCACGCCATGCCGCCAGGCCTGTTCGAGCGCACCCTCGCAGGAACCGGCGGGGTCGTGGGCACCAAGCTCCGGCCCGGCGCCTTGCGTATTCTCGCGGGTCTCCCGGACGCGGGCCGCCCCGGCCTGATCCTCCCCGCCGCGCGGTTCCTCGGCCCGACGGCGGAGCCCGCCTCGCGCGTCGCCGTCACCGAGGCGGTGGCCGGCCGGGCGGAGTCCGCCGTCGGACACCTGACGCCGCTGCTGCGGGCCGCCGCCGAGCGGAACCGGACGTCGGCCGCCGCCGCGACTCTCGGCCGCGTCACCGAGGCCTTCGCCGTGCTCCGCTCCCTGGGCCCGGGGGAGCCCGTCGCGGCGCTCGCCGCCGCGCTGGGCGTCACGCCGCGCTCGCTGCAGCGGCTGTTCGCCGACTGGGTGGGCGTGGGGCCCAAGTGGGTGCTCCAGCGGAACCGCGTGCACCTGGCGGCGGAGCTCCTGGCGCGGGACCCGGGCCGCGACCAGGCTGGGCTCGCCGCCGAGGTGGGCTACTACGACCAGGCGCACTTCTGCACGGACTTCGCCCGGGCGACCGGGGCCACGCCGGCCGCGTACGCCCGCCGCTGCGCGGCGTCGCTGGAGGCGCTGGCCCCGGCGTGACGGGGCCAGGCGCCGGCGGGTCCACACCGGTCGGCCGCCCCGCCCTCAGCCCGGCGCGGGCGGCCTAGACTCACCCACGTGGCAGGTCTGATCCGACGCGAGGACGTGGACACCGTCCGCGAGCGCGCGCGGATCGACGAGGTGGTGTCCGCGCACGTCACGCTCAAGCCCGCGGGCGTGGGCGCGCTGGTGGGCCTGTGCCCCTTCCATGACGAGCGCAGCCCGAGCTTCAACGTGCGCCCGAGCGTGGGCCGGTACCACTGCTTCGGCTGCGGCGAGGGCGGCGACGTCATCGCGTTCGTCATGAAGGTCGACGGGATGGGCTTCACGGAGGCCGTCGAGTACCTCGCCGGCCGGTTCGGGGTCCAGCTCCGCTACGAGGACAACGGCACCCCGCAGCGCCCGCGCGAGGAGCCGGGCAAGCGGCAGCGCCTGATCGAGGCGCACCGGGTGGCGGCCGAGTTCTACGCGGAGCAGCTCATGGGCCCGGGGGCGGGCGCCGCGCGCGCGTTCCTCGCGGAGCGCAGCTTCGACCGCGCGGACGCGGAGCGGTTCGGGGTGGGCTATGCCCCGACGGGCTGGGACGCGCTGCAGCGGCACCTGCAGGGCAGGGGGTTCACGCAGGCGGAGCTCGTCGCCTCGGGCCTCATGAGCCAGGGGCAGCGCGGCATCTACGACCGGTTCCGCGGCCGCGTCGTGTGGCCCATCCGGGACGTCACAGGCGCGGTGATCGGCTTCGGCGCCCGCCGCCTGTACGAGGAGGACCAGGGCCCGAAGTACCTGAACACCCCCGAGACGAGCCTCTACAAGAAGTCCCAGGTGCTGTACGGGATCGACCTGGCGAAGCGCGAGATCGCCCAGGGGAGGCGGATCGTCGTCGTCGAGGGATACACCGATGTCATGGCCGCCCACCTCAGCGGCGTCACGACGGCGGTCGCGACGTGCGGCACGGCGTTCGGCGCGGACCACGCCCGCGTGGTGCGGCGCCTGCTGGGCGACACGGCTGCGGGCGGCGGCCTGCAGCTGACGTCGGGACAGTCGGTCGGCGGCGAGATCATCTTCACCTTCGACGGCGACGCGGCCGGGCAGAAGGCGGCGGTCCGCGCTTTCGGCGAGGACCAGCGGTTCTACGCGCAGACGTTCGTCGCCGTCGAGCCGAACGGCATGGACCCGTGCGACCTGCGGATGGCGAAGGGGCCGGAGGCGGTGCGCGCCCTCGTCGACGGCCGGGTGCCGCTGTTCGAGTTCGTCGTGCGCACGACCCTCGCCGGGTTCGACCTCGACACCGCCGAGGGCCGGGTCGGCGCGCTGCGCGCGGCGGCCCCCGTCATCGCGGGCATCCGCGACGCTGCGCTGCGCCCGGAGTACGCACGCCTGCTGGCGGGTTGGATCGGCACGGACGAGCGGGCGGTGGTCCGGGAGGTCTCCCGGGCGGGGTCCACGCCGGTCCGCGGCGCCACGGCGTCCGACGGCGGTCGCTCGCCTCGCGCGCCCGCCTCGCCCGGCGCTCGCGGGGACCAGGGCGGGCCGGGCGGGCGACTCGCTGCGGAGCCGTCCCGGGAGCCCCAGGGACTGGGCAGCGTGGTGCCGGCGCCCGACCCGCGCGACCCCGTGGCACGCGACGAGCGCCTGGCGCTCGTCGCCGTGCTGCAGTACCCGCAGCACGTGCCCGAGGCGTTCGACGGGCTGGGCGAGGACGCGTTCGCGGTGCCGGCCTGGCGGGCCGTGCACGCCGCGATCCGTGCCGCCGGGGGGGCCGTGACGGGGCGCGCGATCGGCGGGCAGGCCTGGGTCGAGGCCGTGCTCGAGGAGGCGCCCGAGACCGTCACGCCGCTCGTGGGCGAGCTGGCCGTCGGGTCCCTGCCCGAGGACCGCGAGGCCGCCATCGCGCCCTACGTCGCCGGGCTGGTACGCCGGGTGCTCGACCTGGGGCTGACCCGCCGCATCGCGGACGCGCGCAGCCGCCTGCAGCGGCTCGACCCGTCAGACCTCGAGGCGTACCAGGCGGCGTTCGCCACGCTCCTCACGATCGAGAACGAGCGCCGGACGCTGCGCGACAGCGCCTGACGCGGTCGGCGCGCCGCACCGCCGCCGCCGTCCCGGCGCCGCATGCGCACGCCGGGTGCGCCGACCGGCCGACGGGGACCGGCCGAGCCGTCGCGGTCAGGCGGTGACCGTGCGGACCGGGCGGTCCCGCGGCATGAACGTCACCGCGACGAACAGCGCAGCCGCGCAGGCGAGCACGCCCCAGAACACGAGGTGGATCGCGTGGGTCAGGCCGGTGCCCTGCGGGGTGCCGTCGGCGGCGATGACCGTGTTCGCGTTGACGACGGCGCCGAACACCGCGACCCCGACAGCGGACCCGAGCGACCGGGCGAACATGTTGGTGCCGGTCACGGCGCCGCGCTCGTGCCAGCCGGCGCTGGTCTGTGCGGCGATGAGGGTGGGGACGGCGGTCAGGCCCATGCCGGCGCCGATGACGAAGCAGGCGGCCGCGACCTGCCACACCTCGGACCCGGAGCCGAGCAGGAGCGTCAGCGCGGCGCCGGTGAGCACGAGCGTGGAGCCCATGAGGCCCGTGAGCCGGAACCCGGTGCGCAGGTACACCCGACCCGCGAGGGACGCGGTGAGCGG
This sequence comes from Antribacter soli, assembly GCF_021568775.1. Taxonomy (GTDB): domain Bacteria; phylum Actinomycetota; class Actinomycetes; order Actinomycetales; family Cellulomonadaceae; genus Antribacter; species Antribacter soli. The sequence goes on along the minus strand of NZ_JAKGSG010000072.1, from coordinate 2,263 downwards.
CCAGCCGAGGGTGAGCGCTGCGAGCGCGAAGCCCGCGACGAGGGGACCGGTGCCGAGGACGTTCTGGGCGTAGACCGGGACGTAGGTGGACAGGCCCATCACGACGACGCCGATGACGAGCGAGCCGGCGGTCGAGGCGCCGATCACGCGTCGGCGCAGGAGCCGCAGGTCGAAGATCGGATGGCTGACGCGCCCGGCCGAGACGGTGAAGGCGGCGAGGAGCGCCACGGCGCCGGCGAAGATGGCGACGGATGTGCCCGAGGTCCAGGCCCAGGCGGTGCCGCCCTCGAGGAGGCCGAGGATCAGCAGGGTGCTGCCGCCGGTCAGGAGAGCGGCGCCGAGGTAGTCGATGGGTTCGCGCGCGGTCTCGCGGGGCTGCTCGCGGAAGCTGCGCCAGAGCATCCCGGCGGCGAGGAGGCTCAGCGGGATGTTGATCCAGAAGATCCAGCGCCAGCTCACGAACTCCGAGAACACGCCGCCGAGTGTCGGGCCGACGACGGAGGAGACGGCCCAGACGGAAGCGAGGTAGCCCTGGGTGCGGGCGCGCTCCTCGAGGGTGTAGACGTCGGACGTGATCGTCATGGACATCGGCAGCACGGCGCCGGCACCGAGGCCCTGGATCACGCGGGCCACGATGAGCGCCGGCATCGACCAGGCGAGGCCGCACAGCACGGAGCCGACGAGGAACAGCGCGATCCCGGCGAGCATCATGCGCTTGCGGCCGAGCACGTCGGCGAGGCGGCCGTAGATCGGCACGGACACGGCCTGCGCGAGCAGGTACGTCGAGAACAGCCAGGGGAGCTGCTCGAAGTGACCGAGGTCGCGGGCTATGACGCTCGCGGCGGTGGCGATGATCGTCGCGTCGAGCGCCACCAGCGAGGTGGCCAGCATGAGCGAGCCCAGGATCGGGCCGCGCTCCGAGCGCAGGCCGACGCCGGGGCGTCCGGTGGGCGGGGCGGTCGTGGTCATGCGAGGCATCCGTGGGGCACGTCACTGTCAAGTTGCCCGGGGCATCCTGTATTCCTCCCTGGGCTTAATCGTTACGCAGCCTGGGAACCGGCTGGCTGCCGCCGGACGATCGGGACGCCCAGTCCCTACGACGAAGGAGTCGACATGACCCTCGCCCAGAGCCTGCGCGGCTTCGGGCAGAGATCGAGGACCGTGGCGTTCGCCGCGGTCCTCGTCCTGCTCGCGGCCGCGGCCATCGTGCTCGTGCAGCCCGACCCGCCGCGTGCCTACGGCCACGGCGGCCTCACGTTCCCCGCGACGCGCACCTACGCGTGCTACCGCGACGGCATCGACCATGGCACCGGCGGCAACGTCGAACCGGTCAACCCCGCGTGCGTCCAGGCGCTCGCCGAGAACGGGAACTACCCGTTCTACAACTGGTTCGGCAACCTGATCAGCGACGCCGGCGGTCGCCACCAGGAGATCATCCCCGACGGCAACCTGTGCGGCCCCAAGGCGGAGTTCAGCGCCTTCCGGCGCGGCGGCACCGACTGGCCGACGACGCAGCTCAGCCCCGGCGCGACGGTCACCTTCCAGTACAACGCCTGGGCCAAGCACCCCGGCACCTGGTACCAGTACGTCACCCGGGACGGGTGGGACCCGAGCCAGCCGCTGCGATGGAGCGACCTCGAGGCCGCGCCGTTCAACCAGATCACCAACCCGCCGCTGCGCTCCGGCGGCCCGGAGGGCGACGAGTACTTCTGGGACGTGACGCTCCCGAACAAGTCGGGGCGCCACATCATCTACTCGATCTGGCAGCGGTCGGACAGCGCCGAGGCGTTCTACAACTGCTCCGACGTGATCTTCGGGACGGGCGGCGGAGAGCCGACGCCGACCCCCACTCCCACGCCGACCCCCACTCCCACTCCCACGCCGACGCCCTCGCCGTCGGACCCGACGACGGGTGCGGCCTGCGTGGTCGACTACACGCGGCCCAACGTGTGGCCCGGCGGCTTCACCGCGAACGTCGTGATCCACAACGAGACCGCGGTCCCGGTCGCCGGCTGGGAGCTGCACTGGCAGTTCGCGAACGGTGAGACGGTCGCGCAGGCGTGGAACAGCACGCACGTGCAGAGCGGGTCAGCGGTGACCTTCTCGGCGGCGGCGTGGAACTCCACGATCGGCCACCACAGCTCGGTCTCGTTCGGTTTCAACGGGAACGGGACGGCCGCGACCCCGACCGGGGTGACCCTGAACGGGACGAGCTGCTCACTGAACTGACCGCCCTGCGTCCGTCCGGTCCGCCTCGAGAAGG
>NZ_JAKGSG010000071.1 GCF_021568775.1 Antribacter soli | reverse complement strand
TGGCGCCGGTCTCGGTGCTGCTCACCACGCACACCCTCGCCGAGCTGATCGTGGCCAAGCCCGCTCACCGGCGTGCGTCTCTGAACGCGGTGCCGGGCGGGACGTCCCGGAGACCGGACCCGGGACAGCGTGGGACGCCCGAAGAGCCGACACGAACTGGGGCGACATCCCGGGCCGGGTCCCAGAGTCCACGCGGCTGGACGGGACGTACCGATGGGACATCCCCCCGGGCGGGACGGTCCGCGGTCGCCCGGTGACCTGCGTGCCATGCGGGAGCGTGGGATGTCCGTCCAGCAGATCATGCAGATCACCGGGCTGGGACGGTCCACGGTCTACCGGCGCCTGGAACGGGACCCGCGATTCCTCGACGGCCCCCCGAGCGTCTCAGCGGTCCCGTTGGCGACGTCCCAGCGGTCCGCGTTTCTTCAGGCGTGACGGCGGCTCTCAATGCGCGGGCGGGCGGACGCTCTCGACCGCGGCGTCTGGGCGGGCACTTGGCGGGATCTCTTATCCGACGCCGTCGCTATTCCGCGGCTGGGACGCGCAGTTCGGCCAAGAGAGCCTCCACGCGTGAGCGGATCTCGTCCCGGATCGGGCGGACGGCGTCGATGCCCTGACCGGCGGGGTCGTCCAGGACCCAGTCCTCGTAGCGCTTGCCGGGGAAGTACGGGCAGTGTCGCCGCAGCCCATCGTGACGACGACGTCGGACGCCCTCACGGCGTCGGTGGTGAGCGCCTTCGGGCGTCCGGCGGTGATGTCGATGCCGACCTCGGCCATCGCCTGCACGGCGACCGGGTTGATCTGCTCGGCGGGCATCGACCCAGCGGAGCGAACCTCGACTGCCCCGCTCGACAGGGCGGTGAGGAACCCGGCGGCCATCTGCGAGCGGCCCGCGTTGTGCACGCAGACGAACAGCACGGCGGGCTTGGTGGGTGCGGTCTCGGTCATGGTTGTCTCCCGGTCAGGCGCAGCAGGCGGGCGCCGGGCGTGCGGGGCCATCGCGGTATGCCGGCGGTGCGCGTCCGCGACGAGACTGGCCCCGACGAGCGCGCCGATGCCGAGCTGTCTGCGGCGCCTGCGGTCGGCCACGTGCTTCGAGAAGAGGCCGCTCGACCGGTGACTCCTCGCCCGCTCCACTCACATGTGGATGATCGCAGGCTCGTTCCGCGTGCCTCCACGTGCGGCCATGGTCCAGGAGCCGAAGTTCGTCATGGGTGAATCTCGCTGTTCTGGGTGCTAATCGTCGACAGTGAAACGATCTAGGGGTATTTTTCCGCTATGCCCACCGCTTCGCAGTGGGCCACATTGTTGATGGAGCACTCGACAAAGGGGAACGATGCTCAAGAAGACTCTGCTCAAGAAATGGTCCGCCCGCATCGCAGCGGCGGCGATCCTCGGCGGCCTGCTGGTCGGGACTTCGCTGGCCACGTCGGCGTCGGCCGGCACGTGCACCACCCGCGGCTGCGGCGGAGTGTTCACGAACGCCTCGGGCAAGGGCATCTTCGTGTCGAACAACTGGTGCTGGTCCACTACGTCCCTGTACTACGGCAACGTACTGCCGTGCAGCCCGACCTGGAACGACTCGGCCTACAACTCCTACTTCCTCCTGCTCGGCGGGCACAGCACGACCGAGTTCTACTACTACTACGACACCGACGCCTACCGCATCGACCCCCACTGCACGGTCTCTTTTGAGGCTGGCAGTAGTTTCACGTCCATCACCAACTCCAGCTCGAGCCCGATGTGGCGGAAGATCACCAACATCGCGAACATGAAGATGGTCAAGTACACCTGCTGACCGCGGCCCGCAGCGCGCCGGCATGACCGGCGCGACGGTTGGTGACGTGGCGCCCGGCTCTCTCGAGGAGCCGGGCGCCGCTTACCGGGTTCAGCAGGCCCAGGCCGTCGACGAGCACAAGGCGCGCGGCGCCGGGGAGCTCGCTCCCGGCCGCCGTCCGCACCGTTGCATCTAACACACCATTGAGTCATACCAGCAAGAGGTGCTGTTCTTGCCCAAAGGCGCCGACCAGACTGGGCCTCCGGCCAGGGATTTCACGCGGTGTTCGAGGGTGGCGAGACCTCGACTGGATTCAACTCTGGACGTACCCGGACGAAGCGCAGCAGGTGACGGAAGTTGCTTCCGTTCCAGGCGGCGTCGGCGCTGACCTCCACGACCAGCGGATCGACGAGGGTCAGATCGACCGCATCGCCGCCGGCGTTGAACCGCCCGAATGCTGCCCGCGGGACCCGTGGGGGCCAGGGGTGGTCCCGAGTGGGTGGTGACAGCCACGGCGTGAGGGCCCGGCGGGCGCGGGGGGATACGGGGCCGGTGCGGCCGACGATCCGTAGACGCCCGTCGATAGGCAGGCCAGCGACGACCTGCAGTGGGTCGGTGGGCGTGCCGATTACCGCGCCACACAGGACGTCGATCGTCGTGCGGCGCTTGACCTTGAGCGCCATATCTGCACCTGGCCAGATGTCGGCGTTGCGGGCCGTCCTGGTCGTCGAGCAGCACGATGTGCTTGCCTGGCGTGGCGGCGGCTTCGAGGCCGGCCTGCGCGTCGCGGACGCGGTCCAGGCTGTGGTAGGTCTTCGCGATCGGGGTCGTCAGCCGGCCGTCGGCGATGGCGTGAAGCTGCTCCTGGAACACGTGGGAAGGCAGATCTGTGGCGTCGCCCGCGTAGCTGGTCAGCCGTACCCCGCCAGGGATGAACGGGCTGAATTCGGGGATGGTCCAGCCGCCTGCGAGGGCGCCGGTGAAGCAGACGGTGCCGTGCCTGCGCACGCACCCGAGCGTGTCGGGCAGCACGGTGCAGCCCACGAGCTCGAGTGCGGCATCCACGCCGCCCGGCGCGAGGTTGCGGACCTGTTGGGGGATGGTCCCGTCGTCCACGATGGGGTGGTCGACACCGATGGCTCGTAGCTCATCCTTGCGGTCGGCATGGCGGGTGGTCGAGATGACGGTGGCGCCGATGTCCTTGGCCATGGTGGCCGCAGCGCTCAGCCCGACCGTGGAGGTGCCGCCGCGGATCAGCAGGGTCTGCCCGGCGCGCAGATCGAGCCCGGTGGTCAACGATCCATAGGCGGTCTGGAACATCTCCGGCAGCGACCACGTCCCACGGCAGGGTGGTCTCGAAGGGGGACAACCTGTGCCGCGGGGACCGTGACGTACTGCGCGTACGAGCCGTCGAAGGTGCGGCCCATGCCGCCCATCATGGTGGCTACCTGTTGACCGGACCGCAGGCCGCTGGCAGCGTCTGCCTCGTCGACCACGCCCACTGCCTCGATGCCAGGGACGCGTGGGTAGGTGACTTCCGGGTCCGACTCTCCCTTGCGGGTGCTGACTTCGGACTCGTTGACGCCGAACGCCTTCACCGCGATCCGTACCCAGCCCGGTTCACGCGCGGGGACCGGGATGTCCTTGACTTCCAGCGCGTCCGGGGCCGCCGGGCCTGGTGACGACCACGGCTCGCATCGTGGCCGGTGCGGGCCGCGCGGTTGCTTCCGTGTTGCTCATTGCGGACTCCTTGCCGTTGCGGTTGCTCGACGCCCGTCAGGGGCGGTCGATGCCCTCCCACAGGTCGAGGGCTGCCTGGTAGTGGGCGGTGGCATCGAAGGGCGGGTTTCCGACGCTCTCCGAGGTAGGGCGGTCGGTGACGGCGGGCCACAGAGAGCTCTGCTCGCCGGTCGTGAAGTCGAGCACGATGTCGCGGATACGGGTGTCACGGTCGGCTTGTTCTGCGCTGCGGCCGGGCCGTTCCTGGCCGACCAGCGCGTACATCTCGCTGCCGTGCACCGCGGGGGCGCCCTCGGCGGGACCGACCAGGAGGAGATGGGCGTTGCCGCCCGCGGCGGCATGCGTCAGGGCGCCGCGGGCCGCGGGGAGCCCGAAGATGTAGTCCGTCAGAAGCGCGGCCCGCACCTCGGCGGGCGTGCGGCCCTCCTGGTCGTAGGCCCTGACGATCTGCTTCGCGCGGGAGCGGGGAATGCGCCACCGGGCGAGTTCGTCGACGACTGCGTCGACGGTGCCCGGGTCGAACCGGTCGAGGTCGTTCGCCACCCACCAACCCATGTCGTCGCTGGCCATGCTCAGCAGCACATCGACATCACGGTGCGCACCCGAGGCGAGGACGTCCATGGGGTGAGCCCGCAGGACTGCGCCGGGCTGGTCGGTGTCCAGGACGACGCCGAGGCTCGTGCTGTCCATTCCGCCACGGGCGCCGAGGTCGGTCGGTGTGACCTTGTGCAGTGCGGCCACCAGAGACGCCGTGTCGAGGTCGATCAGCTTCTCAGGGTCGCCCGCGACGCCGAGCTCGGTGACGAACCGGTGCGCGAGCTCCTCGGCCCACCACGACGGCTGGAGACGAGTGGGCCCGGCGGAGAACCCGGCCAGACGCCGGTACAGGCCGTCCGCGGAGGGGGCACCGAGCAGCCCGAACGTGGAGTAAGCGCCGCCGCTGTGGCCGTAGACGGTGACGTTGTCGGGGTCGCCGCCGAAGCGCGCGATGTTGCGCCGGATCCAGGTCAGGGCCGCGATGACATCCTGCAGGCAGAGGTTGCTTGCCTCGGCGAGCCGCCCGCCGTACTGCGAGAGCGATACCGCCCCGAGCGCTCCGAGCCGGTAGTTGATCGACACGCCCACCACGCGGCCCGATGCGGCGAGGCCTGCGACGTTCGAGGTGATCTGCGTGTTCGCACCGAATTCGAACCCGCCGCCGTGGATATACACGGCGACCGGCAGCGCGGTCCCGAGGGGTTGCTCCGGAGCCCACACGTTCAGGTTCAGGCAGTCCTCGCCCGTCCCGCTGTCCGCTTCGAGCCAGTCACCGCTGTCGGGCTGTACGGCGGCGACGCCCTTGCGGTCGTAGGGCCGGTCCGGATCGAACTCCGCGACGACCGGGCGACGGTATCGCTCGGCGGTGGCGTACGGGATTCCCCACCAGGACCGCACGCCAGGTGTCGTCGGGGCGGCGGGAGCTGTCGCAGTCATGGTGTGTCCTTCCGACGCTGTCCGCGTCTTGTGTGCTGTGTCGTGGTGGCCGCGGGCGCGGCGTGAGGGGCTCACGTCGGGGTTGAGATCGACATGTCACCCGGTGGCGGTGGGGGTCGTCAGCTGGCGAACTCGTCGACGATGGACCGGTACGCACGGCGGACCACGTCCTCGTCCAGGGGTGCGTCATGGAAGGAGCGGTAGGTCCACCAGCCCCACATGAGCGCGTCGACGGCCCGGGCCGCGCCGTCCGGGAACTGCTCGCGCAGGATGACGAGTGCCGCCTCCTGGAAGTCCCGCAAGAGCCCGGCGACCCGAGGGCTGCGCGCCCCGTAGTGGTAGATCTCCGTGTACAGCCTGATGTCCTCGCGGCTCGGGCTGGTCGCACCGCAGGTGGCCGCGACCAGCACCTCGACCGCGTCGGTAGTGTCACGGGCGGCACGCAGCGGGGCCGTATACCGCGGTTCCAGCTCGTCCCCAAGTGTCTCGAACGCGCTCACGATCAGGGTCTCGAGATCCGGGAAGTAGTACGTCATCGAGCCGAGCGGCACACCCGCCCGCGCCGCGACACCGCGATAGGAGGTCGCGTGCACCCCCTGCGACCCGATGACCTCAAGCGCCGCACGCAGGATGCGTTCTCTGCGTAGCGGATCGTTCGGCTTGCCCTTGCGCACCCATCCTCCTCACGGTCCAAGTGCGTACCATGGTACGCACTTGCTGATGAACGCGAACCCGAGGAGGACTGATGCAGGACGAGGCCGTGCAGAAGTACGCGCGTGAGCGAGCCGATGAGCTGCCGGGCTCCGGCCTGGAGCACCCGTTCGGGCCGGACTGGGACGTCTACAAGGTCCGTGACAAGGTCTTCATGCTGATGACCGAGGTGACCGGCGAGCCGGTCGTGATCCTCAAGGCCGACCCGCAGGACGCGAAGGCACTCCGCGAGACTCACGACGACATCACGCCGGGTTACCACATGAACAAGAAGCACTGGATCACCCTGCGTCCCGGCGGTTCGATGCGGCAGAGCCTCGTAGAGGAACTGGTCACCGAGTCCTACCTGCTCGTCGTGGAGAAGCTCCCTCGGGCGAGACGGCCCGTCGACCCAGCCATCTTCGGAAGGGGAGACCAGTGAGCCTGCCAGGAGAGCAGCTCCAGCAGACAGCGCGCGACGCAGCCGGCTCGCTGGCGGGCGTCAGCCACGGGCGCCCGTTCACCCCGCACCTGGACGTGTGGAAGGTCGCGGAGAAGGTCTTCCTCGTCGTCACCGACGACGATCCCGATGCGCAGATCATCACGGTGAAGGTGGACCCCGACCATGGCGAAGCGCTGGGTCGTGACCATGAGACGATCACCGTGGGCCGGTACTTCGACAAGCGGCACTGGGTGTCCGTCGGACCCGGGCGGGGGATCACCAAGCGCCTCGTCGAGGACCTGGTGCACGGGTCCTACGAACTCGTCGTCGACGGTCTGCCCAGGAAGGACAAGGCCGCATGACCTCGCAGTCACCGTCGCTGTTCGAGATGGACGACGCGTCGCGCCCGTTGGCCGACCGGCTACGCCCGCAGACTCTTGAGGACGTGGTCGGTCAGGACCACCTGCTCGCACAGCAGGCGCCGATCGGTCGGATGATCGTGGCGCACCGGCTGGTCTCGATGGTCCTGTGGGGGCCGCCCGGCTGCGGCAAGACGACGATCGCACGGCTGTTCGCCGAGCGGACCGACCTCGTGTTCGAACCGCTCTCCGCGACGTTCTCCGGGGTCGCGGACCTGCGGAAGGTGTTCCAGGCCGCGCAGCGGCGCCGGGAGATCGGCCAGGGCACGCTCCTGTTCGTGGACGAGATCCACCGGTTCAACCGCGCCCAGCAGGACTCGTTCCTGCCCTACGTCGAGGACGGCACGATCGTGCTCGTCGGCGCGACCACGGAGAATCCCAGCTTCGAGCTGAACGCGGCACTGCTCTCGCGCTGCCAGGTGCTCGTCCTCAAACGCCTCGACGACGACGCCCTCACCACGCTCATCAGCCGGGCGCAGGAGGTCCTGCGCGCGCCCCTGCCGCTGGACGACGACGCCCGGCAGGCGCTCATCGCCATGGCCGACGGCGACGGCCGGTACCTGCTCAACATGATCGAGCAGGTGCAGTCCCTGCCAGGACCGATCGACTCGTCCGCGCTGGCCGACGCCGTCCAGAAGCGAGCCCCGATCTATGACAAGTCGCAGGAGGGGCACTACAACCTCATCTCCGCGCTGCACAAGTCGATGCGCGGCTCCGACCCGGACGCTGCGCTGTACTGGCTGGCCCGCATGCTCGACGGCGGCGAGGACCCGCTCTACATCGCACGCCGACTGGTCCGCTTCGCGAACGAGGACATCGGCATCGCGGACCCGCAAGCAGTGCAGCAGACCCTCGCAGCCTGGGACGTCTACGAACGCCTCGGCTCACCCGAGGGCGAGCTCGCCATCGCGCAGGCGGTCGTCTACCTCGCCACGGCACCCAAGTCGATAGCGGTGTACCGCGGGTTCAACACCGCCCGCGACGCTGCGAAGCGGACCGGGTCCCTGATGCCGCCCCCACACATCCTCAACGCCCCCACCCGGCTCATGAAGGACCTCGGCTACGGCAAGGGATACCAGTACGACCCAGACACCCAGGACGGGTTCTCCGGCGCCGACTACTTCCCCGAGGACATGCCACGCCAGACCTTCTACGAGCCCACCACCAACGGCTACGAACGGTTCATCACCGAGCACCTCGCCGACCTCGCCCGCCTCCGAACCACCAAACGAACAACACCACGAAGCGCAGACGGGAACTGAACGACCTCGAAACTGCGTCTATCGCCCCTCGGCGTGCCACGGGCGGGCGGACCGGCTCGCGGCCAACCGACAACCCAGCCTGTTCGTCAAGGCCGCTGCACTCCGTCGTGCCGCCAGCCCACGCGCCCAGCGCCCATGAGGCGGGCCTAGGCACGGACCGCGGGCGTGGGCAGCGCGACCGGCCCGGCCACACCAATGCGCGGTGCTCGGTCACGTTTGGAGCGCAGATGGTCCAGCGTCACCTCGATGCCCTCGATCTCGCCGCGCCACCCTCACCACTTCGGCTCGTACCTGCACCCGCCGGGCAGCGCATCGGCGTTCGGGGTCCGCTCAACGCGCGAGCAAGCGCCACCTGAACGGGCCCATCCAGCCCAAGGGCAGCAGCATCCTCAGACGGCAAGGTGACGCGCGCCCCGGGTGGCACGTCTGGGTGATCACCTCGGCTCCCTCCTTCGAGACCAAGGTCAACCGACCGGTGCGGACCCGCACTCCAGGGACGCACGAGCCGCCGAAGCCACGGTCGCGAACCGAGCACGAGTCCGCCGCGGGAGACGTGGTGACAGCCCGCAAACAGCGAGTGCAGGCTGGCGCCGACGAAGGGTGCACGCGTCGTTGAGAAGGTCGGGGCGGCTACGTCTGCGGATCGAGCAGCTCGTCGAAGGCGTCGGCGAGGCTGCGCATGTCTTCGCCGGCGCCGTGGCGGGTGGTCGTGGTGAATGTCCACGGCGCGTCCCCGTAGGGGTGTGTCAGTTCCCAGCGCAGGTGGACGTGACCATCATGTCGCGCGGTGACCCGGAGCTCGTCTTCGAGCGAGCGCCACGTGCGTTCGCCGGTCCACCCACGAAAATCGTCGGACAGGCCGCGGAGAAAGTCGGGAAGCTCTCTTGTCCCCAGGAGGATGACCTGCTGCTCGATCCGGACGTGGTTGCCCGTCGCGCGTACGAGCACGCCTGCGATGTGCGGGTCATCCGGACCGTACGGAAAGTCCTTCTCGAACTCCAAGGTCAGCTCCGTTGAGGCGGGGATGCGCAGAACCGCAGGATCGGCGTCGTCGAGGAACACGCGGGACACGGTACTGGGGTGGGATGGACAGGCCGAGGCGGGGGTTCGGGGCTACAGCGACGGCCCAGGGTTCTCGTTGCTTGGTTTGCGCGCTCGCGGCGGTGGCTCGGGGGAGGGCTTGGCGGGGTTGAGGTTCTCGCGGCGTCGTTCGGCGCGGATCTGGGCGATCTGTTGGCGTACGGCGTCGAGGTCGTGCCGGTCGACGAGGGTGTAGGGGATCGGCGTGTTCGGGTCGTGCCGTTGGGCGTCGCGGAGGCGGGCATCGATCGTCGCGCCGGTCTCGGCGGTCAGGCCGGTGGTGTGTGCGTGGCCGAGGACGTCGTCGAGCCCGCGCGCGAGGCTCGTGTGCAGGCGGTGCTCGGGGTTGGCATGCACGGTGACCTCCGGCTTGCCCCAGGGGTTGGGCCGGGTCGCGAGGATGCCCAGGACGTGCTGCGGGTTCGCCAGCCAGTACTGGTTCACCTGGACTACCTGGTCGCCCATGTGCAGTGGCCACACCGGCAGGAACTGGCATGGGGTGATGGGGCTGGAGGGCACCAGGGGGCGGCGCAGGATGAGCAGGTCGACGCAGGCGTCGTTCCCGGGCAGCCCCGGGCGTAGGGACCCGGCCGGTAGGCGCAACGCGCCGACGAGCTCGCCGCGTTCGGCGATGAGCATCCGCCCCTGAATGTCGGGGTCGTCGAGGACTTCCCGGGACGCGAGGGCGACGAGGTATCCGCCGGGCTCGGTGTGCTCCAGGCAGCCGAGGATCATCAGGGTCTGCGCGACCCGCCGGGCTGTGGTGACCCCGGGTCGGTGGAGGGAGACGTCGAGGTGCGGGGGGACGGCGATGACGACGTCGTACTCGTCGGGTGCGTCGTCGTCGAACAGGCGCAGCGGGAGCCCGGCGTGCGGGTGCCCCTCGCGCGCGACGGCGTCCGGAATCGCGGCAGTGAACCCGTTCGCGTCCCCCGGTGGCAGGCGGCGTTCGCCTGCCGGCAGGCCCGCGAACACCTCGGCGTCCTGCCCGATGACGAGCATCCGCCCGCCGCGGATCCCCAAGTCCCGAAGGGTGCGCCAGACCAGGCCCGCGATCGTCTCGTGCGCACTGGTGGCGTCGACGGCTTGGTGGTCGGACATGGCGGTGATGTCGGCGCGGGCTGCGGCCTTGGCGTGCTCGTCGCTGCCGTAGGCCTCCTCGAGCAGCCGCTCGAAGTCAGGGCCGTCGGGGCCGGGGCCAAGGGCGGGGTCGGGGTCGTGGTCGAACATCACTCGGCCCTGCCTGCGTCCCGGTGGAGCAAGTGACGGCCCAGCATGGGTGCCCGCAGGTCGGCGCTGACGCGTGCCTCGACGGCGCGGCGCCGCGCGACGTCCTCGGCCATCCAGGCCCGGAAGTCGGCGCCCCGGTCGGCGATCGGTGTGGGCTGCCCGGCGTCCTTCCACGTCTGCTCGGCGCCAAAGCCGGGCTCGCCCGGCCAGAGGGTCACCGGGGTGGGGCGGTCCTCGGTCAGCGAGGTTCCGGACTGGGAGACCCACTCGTGCAGCCGGTGCTTGGCCTCGGCCAGCTCACGATGCCACGTGATCGGTGCGCCGGCATGCGCCTCGGGGTCGTAGGCGGCCAACCACGCGGTGTGCAGGGCGGACAGCTCCCAGCGCAGCTCGGCGTGCCGGTGCCACAGCGGCGGGATGATCGTGATGCCGAGCCCGTAGTCGCGGCGCAGCCACTCGACCCACCCGTCGAGCTGGGGCCAGTAGTTGGCGGCCTCGGTGGAGGTGAGCAGGTTGAGGTTGATCGGCCGCAATGGCGGTTCGCCGCGGGTTTCCTGCTCTGGCAGGGGGAACGGGAAGTCGCCCAGGTCGTCCTCGTCCAGGTCGTCCGCCTCGCCGAGCGCGGCGACGTCGGCGGGCAGGGTGAACGCCTGGGAGAAGTAGGCGCCCAAAAGGCTCTCGTGGTCGGGCTCCGGGCTGCGGTTCTGGTCGTCGGTCATGGCCGGGCCCCTCTCACGCGGTCCGGACCGGACGACCGGGCAGGATGGGCTCGGCAACGATCGGGCCGCGCGAGCGGGCGTCGGAGCCGACGCGCGGGGGCGTGTTGTCCGGTGGTGCGGCGGTCCGACGTCGTCGGGTCCGCTCCGCGCGCTTGGCCCCGGTCCGGGTGACCGTGTAGTGGGTGCGGGCGGCGTCGTGCCCGACACGGCGGGCGACGAACGTTCCCGGGTCCTTCTGCGAGAGGTGGCCGGAGACCACGACGACGTCGCCGTAGCGGAACCGGCGGGCCAGGCACTGGGCCGCCTTGCCGAAGACGAGGAGGGTGCACTCGATGCCCGGGTCCTCGGCGAAGGATCCGTCGGCCTGGTGCCGGGGCTTTGGCTGTGCCTGGAGCAGGACCCTGAGGAATGCTCGTCCGTCGGCGGCGTGCTGCAGGTGCGGGTCGGCGCCGAGGCGCCCTTCCACGCTGGTGGACGTGGGGATCGTGGTGGTCATCGCGGGACTCCTGGTGCTCGTGCTCCGCCTGGTGGCGGGCGCCTCATAGGTCAGGTGCGCGCCGGCTGCCGGTCGGGCGGAGCGCGCGATGGGTTTCAGAGTTCGGGCGCGCTCTTCCGAGCCGACGGCGCGGGGCGGGCAGGCGCTGGCGGTGCGGCGGGCTTGCGCTGAACCTTGGAGGTGCCCGGGACGTCGGGACGTGTGCGGTCGTTCGCGGTCCCCGCATGTTCGGCCTCGTCCAGTTCGATGCTGACCGCGCGAAGGAGCGTCGACCGGAGCTTGTGGGGATTGACTCCGGCGTCGACCGCCGTCGACACCAGGCCCGCCAGGGTGCTGTGGGAGTCCGCGTGGGCGAGGAGTTCGCGCACATGGGGCGGGTTCCACGCCGCGAGGTAGGTGGCGGCTGCGGCCAGGGCCGCCAGCGCTTGCCGGTTCTCGGCGGGTGCGCTGCGGAAGGTCTGCACGAGCGCGTTGACGCGGGCCTCGGTGTCCGTCCCGTCCAGGGCGTGGCCGAGGATGATGTCGCGGGTGACCAGGTCCGAGGTGGCCAGGTGCGCGAGGAGCTCCGTCTGCGCGACGGGGTCGTTGCCTGCGGCCACGTTGTCCAGGGTCCGGCGGGCGACGTCCGCGCGGAGCGCGGGCGAGAGCTTCTCCAGGCCGGCGAGGGTCGCGGGGCTGGGTGAGCCGAACACGGGCCAGGGCAGGGGTGCCATCGAGGTGCGGAGCTCGTCCTTGGTGGCCGCCAGGTCTGGCAGGCCCGGGCCGGCCGGGCGCGGCAGGGCGGTCGCCACGCCCCACGGGCCGGCCAGGCCGGCCCGGGTCCGCCACGTCCCGTCCTGGATGTGGACCTGCACCGTCGTCGCGTCGAGCGCGTCGCGCAGCTCGGTTGCGATGAGCCGGGACCGTTCCGGCCCGGCGGGGCCGTAGCCGACCACCATCAGGTGGCC
>NZ_JAKGSG010000070.1 GCF_021568775.1 Antribacter soli | reverse complement strand
GGGGCCGTCGACCGGCGGGAGCGAGGTGGCTCAGGCCTTCTTCTTGCCCTCGGTGTCCGCCGTCGGCTCGTCCGGGTCGGCGAGCACCGGGTCCTCCGCGCCCCCCACGCGCACGCCGGTCACGGCTTCGATCAGCGGAGGGAGGTACCCTCGGCGCGGTGGACCATGCCGGGCGTGACGTAGGTCGGCGCGAGCGCGACGGCCAGGATCATGGGCCGCGATCGTAGCGGGTCCGGGTGAGAGGCACGTGACCTCGCCCCGGACCCGCCCGACCGGCGGTCAGTAGTTGGCGCCCTGCAGGGTGCCGTTGATGGTGTCGCCCCGGGTCGTGCTGACGATGCACCCGACGGTGGTGACGTCACCCGAGGTCGCGCCCGGGGCGACCCAGTAGTCGAGCTCCGAGTCGTAGAAGTCCAGCCCCACGAACGTGCTGAACTCGTCGTAGCAGCGCTCGTTGATGGCGATCTCCATCGCGACTTCGTTCTCGAAATCCGTGCTGCTCACGGGGAAGGACGCGTAGACCTCGCCGGTGTGCGACTCGTCACAGGGAACGCGCACGGTCTCAGGGTCCATCAAGCTGTGGACGGTGGTGAGGCAGTCGCCGAGGGCGAGCTCCTCGAGGCTCACCGGGTCCCCGGTCAGGACCGGCTCCTCCTCGGTGAAGTCATCGACGGCCTCTTCGGACGCGAAGGGGTCCGAGCCGGAGAACGCGTCGTCCAGGTCGCCGACCTGGGAGTACAGGGCGGCGAAGACCACGATCCACAGGAGGATCGAGAGCACGGACGCCGCCGCGAAGACGATGATCGCGATGATGCCGCGCTTCTTCGCCGTCGTGGCCTCGGCCGCCGCCGTCCGCAGGTCGCCCGCGCCGATCGCTCGGGAAGCCCGCAAGGAGGGGAAGAGCGCGGCGATGCCCAGCGGCCAGAAGAGCAGGAAGGCCGCGATGACCCAGCCGCGCGCGTCGGTGGGGCCGGCGGGCGTGGCCTGGTACTGGGCGGCCGCGTAGGCGCCGGCCGGTGGAGGCGCCGCCGGGTACGTGCTCGGCGTCTCGGGCGCGGACCCGGTGGTGTAGGGCAGCGGGGTGGTCGGCTGCTCGTAGTCGACCTTCTCGGTGGGCTGCTCCGGGGTCTCGCGAGGTCCTCGCGGCTCCTGGGGCGAAGGGGGTGCGAACGGGTCGGTCATGGCACCTGCCTGGTTCTGTCGGCGGAAAACGCTGCGATCTGCGGATCCGCTCATGTGCCGAGCGTCACACGCAATGGCTCATGTATAGCAGCGACCACCGACGCTCCTGCGGGCGGCAAACGGCCCCGCCCGGACCGTGGTCCGTGCGGGGCCGTCGCCTGCGGGAGCGAGGTGCCTCAGGCCTTCTTCTTGCCCTCGGCCTCCGCCGTCGGCTCCTCGCCGGCCTCGGGCACGCCGGCCTCGGGCCCGACGGCCTCCGCCTTCTCGGCGGGCAGCGACTGGGCGGTGACCAGCGGCTTCTCCTCGGCCTCGGCCTCGGTGGCCGCGATGTCGGTCCACTCCTCGTCGTCGTCCGCCGGGGCGGTCGCGACGACCGGGCCGGCCTCGACGTCCTCGAACTCGTACGGCTCGGACGCGAACGCGCGGTAGAACAGCGCGGCGAGCGCGGCACCGATGAGCGGGGCGACCCAGAACAGCCAGAGCTGCCCGCCCACGCCGTTGGCCGACCAGTCGTTCGAGAAGAGAGCGGCGGCGGTCGAGCGGGCCGGGTTGAAGGCGCCGCCGTCGACGATCCACGTGACGATGGTCAACCCGGTGACGAGGAGGCCGGTCACGACCGGCGCGTACGTGACCTTGGCCCGCTTGTCGCTCACGCCGAGCACGACGCCCACGAACACCGCGGTGACGATGACCTCGATGAGCAGCGTCGGGAACAGGTCGAACTGCGCGCCGCCGCCGGAGGACGTGTACATCGGCGAGTTGATCGAGAAGCCGTTCGCCGTGTCCTGGAAGAAGTCGAACTTGTCGGCCTTCTGGGTGAGGTCGACGAGCGTCTGGGGGATCGTCGCGAACAGCACGGCGGCGGACAGCACCGCGCCGACGAGCTGCGCCAGCACGTACGGCCCCAGGTCGCGCCAGGCGAGGCGCCCGGCGAGCGCGGCGCCGAAGGACACCGCGGGGTTGAAGTGGCCGCCAGAGATGCGTCCGACGGCGGCAGACGCCGCGATCCACGCGACACCGCCCGCGAGGGCGACCGTGAGGATGGAGCCCTGGTTGACGATGTTGTACAGGCTCGTCCCGACGATGCCGAGGACGAGCACGAAGGAGCCGAAGGTCTCGGCGAGCAGGCGGGACCAGATGCCCGGCTCCCACTCCTCGACGTCGGTCTCGCCGCCGGTCACGGCGTACTCCTGGGACATGAGGTCTGATTCCTTTCGGGGGCGGCACACTCGTGTGTGTCGGACAGGCGGGAGCATCCTGCCACCACCCGCCTGGACGGAACCTGAACGCGGAGATGACCTGACGATTCCCGTCGGAAGACGTGACACCCGCACGCTATCGCCTTTCGGTCCAGGAGAGCGGCTGTTTCGGGCTCCGGCTTTGCCTTTTCGCAACACGATCTCCGCTGCCCTCGGGCTGCGGGCCTAGGGGCAGCCGTCGTCGTCCCGCTCGAGCCGTTCGTCGAGAGCCTCGAGGGCGCGCTCGTAGAAGCCGGGCGAGACCAGCACGGCGCGCACCGCGCCGCGGCTGGTGATCCCGACCGGTTCCTCCTGCGCGGAGTCGAGGACGCGCGTGAGCGTGTGCCGCAGGTCGGTGGCGGTGACGAGGTTCGAAGCCATGGCAGAGATATACACGTGTAGTCGTCTGTGCGCGCGAGGAAGTGTCCGACAGGATCCGTGCGGTCTGGTACAAATGCGCAACGATCCACCCAGAACCGAGGACCGCATGACCCCCGAAGAGCCGCCGCCGACGACGGCCCCGCACATGGACCCGGTCAGGATCCCCGTCGGCCTGGTGCTCGCCGCCATCGTGCTCTTCTGGCCGCTCGCGATCCCCGCGGCGCGCGCCGCGAACAGGGCGGCGCAGGTGCAGGGCGCGGGTGACGAGGAGGCGGCGGCTGAGGCATCGAGGCGGGCCCGGCGTCTTGCCGTCGCGGCCGTCGGGTCCGGTGCGGTCATGGTGCTGGCCGTCGCCGGCGGACTCGTCGCGGCGACCGTCGCGAGGTCGGCCTCGAGCGGTCCGGCGGCCGAGGCGGCCGAGCAGGGCCCGGCGGGCTTCGGCGCACCTCTGCCGGAGCCGGGTGCCCTGCGCGCACCGGTCCGCGAGGGGACCCGGACCACCAGCGTGCACGCGTCGGACCTGCGGGTCGGCGAGTGCTCCGACCCCGAGGGCGACGTGATGAGCGACATCATCTTCGGCACCGACCTCCTCGTCGTCGACGTCGTGCCGTGCGATCAGCTGCACGTCGCCGAGCTGGTCGACGCCTGGAGCGTGACTCCGAGCGAGTGGCCCGACGAGGAGACGTTGCACGCGGCGGTCGAGCCGGACTGCGTCGCGGCCTTCGAGGCGGCTCTCGGGAGATCCGACGGCCGTTCGTCCGGTCTCGTGCAGACGTGGTACCCGCCGATCGGGTCCTCGGGGGACGTACGCCTCATCTACTGCACCTTCGTCCCGCCCGCGCCGGTGACAGGGTCGCTGCAGGACGATGCGACCGAGCTCATGGCGGGGGTGTGACGATGGCCGAGCAGACCCACAGGCCCGACCCGTACGCGGTCTCTCCTGCACCGCTGCCCCCACCGCCGGCAGACGGTCGGCCGCCGACGACCGGCACGGCCTGGGCCGTTCTCGCGATGCCCTTCTGCTGGGCGCTGGCGATCCCGGCCTGGCTCTCGTCGCTGCGGGCCGCTGCGGCCGACGGCCGGAGGGACGTCGCCGAGGTGGCATACGCCGGGTCGCAGGCCCGGGCATTCGGGATCGCGGGAGTCGTCGTGGGTGCGGCTGGGCTCGCGCTCGCTGGTGCCGGCGCCGCTCTCGCCCTGACGCTGGTCACCGCCCGGCTGGACCCCGCGGACACCCCAGCTGTCACAGTGAACCCGGAGGCTGGCCCGCTCCTGGAGCGCGAGTCCCTCATGGGCGACCGGTCGGTGTGGGATGTTGCGCTGGGGTCCTGCTACCTGGTCGGCGACCTGCCGGCCGAGGTGACGACGGTCCCGGTGGTCGACTGCGCACAGCCGCACGGCGGCGAGGTGTACGCCATGAAGTTCGTCGGAGTCGAGATCGATGACGTGTACCCCGGCGAGGACGCGATGCGGGCCAATGCCGTGGACTTCTGCGGCGCCGAGCTCGAGGCGTTCGTCGGTCTCCCGCAGGCCGAGTCGCGCTTTGCGTACTGGTTCACGATGCCCGACGCGTATGAGTCGTACCACGGCCAGTCGAAGATCCGGTGCTTCCTGGAGTCGGCCGCCGACGACGTCGTCGGCAGCGCACGCGGGACCGGCCGGTGACGAGCATCGAGGCACCCGTCGGGCCGCGGTCGCGGAGGCGTGTCGTCGTCGGGGTGTGCGTCGGTGCCCTGGTGCTGGCAGCATCCGGCGCGGCGGCCGCCGTCGTCGCCCTCGGCCAGGGGCCGGACGCACGCGCCGACAGCCTCGAGGTCGACTGGCTCGACCTGCTCCCGGGTGACTGCTACGTGCCAGAGCAGGTGGAGTCGTACCCGGTGCCGGAGGAGTCGTCCACGGTGGAGGTCGTCCCGTGCGACGAGCCCCACGGCGCGGAGGTGTTGCTCGTCGACGTGCTGCCGGACGGCCCGTGGCCGGGGGAGGCGGAGAACTGGAAGACGGCCTGGTCACGATGCATCCCGGCGTTCGAGGACTTCGCCGGCGTGCCGTACGAGGAGCCGAACACCGCTCTCCGGGCAGCGCCGCCCACCGAGCAGTCGTGGGGCGACGGCGACCGGATGCTCGCGTGCATGATCGTGCCGGGCTACGACGTGACCGGCTCGATGCGCGGCCGGGGTGCCGAGCTCGTGGCTCCGTGACGGAGAGAACAAGGCACGCCGGGGCCGGCCTGGGCATGTCGGCCCACCTGGTGCAACAGTGGGTCCATGACTGAACCCGTGAATGTCACCGTCACCGGAGCCGCTGGCCAGATCGGGTACGCGCTGCTCTTCCGCATCGCTGCGGGAGAGATGCTCGGCGCGGACGTCCCTGTACGCCTGCGGCTCCTCGAGATCCCTCAGGCGGTGGGCGCGGCCGAGGGCACCGCCATGGAGCTCGACGACTGCGCCTTCCCTACGCTGGCCGGCATCGACATCTTCGACGACCCCAAGAAGGCGTTCGACGGCGCGAACGTCGCACTCCTCGTCGGCGCTCGCCCGCGCGGGCCGGGCATGGAGCGGGCGGACCTCCTGGAGGCCAACGGCAGCATCTTCGGCCCGCAGGGACGGGCCATCAACAGCGGTGCGGCGGACGACGTGAAGGTGCTGGTCGTCGGCAACCCGGCCAACACGAACGCGCTCATCGCGACCGCGAACGCGCCCGACGTGCCGCCGGAGCGGTTCACCGCGATGACGCGCCTGGACCACAACCGCGCGCTGTCGCAGCTCGCGGCACGGGCCGACGCACGGGTGGGCGACGTCCGCCGGGTCACCATCTGGGGCAACCACTCGGCGTCGCAGTACCCGGACATCTTCCACGCGGAGGTGGCCGGCACGCCGGGGGCATCGCTCGCCGAGGACCGTGACTGGCTCGAGAACGACTTCATCCCCACGGTCGCGAAGCGCGGGGCGGCGATCATCGAGGCGCGCGGTGCGTCGTCGGCGGCGTCGGCGGCGAACGCGGCGATCTCGCACGTGCGCGACTGGGTGCGCGGCACGCCGCAGGGCGACTGGACGAGTGCCGGCGTGTGGTCGCTCGGCGAGTACGGGGTACCCGAGGGCATCGTGTCGTCGTTCCCGGTGACGTCGTCGGGCTCGGGCTGGGAGATCGTGCCGGACCTGGACATCGACGACTTCTCGCGCGCCCGCATCGACGCCTCCGTGGCCGAGCTCCTGGAGGAGCGCGAGGCGGTCCGATCCCTCGGCCTCCTCTGAGGCCCGGGGCGGACCGCCGCCCGTCAGACACCGGGGTGCATTCGGGTCGCACCGCCCGCATCAGGTATCTTGATATCAAGATACCCGCACGTAACCGGCAGGAGTCTGCACAGCCCATGGCCAAGATCATCTACACCCACACGGACGAGGCGCCGCTGCTGGCGACCTACTCGTTCCTGCCGATCGTGACGGCGTACGCGGCCACGGCCGGCGTCGACGTCGAGACGCGCGACATCTCGCTCGCCGGCCGCATCATCGCGCAGTTCCCGGAGCGGCTCACGGCCGAGCAGCAGCAGGCCGACGCCCTCGCCGAGCTCGGCGAGCTCGCGACGCGGCCCGAGGCGAACATCATCAAGCTGCCGAACATCTCCGCCTCGATCCCGCAGCTGAAGGCCGCGATCAAGGAGCTGCAGGACCAGGGCTACGACCTGCCGGACTACCCCGAGGCCCCCGAGACGGACGAGGAGCGCGAGACCCGCGCCCGCTACGACCGCGTCAAGGGCTCCGCGGTGAACCCGGTGCTGCGCGAGGGCAACTCGGACCGCCGCGCCCCCGCCTCGGTCAAGGCGTACGCGAAGGCGCACCCGCACCGCATGGGCGCCTGGGCGCCCGACTCGAAGACGAACGTCGCGACCATGGGTCACGCCGACTTCTTCTCGAACGAGAAGTCCGTGGTGCTGGAGCAGGACGACACGCTGCGCATCGAGCACGTCGCCGCCGACGGCACCGTGACCGTCCTCAAGGAGTCGCTGCCGGTGCTGGCGGGCGAGGTCGTCGACGGCACGTACATGGACGTCGCCGCGCTGCAGGCGTTCTTCGCCGAGCAGGTCGAGCGGGCCAAGGCCGAGGACGTGCTGTTCTCGGTCCACCTCAAGGCGACCATGATGAAGGTCTCCGACCCGATCCTGTTCGGGTACGCCGTGAAGGCCTACTTCAAGCCGGTCTTCGACACGTACGGCGAGCAGCTCGCGGCCGCCGGCCTGTCCGCGAACGACGGCCTCGGCGCGATCCTCGCCGGGCTCGGCGCGCTGGAGAACGGTGCGGAGATCCGCGCCGCGTTCGACGAGGCGCTCGCGAACGGCCCGCGTCTGGCGATGGTGAACTCCGACAAGGGCATCACCAACCTGCACGTACCGTCCGACGTCATCGTCGACGCCTCCATGCCGGCCATGATCCGCGGCGGCGGCCACATGTGGGGCCCCGACGGCGAGGAGGCGGACACGATCGCCGTCATCCCCGACTCGTCGTACGCCGGGATCTACCAGACCGTGATCGACGACTGCCGCGCGAACGGCGCCCTCGACCCGGCCACCATGGGTTCGGTCCCCAACGTCGGCCTCATGGCCAAGGCGGCCGAGGAGTACGGGTCGCACGACAAGACGTTCGAGGTACCCGCCGACGGCACCGTCCGGGTCGTGAACAGCGCGGGCGAGGCCGTCCTCGAGCACTCCGTGCACGCCGGCGACCTCTGGCGCGCCTGCCAGACCAAGGACGCCCCGATCCGCGACTGGGTGAAGCTCGCCGTCACGCGCGCCCGCGCCGCCGGGGTGCCGGCCGTCTTCTGGCTCGACGAGAAGCGCGCCCACGACGCCAACCTCATCGCCAAGGTCCGCGAGTACCTGGCCGACGGCAGCGCCGGGGAGACCGACGGCCTCACGCTCGAGATCATGGACCCGGCCGCCGCGACCGCGTACTCGCTGGAGCGCATCCGCCGGGGCGAGGACACGATCTCCGTCACGGGCAACGTCCTGCGCGACTACAACACCGACCTGTTCCCGATCCTCGAGGTCGGCACGTCGGCCAAGATGCTCTCGATCGTGCCGCTCATGAACGGTGGCGGCCTCTTCGAGACCGGCGCCGGCGGCTCCGCGCCGAAGCACGTGCAGCAGCTCGTCGAGGAGAACTACCTGCGCTGGGACAGCCTGGGCGAGTTCTTCGCGCTCGCGGCGTCCTTCGAGCACCTCGCCAAGTTCACGGGCAACGCCCGTGCGCAGGTCCTCGCCGACACCCTCGACCGTGCCACCGGCACCTTCCTCGAGGAAGACCGATCCCCGGGCCGCAAGCTCGGCACGATCGACAACCGCGGCTCGCACTTCTACCTCGCCCTGTACTGGGCGCAGGAGCTGGCCGCGCAGCCCGACGACGCCGAGCTCGCCGCCGCCTTCAAGCCGCTGGCCGAGGCGCTCGCGACGAACGAGCAGGTCATCGTGGCCGAGCTGCTCGCCGTCCAGGGCTCGCCGGTCGACATCGGCGGCTACTACCGCCCCGACGAGGCCAAGGTCTCGACCGTGATGCGCCCGTCGGCGACGTTGAACGAGGCGCTCGCCGCGCTCTGATCGTTCGTTGCCCGACGTCGGAGCGTGCCTTCCGAAGTGGAAGGCACGCTCCGTCGCATTGGGGAAAACAACTCGTTCTGTGTCAGTGGTGGCACGTACCGTCGAAGGACGATGAGTGAAGCCACCCTGACGCGCACCCCGCCCGCGCCCGCCGCGCCCACCCCTGCGCCGGACCGGGACCTCGGTGACCCCTCCCGCCAGGTCGACTGGCGCCGGCTGAAGAGTCCCGTCGGCGTGGTCGCGCTCGTGGGGCTCGCCGTCGGCTCGATCGGCGCCGCTCTCGGCACCGTGGCTGCCGGCCAGCTCGCCGCCCAGGTCACGGTGGTCGGTCTCGGCCTGCTCGCGCTCTGCGTCGTGGGCGGGGCGCTCGCCGACACGACGGGCCAGGTCCTGTGGGCCGGCGTCGTGGACCGTGCCGAGGGGCGCCTCCGCGGCGACCTGCTCTCTGCCGCGATGCGCCAGCCGCTCGCGGAGCTCAACGAGCAGGCCGTCGGCGAGATCCTCGACCGCGTCGACGACGACACGCACGCGACCGGCACGCTCGTCCGCCGCCAGCTCTGGGGGGCGGGCCGCACCGTCGTCGGCGTCGTGCCCATGTGGATCATCGCGGGCGTCACCTGGTGGCCGGCCTGGTTGGTCTTCCCGGCCCTCGGTGCGCTGGCCGTGTTCCTCGCCCGCCCGTACCTCGCCGAGATCGCGCGCCGCAAGATCGTCGAGGAGGCGGCCTGGACGGACCATGCCGCGGCGTTCGAGGAGGCGGTCGCGGCCCGCGACGACCTGAGGACGAGCCTCGGGCAGCCCTTCGCGATCCGCCGGCTGGCCCAGCTCTCGGCGTCGGTCCACGAGAAGTTCGCGAGCGTCCTGGGCGTCGAGACCCGGATGCTCCGCAACACCGGTCTGGTGCTCAACGCGCTCCTGGCTGCGACCGTCCTGGCAGGTGTGGCGTTCGCGAGCACCGGCGGGCTGCCGATCGATCGTCTTGTGACGCTGTTCCTGGTCACGGCCATGTTCGTGGGCCAGACCGACAACCTGATCCACCACCTCTCCGACATCCAGGAGGGGGTGGGCGCCGTCGTGCGCGTGCGCCAGATGATGGCCGTGCTGCCGGAGCCGGTCGGTGGCCGCGACCTGCCGGACGGGCCGCTCGACCTCGAGCTGCGGGACCTGCACTTCTCGTACGCCGAGGGCACGTTCGCCCTGCGGGACGTGAACCTGCGGATCCCCGCGGGGGAGACGGTCGCGCTCGTCGGGAGGACCGGCTCCGGCAAGTCGACGCTCGCCTCGCTCCTGTCCCGCGCCGTCGAGCCCGAGCCCGGGACGGTGCTCCTGGGCGGTGCCGACGTCCGCGACCTCGACCTGGAGCTGCTGCGGGGCGCCGTCGGCGTCGTGACGCAGCGCACCGAGATCCTCGCGGGGTCGCTCCGCGAGAACATCGTGCTGTTCGCCGACGTCCCGGCCGGGACGGTCGAGTCCGCTGTCCGCGACCTCGGGCTGGAGGACTGGGTCGACGGCCTGCCGGACGGTCTGGAGACACTTCTCGGCCCGGGCGGCACCCGCCTGTCCGCGGGCGAGGAGCAGCTCGTCGCGTTCGCGCGCCTGCTGGTGCGGGACGTGCAGGTGGTTGTCCTCGACGAGGCGACGGCGCGCATGGACCCGCTCACCGAGGCGCGCGTCGTCGCGGCGTCCGACCGTCTGCTGTCGGGTCGCACGGGCGTCCTGGTCGCGCACCGGCTCTCCACGATCGCGCGTGCCGAGCACGTCGCGGTTCTCGACCACGGCCGTGTGGTCCAGGACGGCCCGCGCGAGCTCCTGGCCAACATGCCGGGGCCGTTCCGCGACCTGCTCGAGGCCGGCGAGGAGCACCAGGGCTCGATCGACAGCCCACAGGAGCCGCCGGCCCCCGCGCAGGGTGAGGGTGCTGAGGCGCCGCCCACCGCGGTCGGGACGCGGCGGCGCGTCGGCGAGGCGCCCGACCTGCCCGAGCCCAGCCACGGGCCGAGCCTCGCCCGCGGT
The DNA here is from genome assembly GCF_021568775.1 of Antribacter soli. Classification (GTDB taxonomy): domain Bacteria; phylum Actinomycetota; class Actinomycetes; order Actinomycetales; family Cellulomonadaceae; genus Antribacter; species Antribacter soli. The sequence continues at coordinate 15,903 of NZ_JAKGSG010000070.1, read as the reverse complement.
GTGGTCGGCGCGCTCCTGGTGCGGCCGTGGTGGGGCCTGTTCGGCGGACTGCTCTTCCTCGTGTTCAACCTCGTGGGCGCGCAGGGCGCGTTCACGGGGTACCTCTGGGGCTCGATGGTGGCGGACCTCAAGGCCGGCCTGGGTGTCGACACGTGGCGCCTCGTCGCGATCGCCGTCGTGCTCACCGCCGGGCCGCTGATCCTTGCCCGGGCGATCTACGTGTACCCGCGATGGTGGATCGAGGTCCTGCTCCGCGTCCGCATGTCGGTGATGGCCGGGCAGACGCGTCAGCGCCGCCTCCCGGCGACACCGCCCGGCGAGATCGTGGCCCGCGCCATGGACGCCGACCGGTTCGTCCGCTATGCGGACCGCTGGGTGGACTTCGTCAACGGCCTGATCGTGGCCGGGGTGACAGCCCTGGTGAGCGGCTCGTGGACGGCGGGTGCCGTGCTGCTCGCCGTCATGGTCGTCTCGGCCCTGGCGTCCGCCGTCGGCCGGCCGATCGCAGGTCGCTCGGCAACGAAGTCCTCCGCGGCGCGCGCCCGGTTCGGCCGATTCCTCGTGTCGGCCCTCGACTCGGCGCGCACGGTCAAGCTCGCCGCCCGCACGCCGCAGGTGCACGCGCACCTGCGCAAGGTCGACTCGGGCCGGGTGGACGCGGCGATCTTCGAGCACCGCATCCAGGCGTTCCTCGACGGCGTGCCCACGGTCATGGTGAACCTCGGCGTCGTCGCCACCTGGTCGATGCTGCTGCTCGACCGGTGGGACCTTGCCACGACGCTGCTCGTGGCCAACGCCGTCACCGGCTTCGGATGGTTCGGCGTCGTCGCGGGCTCGGTCGTGACCGAGGCGCCCGGCACCCGCGCCTGGCAGAAGGCGACCAGCCGGTTCGCCGGCGGGACGGACCTGGTCACGCTCGACCAGGGTGTCGACCTCGTCGCGGGCCGCGCCCCCGAGCCGCGGCCGGGTCCGCGGGTCGCGCTCGAACGGCTCGACCTGGAGAACCTCACCGCGGTGCACGACGACGGCACGATCGGCGTCGAGGGCGTCGACCTCACCGTCCGCCGGGGCGAGCTGGTGCTGCTCCTCGGGCAGGTCGGCTCGGGCAAGTCGAGCCTGCTCTCGGCGCTCGCGGGCCTGCTGGAGCACACGGGCAGCATCCGGTGGAACGGCACCGAGATCGTGGACGCGCAGAGCTTCCTGCGCCCGGGGCAGGTCGCGCACGTCGCGCAGGTGCCGCGCGTCCTGTCGGGTACTTTCGCCGACAACGTCAGCCTCGACCACGGCCGCCCGTTCGACGACCCGATGGTGGCCGCGCGCCTGCACGTGGACGTGGCGGAGGCAGGTGGACCGGGTTCCCTGGTCGGGCACCGGGGCGTGCGGCTCTCGGGCGGCCAGGTGCAGCGTCTCGCGCTCGCACGGGCGCTCGCCGCGGAGACCGAGCTGCTGCTCGCCGACGACGTGTCCAGCGCCCTGGACGCGACGACGGAGATCGAGCTGTGGGCCGGCCTGCGGGAGCGGGGCACCACGGTCATCGGGGCGACGTCCAAGCGGGCGGCACTGGCCCGCGCGGACCGCGTCGTCGTGCTCGACGAGGGCCGCGTGGCCGATGTGGGCTCGTGGTCCGAGTTGGCCCCCCGCTGGTCGTACCTGGCGGGCTGACCTCCGGACTGGCGGGCTGACCTCCGGACGCCGGCGGGTCCGGGCCAGGTTTCCCCGTTGATGACCGTCGGTCAGAACGGTGGGTCGCCAGGCTCGAGCCTGCTCAGGCTGCCCGGGCCCGGGTCCGGGCCTGGGCCTGGGCCTTGGGCTTGGCCCGGCGCCGGGGATGGACGCGGGCCGGGGTCTGCCGTCCGCTGCGTGCCGGCGGTCGGGCGGCCGAGAAGGCGGCGGTCATGGTCGCGCAGACTTACGGGTCGTCCGGCCTGTGTCGGCGGGCGCTGGTAGGTGTGGCCGGTGGGGGCGGTCCAGACGGTGACCCCGGTGTGTGGGTCGCGAATGGCGGTCCAGCCGTGGTGGGTCTTCGCGTTGTGGTGCCTGCGGCACAGCGCTTGCAGGTTGGCGGCCCGGGTCTGTCCGGGGGTGTCCTTGGGGAGCGTGGCCGGGTCGAGGGCGTGGTCGAACCGGGTGATGTGGTCCAGGTCCGCCGCTCTGGCCGGACGATCGCACTGCGGGAACTGGCACGTCACGTCCCGTTCCACGACAGCCTGACGCAGCACGACGCCTGGGACGTAGGCGTGGGTGGAGTGGTCGGTCAGGATCCCGGTGACCGGGTCGGTGACGAGCCGCTGCCAGGTCCCGTCGGTCGCGAGGAGTGCGGCGGTGTCCGCCTCGACCGGTCCGTACCCGTCCAGGAAGCCGGGCTCGTCGTCCCGGCCTGCGAGCGTGGAGGCTGCGACCGTGACGCGAACCTGGGCGCGGACGGGCAGGACGGTGATCCGGGTGGCGCCGCACAGGCAACCTCCGCACAGGCACCCCGCCTCCGTGGTGGAACCTGCGTCCGTGGTGGAGCCTGCGCCCGCGCCAGAGCAGGCGTCGGCGTCGGCGTCCGCGGTGGAGCCCGGGGAGGGGCACCCGCTTGTAGCGGGTGCGGGTGCGGTCGTGCGCGGGACGCCGGGGACGTAGCCGGGCACCGTCGCCGGACCGTCGGCCGAGGTTTCCGCCGTCGTGCTCGCTGCCGTGCCCGCAGCGCCGGTCGGGGGCGGCGTTTCTTGCGGGGCGCATCGTGGGACGGTGGGCACGATCAGGCGGCCGGTCAGGATCGCGGTCAGGGCGTCCGCACGGGCCTGGGCAAGCGTGCGGTCCTTCCCGGCACGCCTGATCGCCCGCCCGGCGGTGTCGAGGGTTGCCCAGACGGCTGCTGCGTCGGTGGCGGGCAGGTGTGCCGACAACCACGCCATCGTCCCGCCGTCGACCTGGTCCAGGTAGACCGCTCGAGCGTCCTGCTCGGAGGTGGTCTGCTCGGCGGGTGTCTGGTGGCGGCGGGCGTGCTCGTTCATCTTGTCCCGCACCCACCGGCGGGACTGCCCCGGGGCGAGGGGCAGCACGTCCGCGATCGCGGCCTGACGCTGCTCGAGGGTCAACGTCTTGCCGGCCGTCAGCAAGAGGTCGGCCTTCACCGTGTCGATCGAGGCACTGACGAGGGCGGCCGCCACCTCGCGGTGGCGGTCCAGCCCGGCCCCGCGGGCCATCACCCGGTCGGCCTCCGGCCCCGGCACGCCCAGGCGGGCGCCGAGCTCGACCGCGGCGTGCGCGTGCTCCACCGACCACGCCCGACGCCGGCCCAGCTCACCAGCCACCGCCGCCTGCTGTGCTGTCGCCCACCCGATCAGCCGGGCCCACCCCGCGGCCAGGTCCAGCAGGTCACCGTCGCCGAGCGACTTCACGCCCTGGACGCCTTCCGGGCCGATCGAGGCGATGGACTCCAGTAGCCCGGCCAGCCCCGCACCCGCGGGCGCGGCGGCCAGCACCGCATCAAACCCGTCCGGTGCGAGCCCGTCCGGCGTCCCGTCCTGCGCGCACCCGTCCAGGGCACGGCCGTCGCCCGGCGTCATCGCCAGCACCATCACGACCACCCCCTGACGTGTCGCCACCGGCCGGACTCGTGATCGAACGCCCGGCGAGCCGGGCCCCCTGCCCGACGCCCTCCACTTTAGTCGAACACTCGTGCGACATGCTAGAAGATGACAAAAGATGTGGATAAGTACTTCGTCCACAGCCCTGGCGTCAGCGTCCAACCCGCGCAACTCCGCCAGCACGACTCATCGAGGGCGTGCTCAAGCTCAAGGAGGAGCCGGGCCGCATCGCGATGAGTGGCTCACCGTCCGTCGTGCGCCAGGTCCTGACGGCGGGCCTCCTCGAGCGCGAGGCCATAGGCGAGTGCGTAGCCCGAGACGATCCAGGACAGCGTGGCCTCGGAGGCATCGAGCGAGGTCCGGATGGTCGGCAGTGCCACGTTGACGATCGTGGTGTCGAGGAGCGCCATCGAGACGCCGAGCAGCAGCACGGCCAGTGCGAGCCAGGAGCGGCGCGGTGGCGCGGCGGTGTCGGTCGTGGTCACGTCGTTTCCTCCGGGGTCCTCGCGGTCTGGCTCCGGGCGGTCGGGACGGTCTGCTCGCGCCGGCGTACGTCCGGGACGCCGCGGGGCGCCTGATGCCTTGCTGCACGTTTCTGCAACCGTTACAGTCGGGCGCGGATCACACAGGGGCACCACCCCGGACGACGAAGGAGTCTCCAATGCATCGCGCTGCACGCGATCTACCCCTCCTCGAAGGAGGGCCATCCTGGCTCCGCCGCCCGACGGCGGCCCTCGCCTCGGGTGCGCTCGTCGCCCTCGCAGGCCTCGCCGGGGTGACGAGCACCGCCGCCGCGGAGGACCGCACCGCGGCCCTCGTCGGCAGCCTCCAGGACGAGCTGGGCTGCGCCGCCGACTGGGACCCCGCCTGCGCCGCCACCGACCTGACCCCCGTGGGCGACGGCACCTACACCGCGGAGTTCGACCTCCCGGCCGGCTCGTACGAGTACAAGGTCGCCATCAACGACGCCTGGGACGAGTCCTACGGCCGCGACGGCGGCAGCACGAACGCGCCGCTCGTCCTCGCGGGACCGGCCCGCGTCAAGGTCACGTTCGACGACTCGACGCACCGCATCGCGCTCACCCCCCTGACGCTGGAGGGGGAGTACACCGACGCCGACGCCGCCCTCGCGACGGCACCGGTCCGCCAGTCCGGCTCCGACGAGCGGTTCTACTTCGTCATGACGGACCGGTTCGCGAACGGCGACGCGACCAACGACACGGGCGGCCTGTCCGGCGGCGCCCTGGAGAACGGCTTCGACCCGACGAACAAGGGCTTCTACCAGGGCGGCGACCTCGCCGGCCTGCGCGCGAGCCTGGACTACGTCGAGGGCCTGGGCACCACGGCCATCTGGCTCACCCCAAGCTTCCTCAACCGGGCGGTTCAGGGCACGGGCGCCGCGGCGTCCGCCGGGTATCACGGCTACTGGGTCACGGACTTCACGCGCATCGACCCGCACCTCGGCACGAACGAGGAGCTGGGCGCGCTCATCGCCGACGCGCACGCGCGCGGCATCAAGGTCTACTTCGACATCATCACGAACCACACGGCGGACGTGATCGACTACGCCGAGGGTCAGTACTCGTACGTCGACCAGGCGACGAGCCCGTACACGGACGCCGCCGGCGCAGTCTTCGACCCCGCGGACCACGCGGGAACGGACAGCTTCCCCGCGCTCGACCCGGCGACGTCCTTCCCGTACACGCCGGTGATCGCCCCCGAGGACCAGACGCTCAAGGTCCCGTCCTGGCTCAACGACCCGACGCTCTACCACAACCGGGGCAACTCGACCTGGACCGGTGAGTCCGTCACCTACGGCGACTTCGACGGCCTTGACGACCTCATGACCGAGCACCCGACGGTCGTCGACGGCTTCGTCGACGTCTACGAGACGTGGGTCGACCTGGGCATCGACGGCTTCCGGATCGACACGGTCAAGCACGTCAACAAGGAGTTCTGGGAGGAGTGGACCACCGAGGTCCTGGACTACGCCCGCGCCGCCGGCAAGCCGGACTTCTTCATGTTCGGCGAGGTCTACGACGCCGACCCGGCCAAGACCGCGCCGTACGTCCGCGACACCGACATGTCGTCGGTGCTCGACTTCTCCTTCCAGGCCGCGGCCACCAGCTACGCGAGCGGCAACAGCGCGCAACGGCTGAGCAGCCTGTACGCCGGCGACGACCTGTACACGACGCCGGACACCAGCGCTGCCGCCCTGCCGACGTTCCTCGGCAACCACGACATGGGCCGCGTCGGCTACCTCCTCGCGAACGCGGGTGCCGCCGACGGCACGACTCAGGCGCGCGACGAGCTCGCCCACGAGCTGATGTACCTGACGCGCGGCCAGCCGGTCGTCTACTACGGCGACGAGCAGGGCTTCGCCGGCACGGGTGGCGACAAGGACGCCCGGCAGACCCTCTTCGCCACCCAGGTGACGGAGTACGCGAACCAGCCGCTCGTCACGGGTGAGCAGGCGGGCAGCACGGACCGCTACGACACGAGCGCCCCGCTCTACGGGCACATCGCGGCCCTCGCCGCGCTGCGGGAGGACCACCCGGCGCTCGCCACGGGAGCGCAGGTCGAGCGGTTCGCCGACGACGGCGCGGGCGTCTACGCGTTCTCCCGCGTCGACCGCACCGAGAAGGTGGAGCACCTGGTCGCGGTGAACAACGCGACCGCCGAGCGCACGGTCACGTTCACCACCCTCACCCCGGGTGCCGCGTACGCCCCGCTGTACGGCACCGAGGTCGCGACCAGCGCCGACGCCGACGGCACGGTCACGCTCACGGTCCCGGCGCTGTCCGCCGTCGTCCTCGTCGCGGACCGCACCGTCGGTGCCGACGCGGACGGCACGATCGCCGTCGCGGCCGGCAGCCCGGCCCGCGCCGGTGCGGCCCTGACCGGCACCGCCCCCGTCGCGGCGACGGTCGACGACGCCTGGGCGGAGACCTCGTTCGCCTGGCGCGCCGTCGGCACGACCGCGTGGAGCCCCCTGGGCACCGCCGAGGACACCACGCCGCGCGTCTTCCACGACGTGGCAGGGCTCACCGAGGGCACCCTCGTCGAGTACCGGGCCGTCGGCACGGATGCCGACGGCGACCGCTCCGCGGCCTCCACGTTCGCCTCCGTGGGCGTGGACGTCAGCGGGGTCGCGGGCGGCTCGGAGCCCGAGCCCGAGATCGACATGGTCACCGTGCCCGGCAACCACAACAGCGAGATGGGCTGCGCCGGCGACTGGACGCCCGACTGCGAGGCGGCGCGCCTCACCGAGCGCCCTGACGGCGTCTGGGCGGGAACGTTCGACCTGCCCGCGGGCGACTACGAGTACAAGGTCGCGATCAACGGTTCGTGGACCGTCAACTACGGCGTCGGCGGCGTGCAGGACGGCCCCAACGCCACCTACCACCACGCCGGCGGCCCGGTCACGTTCTACTGGGACCCTGTCTCGCACGACTTCTCGTCCACGGCGCAGGGACCGATCGTGACCCTGCCCGGCTCCTACCAGGACCAGGCCGGCTGCCCCGGCGCCTGGGCGCCCGACTGCCTCGCCACCTGGGCCAAGGACCCTGACGGGGACGGCACCTACACGTGGTCCACCACCGCGCTCAGCGGCGGGGCCTACGAGGTCAAGGCCGCCCACGGCCTGTCCTGGGCCGAGAACTACGGCCAGGGCGGCGTGGCGGGCGGAGCGAACTACAGCTTCACTGTGCCTTCAGCGGCCGACGGCGGCACCATCGTTACCTTCTCCTACGACCTCGCCTCGCACGTCCTCACCGTCGAGACGGCGAACCCGCCGCTGCCCGGGACGGGGCTGCAGTCCGCCCACTGGGTCCGTGAGGACCTGCTGCTGTGGCCGGGCGACCTCGGTACCGGCGACAGCTGGACCCTGTGGACCGCCCCCGAGGGTGGCCTCGCGGTGAGCGAGGGAGAGGTGAGCGGCGCGGGTACGTCGTCGTCGTACACCCTGACGCGGGCGGAGGCCGTGCCAGAGGACGTGGCTACCGACTTCCCGGCGCTCGCCGGCTACGCGCCCCTGCAGGTCGAGGGCCTGGACCGGCCCGCCGCCGAGGCGGCCCTGACCGGGCAGCTCCTCGTGACGCGGTCCGACGGCGGCGACCTCACCGCCGCGACGGGCGTGCAGGTGCCGGGCGTGCTCGACGACCTGTTCGCGACCGAACGCACCCTGGGCGTGACGGTGCATGCCAGCCTCAAGTGGGCGTCGTTCGCCCTCTGGGCGCCGACCGCGAAGGACGTCACGCTGCTGACGTGGCCCGCGGGCGCGTCGCTCGACGAGGAGCCGGACCGGTTCGCCGCGACGCGGCAGGCGGACGGCACCTGGACGGTCGACGGCAGGGCCGCCGCGAGGAGCTACCCCTGGAACGGCGCGCGCTACCTCTACGAGGTGCGGGTCTACGTGCCGTCGACCGGACAGGTGGAGACGAACGTCGTCACCGACCCGTACTCGGTGGCGCTGACGGTCGACTCCACGCACTCCGTCGTCGTGTCGCTCGACGACAAGGCCTACCAGCCGCGCGTGTGGCGCACCACGCCCGCGCCCGTCGTGGACCGGGCCGTGGACCAGACGATCTACGAGCTGCACGTGCGGGACTTCTCGGTCTCGGACGAGACGGTGCCGGAGGCGAAGCGGGGGACCTATCTCGCGTTCGGCGTCCCAGGCTCGGACGGGATGACGCACCTGCGCTCGCTCGCCGAGGCGGGGCTGACGACCGTGCACCTGCTGCCGACGTTCGACATCGCGACCATCCCCGAGTCGCGGGACGACCAGGCTGTCACCGGCGACCTGACCGGCTTCGCGCCCGACTCGGCCGACCAGCAGGCGGCCGTGACGGCGATCAAGGCGCAGGACGCGTTCAACTGGGGCTACGACCCGTACCACTTCCTCGCGCCCGAGGGGTCGTACGCGGTGTCGTCCGACGGCGGTGCGCGCGTGTCCGAGTTCCGCACGATGGTCGGCTCGCTGCACAAGGCGGGTCTGCAGGTCGTGCTGGACCAGGTCTACAACCACACGTCGGCCTCCGGGCAGGCGGACACATCCGTGCTCGACCGCGTGGTGCCGGGGTACTACCAGCGCCTGGACCCCGTGACCGGAGCCGTGGAGACGTCGACCTGCTGCCAGAACGTGGCGACGGAGCACGTGATGGCGGGCAGGCTCATGGTGGACTCCGTGGTCCTGTGGGCTCGGGAGTACCACGTGGACGGCTTCCGGTTCGACCTCATGGGGCACCACTCGGTCGAGAACATGCTCGCGGTGCGGGCCGCGCTCGACGAGCTGACGCTCGAGGAGGACGGCGTCGACGGGTCGTCCGTCTACCTGTACGGCGAGGGCTGGGACTTCGGCGAGGTGGCCGGGAACGCGCTGTTCGAGCAGGCCAAGCAGGGCCAGCTCGGCGGCACGGGTATCGGCACCTTCAGCGACCGGCTGCGGGACGCCGTGCACGGCGGGTCGCCCGTCGACGGGGCGAGCACCTTCACGCAGGGCTTCGGCACCGGGCTGTTCACGGCGCCGAACGGACGCGAGGCGCGGGCCGGCGACCCGGCGTCGGTCAACGACGGCGGCGCCGACGAGGCAGCCGACCTGGCGCACCAGACCGACCTCGTGAAGCTCGGCCTGGCCGGAAACCTGCGGGCGTACACGTTCGTGACGTCGACGGGCGAGACGCAGCGCGGCGACCAGATCGACTACCGCGGTGCCCCCGCCGGATACGCCGACGCCCCGGAGGAGGTCGTGACGTACGTCGACGCGCATGACAACGAGACGCTGTTCGACCTCCTCACGCTGAAGCTGCCCGTGACGACGTCGATGGAGGACCGGGTGCGGATGAACACCGTGTCGCTCGCGACGACCGCCCTGGCGCAGACGCCGTCGTTCTGGCACGCAGGCACCGACCTGCTGCGCTCCAAGTCGCTCGACCGGAACTCGTACGACTCGGGAGACTGGTTCAACGCGATCGACTGGTCCGGGCAGGACAACGGGTTCGGGCGCGGGCTGCCGCTCGCCTCCGACAACGAGGACAAGTGGCCCGTCATGGCGCCTCTGCTGGCGGACCCTGCCCTCAAGCCCGGCGCGGACCACATCGCGGACTCGTCCGCGGCGGCGATCGACCTGCTGCGGCTGCGTTCGTCGACGGACCTGTTCCGGCTCGGGTCCGCGGACCTGATCCAGGAGAAGGTCACGTTCCCGGGCTCGGGACCGGAGGCCGTGCCCGGCGTGGTGGTCATGTCGGTCGACGACCGGCTCGGGTCGGCAGACGTCGACCCCGCGCTGGACGGCCTGCTGACGGTCTTCAACGCGTCGCCGTCGGCGGTCACGCTGACGGTGCCGGGGCTCGCCGGGCGTGACTACGGGCTCTCACCCGTGCAGGCCACCGGGTCCGACGACGTCGTGCGCACCACGACGTGGGACGTCGCGACCGGGACGGTGACGGTCCCGGCCCGCACCGTGGCGGTGCTGGAGGACCCGCAGGGCTGAGCGCCAGCACCCGTCCGCTTCGAGAAGGCCATCAGGTATCGCTTCGCAGCCGGAAGCGATACCTGATGGCCTTCTCGAACGGGACGCGGATCCGACGGCGACCCGTCGAACCGAGGTGCGGGTCAGCGGAACACGACCGTGCGGTGGCCGTCGAGCAGCACGCGGTGCTCGGCGTGCCACCGCACGGCACGCGCCAGTGTGCGCCGCTCCACGTCCTCGCCGATCGCGACGAGGTCCGAGACGTCCCGCGAGTGGTCCACGCGCTCGACGTCCTGCTCGATGATCGGGCCCTCGTCGAGGTCGCCGGTGACGTAGTGGGAGGTGGCGCCGATGATCTTCACGCCGCGCTCGTGAGCCTGCCGGTAGGGCTGGGCGCCCTTGAACGACGGCAGGAACGAGTGGTGGATGTTGATGATCCGCCCGGACAGGTCGCGGCACAGCTCGTCCGACAGGATCTGCATGTAGCGCGCCAGGACGACGAGCTCGACGTCGAGCTCCTTCACGAGCTCCCGGAGCCTGGCCTCGGCCTCGGCCTTCGTCGTGGCGGTGACGGGCACGTGGTGGAACGGCTTGCCGTAGAACGCGGCGATGTCGGCGAGGTCGGTGTGGTTGCCGACCACCCCGACGACCTCGATCGGCATGTTCTGCGACCGCTCCCGGTAGAGCAGGTCCACGAGGCAGTGCGCCGCCTTCGACACCATCACGAGGGTGCGCACCCGCCTGCCGACCGTGTCGAGCTGCCACGTCATGCCGAACCGCGCGGCGATGTCCGTGACGGCGGCCGACAGCTCCTCGTGCGACGCCGCGGACTCGACCTGCACGCGCATGAAGAACAGTCCCGACGCGGGGTCTCCGAACTGCTGCGACTCGGTGATGTTGCCGCCGTGCTCGGCGAGCATCCCGGCGACGGCGTGGACGATGCCCGGTCGGTCGGGGCAGGAGAGCGTCAGGATCCAGTGCTGCTTCACGGGTCAACCGTAGGCGTGCCCGGACGTGCGTGCCGACCCCGCCCGATCTCTGACACGATGGACCCATGAGCAAAGCCACCACCACGATCGCACTGGTCGACGACGACCACGCCGGCGAGCTGCTCACGCTCCGTCGCGCGGCGTTCGTCAGCGAGGCGCAGCTGTACGACGACCCGCACATCCCGCCCCTCACGCAGACCCTCGCCGAGCTCCGGGCAGACCTGGCCCGCGAGGACGTCGTGACGATCGGCGCCTGGGAAGGACATCGTCTCGTCGGCTCCGTGCGCGTCGAGATCGAGGACCAGCGGGCGACCCTGGGCCGCCTCGCCGTCGCGCCCGACAAGCAGGGCCGCGGCCTCGGCACGCAGATGCTGTTCGCCGTGCTGCCGTACCTGCCGGAGCAGACGAAGGAGATCTGGGTCTTCACCGGCAAGGACTCGAAGCAGAACCTCGCGATGTACACGAAGCACGGCTACGAGGAGCAGTTCGACAAGGCTGCCGGCGACCTCACGTACACGTACCTGCGGCGCGTGCTGGGCGAGCTCGACGCCCGCAACGCAGCCGGCTCCTCGTAGCGCCGCCGACCATGGCCTCGGCGCGCCGCCCGTAGCAGACTGGTGCTCGGGGGGCGGCCGAGACGTGGCCGGTGCCACGAGGAGGTGCGCGGAGATGATCGACCGGACGCAGATGCTCGGTCTCCTCGCGCAGAGCCTGGCCCACGCCGACAAGGACGAATCCCTCGCCGCACGCCTGTGCCGGGCGAGCGTCGAGATCATGGGGGCGGACGGCGGCGCGGTCACCCTGTCTCCCACCACTCCGGAGCGCCTCACGGTCAGCGCGTCGGACACCACCTCCTCGATCATCGAGAACCTCCAGGAGGTCCTGGGGGAGGGCCCGGGCCAGACCGCCTTCAGCGACGGGCGCACCGTGATCACGACGGTCGACGACCGCAGCGACGGCCCGTTCCCCATGTTCACCGAGCTCGCCGGCACCGTCGCCGGCTCATTCACCGTCTTCGCGTTCCCGATGCGGCCGGCAGGGACCACCATCGGGGTGCTCACCCTGTACGCGACGTCCGGGAGCCTGAACCACGCGGTCGCCGACGCGCAGTTCCTCGCCGACGCCGTGGGGGCCGCACTCCTCGCGGACCCTGGGTCCCTGATCTTCATGGAGCCGCCGACGTGGCCCCAGCGCGCGCGGGTGCACCAGGCGACGGGCATGGTCGTGGCTCAGCTCGCCGTGAGCGCCACCGACGCGCTCGCCCTGCTCCGTGCGCACGCCTTCGCCCACGACAAGACCCTCGGTGACGTGGCGACCGACGTGCTGGAGCGACGGCTGCGGTTCAGCACCGACCGCACCGCCGGCGACCGGATCACCTCCACCGACCCCCTGGGAGACGAGGAGCCGTGAGCCGTCAGCCCGCGACCGCCCGCGGGCGGCTCGCGCCCGTGATCGCCGCGACGACCTCCTCGTAGGACACTGCCGCCGCCGGGAACGAGCCGTTGTTGCGGCCGTGCCGCAGCACCTCGATCCGGTCGGCGACGGCGCGCACGTCCCCCATGTTGTGGCTGATGAGGATGACGCCGTGCCCGAGGTTGCGCAGCGACTCGATGTGCGTGAGCACCTCGGCGGTCTGCGCGACGGAGAGGGACGCCGTCGGCTCGTCGAGGACGACGACGCGCGGTGACCCGAGCAGGGTGCGCGCGATCGCGACCGTCTGCCGCTGCCCGGCGGACAGGACCGCAAGGGGCGTGCGCACGGACGGGATGCGCGAGGTGAGGTCGCGCAGGATCTCGCGCGCCCTGTCCTCCATCGCCTCCTCGTCCAGGCCCCGGCCGCGCCGCAGCTCCTGCCCGAGGAAGAGGTTCTGCACGACGTCGAGGTTGTCGCACAGCGCCAGCTCCTGGAACACGGTCGCGATGCCGAGGGCGCGGGCCTGCGCGGCCGAGCCGATCGTCACCGGCCGGCCGGCCATCTCGATGAGGCCGGCGTCGGGCGACAGCACGCCCGCCACCACCTTCGCCAGCGTGGACTTGCCCGCGGCGTTGTCGCCGACGAGCGCCACCACCTCGTGGGCGTGGACGTCCAGGTCCACGCCCTCCAGGGCCACCACCGGCCCGAAGCTCTTGTCGATCCCGCGCAGGGACAGCACGGGCGTCGTCGACCGTGGGCTTGTCTTCGTCAACTCGCCTCGCTCTCGTGCGCGCCACCGTCGGCGCGTTGGGTACCAGGGTGCCCGACGTCGTCCCCCTCGCCCAAGCCCGCGCCGGACCGCGGGCCGGACCCCGCGCCCGACCCCGTGCCCGACAGGGCGTCGTCGCCGTGGCCGTGGCGCAGGAGGTGGGCGTGCTGGACGTCCGTCTGCTGCCGGGCGAGGGCGAGGGCGCCCAGGACCTCGGCGCGGTCGCCGAGGGCGGCCGGGACCACCTCCACGGGCGCGAGCCGGCCCGGGATCGCGTGCGTGAGGATGGCTGTCCGCAGGGGGTCCAGCAGGACGTCGCCCGTGCGGGCCAGCTCGCCGCCCACCACGACGACCTGCGGGTTCAGCACGGTCACGAGCCCGGCGACGACCTCGCCGACGGCGCGCCCGGCGTCGGCCACGACGCGGCGGCAGCCGGGGTCGCCCTCGCCCGCGTGCGCGATGAGGTCGCGGAGCGTGAGGTCGCCGTGGCTGGACCGCAGGGAGCCGAGCAGCGCCTGCGCCCCGACGACGGTGTCGAGGCAGCCGCGGTTGCCGCACCGGCAGACGGGCCCCGCGGGGTCGACCTGGACGTGTCCGATCTCACCGGCGGTGCCGGCGTACCCGCGGTGCAGGCGGTCGCCGAGCACCAGGCCGGCGCTCGTCGTGTGCCCGACCCGCACGTAGACCGAGTCGTGGTGCTCGCGGGCCGCGCCGAGGTCGTGCTCGGCGAGGGCGGCAAGGTTCGCGTCCTTGTCGACGTGCACGGGCCGGGCGAGCCTCTTGGACAGCACCTGGCCGACGTGCAGGTCGTCCCAGCCCCGCAGGACGCCCCGGACCGTGACCTCGCCGGTCGCGGAGTCGACGGGCCCCGGCATGGCGAGCCCGATGGCGAGGAGCTCGTCGAGCTCGGCCCCGACGCGGTCGAGCAGGTCGACGACGAGGAGCGCCGCCCGGTCGAGGGTGGTGTCGGAGCGGTGGTCGCTGGGCAGCGGCATGGTCTGGTCGGCGACCACGGAGAGCGTGAGGTCCCCGAGGGCGACGCGCAGCGCGCGTGGTCCCACCTCGACGCCGGCGACGAGACCGAGGCGGCGGGCCATCGTGACCTTGACGGCGCGCCGGCCGGAGCGGGAGGTGGCGTGCGTCTCCACGACGCCGGCGTCGAGCAGCTCGCGCACGATCGTGGACACGGTGGCGGTCGAGAGGCCTGTCGCCGCGGCGAGCTCGACCTGCGTGAGGCCCCCGAACCGTTTCACGGCGTCGACGATGCGGCCCCGGTTCGCCTCCCTGAGCGACGTGGGCGTCCCAGGCGTGGTGTTGCCCCTCCGCACGAGGGGAGACTACCTCGCCGGCGTGTTGAATTCGAGACTTGAACACAGTTTGGCAACGGCAGACGATCTGGCCTTGACCGCCGAACGCAAGATGCGTACGTTTCCGGTCGGCGGGCGCAAAGTACGCGTTCGGCGACAAACCATTCGACGACGAAGAGGAAGACGACGATGTCACTGCGCAGGATCGGCATGAGGACCGCCGCATTCGCGGTCGCCGCTGCGACCACCCTCGCCCTCGGCGCGTGCAGCGCCGAGCGTTCGGGCGAGGACGCCGGCAGCGAGAGCGGCTCCCCCGAAGACACGCTCGTCGGCATCGCGATGCCGACTCGCAGCCTCGAGCGCTGGAACAACGACGGCGCGCACCTGGACGAGCTCCTCGCGGAAGCGGGCTACCAGACGTCCCTGCAGTACGCCGACAACAAGGTCGACCAGCAGATCACCCAGATCCAGAACATGGTCAACGACGGCGCCGACATCCTCGTCATCGCCTCGATCGACGGCACCGCGCTCGGCCCCGTGCTGCAGACCGCTGCGGACCAGGGCGTGACGGTCATCGCCTACGACCGCCTCATCAACGACACCGAGAACGTGGACTACTACGCCACCTTCGACAACGAGCTGGTCGGCACCCTCCAGGGCCAGTTCATCGCGGAGCAGCTCGACCTCGAGGGCGGGGCCGGTCCGTTCAACCTCGAGCCGTTCGCCGGGTCGCCCGACGACAACAACGCCAAGTTCTTCTTCAAGGGCGCGTGGGACGTGCTGACGCCGTACATCGAGTCCGGCCAGCTCGTCGTCCCGTCCGGCAAGGCGCCGGCCTCGGTCGACGACTGGGCCTCCATCGGCATCCAGGGCTGGACCTCCGCCACGGCCCAGTCCGAGATGGAGAACCGTCTTAACTCGTTCTACACGGACAAGAAGGTCGACGTCGTCCTGTCCCCGAACGACTCGCTCGCGCTCGGCATCGAGCAGGCCCTCGAGGGCGCCGACTACGCCCCGGGCGACGACTGGCCGCTGATCACCGGCCAGGACGCCGACCTGGCGAACACGAAGAACATCCTCGCCGACAAGCAGTCCATGACGGTCTGGAAGGACACCCGCACGCTGGGTGACCAGGTCGCGACGATGATCGACTCGATCGTCGCGGGCGAGGAGCCCGAGGTGAACGACACCGAGACGTACGACAACGGCGTGAAGGTCGTCCCGGCGTACCTCCTCGAGCCGCAGGTCGTCACCAAGGACGACGTCGAGACGGCGCTGGTCGGCTCCGGCTTCTTCGACGCGTCGGACCTCGGTCTCTGACCTGACCGACCGCCGAAGTAGTCACCTCGTCCGCGAACCTCGCCGCGTGATGCGGCGAGGT
>NZ_JAKGSG010000069.1 GCF_021568775.1 Antribacter soli | reverse complement strand
CCCGGCGTCCGTCAGCAGCGGCTCCACCGCCACCTGGAGGCCCGACGGCGTCACGTCACCCTCGAGGGCGACGGCCGCGCCGACCTCCTCCAGCCGGCGCGCATTGTGCGCCTGCTCGTTCCCCGCCGACGACGCCAACGGCACCAGCACCGCGGGCTTGCCCAGCGCGGTCAGCTCCGCAATCGTGCCCGCCCCGGAGCGGGAGACAACAACGTCGGCCAGAGCCAGCACGTCCGGCAGCTCGGCGGCGACGAACCCAAGCACCCAGTACCGGCCCGCCAGGTCCGCGGGCAGCGCCGTGGCGGTCTCGGTCATCGTCTCGACGTTGTTCGGCCCGCACTGGTGGATCACGTTCGCCCGCTCCAGCAGCCACGGCAGCGACTCGGCGATCAGCGTGTTGATCTGCACCGACCCCTGCGCGCCACCGGTCACGTACACGACCGGCAGGTCCGGTTGGAACGAGTCGAGGCCGAGCACGTCGACCGCCTTCATCGGCTCCCCGGTCAGCACCTCGGCCCGCACGGGGTTGCCCGTCACCACCGCCCGCTCCCGGATAGTAGGTGGCAGCAGGTCCAGCGTCGACGGGGACGACACCGCCACCCGGGCGGCGCCCCGGACCAGGACGCGGTTCGCCAGCCCGAGCCGGACCGTCTGCTCGTGCACCACCAGCGGGCGACGCAGCATCGTCGCGGCCAACCCGATCGGCACGGCCACGTACCCGCCGGTCGACAGCACCACGTCGGGCCGGAACCGCGCCACCACCGACCGCGCCTGCGCCACCCCCAGCGGGACCCGCGCCATGTCCTTCGCGTTCTCAACCGTCAGCATCCCCAGCGGGTTCGACGCCCGGCGGATCTTGCCCGTCGCGACCTGCGCGAACTCGATCCCCTCAGCCTGGGCGACCCGCGCCTCCAGGCCGCCGGCCTTGCCCGCCCACAGCACCCGCACCGTCGTGCCCTCGGCGGTGAGCCGCGCCTGCAGCGCCCGCACCGTCGTCAGCGCCGGGTACGTGTGCCCGCCCGTCCCACCACCGGTCACCAGCAGACGGAACTCACGCGGCGTGCTCACGGACGAACCCCCAGGTCGGCGATGGGATCAGGCGCTAGTCACTTTAATGCTCCGGACGTCCCGGTCCGGCCCGGGAGGTCGCGGTCCTGGAGGCCACCGCGGCAGTCCGCCACTGTCGGCGTACCACGCGCCGGTTCGCCGAATGGGTCGCGAGCCAGCGTGGCACGCTGCGATTTCACCCGCCGGTCGATCGAAAGCATTCGGTACCCGCCCGAAAACGTATACAAGGGTCTGCAGCCATCGGTCGGCCGCCTGCGTCAGACCCGCAAGTCAGCTCTTAGTCCGCGTTTCTGACCTGCACAGATGCACGGCCAGAAGCCCGCCCGCGATTTCCTGCGTCCGCGTTATCCGGCTCCGTCGCATGGCAGCATGAGCGTCAGCCCACGGCGGTGCGCAGACTCCAGTGCGGTTCAGAGCGTAGGCCTTGGCGTTCATTGAATCGGTTGTCAACAGGCAAGACGCGGTGCACTCTGGAGACCCATTGCCCCCGACAGGGGGGAAATGTCCGTCGTGAGGCAGATTCCGCACCAGGGGGCGAAGGAGTCCGCGCATGAAGGTTCAGCGACGTGTCGTCGCCACTGCTGTCGGGCTGCTGCTCGCTGCAACAGCCTGCACGGGCAACCCCGGGGACCCCACCCCCTCCCCGACGACGCAGACGGGGACACCATCGGCAACATCCTCACCAAGCCAGACGACGGAGTCAGAACGCGCAGCCGCAAGCGCCGTTGCACTCGCGAACGAGTACTACCGAGTGACGGACGGCGTCGCCAAAGACCCAGCCGACCTTGAGTCGCTCAGCAGCGTCGCAGGAGCGACCGAGCTCACCCGGCTCCAAGACCAGTTCACGACCTGGGCTCAAGATGGCTGGCGGCAGACCGGTGAGGTCCGAATCCTCGACGCCGTCGTGCAGACGGTGTCGTTGAACGGAGCGGACCCGCTGGCCGGCGAGGCTCCGACCGTGCAGGTCGACGTGTGCTTCGACGTCTCCGGCCTCGACATCGTCGACAGCTTCGGTGCCTCGCAGGTCGCCGCGGGGCGCCCTGACCGCGGTTGGGAACGACTTTCAATTACGAACGACGACTTTGCGAACGACCCCGACGGCGGGTGGCGCGTAGCCGACGTCGAGACCTTGGAGCAGGAGCCATGCGCCGTGCCGTGAGGTTCAGCCTCTGCCTGGCCCTCGCCGTGGCGGGGCTCTTCGGCATGTGCTCCCCGGCGATCGCGACTGACGGGCCGGACGTTGGTGGTGAGTGCCGCATCGTGGATCTGCGTTCGGGAACCTGCAGCGTGCACGTGTCGGTTCCTGGTGGCGAGGGTGCGCCCGACACCGACGGCATCCCTGTGGGTTATGGCGGCTCGGATGGAGGGTCTGCTGACTCGGAGGACGGGTCGCCGTGCTTCTTCGAGGCGCCTGCCCATGTGTGGCTCGGCCCGTGGGGCCAGCATGGGGTGGACTGCGTGTCGGAGTACGGGACGTGGGCGCAGGATCTTGGGTGCTATCTGAGCCCGATGGATCCGCAGCCGCCCGCTGGGGACCCGGCGTGGGCGGGGCACGAGCCGGGTGACGGCGCGGTGTATGAGTGCGTGAACCCGCTCGCGCCGAACCTGAACCAGGTCGTCTGGCTCGCGACGCCGCCGGAGGTGGTCAACGCTCCTGCCCCGGGCGTGGTGGCGCGGCAAGCTGTCGCGCAGATGAGCCTGCGGGCGATCGAGATCGGCGCGGCCCCGCCTCCGGGTGCGATGGCGGTTGTCGGGGTCCCGGTGTGGTTGTGGGTCGCCGACCCGGGGGCAACCACATTCGGCGAGAACACCGCGACGGCGTCGGTAGGCGGGGTCACCGTGACCGCCACGGCCCGTGCGAGCGAGGTCCGGTGGGATCTCGGGGACGGGACCACGACTTCGTGCGGCGCGGGAACGCCGTATGAACCGCACTTCGGCGGGTCACCGTCGCCGGACTGCGGGCACGTCTTCACGCGCGAGTCGGGGTTCGAGCCCGGCGGCGCGTACACCGTCACCGCCTCCACGACGTGGGTCGTGGACTGGGCGGGGGCTGGTCAGACCGGGACGATCACGCTGGATCCGCTGGTCGCGGAGTTACAGGTGGTCGTGGCGGAGGGGCAAGTACTCGTGAGCTGACGGGCACTACGGCAGGAGGGCACAGACCATGACGACGTCGACCCCGAAGCAGGCGCTTCCCGGCCGGAGGCCGGTTTCCGCCGGGCAGCCTCCTGCGCCCCCGCCCAGGTTGCGGCGCCGGCCGTGGGTGGTCGGGGCCGGGCTCGCGGCGGTGGGCCTGGGTGCGGCGGCCGGCCTGGTCACGGGCGTGGCGCTGTCGGACTCGCGAGAGGTCCTCGTCGCGGCCGGGGATCTGGACAAGTACCACGTGATCGCCGCCGAGGACCTGCGTAGCGTGTCGGTCTCGCTCGACTCGTCGGTCGCGTCGATCCCCAGCACGGACGTCGCGTCCCTGATCGGCAAGCGGCTCGCCGACGGCGTGCCCGAGGGCTCCCTGCTGTCATCGGCGGACATCGCAGATGATGCGTACCCGCCCGAGGGCACCTCGGTGGTCCGGGTGACGCTCACCGCGCAGCAGGCCCAGGGGCTGACGCTCGAGCCGGGTGATCTGGTGCGGGTGGTCGTCTCGGCGCCGTCTACCGCGACCGAAAGCGAGCCGACGTTCACTCCTGGGGAGGTCGCTGCCGTGCACGCCGGGGACACCGGTGCGGTAGTGGACGTCCTGGTCGCCCGGGGTGAGGCGGTCGCGTTGTCCGACGCCGTCATGGGCGGCCGGGCCTCGATCGTCCAGGACTTCGACCTCCCCACAGCCGACGACGCAGACGACTCCACCGCGGACGACGGGGACGGTGAGTGAGATGGCGGTGATCGCGCTGTGCTCGACGAACGGCGGTCCCGGCGTCTCGACCACGGCGCTCGGGTTGGCGATGTCGTGGCCGCGCCCGGTGCTCCTGGTCGAGGCCGACCCGCGCGGGCTCTCGGCCCTGCTGACCGGGTGGTTCCAGGGCGCCCGATCCTATGAGACGGGGCTTGTGGAGCTCGCGCTGTCGTCGCTCGCGACGGCCGACGCGCTGCGGGAGGTGGTCCGCCCGATCGACGGCACGCACGTGTCTTACGTGGCGGGGCCGCGTTCGCATGCGCAGGCGCCGGTGCTGCGCGGTCTCTGGCGGCCACTCGCCGGTGCGCTTGCGGAGCTGGAGGCGACCGGGACGGACGTGATCGTTGACGCCGGCCCCCTTGGCTGCCCCGCCTCCCCGGAGCCGCTGCTCGCCTCCGCCGACCTAACGTTGCTCACCGTCCGCTCGAGCCTGCCGGCGCTGGCCGGGGCCCGGCCGTGGGCCGACGTCGTGGTCCGGGACCAGCCCTGGCGTCGCCCGGGCGTGCTCGTGATCGGTGAGGGCCGCCCGTACTCGGCCCGGGAAGTCGGCCTGGCGCTCGCACTTCCGGTGGTGGCGCCGGTGGCGTGGGACCCCGACGGTGCGGCCGTCTACTACGCCGGCGCGACCCCGCCACGCCGGTTCGAGACCAGCGCCTACGTGCGCTCGCTGCGAGCGGCGGCCTCGGCGATCGGGTCCGTGGTCGCCCAGCACCGGGTTGTCAGCATGGGGGTGGGATCGTGACCACGCTGTGCGAGGGCCCCACGATCCCGCCCGAGGGGCCGGACGAGCCGCCGCGCGCGGCCGAGGCGCCCGTGGTCGCGACGGTCGCGCCAGCAGGCCAGGTCGTAGATGGGCAGGCGCCGGCCTCTCCGAGTTCCGTGCCGTTCTTCGCGGACCCGGTCCCCGGCCCGCCCGGTGCCACGCATCGGGCGGCGAACCCGTGGGCGGCCGCCGGCTCGAGCGGTGCGACCTCGAACCGCACGGTCCCGAATGGTGCGGCCGGCGGTCAGGGGTCGAACGGAATGGCCTTCGCAGAACCGTCTGGTCCGGGGTGGTCGTCCTACCGGCCGCAGGGCGAGCGGCCCAGCGGGCCGGTGCGGCACCACGACTCGCTGGTGGACTGGAAGCTGGTGGGGGTGCTGCGCCGTCAGGTCTCCGAGCGGCTCTCGCAGAAGGTGGCCGTCGACCCTGACCTGGACCCGGTCGCCCAACGGGAGGTGGCGCGGGGTCTGGTATTGGAGGCGATCGAGGAGACGGTCGCCGAGCGGGCGAACACCGGCCAGGCACCGTTGTCGGGGCCGCAGCGGGACGCGGTGGCGCGGGCGGTGTTTGCGGCGTTGTTTGGGTTCGGGCGGTTGCAGCAGCTCATGGACGACGACCGGGTGGAGAACATCGAGGTCGAGAAGGACGGGCGGGTCTGGGTGCAGCTGCGCAACGGGCGCCGCGTCCTGGGTCCTAGGGTCGCCGACTCCGACCAGGAGCTGATCGAGGCGATGCAGTTCCTCGCCTCGCGTTCGGCGGGTGCGGCGCGGAACTTCTCCCAGGCTCAGCCGGTGCTGCACTTGCGCCTGGACGACGGGTCCCGGCTGTCGGCCTCGGCGTGGGTGACCCCGTTCCCGGACGTCGCGATCCGCCGCCACCGTCTGGTCCAGGTGAGTCTCGAGGACCTGGCCAGGGGCGGGCTGCTGCCGCCGGAGGCGGCGTCCTTGCTGCGGGCGGCGGTCCGGGCCCGGATGTCGATCATCGTGTCCGGCGCCCCAGGGTCGGGCAAGACGACCCTGGTTCGTGCGCTGATCGGGTGCATCCCGGCAACCGAGCGGCTCATCACCCTGGAGACGGACTACGAGCTGCACGTGCACGAGTACCGGCCCCTGACGTGGGCGTACGAGGAGCGGCGCGGGTCCGGTGAGGTCGGCCCCGACGGACGGCAGGCGGGGGTCTACTCCCTGTCGAGGCTGACCGAGGACATCGTGCGCAAGAACCCCGACCGGGTCGTGCTGGGCGAGTGCCGGGGCCCGGAGATCGTGCCGCTGGTGAAGAACACCGAGAACGGGTCCGGGGTCATGTCGACCACCCACGCCCGGGACGCGGCCGCCGCGATCGAGAAGCTCGTCACGTGCGGGATGGAGGCCGGCGGGCAATGGACCGACGTCCTGATGACCCGCAAGCTCGCCCAGTGGATCGACCTGGTCGTGCACGTCGAACGCGAACCGGCGGACTTCGACGAGGAGCTCAACTTCGACCCGGACGCGTACTGGAACCTGACCGACGCCGACCTCGACGACGACCCTGGCAGACCGCGCCGGGTCACCGAGATCGTCGCGATCTCCCGCGGGGACCAGCCCGGCACGTTCGCCACCACTCACATCTTCCGTACTGATGAGGCCGGGAACCTCGTCCCCGGGGTCCTGCCCGACGCGTTCCGTAAGCTCACCAGGTTCGGGTTCGACCTGGACACCTACACCACCCGCCAAGCCTCCTCACCGGACGGCCTGCGGGAGGTGGGCTGACGTGTGGGGCTTCGCGATCTCCGGAGCCCTGATCGGGCTGGGCGTCTTCCTGCTCGCGGCCTGGTGGTGGCGGTGGGACCTGATCACGCCGGAAGACCTCCAGACGGTCCGACGGCGGGCGGGTCGCCTGGCCCGGGTCCCGCGCCGCACCTGGACCCTCCTCGGCGCCGGCATCGCCGGTGGGCTGGTGGTGTGGGCGGTGTGGAAGTGGCCGATCGCCGTGGTCGCGGTCCCCGCCGCCGTCGTCGGGCTGCCGCACCTGCTGTCCAACCGGGACCAGGTGGACCGGATCGCGCGCCTGGAGGCGATGGAGGAATGGACCCGGTCCCTGGCCGGGGTCCTGGCGGTGAACGTCGGCCTCGAGGAGGCCCTGATCACCTCCCGCAAGTCCGCCCCCGCGGCCATCGCCGAACCGGTGGCACGGCTCGTGGCACGGTTGCGCACCCGGTGGGACACCCAGTCCGCGCTGCGCGCGTTCGCCGACGACCTGGACGACCGGGTCGGCGACCGCATCGCCACCTACCTCGTCCAGGCCACCAAGAGCCGCGGCACGGGCCTGTCCACCGTGCTGGACGCCCTTGCCGAGACCGTCGCCGCCGAGGTCCGCGGCCGGCGGCAGATCGAGGCCGACCGTGCCAAGCCCCGCGCCACCGCACGGTGGGTCACGATCATCTCCGCCTCGGTACTGGGGGTCCTGGCGTTCACCGGGAACTACATCGAGCCCTACCAGACCCCGGTCGGGCAGGTCGTCCTGGTGACCCTCGTCGGCGCGTACGTCGCCACGCTCGTGTGGCTCAAACGCATCGCCACCGGCAAGCCCCCGACCCGGTCCATGGGCGAGCAGGTCCGCCGCGAGGCCGCCCGCCTCACCGGCCACACCACCACCCCGGCCGATGGCGTGTTCGGAGGGAGGTCGTGATGGCCGGTCTGCTCGGGTTCGTCATCTCCGGCGCGCTCATGGCGCTCGGAGTGTTCCTGCTCGGCGTGTACTACTTCGCGCCCGCCCGTGTCGACGCCGCAGCCACCCTCGCAGCTTTGGCGCCGCCGCGGACCGTGACCCGGCCGACCGAGCCGGCCGGGACGCCGTCGGACCCCGCGACCCGGCTCGGTGTCTGGGCGCAGCGGGCACTGCCCGACGCCACCTGGGTCCGCGTCCCCTACCGGGACCTGGCGTTGCTGCGCCTGCCGGTCACGTGGTTCTACGGGCGCAAGCTCGTCACCGGCGGGCTCGGGCTGCTCATCGCGCCCCTGGTCGCCTGGGTCCTGGGCATGCTCGGGCTCCGGCTCCCCGGCGCCCTGGTGGTGCTCGGCTCGCTCGGGCTCGCCGCCGGCCTGTTCTTCGCACCCCACCTGGACGTCCTACGGGACGCGAAGACCGCGCGGGCGGAGTTCCGGCGCGAGCTCGCCTCTTACGTCGACGCCGTCGCGCTCGAGCGCGCCAACGGGTCCGGAGTGCGCCAAGCCATGGAACAGGCAGCCGCGGTCGGGGAGCACTGGGTCTGGCGACGCATCGGCGAAGAGCTCGCCCGCTCGCGCTGGTCCGGCGTCCCGCCCTGGGACGCCCTGGCGGACTTGTCCCACGAGCTGTTCCTGCCCGACCTGGCCGAGGTCGCCGACGTCCTGCGCCTGTCCGGCGAGGAAGGCACCGCCGCCTGGGGGGCGCTGCGCGCCCGCACCACCGCGATGCGTCACGCGATGCTGACCGAGGAACAAGGCACCGCCAACGCCGACGTCGAACGGATGTCGATCCCCGGGGCACTGCTCGGGCTCGTGTTCGTCGCTCTCCTCCTGGCCCCGCCCCTGATGCGGATCTTCACACGCACCTAAACACGAAACCACAGACTCAGACCCCTTGGAGGGAGGACCACGCAATGCCAGCCCGTCGCTGGCGTACCCGCACCAGGAACCGAAAGGACCCTTCCCATGCTGTCTTTGTGGACCATCCTCCAGACCGTCCCTGACCGTGTCCGCGCCCGCATCGCCCGACGCTTGGCCGAGGAAGACCCCGAGGCCGGGGTCAGCTCGGTCGAGGCCGTCGTGTGGACCGTCGGCCTGCTCATCCTCGCCGGGATCGTCATCGCCGCCATCACCACCTTCACCACCACCGAGGTCGGCAAGATCACCTCCCCGAACGGGTGAGCCGAATGAGGAACCCCGGACAGCCCGCAGACGGTCGCGCCCCTTTCACCGTGCGTCGCCGTCTGCCCGGAGCCGCCCGCCGCAACTGGGAGCGCGGGCGGCAACGACAGCGCGGGCAGCACGACCAGGAAGGTTCGACGTCGGTCGAGCTCGTCGTCCTGTTGCCCGCGCTGTTCGGACTGCTGTTCCTCGGCGTCCAGGCCGGGCTCCTGTTCCACGCCCGCCAGATCGTCCTCGCAGCCGCGAACGAGGGCGCGGTCGCGGCCGCCGCCGAGCACTCCACCGCCACGGACGGGCAGGCCACGGCCGAAGGTTTCCTCACCCAGGCCGGCGACGTCGCACTGGCCACCTGGACCGTGACCGCAACCCGCGACGTCGACCACGCGAGCGTCCGCGTCGAGGCTGTCCCGTACTCGATCATCCCTTTCTACGTGCCCCAAGTGACGGGCACGGCCGCCATGCCCACCGAAGAGGTCCGCCCGATTGGCGGTGCGCCATGAGACGCCCGACTGGCTGGAGTCATCCCGACGAGGGGTCGGCGTCGGTCGAGGTCGCCGTCCTCGCCCCCGCGTTCGGGTTGCTTCTCGCCCTGGCGCTCCTCGCGGGGCGGGTCGTGCTGGCCGAGCAGGTCGTGGAGACCGCAGCCTGGGACGCCGCCCGCACCGCGTCCATCGCGCGCGACGGCGACCTGACCGCCCGTGCCGAGCAGGTCGCCGCGGCGAGCCTCGCAAACCAGGACCTGGCGTGCACCTCGTCCCGTGCAACGGTCGATGTCTCCGGTGACCCCGCACAGCCGGGCGCGGCGTCGTCGGTCACCGTCACCGTCGTGTGCGACGTCGCCTTGTGGGATCTGCCCCTGGGCGTCTGGGGACACACGGTCAGCGCGCAGGCGACCTCACCTCGAGACCAGTGGCGGTCGGTCCCATGACCAGGCTCGCTGCCGCCCGGCAGGGTCACCCGGAGGAGGGGTCGGTGACCCCGTGGTTCATCGTGTCCGCCCTCGCGCTGATCGTGATCGTCGGGCTGGTCCTCGACGGCGGCTCGCACCTGCACGCCCAGCAGCACGCCTACGGCCTGGCCGCCCAGGCCGCCCGCGCCGGTGGGCAGCAGCTCGACACCACCGCCGTCATGGCCGGCGAAGGCTTCACCGTCGACCCGGCCAAGGCCGTGACCGCCGCCCACCAGTACCTGGCCACCGCCGGGGCCGACGGGGACGCGTGGGTCGAGGGCGGGCGCGTCCACGTCACCGTCCGCCAGACCTACTCCCCACAGATCCTCGGGATGTTCGGCGCAGGACCGTTCCCCGTCGAGGTCACCGCCACCGCCCGCCTCGTGCGCGTCGTGGCAGGGAGCGAGCAATGAGACGACGCCCGCACACCTTCAGTTCGGGAGGAGAGCAACCATGACTACTCCGCGCACCAGACCCCGCGCCGGCCAGTACCCCGCCTACCCGGCCGGCGCGCCCGTGCGCGTCACGATCGGTGACCGGCTGCGGGGCCTTGCCGCCGTGCTCGCCATCGCCGCCCTGCTCGTCGGCCTACCCACCCTGCTCCTCTTGGCCCGCCCGGCCGTCCTCCCCGACCGGCTGCTCAACCCCAGCTGGGTCGAGCTCGTGCTGCTGAGCAACGACGTCCAACACCTCGTCCTGCTCCTCGTCTTTGCCGCCTTGTGGATCGTGTGGGGCTGGCTGGCCTGGATGGCCGTCGGCGAGAGCGTCGACTTCGTCCGCCGCCTTCGCGCACCCCACCTCGGCCCGCTGCCCACCGGGATGTTCGCCCGGTTGCTCACCGCCGCGACCATGCTGTTCGCCGCCCTGCCCGTCCAAGCCTCGACCGCCGGCCCAGCCGCGGCCGTCGCGATCCTCGCCACGCCCCACCGCGAGCACGAGACCACCCAGGCGCCCGACGACGAAACGCCGGACACCGCCGCGCCGGAGACTCAAGCGCGGCCGGAACCTCAAGCCACCGCGACACCGGCACCCCGAGCCCCGGAGGCGTACGCGAACTGGGAGCCGTACGTCGTACGGCAGAACGACACCCTCTGGAAGATCGCCGAGACCCGCCTCGGCGACGGACGCCGGTTCCTGGAGATCCACGCCGCCAACCGCGACGTCCTCGGCCCCGAACCCGACTACCTGCCCGCGGGCGTCACGCTGCGCGTCCCAACCCCGCCCGCCCCCGCCACGGCGGAGCAGCCGCCAGCAACGCTCGTGGCGACAGTGAGCCCGGAGTCGCACACCGTCGTGCACGGCGACACCCTGACCGGCATCGCCCTGGACCACTACGGCAACCCCGACCGGTACACCACCATCGCCGACGCCTCGAGGGACACGATCCAGCCCGACGGCGAACGGCTCACCGACCCCGACCACATCGAACCCGGCTGGACCCTCAGACTGCCCGACCTCGACGACGCGGTTGTCGCAGCTCAGGCTCCTGCGGGCAGCCCCGTCGCCCCGGCCGTCACCGCGGAAGTCCAGGCACCCGCGGCCCCGCCCGAGCCCATCGGCGACCGCGATCCCGCGGACGACTCGGCGGACGCGGCGGACATTCCGACGACTCCCCCCGACGTCACCCGGGATCTCGAGGCCGCGGCCGCACCCGAGTTGCGGCCGGCGCCTGAGGCGAGCGACCCGCCGTCGGACGCCGCGAAGGACCAAGGACAGGCGCACCCGGCTTGGTTGTTGCCCGGGCTTGCCACCGGCGGTGCGGTCCTCGCGGCCGGGCTGCACGTGGCGATCACGCGAGGCCGCTCGCGTCAGGCCCGGCTACGTCCTCCGGGCCGCTCGGTCGGCCCGGTACCAGAGGAGCTAATTCCGGCGGTCGCGACAGCCCGGGTCGCGGGCGGCGGGCGAGTCCCAGATGTTCGGCGGCTCGACATCCTGCTGCGTGAGCTCGCCGGTCCCCACCTGCGCGATTACACCCCGCGCCCGCAGGTGCTCGCGGTCGAGCTCACTGAGGAGGAAGCCGTGCTGCACCTGGCGCAGCCCGCGGACCTTCCGGCGCCGTGGACCGGTGACGGCGTCCGGTGGACCGCACGGCTGGCCGACGCCCGGGAGCACTCGCGGCAGCTGGTCCCGTACCCGATGCTCGCCGCCGTCGGGCAGGACGATCGGGGGCGTGCCTGGCTGCTCAACCTGGAGCAACTGCGCACAGCGACGGTCACGGGCGCCGACGACGCCGTTGCCGCGTTCGCGCGGCACGTCGTGGCCGAGCTCGCCCTGAACCCGTGGACGGTCAACCTCACCACGCACGCTCTCGGGGTCGCCGAAGGTGCCCAGGCGCTGTCCCAGTACCGGGTCCAGGAGGACGACGACGACACCTTCACCGCGTCGATCACCCGATACGTGCGCCAGGCTGCCGAGGAGGAGCCCGACGGGGAGGACCACGAGGAGTTCTCCTTCGTCGTCACGACCTCCCGCGAGGGCGGTATCGCGGACCTGGCCGCGGCGATCCGCAAGCACCCGGGGCGGTCCAGTGCCGCCGTCCTCGTCGTCGGCGGCACGCCAGCGCCGGGCGATATCGAGCTGCGGATCGAGGCCGGTCACCTGCACATCGACGCCCTGGATATCGACCTGGCGGCCTCCCAGATGAGCGCGGCCGAGCTGCAGGCGTGCGCGAACATCGTCGCGTTCACCCGTAACCCCGCCGACGTCCCCAACCCGCTCGTCGAACGCGCCACCGGACGACTGCGACCGTCCCCGCGCGAGACGTCGAGCGAAACCACGGACGGTGCTTCACCAGAGCCGTCCGTTGCGGTGGAGACCGTGGTGGAGAGCGTGGAGCGTCCCGCCGACGTCGACACGCCCGCCGGTGGCGGGTCGCTGCTACCGGAGGCGGACGCCGCCTACCTCGCACACACCGCGAACACGCGCGCGGACCTCGCCCGCCTGGCACCCGTGGCGACCCGACCCCCCAAGGGAAGCCAGGGCGACGTTGGGCAGGCCGACCCCGACCCGACGCTGGACCAGGACCTGGCCGACTGGCACGACCGGACCTGCCGCCGCCCACGCGTGGAGGTGCTGGGCAAGGTGACAATGTGGGGGCCCGGGACCGGCAGCGCGGTCGCCAACAGGCGGCCCGCATTCACGATGCTCGCCGCGTTCCTCGCGCTCCACCCCGAAGGCGTGACCCTGGACCATGTGTCGCAGGTGCTCAACAGCCTCGACGGCGACGCGCGCAGCCGCCTCGCCCTCCTGCGCGGGTATCTCGGCGACCTGCCCGACGGCACGCCCCGGCTCGGCAAGGGCGCCGCCGGGCGCCCGCGCAAGAGCGGCACCCGCCCACGCCACCTGTACCGCATCGACGGCGTCCTGGTCGACGCCGACCTGCTACGCCGTCTCTACGAACGCGCTATCCGCCGCGGCGCCCACGGAATGAGCGACCTGATCGCCGCGCTCGAGCTCGTGCGCGGCGCACCATTCACCATCCCGGAGGAGAAGTACCACCAGTGGCTGTGGGCCCTGCATGGCGAGCACCTCGCCGACCAGTACACCGCCCTGGTCGGCGACATCGCGCACCTGGTCATCACCCACGCCCTGCGCAACCGCGACCTACCTCTCGCCCGCAGAGCGTGCCATACCTGGCACTCGGCAGACCCAGGCTCCGAGGCCCTCGCCAAGGACCACGCGCTCCTGGAAGTCGCCGACGACCACCCGGACAAGGCCAAGGAAATAGCCGACGAGCTCTGGACACGATTCGACGACGAGATCGCCCCCACCGAGCCCGGCGCGCGGTCGGCGGTGATCGACGCCGCACACACCGCCGCGAAGAAGGCGTCCATCGCGGCGCAGGACCACCGCGAATGACCTCTGTTAGCTCAGGGGCCGTCGAGGCCTTCGATGTACTGGGTGATCTCGGTCGGGTTGGTCTTGTCTTCGACGACCCAGGCGGGTTCGTCGGAGTCGCCGTCGAAGTGGAACACCTTCTCGGTGTCGTCGACCCATGCACCGTTCAGCCAGGTGTCGTCGTCCTGGGCTGCGTGCCGCATCACCGAGTCCAGGCCCAGGTGGTCTGCTGGGTCTGGGGCACGATCTGCGAGGCGACCATATCGTTCAAGTACTGACTGGGACTCGAGCTGTCCGTCCGGGCCCCAGGTCGGGGGTGATGTCGCCTGTGACGGAGTCGCTCTGCTTGGTGACCAACCCGCGTGGCTCGACGGTCTGGTTGTACTCGAACGTCGTCGATGCGCCGGTGGAGTTGGTCACGGTGGCCGGCTGCCCGTATCGGTCGTACTCGGTGCGGGTCCACCCGCCGGCGGAGCCGGTGTACTGATCAGGCGCCCGAGGCGGTCGACCGCCGAACGACGCGGAACTCCAACAGCCCAAGTGACTCCAGCGCCGGGAGTACCTCCTTAGCCACTTCGCGGCATCGGAATCGAAGAGGTACACGCTGACCAGCCCTGGGATATCGGCAAGGAAGCGCAGGCGTCCAGGATCCCGGCCGCCTGTGGCTGCACTTCGAAGCTCGATCATGCTGATCCCGCGCCGCCGGATCAGGTCGAGGCGCTCCTCTGTGACAGGCTCGTCGCACCTGAACAATAAGCGGTCCCTACCATGAAAGTTGACACCGCGAACCTCAATGCTCATTGAGCGCTCCGGCCAAATGCGTTGGTCCGATTAAGCAGTCCTGGACTCCTCCAATCTCCATGACCATCAATCAACACCTGCTCAACAACCTCCCTGGACCTCCCAGCTACCTCGTCCAATCAACTTCATAGAGGCGACCATAGGCCAGCACATCTTCCCAAGTTTCGGCGAATGAGTTGTATTCCGACAGCTCAGTCCCAGGGGCGATATAAACAATGTCCCAACCAAGCTCTCCTCGCCAGACTTCTACCCGATAGAACGGAAGGTCCGTCGAGTGAGAGATCCCGGTCAGAATAGGTCCATGACCTGAGTATCCCGGTTCATCCATCACTTCACCCGCACATGGTAATTATTTGGATACGGACCGCGAGGAATGGCACGTCGCTCGAAATTGGCTTGGCGGATGTTGTGGGCCGGTTTGAACGTAGGTGGCCTGTACCCACGCAGCTTGTCACCTGACATTCGCCCCCCGATTGAGGTCGTTCTGCCACGTAGCGTCCACAGGCGCCCAGCCCACCCAGCTGCCCGCTCGGAGACGGCGAGCTGCTTACCGAATTCAGGCGCCATACCTGTCGATCGCCTCGCCGACACAACTATACGTACGGCGTCGTACCCGTCGCGCGCGGCGCTTGCAGCCGCCCTTGCCGCCCGAGGAACAGAGCGCGCGACTGTTCCGGCCTTTTTGGCCACAGAGATCGCACTTGCTGCCACACGGACTGCTGGGCCGGCGCCAACAAGCTGCGCTGCAGCCACCGCCCCCATGGTCAATGCCATGGTGGTGTTGCCGGAAGCCGCGTAGGCGACGGCGGAGATGGCTCCCGCCGCTGCGCCGATGGGTCCGGGGATGAAGGATGCAATCGAACCGATGACCGCGATGGTCTTGATGGCCTTCTTCCAGTCGATCGTGAACGTGCCGGCGAGGTCGGTGCAGTTGACGGGGTCGGCGTTGCAGTAGTCGTACTCGTTCGCGGATCCGCCGGCGACGGGATCGGTCTGCAGGAACCGGCCGGTGGCGGGGTGGTAGACCCGCACGCCCATCAGGATGGTTCCGGTGGGAGTGTCGGCGTTGCGCTGGGCGCCACCCAGCCACCCGTACCTGTTGTCCGCACCGGACGGTGCCTGGCCGGAGGTCGTGGGCTGGGGTGCGCCGAACTCGTTGAAGTCCTGCACCCGTACCTGCGTCCACGACGCGTCTGCGGCGCCGTCGGGGATGGGCAGTGTGGCGGTCACGTCGCCGTGCAGGTCGACCAGCTGCAGCACCCGATCACCGGTGGCGGAGGTCTGGACCGCCAGGGCGCCATCCAGGCCCTCGACGTACCGCGTGATCTTGGTGGGGTTGGCCAGGTGAGCGTCTTCGACGACCCAGGCGGGTTCGTCGGAGTCGCCGTCGAAGTGGAAGGTCTTCTTTGTGTCGTCGGCCCACTCACCGTTCAGCCAGGTGTCGTCGTCCTGGGTGGCGTGCCGCATCACCGGGTCCAGACCCCATGTCGTCCGCTCCACCCCCGGGACCTCCTGGGAGGCGACCAAGTCGCTGAGGTAGTAGGACGACGTCGCGGTCACCGTCTGGCCGGTGGTGTCGGTGGCGGGCATGGAGGTGATGCGCCCGAACGCGTCGTACGCCCACAGACTCCCGCCCGACCCGCTGGTGGAGACCAGCCGGTCCGCCGAGTCGTACGCCGACGTGGTGGTGGTCGCCCCCGCCGCGGTCGCGACGCCCGCACCCGGGCACGCCTGCCCGGCCGCTGCCGTGGCGGTGGTCAGGGACGTGCGGTTGGTGTGGGTGTCGAACCCGTACGCCCGCGTCGTGCACGAGGTGTCTACGGCGCGGTCGTCGGTGCGGATCAGACGTCCGAGCCGGTCATAGGTATACGTCGAGGTGCCGGTATCGGAGCCGGCGTGCTGGATGATCTGCCCCCGGTGGTTCTCCACCACAGAGTCCGACGTGATCAGCCCGCCGTCGGACACCCGAGTGTAGGTGCGCTTCACCGGCACCCGTGCGGCGTCGTACCCGATAGTGAGTTTGATGCCGCCGGGCAGGGCCTGGGACTCAAGCTGTCCGTCCGGGCCCCAGGTCGGAACGATGTCGCCCGCGACGGAGTCGGTCTGCTTGGTGACGAACCCGCGCGGCTCGACCGCACGGTCGTAGTAGAACGTGGTCGACGCCCCGGTGGAATTCGTCACTGTGGCCGGCTGCCCGAACCGGTCATAGGTGGTGCGGGTCCACCCACCGGCGGAGTCGGTGTACTTGATCAAGCGACCAAGCCGGTCGTACTCCTGGGTGATCGCCGCAGTCTCCGCCCCGGACGCGTTGACGCTGGCGTTCTTGACCACGTCACCGGTGACCGGGTCGTAGGTGGTGGTCGTCTTGGCGATCGCCAACCCGGCCCCCGTGCCGGTGCCGGTGATCTCGACCGAGGTCACGCGGTCGGCGGCGTCGTAGGTGGTGGTCGTGGTGCGCTTGACCTGCGAGGCACCGGACCCGACGTAGTCGGACACGATGGTCGGGTTGCCGTACCGGTTGTAGGCCTCGGCCCGCTTGATGGCCAGGTCGGCGCCCATGCGGGCGGGGTCGTGACCGGTGACAGCGCCCGCTGCGGATGTCGTGCAGGGCTGCCCGGCCCACTCCGGCGTGTCACCGCAACTGGCGTCGTCCGGATTGGTTCCGGCGGTCCAGAACACAGTGCGTACGGTCCCCGTGTCCGACGCGGTGGAGCCGGGCTTGGACGACTTGATGGCCCGGCCCTTGGCGTCGTAGACGACGGTCGAGGTCAAGGCTGTGGGCTGTCCGGCGTCGACCGTCACGGACGTGGCACCCTTGTGCACCCAGCCCGACGTCGGCCCGAGCTTCGCCGCCCCGTCGACAGGGTCGAACGTCGTCCGGGTTGAGAGCGGGTCCTCACCGCCCGTGGTGAAGGGGTCACCTGCGAGCTTGACCGCGTCGGTGGTGGAGGTGGTCACTAGGTGGTAGCTGGCCCCGTCGGGCTTGCCCTCGTCGTACACGTTGGTGGTGCGGGGGCGCAGCACCTGGGTCGTGCTGGGGTCGTTCGGGTTGGCGAGCACCTGGGCGGGGCCGACCTGGACGAGCAGGTCCAGGCCGTCCTCGCTGTACCGGGAGACGGTGTCCAGCGTGGTCGCGACCGATGCCGACGAGGCGGTCTCCATCTCCAGTGCGTCGAGCATCGCCTCCGCCTGGGGTAGGGCGCGCAGGGCCAGCAGCCGGTTGGTCGCATCCAGCGTGCGGACCGTGTTGCCGTTGCGGTCGTACTCGGCGGTGTCGATGAACCCGTCCACCGGCGCGTTCGGCCCGGCCGGGGAGGCGGTGTTCACCTCCCAGCCCGCGGCGTCGAGGTAGTGCACCGTCGCGCTGCCGTATCCGTCAGGACCGGGCTGGGTGGGCGTGGCGGTCGTGGGTACGGCCGGGGTGCCCGGCCCGAACACCGCGGTGGCGTCGGTAGGACCGTCCTTCTGCGACCACCGGGCCAGCGACACCGCATCGAGGTCGTACGGCCCACCTGCCGCGCGGGTCAGCGGCACCCCGTACACCAGGGTCGTCGTGTTGACCGGCCCAAGCTGGGCGGTCGTCCCCTGGACGAGCGAGGCACGCGAGACGTTCAGCAGCCGGCCCGGCGCCGACGCGATCAAGTCACCTGCGCCCGTCAGTTCGGTGCCGCCCGGACCGTAGGTGAAGGTGTACGGCTCCTCCCCCGCAGCGGTGACCGAGGTGATGCGCCCTGCATCGTCGTACCCGTACCGGGTGACCTGACGCTGCCCGCCAGCCGCTTCGATCCGCGGGTCGAACACCTCCACGAGCCGCCCGGCCGTGTCGTAGGCGTACTGCGTCACACGCACCTTGGTCATGGCGGTGCCGTCCCAGGACCAGATGTACCCGTACGCGACCTGGCCATTGAACAGGCCCGGCGTCGTGCTCGTTGCCGTGGTCGACGACGCGTACTCCAACTCCAGCACCTCACACCCGCGGGCCGGAGTTGGGGTAGTGCAGCCACTGGTGTCATCGACGCCCGGCTCGATCGGCGCGATGATCCGGGTCAGGCGCTGCACGCCGTCGGCACCGGGGGTGTAGATGTGTCGGGCCTTGCCCGACGCGGCTGGCGGTGCGGTGGTCGTCACGACGAAGTCACCGGTGGAGCCGTTGCGGACGAAGTCCGTCACGGCGCCGTCGATCTGGGTCAGGCGCCAGCTGTCCGTACTGGGCTGGGTCAGTTGCAGGGCCTCCGCACCGGGCTCGGGGTACCAGTTCTGGCTGCCACCACGGGTGAACCAGATCTCCCCGCCACCGGTCAGGTGCACCGCGACGACCTCCGGCTGGGGCATCGTGATCTTGGTGTAGGCCGTGCCCGAGGCGGCGTCGATCGTGCCGGTCGCCCACTGCTTGCCGAACGGCGCCCACAGCTGACGAACCGACAGGTCGTCGAAGTACACGACCTTGCCCGGGTCGGAGTTGCCGTTGTACAGCCGCACGAACGCCTCCGTCACCCCGGCGGGGATGGTGACGTCGACCGACACCTCCTGCCACATGTCGGTCTTCGTCGGACGTGGCGTGAGGGCACCGGAGGTTGCCGGCTCGTTGTAGACGCCGTCCTTCTTCCAGAAGACGGCGAGGCTCAGCCCGCGCGCGTGCTGCGCGCTCAGCCCCGTACCCGCCGGGACGTACACCCACCCGGTGACGCGGTAACTACGTCCCCCGGCCAGGGCCAGCCGCAAGCCACCGACGTCTCCGCCGACGCTCGCGTAGGAGTCCGTGGTCGACCCGTTCGGGGCCACCTTGAACGACGTGCCGCCCTCGTGGAACCGGCCGCTGTCGACCGCGACGGTCGCGGTCCCGTTCTGGACGTCGGCCAGGGCCGACGCCTTGCGCTGGGTCTCGGACAGCTGGTCCTGCTGCAGCTCATACCCTGAGTCGGTGTCCCGCGAGCTCCCGGTCCGCACGATCGAGAGCCCGAACTCCTCGACGTCGGTCACCGACAGGGAGTGGTCGCCGGTCAGCAGGTTCACCGACCCGGGCCCGATCTGGGTGGACGCTGCCCCTGCCGCGTTCGGGTCGACCGTCAAGGTCACCCACTGGGTATAGGTGACGCCGGTCCCGGCAGTGTCCTTGGCAAGCACGGCACGCACCTGTACCGGCCCACCCACCGAGCCGATCGTGGAGACGGCGTCCCAGGTGGTGAACTGGCCCAGCACGGACCGCGCGACGAACCCGGACCCGACGGCCGCGCCCGCGGATGTCGCCAGCGCCGCCGCGGGCACGTCCTGGATATCGGTCGAGTCGGGGCCGCGCCGCCACTGCAGCTTCTGGTGCGTCAACGAGGTGTCGTTCGTCCCGACCTCGACCCGCGTGCGGCGCACGATGCGCGCCCCGTCCGCAGGAGCCAAGATGCCGGCCTGCCCGACCCGGAACGAATAGCTGGCGGGCTGGGACTCGTTGCCGGAGTGGTCGATCGCAACAACCTTCAGCACGTGCGGGCCGACCGTCGACGGTGTGACGGTCGCCGTGCCCGAGGCGCCGCTGGTCACCGAGACTGTGTTCTCCGCGCGCGGCTCGCCGTCCAGGCCCCACCGGTAGGCGACCACGCTGGCGTCCGCAGACGCCATCGAGAAAGTGAACGTCCCCGCCTGACCCGCGTCCTTGTGCCACGTGCCATCACCCGGGAAGTCCGTCGAGGTCACGACCGGCGCACCGGGGTCGACGGTATCGACGACGAAGAAGCGCCAGCCCGACCAGGCCGACTCCAGCACCGAGTCACTGGCCTTCACCCGGAACGCATAGATGCTGCCCTCGGCCAGGACATCGGCGGGCACGCCAACCGTTGCGGAAACGTCACCCCCCGGTGTGGTGTCCACCGCCGCGCTGTACAGGCCGACCGTCTGCCCCTGCGGGGTGTTCACCTGGAACGTCGCCGTGATCATCTCCCCGTTCGGGTCATCAATCACGGCCGACAGCTGCGGTGTCGCGTCCGCCACGCCCGCACCCATGGCACTGGCCGGCTCGACCTTCAACGACGAAGGAACCAGCGGCGCATGCTGGTACGACCCGATCACGGCCGGGATGTACTCGCCGTAGTCCACCGAGTTGAACTTCTTCCAGGTGAAGGAGTCCGACTCGTTGGCGGCCCGCAGACCGAACGTCATCTCCGAGTACCCGCGGTCCGCCGTCCACTGGATCGCGCCGGTCACGTCAGGGCGCACCCAAGCGCCGCCGGGACAGCTGGTGTTGCCCGCAGAGCTCGTCATGCTGCGCTGGTGCGAGATCCACTGCGGCTGCGAGCTCCACACCGTGGACTCCGACACCCCACCGGTGTGGTAGACCCACCACTCCGTCGGGGTGCAATGGGACGACCAGAAGTTGTACAGCTCGAGCTGCGCCCAGATGATCCGCGCACCCGCGACCTGAGCCGTCGGGATCTTGACGAACGACCTGGCAACGACCCCGCCCGAGTTGTACGTACCGATCCGCAGCTCGTCCTCATACGTCTTGGGCGTGGTCGAGTCCGACTGCACGTAGGTGTCGAGGTATTCCGTCACCAGGTACATCGGCGGGTCCACCACAAACGGCGCACGAGCCTGCGGATCCCCCAGCAGCTCCTCAACACCCTCCACCCGCACCCGCACCGCGGTCTCGTCCACCCGCTCGACAACGGCAGTCAGATCCACCTCCTGCGGCGGCACCGCGCCCGCGTCAAGCTCACCCTGCTCGGACTCGCCCTCGCCCACGGAACCCTCAGGGGCGCGCGCCCCAGCCCCGGCATCACCCCCGGACGCGACCCCCGTCGTGCCCTGATCGCGGCCCAGCAGCACATCCTCGGACGGCAGCGGCGAGAACCCGCGCACCGGCGTGTCGTCGATCAGAGGCTCCGTCACGGGTGCTACCCGCGCAGCGTCCGCCTGCGCATCCCACGCCACCGCCGCACCGGTCCGCATCACCGCGGCGCCGTCACCGGTGCGAGCGGCGAGCGTCCCATCCGGCTCCTCGACCAGCTCCGCGCCCTCGACCGAGTACGTCAACGCCACATCCGCGGCCCGCCGAGCGGCCTGCGCATCCGCAGCGACCAGGAAGTGGCGGAACGACGACGTCGATGCCTCGACCACCAGGTCCACGCCCTCGGCCACCGACTGGTACACCGCCCGGCGCCCCTCCAGCCGCGGCGCCGGCAGCACCCCAGGCCACGACAGGACCGAGACCACACCCGACTCAGGATCCGTCAAGCGAGCCACCTCGACCGTGCCCGACTCGCCCGGCTGCCCACCCCCGGACAACGTCAGGTCCCCGATCTGCGCCACCGGCCGAACCCTGCCGTCCGACCCCGTGGCCAGGGTCAGGTCTGCCTGCGCCCAGTCCGCCAGCGCCGTCCCGTCACCATCCCCGGTCGGGACCCACACCGGCCCCGGCGCGGCCTGGAACGCCATCACGCCACTCGGCAAAGCAAACGTCGACGACGCCGGCGTGCGCTCACCCAAGACCTCGACCGGCTCGTCCTCGAGCCGGGCGATGACCTTCGCGCTCGCAACATCAGGAGCCCACAGGTTCCCGCCTTCGGTCCGCTCCTCGGGGATCGCCACCGGCTCTGCCTCGGCGGCCGCCGCCACGGGCGCAGCCACCGCAGCCGGAACGACCAGGACTCCACCCGTCACCGCCGCAGCAGCAGCGAACGCGACACCCGCCACACCCCGACGCCACGACCCGGGCACCCCAGCAAACGACACCAGCACCGCCATGAACCGCACTCCCACACGCAAGTGGCTCACACCGAGCCGGTGTGCAGAAGGTAACGGACCTCGCAGCCCTCTCGAACCAGGCAAAGAGCGCGATAACGATGAATCGGGGCATCGCCGGGAAAAATTCACCCGGTGCACCCGCTGGCTCGCTCCTCTCGGCCCCCGGAACGGGGCGACCCCCGGCGCACTTAGATCTCGCGTCGGGGGGCGAGGGCGATCCCGCAGTGCAGCCGCCACATGCGATTGCCCGCAATCGCTTCCTTGCTCTCACCACCTCTCTTCGGGACTTTGAGTCCGCCTTTGTGACCTGCGAAGACACCCGTCGTGCGATTCGCGGACGGCCGCCGGTGTCCGCGATTGGCGCGATTTCGGGGTGTCAGCGTGGCTGGCATGGACACCCAAGCAGGCACCCGGCTTGACCAGCGCAGTCGCGCTGTGGTCGCGGCGTTCGCCGCGACGACGGTGTCGGACGCGCTGCGCCTGCTGGTGCGTGCGGGTGTGCCGGTGTTCCCGTGCGCGCCGGACGCCAAGCGCCCACTGACCTTGCACGGGTTCCAGGACGCCACTACGGACCCGCGGGAGGTCGCCCGGTGGTGGCGTCGCTGGCCCGAGGCGAACCTCGCGATCCCCACGGGCGGCGCGTCGGGGTGGGACGTCGTGGATGTCGACGTTCACGGTGAGGAGTCCGGGCGGGATGCGTTCGAGGCGTCGCTGCGGCGCGGACTGACCGGGGGGTGGGCGTTCACCGTCCGCACGCCGTCAGGCGGCCTGCACGGGTACTACCCGAACACCGCACGCCAGGCCTGCTGGCAGGTCCCCGACGCGCATGTCGACTTCCGGTCCGACGGCGGCTACGTCCTGGTCCCGCCCTCACGTGTCGTGTACGACGACGGCGCCTCGGGCACTTACCAGCTCACCACCGTCACCCGCCAAACCCCACGCCCGGTGGACGGTCCAGCCCTGCGGGCCTTCCTCTCCCCCGAACCCACGTTCACGCAGCGACCGGGGACCACGGCGGCAGCGGACGCGCAGAGAGCCGACCCCGCCCGGCTGGCGGACTGGGTCGCCACCAGGCCCGAAGGCGGGCGCAACGCCGGGCTGTTCTGGGCCGCGTGCCGGCTCGCCGAGCACGGGCACGACTACGCCACTGCACTGGCCACGGTCGGCAACGCCGCCCTGAACGCGGGCCTTGGCCCGCGGGAGGCGGAGGCGACGATCCGGTCCGCGTTCCGACGCGCTCAGCGCGCCGCACACCCGGCTACGGGCCGGGCCGCTCCCCCGCACGCTCCGGGCGGCGGGCGCCGCCCGGACCCTCCTGAGGCGGTGTTCTCATGAACGACCAGCACACCCCGGCGTCCCGGACAGGCATCAACGCGGCCAGCACCGGC
Source organism: Antribacter soli (assembly GCF_021568775.1). GTDB lineage: Bacteria > Actinomycetota > Actinomycetes > Actinomycetales > Cellulomonadaceae > Antribacter > Antribacter soli. Next base: position 3,833 of record NZ_JAKGSG010000069.1, on the reverse strand, counting down.
CCGAACCCGTTCGCCGTCCATGCCGACCCCTCCAAGCGGTCCGATGGCGTCGGCCAGAGCGAGGCGGACGGCGGCCGCCGCTTGCGGTGGTCTCGTCTGTCGGACTTGCACGCCGACCCGAAGGTCGTCGGCGCGCTCGTGCGCGGGGTCGACCTGTACGGGCACCTCATGCGCGCTGCCCGACGCGCACCGGGCCGGGCCGTGAAGGCCACCGGACGCAAGGTCGCCGCGCTCGGCCCGGCCCACCGGGCCGCACGCGCCGCCGGACCGCAGGGGGTGGAGCTGTCATGACCGCCGCCTCCACTGCCACAGCGGTGACCTCCCACGCGCCGATCCGCACGTCGCCAACGACGCTGCAAACCCGGCCGGTCCGGGGACTTCCCCGCACGCACGAGCCCCACCTCGCCACTGCGCGCGGGCTGCGCCGCATCCTCGTCGCGATCCTCATCGCCGGGCCGGAGGGATGGTCCACGCACCCCGACGTCCCGGCGCTGGTCCGGTTCTGCGAGGCCAAGTACGCCCTGCTCGCGCGCCGGTACGGGCAGACGCCGCAGGACGCGATCGTGGCAGCGTTCGAGGTGCTACGCCTGCCGTCGACGCTGGACGCGGACGACCCGTGGGGGGTGGTCACCCGGGCGGTGCAGCGCACGCTGCAAGCCGCCGACCGCGCGGACCGGTTGCTGTGCTCGGTGGACCACGCCCGCCGGCTGATGAGCTCCGGGGACCGGGACGTCGAACGGTTCAGCGACCTGACCCCCGACGGCACGGTCCCGGTCGTCGTCGAACGCTTCGCGCCGCCGGCCGCTGCGGGGGGTGAGCAGTCCGCAGGTCCGGCACGGCCGCCGTCGGACACGGTCTCGGTCCGCGAGACAATCACCCACCGCGACGTGCGGATCGGGCTGATCACCGTCCGCACCGTCCTGTCGGCCGCAGGCTGGCCGCCCGACGACGCACGCGTGGCGCTGGAGTACGTCTGCCACGGGCTGCGCGAGGCGGGCAACCCGGGCTCGGCGTTCGACGCGCTACGCCGGGACCTGACCCCGCTGCACCTGCTCGACATCGACCACCGCACCTGGACCCGCCTGTGCCACGCCCTGCTCGGCCACCCGGGACGCCCCGGGATGCTGCACAAGGCGACGTGTGGAGCCCGCCCCGTTGACCTGCTCGCCGACACCCGCCTCATGGCCGACCTCGTCCTGACCGCCCCGGGCCCGGCGGTGCGACATGGCTGACCCGAGAGCCGAGCAGCTGGGCGGGCTGGACGTCGCCGTCGACGCGATCACCGTCGGGGTCCGGCACCGCAAGGACCTCGGCGACCTGGACGCGCTCGCCGCATCGATCGAGCGGCTCGGGCTGCTGCAGCCGATCACGATCACCCCGGGCCGGGTGCTGGTCTGCGGGTGGCGCCGCCTGGAAGCGGCTAAGCGGCTCGGCTGGACCCAGGTCCGGACCTGGGTCCGCTCAGGCCTGTCCGACGGCGCGACCCGCCTGCTGGCCGAGTACGACGAGAACGTCCTACGCCAGGCCTACACCCGCACCGAGCAGGCCACCCTCTACCGGGAGCTCAAGGAGGTGCTGCGCCAGGAGGCGCAGCGCCGTCAGCAGGCGTCCCGGTTCGGGTCGGTGCCCGACGGCGCCCAGGTCACCTCGAGCGGTGGGGCCACCTCCGGCGACTCGGGCGATTCGGACATTGTGGGAGCGGTTGACTCAACACCGCCGGCGGACCCGCACAAGCAGGGCCGAGTGCGGGATCAGGCGGCGCTCCTGGCCACGGGCAAGAAGTCCTGGCAGGCGATGGAGCGGATCGGCACGCTGATGGACTTGGCCACGGACATCGCCCAGCCCGAGGAGATCCGGGACCTGGCCGCCGAGGCTGTGGCCCGGATTGAGGACGGCGGCCAGGTCGCACCAGAGTGGGCGAAGGTCCAGGCCACCCTCCGAGCCTCGGACGGAGCGGCGGTGCCGGGCGCCGGCACCGTGCAGACGGTCGTCGAGCCGGAGGCGGCAGACGCCATCAGGCCAGCCGTGGCGGAGCGGGCGGGGATCACCCTGTACGCGCTGCGCACGTGGGGCACGACGTGGGACGGGATCGCGCGCCTGCTCGATCAGCACGACCCCGCAGTCCTGGGACCTGCGCTGCGACCGCGGGACTGGGACACGATCTGCCATGTCCAGGTGCGGCTCACGACCCTGGTCGAGCGGATGCGCGACGCCCGAGACCGCGCCGGAGCCTCGAACCTTCTCGACCACGCCACGGCGGAGGAGGAGAAGGGCCAAGGCGATCAGCGGGCACAGGTCCCTGGTCCCGGCGACATGGAAGCGGCGAGCGGCCCGACCGACGGCGGCGAGCCCGACGAGGCTCCCGGCAGGGCGGCCGTGCCCCTGGCCCGTGTCATCGCGATCGGGGCACGATCATGATCGGGGCGTGGCTGCGGGAGCGGTGGCGGTTCGTCGTCGTGCTGCTCGCCGCCGGCGCGGTGATCTTCGTCGTCGTGCTGCACCTGCTTGCCGGTGATCCCCACCCTGTCGGTTCGTCCGGCCCTGCATTGCAGGCCGGACCTCGTCCGGTGGCGTCGGCGACCGCAGGCGGTGCTCCGAGCCGGATCTCGAACGCGTCACCAGCCGCCTCGGGATCGGACCCGGTCGCGACCGCGCGCCGGGCCGCCTTAATCCTGTTCGACTGGGACACCACCACCGACACCCTGGGATCGGTCACGACCGAGGTGCTCGCGGTGGCGGACCCGACCGGGGAGCAGACCCCGGGCCTGCTCGCCGACCTGACCGCCTACCTGCCCGACCCGGCATGGTGGGAGCGGCTGCGCGAGTACGAGACCCGCCAGCGGGTCGACTTGGACACGGTCGAGGTGCCCGCCGCGTGGACGCGCGCCGTCGCGACCGGGCAGGTCGCGGACCTATTGCCCGGGACCTACGCGGTCAACGTCGTCGGCACCCTGCACCGGAGCGGTGTGGTCGCCGGGCGGCCCGAGTCGTTCGCGCACCCGGTCGAGCTGACGATGTTTGTCGCCTGCGAGCCGGCGTTGGACGAGTGCCGGCTGCTGCGCCTCGGCGTCCCCGGCACGGTCCTGGAATAGGGGCCGTGCCCGATGCACAAGCTGCTCCCGTTCGTGGTCTTCCCGGTGCTCCTGCTCGGGCCATCCCTCGCGCTGCTCGTGGTCACCGTGTTCGCCTCGGCGAGCACCAGCACGCCGTGCGGACCTGTCGTCACCGCCGTCCCCGGCGAGGTGACCGCGACCACGACCAGCGGCGCCTCGGTTCGGCTGGACGGGATCCAGCTCGGCCATGCCGTGACGATCGTCCGCGTCGGCGCCGCCACCGAGGGCGTCGGGCGAGACGGCATCGTCGTGGCGTTGATGGCGGCCCTGACCGAGTCGCGCCTGCGGATGCTGGCGAACGCCACCGCCTACCCCGACTCGGCCGGGTTCGCGAACGACGGTGACGGGTCCGACCACGACAGCCTTGGGCTGTTCCAGATGCGCCCGGCGGCCGGATGGGGATCCGTCGCCGAACTGATGGACGCCGACTACCAGGCCCGCGCGTTCTACGGCGGACCCACCGGCCCCAACGGCGGCTCACCCCGCGGTCTCCTCGACATCCCCGGCTGGCAGTCCCTGCCGAAGGGCGTCGCCGCTCAGTCGGTCGAAGTGTCCGCCTATCCGGACCGGTTCGCCGAGTTCGAGCCGGTCGCCGAGGCGATCCTTGCCTCGCTCACCGATCCGCGGCCCGGCGAGGCAACTATTTGGCCGTCTGGTTCGTCGGAAGTGGTGGAGGCCGCGGCGGATACGCCAGCGGCCTCCACCACGTTCGTGGTGTTC
>NZ_JAKGSG010000068.1 GCF_021568775.1 Antribacter soli | reverse complement strand
GCGTTGACGCGGGCCTCGGTGTCCGTCCCGTCCAGGGCGTGGCCGAGGATGATGTCGCGGGTGACCAGGTCCGAGGTGGCCAGGTGCGCGAGGAGCTCCGTCTGCGCGACGGGGTCGTTGCCTGCGGCCACGTTGTCCAGGGTCCGGCGGGCGACGTCCGCGCGGAGCGCGGGCGAGAGCTTCTCCAGGCCGGCGAGGGTCGCGGGGCTGGGTGAGCCGAACACGGGCCAGGGCAGGGGTGCCATCGAGGTGCGGAGCTCGTCCTTGGTGGCCGCCAGGTCTGGCAGGCCCGGGCCGGCCGGGCGCGGCAGGGCGGTCGCCACGCCCCACGGGCCGGCCAGGCCGGCCCGGGTCCGCCACGTCCCGTCCTGGATGTGGACCTGCACCGTCGTCGCGTCGAGCGCGTCGCGCAGCTCGGTTGCGATGAGCCGGGACCGTTCCGGCCCGGCGGGGCCGTAGCCGACCACCATCAGGTGGCCGACGTCCTCACCCCGCAGTGCCCGGGCGAGGTGCTGAGCGCAGTGCCGGGCGGCGCCTTCGTCGGTGAACGGGAAGACCCACTCGATCGCGGCGGTCGCGATCGTTCGGTTGTCGGTGCCTAGTGCCCCCACGACGACGTAGTCGTCCCCGAGCTCGTGCCCGCTGTGGTACGGAAGACGGGCCAGGTACTCGCCCAGGCCGATCCTGTGCTCAACCATCGCGGTCATCTCCATCCATCACGCGCGGGCCAGAACCCGCTCGCAGCTCGTTCTCCAGGGCGGTGCGCCCTTCGGCCAGGCGCGCGGCGTCCTGCCGCCCGGTCCACGGGCGCAGGGTGGCCACGATCGGCGGGGCCGAACGCAGCAGGACCAGGCCCTGCCCGAACGGCAGGGTGCGGATCTTCTCCGGCGGCATGACGGGCACCCTGCGCAGCGACCGTTGCAGGGATCGGGTGCCGTCGTAGCCGACGGTCCACGAGTCGGTGACCTCGTCCTTCTCGCCCAGGAGCGCGGACAGGTCGCGCAGGTCTGAGGCCGACGAGGTGCCGCCGAGGATGACCTTGACGATCGAGGAGTCCCAGATCGCCGACGCGGACTCCGGTCCCCACTGGTCTCTGGCCTGGGCGAGGGACTGGAAGACCGGGATCGTGGTGATCCCGGTGCCGCCGCCATCGGCCATCAGGAACCGCAGCGACGGCAGCGGGGCGATGTTGCCGATCTCGTCCAGGGCCAGCAGCAGGGGCGGGTCCAGCCGCTGTCCGGGTGAGACGGCGGCGAGCCGGCGGGCGGTCTCGGTGAGGTCCTCAATCAGCGCCGCCACGAGCGCGGACGAGGCGGACGCGCCAGAGCCGGTGGCGAGCAGGTAGAGGGTGCCGCGGTTGCGCAGGAACGCCTCGGGGTCGAAGTGCTCGTCGGGTCCGGGGGAGACGGCGTGCAGGACGTCGGGGTCGGCCAGGCAGGACAGCGCCTGGCGGACGCCGACCCAGACCGAGTCCCGCGAGCGGCCCTCGCCGTTGAGCATGCCCTCGAGGCCTTCGCCCCACCCGTGCGCGGCCCGGGGGTGGGCTCGCAGGATCGCGACGGCGTCGGCCGCCGCGGCGGGGGACAGTGACCAGACGTACAGGTCCTTCGCCGTGCGACCGGCGAGGGCTGCGGCGTGCAGCAGTGCCTGGAGAGCGCCGCGGGTCGTGTTCTCCCAGAACGCGCCACTCTCCACGCCCTTGCCGCCGATCCCGGTGTCCTTCGCCAGACCCGCCGCGCGAACCATGGCGCGGCGCGGGACCTCGCACCCCCGGATCGGTGACCACCGCAGACCCTCACCGAGGCCTTCGGCGAGCTTCTGCGGGTCGAACACCGCCACCGGCCCCACCTGCTGCCGGGCGGCGAGGGTGACCGCCAGGGTGTCCGGGCGGGTGGAGGTGGTCACCACGGCGCCGGGGGCGTCGAGCACGGCGTTGATCACCAGGTGCAGGCCCTTGCCCGAGCGCGGCGGGCCCAGGACGAGCATCGAGTCCTCCACACTGGCCCACACCTGCCGTCCGCGGGCGTGGCCGAGGAGGTAGCCGACGTCGGCCGGGGCCGCCTTCTCGAGCGAGGGGCGCAGGGTGCCCGAGCGCTTGACCAGCGCCCGAGGGGAGGCGGTTCGGGCCAGGTCCGACGTCGTCGCCAGGCCCACACGGCTGTTCGCGTGAGCGGACGGCGTCCGCAGTCCCGCGACGAGCCGCCACACCAGCCACGCCACCACGACCGCCGCGGCGACCATGACGGTGACCGCGAGCCAATACACGAACGGGTTCAGATCAGCGGCGCCGAAGGCCTCGCCAGGGTTGGTCGGGTCGGTGAGGACCATGAGCCCCGTGGCGGGACCGCCGTCGGGCATCGGGTGGCCGGTGAGGAATGCAGCGACGTTCGCTGCGAACCGCAACACCGCCGACAGCGTCAGCAGCGCCGCAAGGCCCATGAGCGCGAGGTTGGTCAGCTCGTCCCCGCCCGTACGCCCAGAGGTCGTCGTGGTCATGTCGTCTCACATCCCGAGGTCGGGGCCGGCGCGGTGGCGGAAGCCGGCGTTGAGGTCGTCGCTGCCGGGCGCGGTGCCATTGAGGGCCGCGGTCACGGCCTCCCTGCCGGGGAACCGTTGGCTCGCCTGGTTGATGGAGATCTCGCGGGACTCCTCGCCGATCGCGACGGCGTCCCCGATCAGCGGCCGCAGCGCGGCCGGCAGGATCAGGCAGATCCGGCCGCTCTCGTCGGCCGCAACGCGGGTCACGATCACCGCGACCGCGACCTGCTCACCCGCGTTGTACCCGCCGGCCTCGAACCAGCCCGACCCGCCCGCACGCTTGGGCCCGGACGGCGTCGATGACGCCCTCCCATCGACAGGGTGGGCGTGACGGTGGGACGCGATCGGCGGGCGGTGACGGTCCGGTGCGAACCCGGGCGGGGCGGTGGAGTACGACGGGTCGCCGCGCTTGAGGCGCTCGGGCAGGACGACGTCGGTGAAGGTCCGCCCGCCGTCGAGTAGCACCACGTGCAGCGGTCGGCCGTGCTCGCCAAGGAGCCGGTCAAGGACCCACGGGACGTCCGTACGCCCGAGCCCGACCTCGGGCGCCACCCCGCCGGGGCCCGGCGGGACCCACGCGTGATCGTCGACGGTCACGGTGAGGTGGCCGTCGGTGTCGACGTCGATCCGGACGTTCACCGGCTGCTGCGCGTTCATCGTCCGACTCCTTCGGTCATGACCGCCGAACCGGGGCGGGCGTGGTGCTGGCCTCGCAGGTCGAGCTGATCCAATCCGTCGTCGGGCACAGTGGCGGGCTTGGCCGGTTGCGTGGGCTCGGGCCCGGTGCGGGCCAGGCCCGGCGGATCGCCGTCGGGCACGAGCTGGGTGTCCAGGCGGTCGAGGATCTGCAGTGCGACGGACCGGACCCTGGCCGCGGTCTGCTGGACCGCGGTGACCGGGTCGACGCCCTCGACGCGCGAGGCCCAGGTGGACACGTACGGCACCGTGTACTGCGAGCTGTCGGCGTTGTGGGCCGAGAGGATCACCAGTGCGATGCTTTCGGCCTCAACCTCGGCCAGGCCGCGGTGGGACGGGACGTCGGGATCTTCCGGCGAGTGTGCGTCGAGGTGCCCGACCTCGTGGGCGAGCGTCTTGGTCCTCTGAAGGGGGTCCATGTCGTCGCGCACGAGGATCTCCTTCGTGCCGAACTTGGTGACGCCGTTGGCACCGCCGATCGCTGCGGCGTTCGGGGCGTCGCCGAGCGTGAACCCCTTCGCCTGGATCTGCGCCGCCAGCCCGTCCCACAGCCCGGGCGGCGCCTGCCCCTGGAGGAGTTGGGGAACGGGGGTCTCGGGCAACGGCTCACCGTCGGTGAACTCGGCAGGGAACACGTGGGCGACCTTGGTTCCCACCATCCGGGTCGTGACGGTCTCGCCGGGGCCGGGCTTCTCGCCCTTCGCGAGCCGGCGGACTGTCCCGTCGTCGGCCAGGGCGACGCGGGCCGTGGTCGGTGCCAGGATCTGGAACGACTTGGCGCCCTTGAGGACGAAGCGTCCGAGGGACTGCCACTGCCGGTACCCGGCGACGAACTGGGGATATGGCTCGGGCAGCAGGCCGGCTTCGTAGGCCGCAAGGCTCTGCTGGTAGAGCAGCAGGCAGTTCCCGAACGAGTATCTGCGGAACTTCGCGGTGAACCGCAGCGCGCGCTGCCAGTCCTCGCCGGTCACCAGCTGCTCGACGGCACCAGTTAGTTGCTCGTGCAGGGCGTCCAGCTTCGCCTGCCGCTCGGCGGCCTGAGTCTCGGGCGAGCGGTCCTCGGTGCGCATGATGTCCTCCCTCGGCGTCTCTGGGAGGCAGGTGTGCGCACGGCGCCCTGACCCGGAGGGGTTCTGACGGACGCGGCACGATGGCAGACTCACGCTGCGACGATGCGCGGGAGGCGTGGGATGCGATCAAACTTCTTCTGGACGGCGAATCGGATGATCACCGCCTGGGTCGTGGTGATGCTCGCCGTCGTGGGAGTTCTCGTCGTGGCGGCTGACGCAGCCGGGTTGCCGTCGCTGCTCGTGCTGGTCGTGGCATTGCTCGTCGGGCCGCTGTCTTTGATCCTCCCGCTGATGCGGACCTTGACTTGGCAGGTTGATCAGGTCGTGGCGCACGCGTCCGGGAAGCGCCCAGAGAGCACGGTCATTCCCGCCGCCGTGCTGACACTTTCCCGTGCGGCCGGCAAGGCGCTCGGTCTGCAGACGGCAGGTCTGAACGCGTGGGGTGGCAGCCCTGCAGCGGTGGTCGTGATCCCGGACCGAGTCGAGTTGTGGAGCGGCAAGGACGAGGCGGAACCTCGGTGGTCAGTGCCCCGAGATGAGCTGCTGATCGGCGTCGGCCAGGTACGGGCCGGCATGGCGACCTACTGGGACCATGTCGAGCTGTCCGACGGACGGCATCGTGTGGCGCTCTCTCCGCGGTACTCACCTGTGCCGAGCGAGGCGGGCAAGGACATCGACCGCGTGCTGGCAGAGCTCGGGCAGGACCCCGTCGGCGTCCGCCCGCCCGATCTCGCCGAGCGGAAAGACTCGAGCACGATCTGGCGGCGACTGGTCAAGCCGTTCTATCTGTCGATGGCAGGCGCCGGCGCAACCGCGCATGCGCCCAGGCTGCAGCGGGCTTTGGTGCGCGCGAGCGTCAAAGTCACGCCAGACCAGGTGCGCTGGCTGCTGGCGCAAGGATGGCGGGAAAATGCCATGGGTGCGTGGTTCGCCCTGGCAGTGCCCACCGAGGAGGTCCGCGACGCCGTCGTCAACGCGATGGCCCAGGCGCAGAACGACGACGCCGCGCTGCGGATCTCGGTGGCAGTCCGCCAGTGCCCTCGCCCGAATGGGCTGTCGATGCGTTCGTGGAGTTGCTCGCGATCGCTCGCGACCTCCAGCAAGCGTTCCAGGCCGCGCGGATGTGACCGCGCACCAGGTGAACATGAGCAAGACCCTGCTCGGGTCCGCTGTCCAGGGTCATGCTCCGGATTCACAGCGAAGGTCCGCCCGCCGCGCCGTTCGGTGCGGTCACGGCCTGCCTGCTGACGGGTTCTGGCACGAGCCCGCGGGCCGGCCCCACCGCCGCGGGCGCTGGCGCACCGGGACGCCCGGCGAGCAGATCCACGACGTCGGATGCCTCGGTTACCAGGCGTGCGGCGCCGCGCTTGAGGAGCAGATGCGGCCCGCCGCTGGCGACGCTCGTGACGGCGCCGGGGACCGCGCCGAGGGGGCGGCCGAGGGCGAGGGCCTGGCCGGCGGTGTGCATGCTCCCGGACCGGGCGGCGCCCTCGACGATCACCGTGGCGCCGGACAGCCCTGCGATGATCCTGTTCCGGGCGAGCAATGCCGAGCGGGAGACAGGTGTGCTCGGCGGGAGCTCGGACAGCAGGAGGCCGTGCTCGGCGATGCGGGCGTGCAGATCGCGGTTCGCGGCCGGATAGGTGTGTTCGAGCCCCGCAGGGATGACCGCGATCGTCGGCCCGTCAAAGGCGAGGGCGCCCCGGTGGGCGGCCGTGTCGATCCCGAACGCACCACCAGAGACCACTTGCACGTCCCGTTCGACCAGCTCGCGGGCCAGGTCACGCCCGATGGCCAGCCCGTACTCGGTGGCGGCTCGGGAGCCGGTGACCGCGACCCGCTGGTCGACTCTGGTGGTGAGGAGGTCGAGGTCGCCCTTGGCCCACAACACCAGGGGCGCACGGTGGCCGAGGTCGTCGAGCCCGGCTGGCCAGTGCGGGCTGTCGGGGAACACGGCGACCAGGCCCGCACGCACGGTTGCTTGCACGGCGCGGCCGAACGCGTTCACGGTGAGCTTGGGCGTGGTCGCGCCCCGCCATGCCTCGACCGCCAGGTCGTCGTGGGGTGCGTGGGCGCCGAGGGCGAGGCGGACCGTCTCGGCGGCGCCATGCTGTGCCACCAGCCGGCCCGTGACCTCATCCCCTGGCGCGGTCGCCAGGGCGAGCAGCACGCGGGCGTGGGTCTCGTCGGAGGCGAGGTTCCAGAGCTCGTTCATCGCCGGTCTCCTCACAGGTTCGGGGCGTCGGTCGGGCCGGTGCGGCGGGTCGTCGTCGGACCCGACGGCGCCTTGGCGCCCTGGGCGCGAACGGACCGGTCCGCTTCGGGGGCGAGGCGGGCCTCCGGCGGGTGCCACGATGCCGACACCGCGGTCAGACCTTCGGCGAGCGAGTGGCGCACGATGCGTGACAGGACGTGGTGCAGGACGATGTCGAACGGCTCGTCCGCCGGGTACTGGGCGTGGATCTGCTGCAGCCTGGCCTGCCCGTACTCCGAGCGGTAGTGCAGGTCCGACCAGGGCATGTTCGCGATGACGACGTCGTGCGTCGCCGGGTCGTCGTCGGTGAACGACCTGGGGCGGAGCATGTCGTGCGGCCACGGGAACCGGCCGTCGGCACCGGCGGGCGGGATGGGGGCGACCCACTCCTCGTAGATCGACTTGGACACCTTCCCCTTCGCGGAGAGGCCGGCGTGCACGGAGGCGTGGTCACCCATGACCAGCATCCGGCCCCGCTCCACCCCCAGCCCTCGCAGGGCACCCCAGAGCTTCTCGGCCAGGACGGCGTTCCCCGCGTACGCGTCGTGCCGGTCGTGGCCCTTCATCGCATCGGCACCAGCTCTGTCGAGCTCTTCCTCGGTGGACATGATCTGCTCCTCACCGGCCCGCAGGGTGCGGGCCGCCCATCCGTGAGGTGCGCCCACGTGTCCGCGCCCAACGGTGCCCGGCGGTCGCCGGGTGTCGTGAACGTGGTGCGCTAGCCTTCCTGTCACCGTTCGTCACGCTTTGCCAGGGGGCCGGGTGCGTGGGTTTGGCAGGTCGTTCGGCGTCGCGCTGATCGTCATAGCGCTCGGCGCCGTGCTCAGCATCACGTCGAACCAGGTGCTGGCCGATGGGCGTTGGTCGGTGCCGTGGATCGTTGTGACGATCCTCTGTGTGCTGGCGGCGGCTGTGGTGACGGCCGTTGTCGACCGCGTCCACGAGCGCAGGGCGGTGCGCCGCGACGCGACGGGCACCTCAGTTGCGCCGGCGCCGGACTCCTTGCCGTCAGTTCGGGGCCAGACACCACCCGTGGCGCCTGGCCCGGCGGTGACGGCTGCGTTCACCGGCCGTTTGGAGGATCTGGCGTGGCTCGACGGGGTCGTTGGTGGTGAGGACCCTGGGATCGCCGTGCTGCACGGCCTGGGCGGGGTCGGCAAGACGACCTTGGCCGCGAAGCATTTCGCCGACCATGAGTCCGCAGGCGGCCCGTGCTGGTGGATCGGTGCGGACTCGGCCACCAACGTCACCGAGAACCTCGCAGCTGCCGCCCGAGGCTTGCACTTGCCCGGCGACACTTCCGAGGACCTCGCCAGGGAGGCCCTGACCTGGCTGGTCCGTCAGGACGAGTTCCTACTGGTCCTGGACAACGTCGAGGCGCCCAAGGACGTCGAACCGGTCCTGGCGCGGCTGCGCCCGGCTCGGGCGGAGCGGATCGCAATAACCACCCGCCTCGCCGTCGGCTGGACCGCAGAGCGCATGCAGGTGCGGCAGGTCGGGGTCCTGCTGCCGAACGATGCGGTACGTCTCCTGGGCCGCACTGCCGGGCACGGCGCGGACGAGGCGTGGGAGGGTGCTCGTGAGCTGGTCGACGAGCTGGGGTGCCTGCCGCTGGCGGTCGAGCAGGTCGGAGCCTTCCTGGGGCAGCCGCCCCGTCAGTCCCCAGGGCAGTTTCTCGACCTGTTGCGGTCGCGGCCGTCGGCGGCGCTGGAAGCCCGCGCATACGGTTCCGACGGCGAACGGACAGTCGCCCGCATCTGGGGCGTGACTCTTGAGCGGCTGACGGTCGAGGCCCCGGGCGCGTTGCAGGTGCTGGGCGTGTTGGCGTGGCTCGCTCCTGATGACGTGCCCCTGGACCTGCTCGACGGGCTCGACGACGTCGACGTGCCTGCTGCGATGCGGGTCCTGGCCGCGTGGAACCTAGTCACCGTGACCAAGACGACGGTGTCCGTGCACCGGCTCGTGCAGGCCGTCGCCCGGACCGCCGCTACTTCTGGGTGGCCCAGCGCGCTGACGGTCGACCGATCGCGGGCTTTGGCGACCGCCATCCTCGATCGCGCGATCGGAGCCCTTGACGTCGGGGCACCGGAGTCGTGGCCCAGGTTGCGCGCCCTGCTGCCGTCCGTGGAGACGTACACGATTGTCACGCACCCAGCGCAGGACGACACTGACGCGTCGTACGTGCTCGGCCGGGCGGCCACCTACCTTCAGGGGCAGGGTGCGGTGGTGCAGGCCATCGCCTGGTACGAACGCGCACTCGCCCACCATGTCCGCGTGCTTGGGCCGGACGCACCGGAGACGTTGACCACGCGCCACAACCTCGCCGTCACGTACCGGGTGTCAGGGCGGGTTCAGGAGGCGATCGGTCTGCTCGAGCAGGTCCTCGCCGACAGGGTCCGGGTGCTGGGTCCGGACGCGCCGGACGCGCTGACCGCACGAGGCAACCTCGCCATCGCGTACCTGGCTGGGGGGCGGGTCCAGGAGGCGATCGACTTGTCCGAGGAGGTCCTCGCCGACCATGTGCGGGTGCTGGGTCCGGACGCGCCCGGCACGCTGACCACACGAGGCAACCTCGCCATCGCGTACCAGGATGGGGGGCGGGTCCAGGAGGCGATCGACTTGTCCCAGGAGGTCCTCGCCGACCATGTGCGGGTGCTGGGTCCGGACGCGCCCGGCACGCTAACCGTCCGCAACAACCTCGCCATCGCGTACCGGACCTCGGGGCGGGTCCAGGAGGCGATCGACCTGTTCGAGCAGGTCCTCGCCGACCGAGTGCGGGTAATGGGGGCGGACGCACCCCACACACTGACCACGCGCAACAACCTTGCTGTCGCGTACCGGACCTCGGGGCGGGTCCAGGAGTCGATCGACCTGGCGGAGCGGAACGCAATCCTGGCCAAGGCGCGGTTCGGGCCGCGGGACCGGATCACGTTGGATTATCAGGCCTGGCAGGGGGTGCACCTGCTGCTCGTGGGACGTGCCGCCGAGGCTGCAGGGCTGTTGGCTGAGCTACTGCCGGTTTGCGAGGAGGTGCAGGGGGTTGACGACTCGCTGACGATCGACGTCCGCCAACGGCTTGCGGAGGCACGCGGTCAGGCTCGTTAACCCATGGCGTGGTCTGTAGCGAAGAGCGCGGCTTCGGCGTCGTGGAGTTGGTGGGTGACGAGGGTCGCGTCGTTGCGGATCTTCCAGAGCCCTTCCCCGACGCCGAGGAACGGCAGCCTGGCCCGCTCCGCAGCGGTCAGCCCGAGCGCCTGGGCGGTGGGGCCGAGCTGGTCGGTCTCCTGCCGGTAGATGATCCGAGTCTCCGCGTTCGCCAGCAGCGATGTCGCGATGGCGCGCGCGGCCGAGCCCTGATCTCCCACGTTGTCCAGGTCTGACAGCTTGTGGAACACCAGCAGGTTCGCGATCCCGTAATGCCGGCCCAGGCGCCACTGCGCGTCCATCCGGCGCAGCAGGGCCGGGTGGGCCATGAGGCGCCACGCCTCGTCGTAGACGACCCATCGCTGCCCACCCGCCGGGTCGGCCAGCGCGCTCTCCATCCACGCGGACGCGCACGTCATCAGGACCGACAGCGCTGTGGAGTTCTCCGCGACGCGGGACAGGTCCAGGGACAGCATCGGCAGCGACGGGTCGAAGGCGACGGTGGAGGGTCCGTCGAACATCCCGGCGAGGTCACCGGCGACGAGGCGCCGGAGGGCGTGGGCGACGGAGCGCCCGTCCTCGGCCAGCCTGCTGCCGGGGTCGTCGTCGCGGTTGGGTGCGAGGAGCCGGTCGACAACGTGCGGGAGCACGGGGGTGGCGTCCGCCCGGATGGCGGCGGTCAGGGCGACGTCGATCGTGGTGTGCTCCACCGGGGTCAGCGCCCGCCCGAGCGTGGTCTCGGCCAGCGCCCCCAGGAGCGTGCGGCGGCGGGCCGTGACCTGGGTGACCCACTCGTCGTCGGACACGGATGACGGTCGTGGGCCGGGATCGAGCGGGTTGAGCCGCGCGGGCAGGCCCGGTCCGAGCTGGATCGCCTTCCCGCCGACCGCCTCGGCGATGGGAGTGTGTTCGCCCTTCGGGTCGCACGGGACGTAGACGCGGCGTCCGAACGCGAGCGAGCGCAGGTACAAGGACTTGGCGAGTGCGCTCTTGCCGGCGCCGACGATGCCGGCGATGACGACGTTCGGCGCGGTGATCTTGCCCTGCTGGTACAGGACCCAGGGGTCAAACACGAACGAGGAGCCGGATGTGCGGTCCTGGCCGACGAACACGCCGTCTGCGCCGAGCCCGCCGCCTGCGAGGAACGGGTAGGCCGCGCTCCACGTCGCGCTCGTGTCCTGGTGCTTGGGCACCCGTAGCCCGATCGGCGAGCGGAGCGCAGCTGGTCCCGGTTCGCCGTTGCGCGGCAGGTAGTCGACCCGCTCGTGCGTGGTTGGCGGCTCGGGCCGCGTGGTCGCCTGGGCCTGGAGCGCCTTGGCCGCCCGGCGGCGGTCCCGCCGTACTCGCCACGACTCCTTGAAGGGCGTAACCAGTGCTGCGACGTGCGTCCGCTCGGTCTCCCCGGCCGCGTTCACAGGCCCGGCCCGCCTGGTGCCGCGGCCCGTGCCGATGCCACGAACAAGGGCGGGGGCGGCGTTGCGCGGTGCGTCTCGATCGCCGTCGTGCTCGGGCCGGCCGCCGTCACCGGACCGCTCGCGGAGAACGTCAGGTCCTCGGGCGGCTGCCAGGCGATGCGTCCCGACGCGCTCATCGCGGCGTTCAGCTCGGTGTGGACGCGCTCGAAGTGGAGCAGCGCCTCGTGGACGTGTGCGTGCACTGCCTGGACTTGAGTGCGGCCCTCGATGGCGGAGCCGTCATCGGTCCGGGCCAGGTCGGCGTGGCGGTCGTGAGCGGCGCCGATGTGTTGAACGACTTGCGACAGGCACCGCACGATCCCGAGCACGTCACCCAGGACGGCGTAGGTGTCCTCGGGGTGCTCGGGGCGGGTTGCCGCGGGTTCGTCGTCGTGGTCGAACCGGATCGTGGCGTGCGCCAGTGCGCGCACGGCCTCGTACGCCGCGTCGGCGGCGCCGAAGTGATCGCTGTAGGTCGCCATGGTCGCTCTCCTCGAACGGGTTGGTCATCGAGGAGGTGGGTACCGGTCGCCGTCGAACAAGCGCGGGGAGATGGTGACGGCTCGGAGCAGGGGGTCTCCGAGCCGTCACGTCGGCCGCCAACGTGTTTGCACCAACGCCGATCCTGGGGAGGAGACCGGGGCTTCAGGGGCGAAGCCCCGGGGCGGCCGAACCGGACCGGACACTACCGCCCGCGTCCGTGCTGTCCAACTTGGCCCCGGGTGAGATCTCCGGCCCGGAGCCTCACAGGTCTGGACCGCCCGGGCCGCGGTCGACGCTGCGCCGGGCGGGTGGTTCGGGGTCCACGTCCTTGGGCGCGACCGGGGACAGGCGGGCGGTGCGGTCCGGCCACCACGCCGGCTGCTCGTCGGCCCGGTCGAAGCGGCGCAACAGGTTCACGTGCCCCAGCCCGGCGTGCCAGCTCAGGCGGTAGTGCCCGGACTCGGCGGTGTGGTCGCCCGGGCTGGAGGGCGCCTCATCGTAGACGTGGCCGTGGAACAGCGCGGTGTTGCGGGTCTCCTCTTGAAAGTCCCAGTTGGACAGGTGCTCGATCGCGGCGTCAACGCCGTTCTCCTCGATCATGTCCACGGCCGCGTAGCCCTCCTCACCCTGCATGAACACGATGTCGTAGAAGGTCGCGGGCGGCCACGTCGCCTCCGGGCCGTCGACCTCGTGCTCCAGCGCATACCCGAGCTCTGGATCCACGACCGGATCCGGGACGGCCCCCAGCCGCTCGGACGGGTCACCATGGGCGACGGGGTCGATCTCACCGCCGGCGAGCGCGTCCGGGTAGGCCGGGTCCGGCTCCTCCCGGCCAGGTTCATCGAGCTGGTCGAGCTCGAGCGCGAGCATCCCCAGCTCGTCGCCGTTGAGGTAGGCGGCCTCGGGCGCCCAGTCCGGGAACAGGCCGAGGTTCTCCGGCTCGCTGCCGGGATGCCGCATCTCGTAGGAGTACGCCTCGCCGCAGGCCGTGAGGAACGACAGCAGCGACCGCATCGCTTCGTCGTGCGT
Source organism: Antribacter soli (assembly GCF_021568775.1). Lineage (GTDB taxonomy): Bacteria > Actinomycetota > Actinomycetes > Actinomycetales > Cellulomonadaceae > Antribacter > Antribacter soli. The sequence continues at coordinate 5,309 of NZ_JAKGSG010000068.1, read as the reverse complement.
GTTCGGCGCGACCGGCGACAGGTACAGGTCCGCGCCCCGCACGGGCTCCCACGAGGGGTCGGTGGAGTCCTCGAGCCGATAGGCCCACCGGTGCCGGCTCCCGTGGAACTGGGTGTCCTCGACGCCGTCGTACCAGAGGCTGATCTTCAGCGAGCCCGCCCGCCGCGTCAGCTCGCGCGTGTGGTTCGTGTCCATGTCCCTCAGGTGGTGCGACACCGCCGGTGCGTCGCGGAAGATGGCGGGAGAAGATGCGGGGTATGACGGTCTTCTTCCCACCGGACGAACGCGAGAGCCCCGCTCGGTTCATGACCCTGGATGACGTGTGCGAAACCCTCGACGTGTCACCGGCCGTGGTCTACGGGCTCGTGCGCTCCGGGAACATCCCGGCGATCCAGGTCGGGCCGAAGAAGGTCTGGCGGATCGAGCACGTCCGATTCGAACACTGGGTCCGCGACCAGTACGTCGTCACCCAGGCCGCCAACGCCATGTACGACGAGCAGGGCCTCGCAAGCACCGCGGCGCGCTGAGCCCCTGTGTGAGCGGGGATCTACGTCGCGACTGCGGCCGTCGCGAACGCGGTCGCCTGCTGCCCCCACAGTCGCCTTGTCTCGCAGCCGGCCTGGATAGCGGCCTGCTCGATCGCGGCGACGTCGCGCTCCAGCTCGTCTGGATCGCCCGCGGACACGGTGATGAGCCCGGTTGCTCGCAGCACGCCGTGGCCGGCGGCGAGGTCCGCCTCCTGTGTCAGCACGTCGTCATACTCGGCGACCTGGGTGGCGTCCTCGACCTGCCCGACCTTGGCGCGCTGGGCCGCCTCGGTGATGTGGCCCGTCTTCTTGCGCCGCAGATCGCGGGCGGCGACGTCGGCCCGGATGGGCTCGTAGCGGATGGTGAACGTCCGCTGCACCCCGGAGGTCAGGAGCAAGGGAGCGAGGAACCCCGGGTAGACGCCGGTCTGCGGCCACTGCGAGATCCATAAAACAGTGTGCCAAGCGGCGTCGGATCGGAGCGAACCCCAGGTCTCGGTCACCGCCGCAGGACCTGCGGCCGCGATATCCCTGCCTACTCCAGCGTGGCGTTCAAGCAGCGGAGTGATGGTCGGGTCGTACGCGGTGCGCAGCCACACCGCCAGGGCGGCCGGATCGAGGGGACCCGACGCCGTCAGCTCTGCCGCGCGCAGTGCGGTCGCCAGGGTCTGGGCTTCCTGGCGCAGCACCGCTGCGGCCCCTGCGAGCCCGCCGCCGGCGGCACGCACGGCTCGTGACGCAGCCTTAAGGTCGAGCGTCAGCGCCACGCTCGTCTCGTGCCGCTCGGCGGTCGGTCCGGCGCGTTCGATGAGTTCGCCGTAGATCCGGGCGGGCAGCGCCCCGTCGTCGTTCCCGTTCGATCGCCACCACTCGGTCAGCGATGCACCGGATCCGGGCAGGGTCCGTTCGGTCACGGTCAGGGCGGCGATCCGCCCCGACCGGCAGGTAGTTGCCAGGACCTTTCCCCATGCCGCGACGCGGCGGGCCTGGTCGGCGGGGTCGAGCATCGTGAACGCCGAGGACGTCACCGGCACGACGACGGTTAGTGTCGCGGTGTGCGGGTCGTGTACCAGCGCCGCGCCGGTGAGGGGGTCTTCGACGAGCCGCAGCGCGGCGGCCCGGCCGGGGAGAGCGAGCGTCCCGGCGGGGCGCGGCCGGTCCAGGCGGACGCGGTACTCGAGTTGCCCGCTCGCAGATCGCCACGCCCACGCGAGGCCGATCGGGAGCCAGTCGACGAGCGGTTGCCCGCCCACCGGCACCAGCGCCACCACGGCGCAGGCCGCGGTGAGCGGGAGCGCGGCCTGCACGCCAATCCCGCCGAGGTAGATCGCCGCAATGAGCGGCAGCACCCCGGCCGCGAGGGCGGCGACCTGGGCCGCGGTCAGGCCGAGCAGGAGCACACGCTTGGCGAGCCGGGAGAACTTCACCGGCGCCAGCGGGCCGGCGGACGTCGCCGTCATGACCTCTCACCCGGGTCCCGGAGCACCGTCGGCACGTCCGGCACCGGCGGACCCGATGGGGCGCGGTGGGTGGGTGCCGCGCCGCCGGCGCGTGGCGCCGCGGTCTGCGCGGCGGCGCCGGCTTGCTGCCAGACCATCCCGCCTACGGCTGCGCCGGCCTTCGGCCCTGCAGTCGCGGCCGCCTTGACCAGCTGTGCGCCCAGGATGACTGGCGCGGCGACGGTGGCCGCCGAACCGGCAGCCCCGGCACCGGCCACACCCCCCGCGCTCGCCCCGGTAGCGCCGGATCCCGATCGAGCGGCCGCGACGGCCGATCGGCCGTCTGGGCCAAGCACCTTGGGGACGTTGCGTCCGACGAATCCGCCCGCCACCGCAGACCCGGCTGTGAGGGGCACGGGCCGGTTGAGTGCTGCCTTGGTCTCCTGCTCGATCGACATGGCGTGGTACATGTCGAACCCCATGAAGTTGACCAGCTTGTACGTCAGGTAGGGGGCGAAGGCGGCGACGGCGAGCAGCACGACGGCGGTGAGCTTCTCCGACCACACGGCCAGGTCGCCGGCGATGGGTGTGGTGATCAGAGAGGTGGCCAGGAGGAACACCACGACGATCACGAGCTTGGACACAATCAGCGCGACGACGAACGCCCACCGGGCCACCCAGCTGCGGGTCGCGTCCCAGGACGACCCGGCCAGGGCCAGCGGGGCCAGGGCGATGGCGATGAGCAGCAGCGCGCTTCGGACCAGCAGCGAGAGCCACAGGATGAACGCCGCCGCGATCGCCATGCCCGCAAGGAACAGCGCCAGCAGCGGGCCCACGCCGGGGATGGCGGTGGCCAGGACCGTGCTCGTGCCGACGAACGCCAGATCCCTGCCCAGGTCCTCCATCGTGGTGCTGGCCGCTGCGACGAGGCTGAGGCAGACCTGGTCGGTGATCTCCAGCAGCGTCCCGGTCAGGGTGACGACGACGAACGATCCGAGGACCGACTTCGCCAGCCCGCCCACCGCGCGGCCCAGTGCCCCGGGTTCGCGGCGCAGCATGCCGGTGATGAGTTGGAGCAGGAAGAACGCGAGCATGAGGAAGACCGCGATGCCGAGCACGAGCGAGTGGACGCGGGTGAACCGGTCGCCGGTGAGGTCGACCATGGTGGTCGCCTCCAGCACGGTCCACAGGTTCGTGATGAGCCAGGCGGCGGTGTTGCCCATGATCTCGGCCAGACCCTCCAGCACGCCTTCGGCGATGGATGGCGCCCGGTCGGAGGCCTGCTGGCAGATGGCGGCGGTGATCGGGTCGTCGCAGACCATCAGACCGTCTGTCCGACGTTCCAGAAGAAGTTCACCGCGGCCACGCTCGCGCCGCAGATGATCGCCGCGCCGAGCGCGACCAGGACGCCGGACTTGCCCCGGCCCGCGAGCTGCGGGTTCGAGCTGTTGGCGCCCAGTGCCCAGACGATCGCCGAGACGATCACGCCGAGCACGGCGCAGATCAGCCCGACGGTCATCAGCGCGCCGACCACGCTCTGCAGCGCAGCGATACCAGGCAGCCCATTGGTGTTGGGGGCGATGTCGATCATGATCCTTGCCCTTCGGTTCAGAGGTGGTTGCCGAGCTTGAGGAGCCAGCCGCCCCACGAGAGCGCCGCCCCCGTGAGGGCGGCGCCGCCGAGAGCGACGAGGACTCCGGTGCGGGCCTTGGCCACGGTCTGCCAGCTACCCATGGCGGCCGCGACCGCCCACGCGATGGCACTCATCACCAGCACCGCGACCGCAGTCAGGAGAGCTGCGGTGAGCAGCGCACCGACAACGTCGCCGAACGCGGTGCCCGCGACCGCGTCGAAGTCCGGGCGGACGGTGTTCATGCGTTCTGCGTCCCGTCGTTGAGGAACGAGACGCGCTGCAGGGGCTCGTTCGGCAGGTGCGGACCGGTCGTGGTCGCGGACCAGCCGTCGGTCGTTCGGTGCAGTTCCAGCCCGAACAGCGCGTCCGTGTCGGGCAGCACGACGTCCTCGATCTGCCCGGCGCCCGTGGTCGCCTTCTGGTTCATCGTTCGCCTCCCGTGGTGCAGGCCGCGGGCGCGGCCTTCTTGAGCTGGCCTGCCGCGTGGGCAGCGAGCCAGGGTTCGGGGTCGACAGGGGCGTAGAACCCGCCGGGGTGGACCTCGAAGTGCAGGTGGGGGCCGGTCGCCGCGCCGGTGGACCCGACGGCGGCGATCTGCTGCCCTGCCGTGACCGGGTCGCCCTCGCGGACGAGGACCGACCCGCCCAGCAGGTGTGCGTACGCCGTCGCCACGGCTTGTCCGTTGAGACGGTGATCGATGACGACGAGGTTCCCGCTGCGCTGGTTGGCGGAGACGTCGGAGACGACGCCGTCGGCCACCGCCAGGACCGGCGTCCCAGCCGGGGCCACGTAGTCGACCCCGGCGTGGAAGGTCGCGGTGCCGTGGACGGGGTGGATGCGCGGCCCGTACCCCGATGTCCAGCGCCAGGTCCCCTCGGGGAGCGGGAACACCACGAACGTGGTGGAGGCCGCTGGCGTGTCCGCCGCGGCCTCCACCATCTCCGACGAACCAGACGGCCCAATAGTTGCCTCGCCCGGCCCCGGCGCGGTGAGCGAGGCAAGGATCGCCTCGGCGACCGGCCCGAACTCGGCGTACCGGTCCGAATGTGCGGACACCTCGACCGACTGAGCGGCGACGCCCTTCGGCACGGACTGCCAGCCGGGGATGTCGAGCAGCCCTCTGGGCGACCCGCCGTTCGGCCCGTCCGGCCCACCGAAGAACGCTTGCGCCTGGTAGTCGGCGTCCATCAGTTCGGCGACGGATCCCCATCCGGCCGCCGGGCGCATCTGGAACAGCCCAAGGCTGTCGTGGTCGGACCCGTCACCGTCGTTCGCGAACCCGGCCGACTCGGGGTAGGCGGTGGCGTTCGCCAGCATCCGCAGGCGCGACTCGGCCAGGGCCGCCATCAACGCCACAACGATGCCGTCTCGCCCGACGCCCTCGGTGGCGCCGCCGACGCGGACGATCGTCACGGCATGGCCGAGCTGGACCCCGTCCAGCCGAACCGAGGCGCCGCTCGTCGTGGTCGCGGTCACCTCGCCGGGGACGGCGGTGACGACAGGACCGCACGGCGTGCTGGTGCTCGCCGAGGCGAACACGGTGACCACGAGCAGCGCGAGGGACGGCCCGAGCAGGAGCACCGGGAAGACCACGAACGGGGGCAGCTTGTGCATCGGGCACGCCCCTATTCCAGGACCGTGCCGGGGACGCCGAGGCGCAGCAGCCAGCACTCGTCCAACGCCGGCTCGCAGGAGACGAACATCGTCAGT
>NZ_JAKGSG010000067.1 GCF_021568775.1 Antribacter soli | reverse complement strand
CGGCGACCACACCGCTCCGGTGCAGGGTGCCGACGACGTTGACCGCGTAGGTCCCGGGCAATAGGTCCGCGACCTGCCCGGTCGCGACGGCGCGCGTCCACGCATCGGGCACCTCGACCGTGTCCAGGTCGACCCGCTGGCGGGTCTCGTACTCGCGCAGCCGCTCCCACCATGCCGGGTCGGGGAGGTAGGCGGTCAGGTCGGCGAGCAGGCCCGGGGTCTGTTCCCCGGTCGGGTCTGCCACCGCGAGCACGTCGGTCGTGACCGATCCCAGGGTGTCGGTGGTGGTGTCCCAGTTGAACAGGATCGAGGCGGCCCGGCGGGCGGTCGCGACCGGGTCCGATCCCGAGGCGGCGGGTGACGCGTTCGAGATCCGGCTCGGAGCACCGCCTGTTGTCGCCGACGCCACCGGACGAGGTCCGGCCTGCAAGGCAGGGCCGGACGAACCGACAGGGTGGGGATCACCGGAAATCAGGTGCAGCACGACGACGAAGATCACCGCGCCGGCGGCGAGCAGCACGACGACGAACCGCCACCGCTCCCGCAGCCACGCCCCGATCATGATCGTGCCCCGATCGCGATGACACGGGCCAGGGGCACGGCCGCCCTGCCGGGAGCCTCGTCGGGCTCGCCGCCGTCGGTCGGGCCGCTCGCCGCTTCCATGTCGCCGGGACCAGGGACCTGTGCCCGCTGATCGCCTTGGCCCTTCTCCTCCTCCGCCGTGGCGTGGTCGAGAAGGTTCGGGGCTCCGGCGCGGTCTCGGGCGTCGCGCATCCGCTCGACCAGGGTCGTGAGCCGCCGCTGGACATGGCAGATCGTGTCCCAGTCGCGCGGTCGCAGCGCAGGTCCCAGGATCGTGGGGTCGTGCTGATCGAGCAGGCGCGCGATCCCGTCCCACGTCGTGCCCCAGGTGCGCAGCGCGTACAGGGTGATCCCCGCCCGCTCAGCCACCGCCGGCCTGATGGCGCCCACCGTCTCCGCCTCGACGACCGCATGCACGCTGCCGGCCCCCGGCAGCGTCGCTCCGCCCGAGGCTCGGAGGGTGGCCACGACCTTCGCCCACTCTGGTGCGACCTGGCCGCCGTCCTCGATCCGGGCCACAGCCTCGGCGGCCAGGTCCCGGACCTCCTCGGGCTGGGCGAGGTCCGTGGCCAAGTCCATCAGCGTGCCGATCCGCTCCATCGCCTGCCAGGACTTCTTGCCCGTGGCCAGGAGCGCCGCCTGATCCCGCACTCGGCCCTGCTTGTGCGGGTCCGCCGGCGGTGTTGAATCAACCGCTCCCACAATGTCCGAATCGCCCGAGTCGCCGGAGGTGGCCACACCGCTCGAGGTGACCTGGGCGGCGTCGGGCACCGACCCGAACCGGGACGCCTGCTGACGGCGCTGCGCCTCCTGGCGCAGCACCTCCTTGAGCTCGCGGTAGAGAGTGGCCTGCTCGGTGCGGGTGTAGGCCTGGCGCAGGACGTTCTCGTCGTACTCAGCCAGCAGGCGGGTCGCGCCGTCGGACAGGCCTGAGCGAACCCAGGCGCGGACCTGGGTCCAGCCGAGCCGCTTAGCCGCCTCCAGGCGCCGCCACCCGCAGACCAGCACCCGGCCCGGGGTGATCGTGATCGGCTGCAGCAGCCCGAGCCGCTCGATCGAGGGTTCGGGGGAGCGGCCCGGCCCGTAGCCGGGTGTGCGGCGCGCTGAGCGCGTCGGAACGCGGACCGGATCGTCGCCTCCGCCTCCCGCGGGTCCAGGCCCGCGGTCAGAGCGGCGTTGCCGACCGTGGCCAGTGCAGTGGCGTAGTCGTGCCCGTGCTCGGCGAGCCGGCACGCGGCCCAGAACAGCCCGGCGTTGCGCCCGCCCTCGGGCCTGGCGGCGACCCAGTCCGCCAGCCGGGCGGGGTCGGCTCTCTGCGCGTCCGCTGCCGCCGTGGTCCCCGGTCGCTGCGTGAACGTGGGTTCGGGGGAGAGGAAGGCCCGCAGGGCTGGACCGTCCACCGGGCGTGGGGTTTGGCGGGTGACGGTGGTGAGCTGGTAAGTGCCCGAGGCGCCGTCGTCGTACACGACACGCGAGGGCGGCACCAGGACGTAGCCGCCGTCGGACCGGAAGTCGACATGCGCGCCGGGCACCTGCCAGCACGCCTGACGCGACCGGTTCGGGTAGTAGGCGTGCAACCCGCCAGCCGGCGTGCGGACGGTGAACGCCCACCCGCCGGTCAGGCCGCGCCGCAGGGACGCCGCGAACGCGTCCCGCCCGGACTCCTCACCGTGAACGTCGACATCCACGACGTCCCACCCCGACGCGCCGCCCGTGGGGATCGCGAGGTTCGCTTCCGGCCAGCGACGCCACCACCGGGCAACTTCCACCGGGTCTGCGGACGCGTCCTGGAACCCGTGCGACGTCAGCGGGCGCTTGGCGTCCGGCGCGCACGGGAACACCGGCACACCCGCACCCACCAGGAGACGCAGCGCGTCCGCCACCGTCGGTGAGGCGAACGCCGCGACCACGGCGCGGGTGCGCTGGTCGAACTGGCTGCGCGGTTGCGTTTCCATGCCAGCCACGCTGACACCCGCAAATCGCGCCATTCGCGGACACCGGAGGTCGTCCGCGATTCGCACCACCGGTGTCTTCGCAGGTCACAAAGGCGGACTCAAAGTTCCGAGGAGGCCTTGGTGAGCGCATGGGAGCGATTGCGGGCAATCGGGTGCGGCAGCTGCTGCTGCGGGATCACCCTCGCCCGCTGCCGCGAGTTCAGTGTGCGGCGGGGGTCGTCCCGTTCCGAGGGCCGAGGAGGAGCGAGCCAGCGGGTGCACCGGGTGAATTTCTTTGCGGTGATGCCCTGATTCATCCCTATGACACTCTTTGCCTGCTTCGAGGAGGCTGCGAGGTCCGTTACCTTCTGCGCACCGGCTCGGTGTGAGCCCCGAGCGTGCGGGAGTGCAGGTCATGACGGTGCTGGTGTCGTTTGCTGGGGTGCCCGGTTCGTGGCGTCGGGGTGTGGCGGTTGTTGCGTTCGTTGCGGCTGTGGCGGTGACCGGTGGAGTGCTGGTCGTCCCGGCTGCCGTGGCCGTGCCGATGCCTGTTGCGGAGGCTGTGCCGGTCGAGATCCCTGCGGAGCGGACCGAGGGCGGGTATCTGTGGGCTCCGGACATCGCGAGCGCGACGGTCATCGCCGGGCTGGAGGACGAGCCGGTGGAGGTGCTGGGGGAGCGCACGCCGTCGTCGTCGACGTATGTGATGCCCAGCGGTGTGATGGCGTTCCAGTCTACCTCTGGGCCGGTGTGGGTGCCGACGGGTGATGGTGATGGGACGGCGCTTGCGGACTGGGCCCAGACGGACCTGACCCTTGCCACGGCCGGGGATGGCACGGTTCGGCCGGTGGCGCAGATCGGGGACTTGACGCTGTCCGGGGGTGGCCAGCCGGGCGAGTCGGGGACGATCGATGTCGCGCGGCTGACGGATCCTGAGTCGGGAGTGGTGTCGGTCTTGGCGTGGCCGGGCGTGCTGCCGGCGCCGCGTCTGGAGGGCAGGCGGGCGGTTTACGCGTCGGTGGCTGAGGGCGTTGACCTGGTGGTCGAGGCCAGCATGACCTCGTTCCGGCACTACCTCGTGGCCGCTGACGCTGCCGCCTCGGCGCGTGCTGGGCAGGTTGCGCTGACCTACCGCGCCGAGGGTGGTGCGATCCATGTGGAGGAGGACGGGACGCTCGCGGTCCAGACCCCGGCGGGTGAGGTCGTGTCGCGCACGGGCGCTCCGGCGGCGTGGGATGCCACGGCGGATGCGGCCCGAGTTGCGCCGGTGACGACGGGGTGGGTGGACGAGGCGCCGGTGCGCGGGTTCAGGCCGTTGCCGTCGGAGAGCGAGCTGCTCGGTGCCGGCGCTGGCTCTGCCGCCGGCTCGCAGGAGGCGGTCTCGGCGGAACCGTCGACCGAGTCGGACGTCGTGTCGCCGTCCGACCCGACGTCGGAGTCATCGACGAATGAGCCGGTGACCGGTCCGGTGTCTGATGAGGTGCCGCTGTCCTCGGTGGTCGAGCAGATCGACACCGGGTCTGTCGAGATGCGTCTTGACGGTGTCGAGGAGCTGGCGGCTGATCCCTCCACCGACTTCCCCCTGATCGTCGACCCCTCGATGTACCTGGCGTGGGACACCGTCGATACCTACGTCCAGTCGGACTCGACCGTGGACAAGGCGTCCGAGGGCGAGCTGCGGATCGGCACCTTCAACGGCGGTGGTGTCAAGGCTCGAGCTTTCGTCAACTTTGATACCCGCGCGGTCGCGGGGGCGCGGATCCTTTCGGCGCAGCTCGAGCTGTTCAACTTCTACTCCTCCACCTGCACTGCGACCGAGTGGAACGTCTACCACACCGGCAGCGTGAACTCGGGCACGAGGTGGGGCGCGCAGCCCGAGTGGATCTCCCACCAGCGTGCCGTCTCCAGCGCGGCCGGCTACAGCGCGGGGTGCCCTGGTGGCTGGGTCCGTCCGGACGTCACCGGCGCGATCCAGTGGACCGCCGACCGTAGCTACTCGACGATGACGTTCGGGCTGCGGGCCACGAACGAGTCCGACTCGCTGACCTGGAAGCGGTTCTACTCGACCGACTTCGGCTCCTACGTGCCTGCGGTGATCGGCGCCTACCAGCACCCGCCGGCGCTGCCGACCAACCTGAAGGCCCTGCCGAGCGAGGCCGGAGTCAACATGTCTCCGGTGTCTTCGGCGACCCCGCAGCTGTCGGCGGTGATCGACGACCCGAACGGTGAGTTCATCACCGCGACGTTCCAGGTCAACACCCCGACGGGCGTCAACGTCGCCAACTACACGGCGAGTGTCGACACGACACCTTCGGATGTGGATGTCACCGCGCAGGTCACCGTTGCCCAGGGTGTGCTGGCGGAGGGCGGCACCTACGCGTTCCGGGTCAAGGCCTCCGACGGCGTGCTCGAGTCGGCCTGGACCGACTGGTACTGGATGGTCGTCGACACGATCACGCCCGGGGCTCCGGTGGTCTCCTCGACGGACTATCCGGGTGATGGCACCTGGCACAAGAACGCGAACGAGGCGGGGACGTTCTCGTTCTCCATGAATACGCCCGACTCGACGGTCGTGGCCTACCGGTGGGGGCTGGACAAGGCGCCAGAGGCCCAGAACACGGTCGGCGTGAGTCAAGGTGCGGCGGGGACGGCGTCGATCACGCCGACGACGGTGGGGCCGCACGTGCTGCAGGTCGTGGCCGTGGACGGGGCCGGCCACGTCTCGCAGGTGGCGCGGTACGCGTTCCAGGTCGGCAGAGCAGGGATCGTCGCCCCGGTCGAGGGTGCACGGGTCGTGCGAAGGGTGCGGGTCGAGGTCGGCACCAATGACACGACGCTGACGCACCTGAAGCTGCAGTGGCGGCGCGGTCCTGACGCGGCGGTCGTCGAGGACGTGCCCGCCGCCGCTTTGAACACCTCCTCCGGTGGACCGGTCGGCTCGGGACTCGTCGCCCGTTCGGGCTTGGGGTCCTACGTCTCGTGGGACGCCGTCGCGACGGTCGGAGCCGCGGGCGGACCGGTCCAGGTGCGCGCTCTGCTCGACACCGCCGCGGACGGGATCGACGCGGTCGCCACGCAGTGGGTCACACTGACGGTCGACCCCGACGCATCCGGAGCGACAACCACCCAGATCGGGCCCGGGTCAGTCAACCTCCTGACCGGCGACCACACCCTGTCGGTGACCGACGTCGAGGAGTTCGGCCTGTCGGTCGTGCGCACGGCCAGCTCCCGTGACACCGACTCGGGGTTCCAGCTCCAGGACGACAAGCTCAGCGAGACCCAGCGCAAGGCCTCCACCCTGACCGACGTGCAGAACGGGACCGCGACCGTCGCGGTCGACACCGGCCGGTTCCACGAGGGCGGCACGTCGTTCAAGGTGGCGCCGAACGGCTCGGGCATCGCCGACTCCTACGCCCACGTAGGCGGCGCGGAGGGGGCCCTGCGCCTGGGCTTGGCCGGTGGGCGGACCTACCGCGTCAGCGGTTGGGTGTACGTCCCGGCAGCCACGGGCCTGAGCCCGGTGAATCCTCGCGGTCAGCGCGTGGCCGTGTTTTGGAAGAAGGACGGCGCCTACAACGAGCCGTTGACCACGGGTTCCGCCACGCCGGCCCCGACGAGCACCGACATGTGGCAGCAGGTCAGCGTCGATGTCACGATCCCGGATGGGGTGAGCGAGGCGTTCGTGCGCCTGTACAACGGCAACTCCGACCCGGGCAAGGTGGTTTACTTCGACGACCTGTCGGTGCGGCAGATCTGGGCGCCGTTCGGCAAGCAGTGGGCCACCGGGACGGTCGACGCCGCCGCGGGCACCGCCTACACCAAGGTCACCATGCCGAACCCGGACGTCGCCGCGGTGCACATGACCGGTGGCGGTGAGGTCTGGTTCTCCCGCGGCGGTCAGGCGTGGTACCCGGAGCCCGGAGCCGAGGCGCTCAAGCTGACCCAGCCGAGCGCGGACACCTGGCGGCTGACCGAGATCGACGGCACCGTCACCGACTTCGTTCGCAACGGCACCGCCGGTGACTTCGTCGTGACGACCACGGCGCCGCCGGCCGCCTCCGGGCAGTCCCGGCACGTCTACGCCCCCGGTCCCGACGGGGTGCAGCGACTGGCCCGCGTCATCGCTCCGATCGAGACCGGCGTCGACGGCTGGCCGGGCAACACGAGCGCCTGCACCACGGCGACCCCCGCCCGGGGGTGTGAGGTCCTGGAGCTGAAGTACGCGCCATCGACCACGGCCACCGGCTCGGCGCCGGGACTGTTCTCCGGTCAGGTGGAGTCCGCGTCGATCTGGTCGTGGGACGGGACCGCGATGACCAAGGTCACCGTCGCGGAATACCGCTACGACACCTCCGGGCGCCTGGTCGAGGTCTACGACCCCCGCATCGAGCAGGCGGGCGGCACGCGTCAGGTCACGCGGTACGGGTACGACGGCGCAGGCCGTATCACCACGGTGACCGCGTCCGGTGAGGAGCCGTACACCTTCACCTACGGACCGGGCGGAGCGTCCCAGACCGGGTCGGGCGACCTGGTCGACCCGGCACCCGGTCGCCTGCTGAAGGTCTCGCGCGCCTCCCTGGTCCCGGGCACAGCCGACCAGCTCGGGCCGGTCAACACCACCACACTTGTCTACAGTGTGCCGCTGACCCGCGGCGCGGGCGGACCGTACAACCTGGACGCCGCCACGACCGCTGGCTGGGCGCAGCAGGACGGCCCGACCGATGCCACGGCGGTCTTCGGCCCGGAAACCGACCCCAGTGTGACTACCGCGAGTGCGACCGTGCCCGGCGCCAACGGGTACGGGTCGGCGACCGTGCACTACCTCAACGCGGCCGGTTGGGAGGTGAACACCGCCTCCCCGGCGGGCACCGGCGCGCCGGCGGACGGGTTCATCGACACCGCCGAGTACGACCGGCACGGCAACACCGTGCGGACCTTGGACGCGACGAACCGCCTGCTCGCCCTGGGCACTCTGCCGGGCGCCACGGAGATGCTCACCGAGCTGGGTCTGATCGGCAACGACACGGTCACCCGGGCAACGCGCCTGGACTCCCAGTCGCGCTACAGCACCGACGGCCTCGACCTGCTGGTAACCATCGGCCCGGCGCAGCGGCTCGCCGACGCGGCCAACCCGTCAGCGACAGTGCTGCTACGGCCCAGGACCACCAACGTGTACGACGAAGGCAAGCCAGACGGCCTCGCCTACCACTTCGTGACCACCTCGACCACGGACGGGGTGGGGATCATCGACCCGGTCACCGGTGAAGGCATCAACCCGTTCGCCGGCCAAGGCGTCGACCCGCTGGTCACCAAGACCGGGTTCGACCCACTCGAGCCGGGGGGCACCGCACTCGGTGCAACGTCGGGCTGGGTGCACAAGGGCGCCACGTCCGTGACGATCGATGCCGGACAGCCCACCGCGCTGACCTCGACGATCGTCTACGACGACAAGGGCCGCGCCGTGAAGTCGTCCAAGCCGGGCTCCACCGGCTCGGATGCCGGCACCGTGCACACGGTGTTCTGGACCGCCGGGGCGAACCCGGACGACACCACCTGCGGCAACACGCCGGAGTATGCTGGCCAGCCGTGCGTGACCAAGCCCGGCGGTGATGTCACCGGTCACGACCCGGCCCGGATGAGCGCCGAGCTCGCCACCAAGCGGGTCGATTCCTACAACCGGTACGGCAACCCGACGGTCGTGTCCGACAACCTCGGAACGATCAAGCGCACCACGACGACGACCTACGACGCCGCCGACCGCGTGACTTCCGTCGAGATCACCGGCACCGGTCCCGGGGCCGGGGAGGCGATCGCCAAGACGACCACCGCCTACGACCCGGCCACCGGTGACGTCGTGGAGAACGCCTCCGTGAACGCCTCTGGTGAGCCGATCCAGATCTCTAAGGAGTACGACCGCCTCGGACGCCTGACCAAGTACACCGACTCGGCCGGCGGGTGGACCACCACCACCTACGACCGGTACGGCCAGCCGCTGACCGTCACCAACTCGACCGGGGCATCGACCACGTTCGAGTACAACCGGACCGTCGAACCGCGCGGGCTCGTCACCAAGCAGACCGACTCCGTCGCGGGCGACATCGTGCCCACCTGGGGTCCGGACGGGCAGCTCGAGTCCCAGACCCTGCCCGGCGGGGTGAAGCTCACCATCGGATACGACGCCGCGCGCATCCCGGTGAAGCGCTCCTACACCAGGGTGTCCGACGGGGCACCGATCACGTCCGACTCGGTGGTGGAGAACCAACGCGGCCAGGTGATCCAGCACGCTTGGTCGGCCGCCGGCAACACCTACGGCGAAGCCACCTACACCTACGACCGCCTCGGGCGCCTGGTGCGCGCAGACGACTCCTCCCCGCAGATCAGTACATGCACGACCAGGGCGTACGGGTACGACACACACACCAACCGCACCTCGCTGACCAGCGCCACCACGGCGGGCGGGCAGGCGTGCCCAGGGGCCGGTGTCGCGACGGCGGCCGGTGCGACCACCGTCAGCTCCACCTACGACTCGGCCGACCGGCTCGTGACCACCACTGGTGCCGGCGGGAACCTGTGGGCGTACGACGCCTTCGGGCGTATCACGTCCATGCCCGCCACCGACACCACCGGACAGACCGTGGCGGCGACGTCCACCTACTACCTCAACGACCTCGTGCGCCGCCAGGAGGTCCCGGGGGTCGAGCGCACGACCTGGGGGCTGGACCCGGTCATGCGGCACGCTACCCAGGTCGACAGCACCTTGCTGAACGAGGAGTGGGTCGACGGCATAGAGAAGGTCTTCCACTTCGACGGCGACTCCGATGAACCCGCCTGGGTTGCCGAGGGAGCGACCACCGTCACCCGGTACGTTGAAGGCCTCGACGGCGCGCTTGCCGTCCAGACATCCGGGACCGGTGATCGGGTCCTGCAGCTGGTCGACCTGCACGGCGACGTCATCGCTACCCTGCCGATCGCCGACAATGCCACGGAGGCGTCGTGGACACAGGTCCGCGTGCAGTCGTTCGACGAGTTCGGCGCATCTGAACCCATGACCTCCAGCGGGCCCCTCAGCGATGAAGACTCGCGGTACGGGTGGCTCGGCGGCGCCCAGCGCAACGCCGACACCCCCACCGGCACCATCCTCATGGGCGTCCGCGTCTACCACCCCGCCACCGGCAGGTTCCTCCAGGTCGACCCCGTCGCCGGCGGATCCGCCAATACCTACGACTACTGCAACGCCGACCCCGTCAACTGCATCGACCTCGCCGGTACGGCAGCCCCCGGCTGGCTCACGGGGCTCGCGACGATCGCCTCAGTGGCAGCATTCATCCCCGGCCCGATCGGCATGGTCGCAGCGGGTGTATCAGCGGTCGCGTACGCCGCATCAGGAGACACCAAGATGGCGCTCCTCATGACGGTGGGCATTGCTGCAGCCGCAGTCGGTGCCGGCGGCGCCGTGGTAGGCGCAGCAGCAGCGGTCAGGGGCACGGCTGCAGCAGCTAAGTACGTCGGACCGGCCATTAAGGCTGGCGCAAGGCTGGCTCGTTCGGTGCCGAAGGCTGTGCGCGGCGCCAAGGATCTCGTCGTTCGGGCCTCTGGGGCAGTGGCTCGTGCTGCTACTTCATCGGTGCGAGCGATAAAGTACTACGCGAGTCCCGGCCCAAGGGGTTGGTTGTTCGGCAATAAGGGTCTTGGAGCGCCGAAGCCTGGTCGGCTAAACAATGCGCCGAAGAACTCGGGGAAGCCCGCGCTGGGATGGTCGGTCAAGGGAATCGACGGTGCCTATTACCAGCAATTCCGGTTCAAGTCGCGATCGGGAATTCACTACGATCTTTTTCGGGGAAGGAGGTTGAATTGAGTACCTTGGAGCGCGAAATGCTACTCGGGTACCTAGATGTCCTCGTGCAAGAATTGCCGGATGTCCAGTTTGGCGCTGTGGCAATAAGTGGCGCAACGGCGGTCGTCCAATTGTCCCACGGCCCTCTGACTGCTGGTCTGGTCTTTTCAGCGTCGAGTCGTGGAGGCGGGGGGCTCGATGACGTTTCGTCGACGATCATCGTTGATGAGTACGGTGATCACGTCAAGGGTAAGGGGCCGATTGCGCACTCGGCATACATAGCTTCTTGGATAGACGTGAAGGTTGATCGTTCGGTCGACGTTGACGGGTTCTCGACTCCAGCTTCCTCAAGTTTGTCTGGTCTGCGCCGCGAGTTCGCGAACCTGGCCCTGGCGCCCCGACTGACGATCCAACCAGATGCGACCGTGGTGGGGGTTGCGGGTACTGATCGTGCGCGGATTGTGGAGATGAGTTCTCGCCGCGTCATTGAAACTGAGAGTGGATGCTTTGCGGTACGCGGTAATTCGGACCTGGAATCCGCATCGTCCATTGCTGGGATCCTAGACGCGCTAAGTCCGGGATCGGACGACTAGATGCGATCGGGCTTCCGTGAACGCGCTTTCACGAGAGATCCCCGCTATGGAAGCGGATGAAGGTGGCCTAGATGTTGTGGTTCATGAGCTTGGTGGCGCGGGTCGGTGTGTGAGGGAGAGGTAGGTCCCTGACGGCAGGATGGAAGTACCTCTACGACCACCTGCTCGAAGGACCTACCCCTCGTGTCCCACGCTAATGCCCCGTTGACCCCTGCCGGTCGCCGGCGCCTGATCGATCGCTGCCGGGACCATCCGGTCGCGCACGTCGCTGCCGAGGCCGGCATCAGCAGGGCGTGCCTTTCGAAGTGGAAGCACCGCTACGAGGCCCTGGGCGAGGCCGGGGTGATCTACCGGTCCTCGGCCCCGCACCGCTCACCTGCCCAGCCCGCGACCCGGTGGTGGACCTGATCGAGACCTGGCGCCGGCAGCACAAGCGGACCGCCGGTTCGTCCGCCTGGGCATCAACCGGCGCCCCCAGCCTCACGACTCCACGCAGTCGTCACCAACGTCACGAGCCAGAACACCTAGACCGAGCGTAGATCGGGGACGGTCTTCGCGAGGTTGCGTTGGCACTTCGCTCGGGCAGTTCGAGTGCGCCCAGTGCGTCGTCGCGGGGTCGGGCGCGTGGATGGGCCGGCGCTCCGACCGTTACGGCGGCGAAGTGGAAGGGCTCGGCCGGCGACAGTGCGCGGGTCGCTCCGACACCGTCGCCGTCCGCGGATGCTCGCCGAAATCGACCGCGCCGCGCTGTCCTAACCGACCCAGATGCTCATCAGAAACTCATCAGATTCGACCCGCACGGACCCGAGGCAACCCGCTAGACTCCAACCGATCGACGTGAGCCGATCCGCGGAGTTCCAACGTAACCCGCGAGTTTCTAGAGATGTTTGGTCGGCCGACAGGGGCCTCCGATTCCTCCAAGGGGTCGCAGGTTCAAATCCTGTCAGCCCGACCGATTCAGGCCCGGGATTCCAACGGAGTCCCGGGCCTGAAGGGTTTCTGAGACTTGAACCGTCCACCTTTTTCCCACCTCAATGGGCCTGTTCTGGCTCGTCGAGGGCGTCCCCGGCTCAGGTTGGGTCGGGTTGCGTGTTTGCACGACGTTCGTCGCGTACCTGAGGTTCATGGACGCGAACACCACTCCCACAGCTTCTCTCCCACCGGGCGGTCTGGCGCCGCTCCTCACTCCCGAAGACCTGGGCGCCTATCTCGGCATCCCGGTCTCGACGCTGCGCGACTGGCGCACCAGCGGGAAGGGTCCGTGCGGTACCTGGGTCGGCAAGCACCTGCGGTACGCGGTCAGCGACATTCAGGCATGGCTGGCTCAGCAGCGCGAACCGGCTCCCGGCCGGCACCCCGAGCCTGGGCGGAGGTGAGCCGCCGTGCCCAGAGATCCGCCGCCCGAACCGCCCGCGGCATGAAGACCACTCCTGCCGCGGGCGGCAGCCACTTCGCTGGCACTCCAGGCACGAATGCACGACAGACGTCGACTACCCGAGACGACCCTGATGAGGAGCACTCTCTGTGAGCCTGACTGCCGCCGTTGGACAGCCGGTTGCCATACGCCGCCCGGCGCGA
>NZ_JAKGSG010000066.1 GCF_021568775.1 Antribacter soli | reverse complement strand
GCGTTGACGCGGGCCTCGGTGTCCGTCCCGTCCAGGGCGTGGCCGAGGATGATGTCGCGGGTGACCAGGTCCGAGGTGGCCAGGTGCGCGAGGAGTTGCATCTGCGCGACGGGGTCGTTGCCTGCGGCCACGTTGTCCAGGGTCCGGCGGGCGACGTCCGCGCGGAGCGCGGGTGACAGCTTCTCCAGGCCGGCGAGGGTCGCGGGGCTGGGTGAGCCGAACACGGGTGAGGGCAGGGGTGCCATCGAGGTGCGGAGCTCGTCCTTGGTGGCTGCCGGGTCCGGCAGGCCCGGGCCGGCCGGGCGCGGCAGGGCGGTCGCCACGCCCCACGGGCCGGCCAGGCCGGCCCGGGTCCGCCACGTCCCGTCCTGGATGTGGACCTGCACCGTCGTCGCGTCGAGCGCGTCGCGCAGCTCGGTTGCGATGAGCCGGGACCGTTCCGGCCCGGCGGGGCCGTAGCCGACCACCATCAGGTGGCCCAGGTCCTCACCTCGCAGGGCCCGGGCGAGGTGCTGAGCGCAGTGCCGGGCGGCGCCTTCGTCGGTAAACGGGAAGACCCACTCGATCGCGGCGGTCGCGATCGTTCGGTTGTCGGTGCTCAGTGCCCCCACGACGACGTAGTCGTCTCCGAGCTCGTGCCCGCTGTGGTACGGAAGACGGGCCAGGTACTCGCCCAGGCCGATCCTGTGCTCAACCATCGCGGTCATCTCCATCCATCACGCGCGGGCCGGAACCGGCCCGCAGCTCGTTCTCCAGGGCGATGCGCCCTTCGGCCAGGCGCGCGGCGTCCTGCCGCCCGGTCCACGGGCGCAAGGTGGCGACGATCGGCGGAGCCGAACGCAGCAGGACCAGGCCCTGCCCGAACGGGAGGGTGCGGATCTTCTCCGGCGGCATGACGGGCACCCTGCGCAGCGACCGCTGCAGGGAGCGGGAGCCGTCGTAGCCGACGGTGAGCGAGTCAGTGACCTCGTCCTTCTCACCCAGGAGCGCGGACAGGTCACGCAGGTCTGAGGCCGAGGAGGTGCCGCCGAGGATGACCTTGACGATGGAGGAGTCCCAGATCGCCGACGCGGACTCCGGGCCCCACTGGTCTCTGGCTTGGGCGAGGGACTGGAAGACGGGGATGGTGGTGATGCCGGTGCCGCCGCCGTCGGCCATCAGGAACCGCAGCGACGGCAGCGGGGCGATGTTGCCGATCTCGTCGAGGGCAAGCAGCAGCGGCGGGTCCAGCCGCTGTCCGGGTGAGCTCGCTGCGAGCCGGCCGGCGGTCTCGGTGAGGTCCTCGATCAGCGCCGCCACAAGCGCGGAGGAGGCGGACGCGCCGGAGCCGGTGGCGAGCAGGTAGAGGGTGCCGCGGTTGCGCAGGAACGCCTTGGGGTCGAAGTGCTCGTCGGGTCCGGGGGACACGGCGTGCAGGACGTCGGGGTCGGCCAGGGCGGACAGTGCTTGGCGGACGCCGACCCAGACCGAGTCGCGGGAGCGGCCTTCGCCGTTGAGCATTCCTTCGAGGCCTTCGCCCCACCCGTGCGCGGCCCGGGGGTGGGCTCGCAGGATCGCGACGGCGTCGGCCGCCGCAGCGGGGGAAAGCGACCAGACGTACAGGTCCTTCGCCGTGCGTCCTGCGAGGGCTGCGGCGTGCAGGAGCGCTTGGAGGGCGCCGCGGGTTGTGTTCTCCCAGAACGCGCCGTTCTCCACGCCCTTGCCGCCGATCCCGGTGTCCTTCGCCAGACCCGCTGCACGGACCATCGCGCGGCGGGGAACGTCGCACCCGCGGATGGGGGACCACCGCAGGCCCTCGCCCAGGCCTTCGGCGAGCTTTTGCGGGTCGAACACCGCCACCGGGCCCACCTGCTGCCGGGCGGCGAGGGTGACCGCGAGGGTGTCTGGGCGGGTGGAGGTGGTCGCCACGGCGCCGGGGGCGTCGAGCACGGCGTTGATCACCAGGTGCAGGCCCTTGCCCGACCGCGGTGGGCCCAGGACGAGCATGGAGTCCTCCACCGAGGCCCACACCTGTCGTCCGCGGGCGTGGCCCAGGAGGTAGCCGACATCGGCCGGGGCCGCCTTCTCCAGCGACGGGCGCAGGGTGCCCGAGCGCTTGACCAGCGCCTGAGGGGAGGCGGTTCGGGCCAGGTCCGACGTCGTGGCCAGCCCCGCCAGGCTGCTCGCGTGGGCCGACGGCGTGCGCGGCCCGCCCACCAGCCGCCACGCCAGCCACGCCACCACGACCGCGGAGGCGAGCATGACCGCGACCGCGAGCCAGTACACGAACGGACTCAGCCCGTCGGCGCCGAAGGCCTCGCCAGGGTTGGTCGGGTCGGTGAGAGCCTTGAGTCCCGTCGCGGGGTCGCCGTCGGGCATCTGGTGGCCGGTGAAGAGCGCGGCGACGTTCGCCGCGAACCGCAGCACCGCCGACAACGTCAACAGCGCCACCAGGCCGATGAGCGCGAGGTTGGTCAGCTCGTCCCCGCCCGTACGCCCGGAGCTCGTCGTGGTCATGTCGTCTCACATCCCGAGGCCTGGGCCGCCGCGGTGGCGGAAGCCGACGTCGAGGTCCTCGCCGCCGGGCCTCGTCCCGCTCAGCGCGGCGGTGACGGCTTGGCTGCCCGGGAACCGTTGGCTGGCCTGGTTGATGGAGATCTCGCGGGACTCCTCGCCGATCGCGACGGCGTCCCCGATCAGTGGCCGCAGCGCGGCAGGCAGGATCAGGCAGATCCGGCCCTCGTCGTCGGCCGTCACCCGGGTCACGATCACCGCGACCGCGACCTGCTCACCGCGGTTGTAGCCGCCCGCCTCGAACCAGCCCGACCCGCCCGCCCGCTGCGGCGCCGACGGCGCAGGTGCCGCACCGTCGTCGGCGTGGCCATGACGGTACGACGCCATCGGCGGGCGGTGCCGGTCCGGCGCAAACCCCGGCGGTGCCTTGGAGTACGACGGGTCGGCGCGCTTGAGGTGCTCCGGCAGCACGACGTCGGTGAAGGTCCGCCCGCCGTCGAGTAGCACCACGTGCAGCGGTCTGCCGTGCTCGCCAAGGAGCCGGTCAAGGACCCACGGGACGTCCGTACGCCCGAGCCCGACCTCGGGGGCCGTCCCACCGGGCGCCGGCGGGACCCACGCGTCGCCGCCGACGGTCACGGTGAGGTGGCCGTCGGGGTCGACGTCGATCCGGACAGCGACGGGCTGCTCGGTGTTCATCGCCCGACCCCCTCTCTCATCACTGCAGGCCCAGGGCGGCCGTAGTGACGGCCGCGCACGTCCGGCCGGGCGAGCCCGTCGTCGGCGACAGCGCGTGCGGCATGATCCGGTGCCGCACTGCGCGGCGTGCTCCGCCCGAGGCGGGTGGACCTGTCCAGGCCGGGTGGTGTGCCGTCGGAGACCTGCTGAGTGTCGAGCTTGTCGAGGATGGTGACGGCGGCGGTGCGGACCCGGGCGGCGGTGTCCTGGACGACCTCGACGGGGGTCCAGCCTGGGACGCTGGAGGCCCACCCGGACACGTACGGGACGGTCGCGGCGTCCATGGTCACGTTGTGGGCTTGGAGCAGCATGTAGGCGACTGAGTCGGCCTCGACCTCGCGGATCCCGCGGTGCGGTGACCGTCCTCCCGGGACTGCCGCGGACCCGTCGTCGGGCCCGGCGTCCCTGCCCGGCTGGTGCAAGGCGACATGGGCAAGCTCGTGCGCGAGCACGTAGACCTTGGCCACGTCGTCGAGGTCGGCCGCGACCTGCACCAGGCGGGTGCCGTAGGTCGTCAGGCCCAGAGCGCCGCCCAGCGAGGTCGGGTCTGCCACCATCTCCAGGCTGTACCCGTGCTCGGCGACCTGCTTGGCGAGGCCGTCCCACAACCCCGGCGGCGCCTGACCGGCGGGAAGCTGCGGCTCGGGCACCGAGGGCAGGTCCGGGCCTTCGGTCCCGCTCAGGTCCCACACGTATGCGAGGCGAACGCCGATGATCCGGGTGGAGACCGTCTCCCCGGGCCGGGGCTTCTCGCCGCGGTCCAGCCGACGCCACGATGCCGGGTCGCCGGGGGAGTGGGACGCCATGCGGGCGGTTCGCGGCGCCAGGATCTGGTAGCCGGACACTCCCTTGCGGACGGAGCGGCCGAGGTCCTTCCACTGCTGGAATCCCGCGACGTAGGTCGGCTCCGGCGCGGACACGACGCCGGCCTCGTACGCGGCGGCGTGCTGCACCCAGATCAGGAGCGTGTTGTTGAAGGATCTGGACCTGAATTTCGCCGAGGCGGCCATAGCCCGCAGCCAGTCCTCGCCGGTGACCAGCTGGCCGACGGCAGTCGTCAGCTGCTCGTGCAACGCGTCGAGCTTCGCGTTGCGGTCCGCGATCTTCTCCTCGAGCGTGCGGGTGTCCTCGCGCATCGTGTCCTCCCGGAGGGTGCTGGGAGGTAGGTGCGCGAGGGCCGCCAGTGCGCTCACCGAAGGCGGGGTGTCGTCCGGCCTTGGTCCGCTATGAGGCGCCCTGGCAGAGAACGGCGCTCGACGACCGCTCGACCTGCCTTACGTCGAGCGGCGACGAAGGACCTGTCGCCGGGCTGCAACGTAATCCACTTCTGATCTCCTGATGCAACCTACTCAACGCTGGTTGCGGCCCGGCCGCGGCGAAGTGGGCCACGCGGTCTGCATCAGGACGGAGCCCCGCAGTGCTGCCGCAGACACGATGAATCCGATCGCCACGACAGCGATGGGAGATCTTGAGCCGTCATGTGCCGCCGGACGCGGCGGGTTTCTGCGCTTTCGGGCCCCACAGCGGGCGTGCGGGTTTCGGGCGTCGGGGGATCGAGGTGTACACGTCGCGGGCGCGGAGCCACACGATCAGCTCGTCGGTGCTCGACGGGGCGCCGGGCGGGTAACACAGGACCATGACGCAACCGTCGCGCCACCTGATCGCGCGGCCGGGCACCCATTCGTCGTGCTCCGGCCACTCCAGGCGCACGATGACGTTGATGTTGCCCTGCGGCTTGACCGGGACGCGCTGCGGCATCGAGGAGTTCAGCGGCTGGCCCGGGGGCC
Source organism: Antribacter soli (assembly GCF_021568775.1). Classification (GTDB taxonomy): domain Bacteria; phylum Actinomycetota; class Actinomycetes; order Actinomycetales; family Cellulomonadaceae; genus Antribacter; species Antribacter soli. The sequence continues at coordinate 26,707 of NZ_JAKGSG010000066.1, read as the reverse complement.
ACCAATAGATGCCGTCTCGCTCGCGCACGACCTCAGGATACCGTCGAATCGAACGGGTGTTCGATCTGTTGTGGCGGTCAGATCGTCCGCCTGTTGGGGGTGCGAGGCGGGGCTGCGACCCAAGCACGACCTGAAAGCTCAGTGCCCCTCCGCGTCGAACGGCCACCATGACGTGCTCGGGATCTACGGATTTACAGCGACGAGCCGGCCGCCGCACCGTTTGGTGCGGTCACGGCCTGCCGGCTGACGGGTTCTGGCCCGAACTCGCGGGCCGGTCCCACGGCCGTGGGCGCTGGCGCGTTGGGGCGCCCGGCGAGCAGGTCGAGGACGTCGGCCGCCTCGGTCACCAGCCGCGCGGTGCCCTGGTTGAGGAGCCGGTGGGGGCCGCTGCTGGCGATGCTCGTGACCGGGCCGGGGACCGCGCCGACGGGGCGGCCGAGGGCGAGGGCCTGGCCGGCGGTGTGCATGCCCCCTGATCGGGTTGCGCCCTCGACGATCACGGTCGCGCCGGACAGCGCGGCGATGATCCTGTTCCGGGCGAGCAATGCCGAGCGGGAGACCGGTGTGCTCGGCGGCAGCTCGGACAGCAGGAGGCCGTGCTCGGTGATGCGGGCGTGGAGGTCGCGGTTCGCTGCCGGGTAGGTGTGGTCGAGGCCCGCAGGGATGACCGCGATCGTCGGCCCGTCGAAGGCGAGGGCGCCCCGGTGGGCGGCCGTGTCGATCCCGAACGCACCACCGGAGACCACTTGCACTTCCCGTTCGGCCAGCTCGCGGGCCAGGTCACGCCCGACGGCCAGCCCGTACTCGGTGGCGGCCCGGGAGCCGGTGAGCGCGACGCGCTGGTCGACTCTGGCGGTGAGGAGGTCGAGGTCGCCCTTGGCCCACAACACCAGGGGCGCACGGTGGCCGAGGTCGTCGAGTCCGGCGGGCCAGTGCGGGCTGTCGGGGAAGACGGCGACCAGGCCCGCGCGCACGGTTGCTTGCACTGCGCGGCCGAACGTGTTCATGGTGAGCTTGGGCGTGGTCGCGCCCCGCCACGCCTCCACCGCCAGGTCGTCGTGAGGCGCGTGGGCGCCGAGGGCGAGGCGGACGGTCTCGACGGCGCCGTGCTGTGCGACCAGACGCCCGGTGACCTCGTCACCGGGCACGGTCGCCAGGGCGAGCAGCACGCGGGCATGGGTCTCGTCGGAGGCGAGATCCCAGAGCTCGTTCATCGCCGGTCCCCTCACAGGTCGGGGGCGTCGGTCGGTCCGGTGCGGCGGGTCGTCGTCGGACTCGACGGCCCTTTGGCAGCCTGAGCCCGCACCGGGCGGTCCGCCTCGGGCGCGAGGCGGGCCTCTGGCGGGTGCCATGACGCCGACACCGCGGTCAGCCCTTCGGCGAGCGAGTGGCGCACGATGCGTGACAGGACGTGGTGCAGGACGACGTCGAACGGCTCGTCCGCGCCGTGGACGGTGTACCGGGTGAGCTCGAGGTCAGCGTCGGTCACGACTCCGGTGGTCCCGACGACGTGCTCGGGGAAGAAGTTCACAAAGTACTCGTTCACGTGCGCCACCCCGCCCGGGACGGTGGTGGGTGTGACGTCCAGGAACCTCGCGGAGTTGGCGAGCTCGCCGGGCAGACGGCGCCGGAGCAGCAGGAGGTCCGACGGCGCCGCAACCTCCGGCGCCAGGTCAGGTCGGAAGGCGGTGGCCGGCAACCGAACCGCGCCGAGCAGATCGCAGTTGTCCAGCAGCAGCTCCCGGAACGCGGGCTCCGGGTCGTCCAGGACCTGGCGGGTGACCACCGCGGCGGTGATCCCGCCGGGGAACGTCCGCCCGATCGCAGACAGCAGGTACTGGGCATGGATCTGCAGCAGCCTGGCCCGCCCGTACACCGACCGGTAGTGCAGGTCCGACCAGAGCACGTTCGCGATCACGACGTCGTGCATCGCCGGGTCGTCGTCGCTGAACGACCTGGGACGCAGCATGTCGTGCGGCCACGGGAACCGGCCGCTGCGTCCGCGGGCGGGATCGGGGCGACCCACTCCTCGTAGATCGAGGTCGACACCTTCCCCATCGCGGAGATCCCCGCGTACACGGCCGCGTGGTCACCCAGGGCCAGCATCCGGCCGCGCTCCACACCCAGCCCGCGTAGGGCGCTCCAGAGCTTCTCGGCCAGGACCGCGTTCGCGGCGTAAGCGTCGTGCCGGTCGTGCCATGTCATGGCGTCGGCGTCGGCCTTGTCGCGCTCTTCCTCGGTGGACATCATCTGCTCCGTCCTCTCACAAGGGATCGTCGAGAGGCAGGTGTGGTGCGGCCGTCAGCGCACGTGTCGGTCCCAAGCCAGCATCGCTGCAAGGCGACGACGGGGTGACCGTGCAGCGCACGGTGGGCGCGCCCTGGCGTCGCCGACCGCGGTGGGCGAACTGCTCGCGTCGCGGGTCCGCGGGCCTCGGGTGCGGTAGCGTCGCTGGTCGCACTGCCCTTCCGTGCCGGTTCACGTCGTTGTGGGTGATCGATGAAGTGGGTCCGCTGGCTCCTGATCGTTGTGTGCGTCCTGGCGGGGGCGATCGCGATCACCGTCGCGGCGATCGCCGGCAACCGGGTCGACGGCGGCTGGCGCGAGTGGGTCGGAAGCGGTGATTTCTGGATCTCCGTGACAGCGGCGGCGGTCGCCATCGGTGCCGGTATCGCGCAGTCGCGAGTTGACGGCGGTGCCACTCTGCCGCCCGTTGGACCGCCGGTGCGGCTCGCTGTTACGAACGCTCCCCTGCTGACGGCGGCGTTCACGGGCCGGGCCGAGGACCTGGCCTGGCTGCACGAAGTCGTCGGAGGCAGCAAGCCGGGGGTCGCGGTGGTGCACGGGTTGGGTGGTGTCGGGAAGTCGTCGCTTGTGGTGAAGTACCTGACCGACCATCAGGTCAGGGGGCGCCCGGTGTGGTGGATCCGGTCTGACTCACCGCAGACCCTCGAGCAGGACCTGGCGCAGGCCGCCCGCCGCCTGCACCTCGGGCCAGAGGACGCGGCGCCGCACCGGTTTGCCGAGGAGGCGATCGCGTGGCTGGTCGGCAAGGGCGACTTCGTGGTGGTGCTGGACAACGTCAACCGGGTGCAGGACGTCGAGCCGGTGCTGCGGGCGCTGCGCGCGGCAAGGAACGCCCGCGTCGTGGTCACGACACGTCTGGCGGCGGGGTGGTCGCTGGCGGGGATGGTGGTACGCGAGCTCGGTGTGCTGTCCGTCGCCGAGGCGGTGCGAGTCCTGACGGCGATGGCCGGGCCCGACCCGGTACGGGCATGGCCGGGGGCGGTCGAGCTGGTCGAGGAGCTGGGACGGTTGCCGCTGGCGGTCGACCAGGCCGGGGCATACCTGAAGGAGGTGCCGCACCTGACGCCGGCCGACTTCCGCGACCAGCTCCGCCGGGCACCGCAGTCGGCGATCACCAGCGGCGGGTTCGGGTCCGACGGCGAGCGGACGATCGCTCGGATCTGGCGCGTCACCCTCGATCGCCTCGCCCAGACCCATCCCGAGGCGTTGGACGTGCTGCGAGTCATCGCGTGGTGGTCCCCGGACGGCATCCCCGTGCCGCTCCTCGACGGGCTCGATGGTGCGACGTCGGGATTGCAGGCGCTGGCCGGGTTGAGCATGGTCACCCTGACCCCGGACTCGGCGGTGGTGCACCGGCTGGTGCAGACCGTGGCCCGCACCCCGGACCCGGCCGACCCCCACCGCCAGCCCGAGGACATCGCCGACGCACTCCAGCGTGCCGCCCTGATGCTGGCGGACGCGATGCCGGACGTAGATGACCCGGGCCAGTGGTCCCAGGTCCGGCTGCTGCTACCCAGCGTCGAGGCCTACGCAAGGCACACCGAACCGGGCGTCGCCAACGATGTGTTCTCGGGGGTCATCGACCGCGCCGCCACCTTCCTCCAGAACCAGGGTGCGCTCGGGCAGGCGACCGGCTGGTTCGAACGGGCCCTCGCCGCTCGCGAGCAACTCCACGGCGTGGACCACCCGGACACACTGACCTCGCGGAACAACCTGGCATCCGCGTACCTGTCTGCGGGTGACCTGGGCCGGGCGATCCCACTGTTTGAGCAGACGCTGGCCGACAATGAGCGAGTGCTGGGTGCGGACCACCCGAACACGCTGACCTCGCGGAACAACCTCGCCGGTGCGTACGCGTCTGCGGGTGACCTGGGCCGGGCGATCCCGCTATATGAGCGGACTCTGTCCGACCGCGAGCGGGTGCTGGGTGCCGACCACCCGCACACGCTGACCTCGCGGAACAGCCTCGCTGGCGCGTACGAGTCTGCGGGTGACCTGGGCCGGGCGATCCCCCTGTACGAGGCGACGCTGGCCGACCAAGAGCGGGTACTGGGTGTGGACCACCCGGACACGCTGACCTCGCGGAACAACCTCGCTGGTGCGTACGAGTCTTCCGGTGACCTGGGCCGGGCGATCCCCCTGTACGAGGCGACGCTGGCCGACTGTGAGCGAGTGCTGGGTGTGGACCACCCGAACACGTTGTCCTCGCGGAACAACCTCGCTTACGCGTACCAGTCTGCGGGTGACCTGGGCCGGGCGATCCCGGTGTACGAGGCGACGCTGGCCGACCGTGAGCGGGTGCTGGGTGCGGACCACCCGGACACGCTGACCTCGCGGAACAACCTCGCCTACGCGTACGGGTCTGCGGGTGAACGGGCCCGGGCGATCCCGGTGTACGAGGCGACGCTGGCCGACCGTGAGCGGGTGCTGGGTGCGGACCACCCGGACACGCTGAGCTCTCGGAACAACCTCGCCACTACGCACGCGTCGGCGGGTCACCTCGGCCGGGCGATCCCGTTGTACGAGGCGACGCTGGCCGACCGTGAGCGTGTGCTGGGTGTGAACCACCCGGACACACTGTTCTCGCGGGAGAACCTTGCCCTGGCCTACAGCGGGGCGGGGCGCCACAGGGAGGCCGTGGCTCTCGCGGTCCTGAACAGGCTGGAGTCGGCGCGCCTGTACGGTGCCGACGACCGGCGCACGCTCGACCGCATCGACACCGACGCGCTCGTTCGCCTTGCCGCGGGCGACCGGGCGGCAGCGGTTGCCGTGCTGGAGGACCTGCTGCCCCGCTGCGAAAGGGCGCTCGGACCCGACGACGCACTCACGTCCATGGTCCGGAACCGGCTGGCGGAGGCTCATGATGCGTGACGCATTCGGCCGGAACTGTCGTAAAGGGCCGCCTCGGCGTCGTGGAGCTGGTGTTGAACCAGGTAGGCCTGGTTGCGGATCTTCCAGAGCCCCTCACCAACGCCGAGGAACGGCAGCCTCGCGCGCTCAACGGCGGTGAGGCCGAGCGATTTCGCGGTGAGGCCGAGCTGGTCGGTCTCCTGGCGGTAGATGATCCTCGTCTCGGCGTTCGCGAGCAGGCTGTTGGCGATGGCCCGGGCGGCGGATCCGTGGTCGCCAACGCTGTCCAGGTCGGACAGCTTGTGGAACACGAGCAGGTTCGCGATCCCGTAGTGCCGGGCGAGCCGCCACTGCGCGTCCATCCGGCGCAGCAGGGCCGGGTGGGCCATGAGGCGCCACGCCTCGTCGTAGACGACCCACCGCTGCCCACCCGCCGGGTCGGCCAGCGCGCTCTCCATCCACGCGGACGCGCACGTCATCAGCACCGACAGCGCGGTGGAGTTCTCCGCGACACGCGACAGGTCCAGGGACAGCATCGGCAGCGACGGGTCGAACACCACGGTGGACGGGCCGTCGAACATCCCGGCAAGGTCACCGGCGACGAGGCGCCGCAGGGCGTGAGCGACGGGGCGCCCGTCCTCGACGAGCCGCCCGTCGGGGTCGTCGTCGCGGTGCGGCTCGAGGAGCCGGTCGATCACCTGCGGCAGCACGGGCACATCGTCAGCCGCCCGGACCGCGACGGCGAGGGCGACGTCGATCGTGGTGTGCTCCACTGGGGTCAGCGCCCGCCCGAGGGTCGTCTCGGCCAGCGCTCCGAGGAGCGTGCGGCGGCGGGCCGTGACCTGGGTGGCCCACTCGTCATCCGACACCCCCGACGGCCGGGGTCCGGGGTCTAGCGGGTTCAACCGGGCGGGAAGTCCCGGGCCGAGCTGGATCGCCTTCCCCCCGACCGCCTCGGCGATGGGGGTGTGCTCGCCCTTCGGGTCACACGGGACGTAGACGCGGCGCCCGAACGCGAGCGACCGCAGGTACAAGGACTTGGCCAGCGCGCTCTTGCCGGCGCCGACGATGCCGGCGATGACGACGTTCGGCGCGGTGATCTCGCCCTGCTGATACAGGACCCACGGGTCGAACACGAAGGATGAGCCGGCGGTGCGGTCCTGGCCGACGAACACCCCGTCCGCGCCGAGCCCGCCGCCTGCGAGGAACGGGTAGGCCGCGCTCCACGTCGCGCTCGTATCCTGGTGCTTGGGCACCCGTAGCCCGATCGGCGAGCGGAGCGCAGCTGGTCCCGGTTCGCCGTTGCGCGGCAGGTAGTGGACCCGCTCGGGCGTGGTGGGCGGTCCAGGCCGCGTGGTCGCCTGGGCCTGGAACGCCTTGGCCGCCCGGCGGCGGTCCCGCCGTACTCGCCACGACTCCTTGACGGGCGTAACCAGTGCTGCGACGTGCGTCCGCTCGATCTCCCCGGCCGCGTTCACAGGCTCGGCCCACCCGGTGCCGCAGCCCGTGCCGATGCCACAAACGAGAGCGCGGGCCGTGTTGCCTGGCGTGTCTCGAACGCCGTCGCGCCTGGGCCAACCAGGTTCACTGGACCGCTCGCGGAGAACGCCGGGGCGTCGGGGGACTGCCAGGCGATGCGTCCCGACGCGCTCGTCGCGGCGTTCAGCTCCGTGTGGACGCGGCTGAGGTGGAGCAGCGCCTCGTGGACATGTGCGTGCACTGCCTGTACCTGAGCGCGGCCCTCGATGGCGGAGCCGTCATCGGTCCGGGCCAGGGTGATGTGGCGGTCGTGGGCCGCGCCGATCTGGCCCGCGACCTGCGACAGGCAGCGCACGATCCCGAGCACGCCACCCAGGCCCGCGTACGCGTCCTCGGGGTGCTCGGGACGGGTCGCCGTGGGTTCGTCGCCGTGGTCGAACCGGATCCTGGCGTGCGCCAGCGCACGCACGGCCTCGTATGCCTCGTCGGCGTCGCCGATGTGATCGCTGTAGGTCGCCATGGTCGCCCTCCTCGAACGGGTTCGTCATCGAGGAGGTGGGCGGTCGCCGTCGAACAGGCGGCTGGCGAAGGGTGACGGCTCGGAGCAGGGGGTCTCCGAGCCGTCACGTCGGCCGCCAACGTGTTTGCACCAATGCCCATCCTGGAGGGAACCGGGGCTTCAGGGCCCCGGGGCGGCCGACGACGGACACTACCGCCACCTTCCATGCTGCTGTTCAACCTGCCGCCGGGTGAGATCCCCGAGCCGGGCCTCACAGGCCTGGACTGTCCGGGCCGCGGTCGACGCTGCGCCGGGCGGGTGGTTCGGGGTCCACGTCTTTGGGCACGCGCGGGGACAGGCGGGCGGTGCGGTCGGGCCACCACGCCGGGCGCTCGTCGGCCTGGTCGAAGCGGCGCAGCAGGTTCACGTGCCCCAGCCCGGCGTGCCAGATCAGGAGGTAGTGCCCGGACTCGGCGGTGTGGCCGCCCTGGTTGGAGGGCGCCTCGTCGTAGACGTGTCCGTGGAAGAGCGCGGTGTTGCGGGTCTCCTCTTGAAAGTCCCAGTCGGACAGGTGCTCGATCGCGGCGTCCACGCCCTTCTCCTCGATCAGGTCCACGACCGCGTAGCCCTCCTCACCCTGCAGGAACACGATGTCGTAGAAGGTCGCGGGCGGCCACGTCGCCTCCGGGCCATCGACCTCGTGCTCCAGCGCGTAACCGAGCTTCGGATCCACGACAAGATCCGGAACGGCCCCCAGCCGCTCGGACGCGTCACGATGGGCGACCGAGTCGATCTCACCGCCGGCGAGCGCGTCCCGGTAGGCCGGGTCCGGCTCCTCCCGGCCAGGCGCATCGAGCTCGTCGAGTTCGAGCGCGAGCATCCCCAGCTCGTCGCCGTTGAGATACGCCGCCTCGGGCGCCCAGTCCGGGAACAGGCCGAGGTTCTCCGGCTCGCTGCCCGGATGCCGCATCTCGTAGGAGTACGCCTCGCCGCAGGCCGTGAGGAACGACAGCAGCGACCGCATCGCTTCGTCTGGCGTGTTCGGCGCGACCGGCGACAGGTACAGGTCCGCGCACCGCACGGGCTCCCACGACGGGTCGGTTGAGTCCTCGAGCTGGTAGGCCCACCGGTGCCGGCTCCCGTGGAGGCGGGTGTCCTCGACGCCGTCGTACCAGAGCGTGATCATCAGTGAGCCTGCGGCCTGGGTGAGGAGGGTGGTGTTCTCGTTCATGGCCTTCAGGTGCGCGGCCTGCGTTCGGCCGTGTGGGGGGCGGGGTCTACAGTCGCCCGCGTGACCGACGTTGATGTGGTGCCGGCGTCCGACGACGAGTTGGAGTACGTGCGAGGACAAGTGCGTGCGATGGTGCGGGCGGGATTCACGTCGTTCGACCAGGTGCTCCAGGCTGCGGACGAGATGCTCGAGCCGGACACCGCCGTGAGCCTGCGGGCCGTGGCGACTGCAGCGGTCCGTCAAGAGTGGGAGGCCCGCGTCGCGGAGCAGGCATCGTGGACGGACGAGGGCGACTACACCGCGCTGGCAGCGGCCTTCGCGGATCTCGAGAGCCAGCTCGTGGTCGCCAGGATGTGCTTCACATGCTGCAACACCTGCGGAGCGACCGAGATCCACGACGAGGTCGACCCGGACGGTGCGAGCCCGGTCGGGTACACGTTCTTTCACAGCCAGGAGGCGGACCGGCTCGCTGACACGCGAACCGACCTCTACCTCTCGTTCGGCGGATTCGCCGACACGCGATCCGAGGTGGTCGGTGAGCTTGTCACCGCGACGATCGCCCGCCACGGCTTCGAGGTCGAGTGGAACGGGGACGCCGGAGCGAAGGTGCGCGTCCGCGTCACGGACTGGCGCAAAGGGCTTCCCGGCGAGACGCCGCTGGCGGCACCGGCTCGCCTGCGGGCACGGCCAGAGCGCGGCGAAGTGTCCCTCGATCCGACGCCGTACGAGCTGCTGGTGTTCTTACACCGGGTCCGCCGCGGATGGGAGCAGTTTTTCATCGTGGAGGACACCACGAAGGCGGACTGGTTCGTGCAGACCACCCTCGTCGGCGACGGACCTGGCTTCGTTGTGGAGTACCGCGACGGGGTCACCAGCGCGCTATACCATGCGACCGGCCTCACGCTCGATCTCGCGCACAGGATCGTCACGGGCTGGACCACGGACGCTGACGGATGGCGCGACCTGACCGACTGGACACGAATCGACCTGTGACACCGCCCCGGCCTCAGCCCGCTGCCACAGCCGAGGCAAACGCCTGAGCCTGCTGGCCCCAGAGCCGCCGGGTCTCGCAGCCGGCCTGGATTGCGGCCTGCTCGACCGCGGCGACGTCGCGCTCCAGCTCGTCCGGGTCGGTGGCGCTGATGGTGATGAGCCCGGTGGCACGCAGCACGCCGTGGCCAGCGGCGAGATCCGCCTCCTGGGTCAGGACGTCGTCATACTCGGCAACCTGGGCGGCGTCATCGACCTGCCCGACCTTGGCACGCTGGGCCGCCTCGGTGATGTGGCCGGTCTTCTTGCGCCGCAGGTCCCGGGCGGCGACATCGGCCCGGACCGGCTCGTACCGGATAGTGAACGTCCGTTGCACCCCGGACATGAGGAGCAGCGGGGCGAGGAACACCGGATAGGCGGCTGTCTGTGGCCACTGCGAGACCCACAAAACAGTGTGCCAAGCGGCGTCGCAGCGCAGAGCACCCCAGTTCTCGGTCACCGCCACCGGGCCGGCGGTGGCGAGGCCACGGCCGAATGGGGGATGGTGCTCGAGCAGGGGAGCGGTGGAAGGGTCGTACGAGGTCCGCAGCCGGGCGGCCAGCGCGGCAGGGTCGAGCGGGGCCGAGGGCGTCAGGTCCGCCGCCCGCAGCGCCGCAGCCAGGGTCTGGGCCTCCTGGCGTATGACCGCGGCGGCGCCGGTGAGGCCGCCGCCGGCGGCGCGGATCGCCCGCCCTGCGGCCCTCAGGTCGAGCGTGAGCGCGACGGTGGTCTCGTGTCGCTCGGCGGTGGGTCCGGCGCGTTCGATGAGCTCGCCGTAGATCCGGGCGGGCAATGACCCGTCGTCGTTCCCGTTCGTCTGCCACCACTCGGTCAGCGACGCCCCGGACCCTGGCAGGGTCCGTTCGGTCACTGTCAGTGCGGCGATTCGCCCGGACCGGCACGTGGTCGCCAGGACCCGTCCCCAGGCGGCCACGCGGCGGGCCTGGTCGGCGGGGTCGAGCATCGTGAACGCCGACGACGTCACCGGCATCGTCGCGGTGAGCGTCACGGCGTGCGGGTCGTGCACGAGCGCCGCCCCGGTCGCTGGGTCTTCGACGATCCGCAGAGCGGCGGCCCGCCCGGGAAGTGCCAGTGTCCCAGCAGGGCGGGGGCGGTCGAGGCGGACTCGGTATTCGAGCTGCCCGGTTGTCGATCTCCAGGCCCATGCCAGCCCGATCGGGAGCCAGTCGACGAGCGGTTGCCCGCCCACCGGCATGAGCGCAACCATGGCGCTCAGGGCGGCGATCGGGGCCGCGGCCGCTACACCGGTCCCGCCGAGGTAGATCGCCGCGATGAGCGGCAAGGCCCCGGCGGCCAGAGCGGCGACCTGGGCCGCGGTCAGTCCGAGCAGGAGCGCTCGCTTGGGCAGCCGGGAGAACTTCAGCGGCGTTAGCGGGCTGTCCGAGGTCGTCGTGGCCGGCGCGGTCATGACCTCTCACCCGCGTCCCGGAATACCGTCGGCACGTCCCGCACCGGCGGACCCGATGGGGCGCGGTGGGTGGGTGCCGCGCCGCCGGCGCGTGGCGCCGCGGTCTGCGCGGCGGCGCCGGCCTGCTGCCCGACCATCCCGCCTACGGCTGCGCCGGCCTTCGGCCCTGCAGTCGCGGCCGCCTTGACCAGCTGTGCGCCCAGGATCACCGGCGCGGCGACGGTGGCCGCCGAACCGGCAGCCCCGGCACCGGCCGCACCCCCCGCGCTCGCCCCGGTAGCCCCGGATCCTGATCGAGCGGCCGAGCCGGCCGATCGGCCGTCTGGGCCAAGCACCTTGGGGACGTTGCGTCCGACGAATCCGCCCGCCACAGCAGACCCGGCTGCGAGGGGCACGGGCCGGTTGAGCGCCGCCTTGGTCTCCTGCTCGATCGACATCGCGTGGTACATGTCGAACCCCATGAAGGAGATGGCCTTGTACGTCAGGTAGGGGGCGAAGGCGGCGACGGCGAGCAGCACGACGGCGGTGAGCTTCTCCGACCACACGGCCAGGTCGCCGGCGATGGGTGTGGTGATCAGAGAGGTGGCCAGGAGGAACACCACGACGATCACGAGCTTGGACACAATCAGGGCGACGACGAACTGCGCCCACCGGGACACCCAGCCGCGGGTCGCGTCCCAGGACGACCCGGCCAGGGCCAGCGGGGCCAGGGCGATGGTGATGAGCAGCAGCGCGCTTCGGACCAGGAGCGAGAGCCACAGGATGAATGCCGCCGCGATCGCCATGCCCGCAAGGAACAGCGCCAGCAGCGGGCCCACCCCCGGGATGGCGGTGGCCAGGACCGTGCTCGTGCCGACGAACGCCAGATCCCTGCCCAGGTCCTCCATCGTCGTGCTGGCCGCTGCGACGAGGCTGAGGCAGACCTGGTCGGTGATCTCCAGCAGCGTCCCGGTCAGCGTGACGACGACGAACGATCCGAGGACCGACTTCGCCAGCCCGCCCACCGCGCGGCCCAGTGCCCCGGGTTCGCGCCGCAGCATGCCGGTGATGAGTTGGAGCAGGAAGAACGCGAGCATGAGGAACACCGCGATGCCGAACACGAGGGAGTGGACGCTGGTGAACCGGTCGCCGGTGAGGTCGACCATGGTGGTCGCCTCCAACACCGTCCACAGGTTCGTGATGAGCCAGGCGGCGGTGTTGCCCATGATCTCGGCCAGACCCTCCAGCACGCCTTCGGCGATGGACGGCGCCTGGTCGGAGGCCTGCTGGCAGACGGCGGCGGTGATCGGGTCGTTGCAGGGCATGTCCGTCACACCGTCTGTCCGACGTTCCAGAAGAAGTTCACCGCGGCCACGCTCGCGCCACAGATGATCGCCGCACCGAGCGCGACCAGGACGCCAGACTTGCCCCTGCCCGCGAGCTGCGGGTTCGAGCTGTTGGCGCCCAGTGCCCAAATGATCGCCGAGACGATCACGCCGAGGACGGCGCAGATCAGGCCGACGGTCATCAGCGCGCCGACCACGCTCTGCAACGCAGCGATACCAGGCAGCCCATTGGTGTTGGGGGCGATATCAATCATGATCCCTACCTTTCGGTTCAGAGGTGGTTGCCGAGCTTGAGGAGCCAGCCGCCCCACGAGAGCGCCGCCCCCGTGAGGGCGGCGCCGCCGAGCGCGACGAAGACTCCGGTGCGGGCCTTGACCACGGTCTGCCAGCTACCCATGGCGGCCGCGACCGCCCACGCGATCGCACTCGCTACCAGCACGGCGACCGCGGTCAGGAGCGCTGCGGTGAGCAGCGCACCGACGACGTCGCCGAACGCGGTGCCCGCGACAGCGGCGAAGTCCGGGCTGACGGTGTTCATGCGTTCTGCGTCCCGTCGTGGAGTGTGACGCGCTGCAAGGGCTCGTTCGGCGGGTGCGCGCCGGTGGTGGTGGCGGTCCAGCCGTCGGTCGTTCGCTGCAGTTCGAGGCCGAAAGAGGCGTCGTCCTGGCTAAGCAGCACGACGTCCTCGGTGTGCCCGGCGTCCGTGGTCGCCTTCTGGTTCATCTCTCGCTTCCCGTCGTGCAGGCCGCGGGCGCGGCCTTCTTGAGCTGGCCTGCCGCGTGGGCAGCGAGCCAGGGTTCGGGGTCGACAGGGGCGTAGAACCCGCCGGGGTGGACCTCGAAGTGCAGGTGGGGGCCGGTCGCCGCGCCGGTGGACCCGACGGCGGCGATCTGCTGCCCTGCCGTGACCGGGTCGCCCTCGCGGACGAGGACCGACCCGCCCAGCAGGTGTGCGTACGCCGTCGCCACGGCTTGTCCGTTGAGACGGTGATCGATGACGACGAGGTTCCCGCTGCGCTGGTTGGCGGAGACGTCGGAGACGACGCCGTCGGCCACCGCCAGGACCGGCGTCCCAGCCGGGGCCACGTAGTCGACCCCGGCGTGGAAGGTCGCGGTGCCGTGGACGGGGTGGATGCGCGGCCCGTACCCCGATGTCCAGCGCCAGGTCCCCTCGGGGAGCGGGAACACCACGAACGTGGTGGAGGCCGCTGGCGTGTCCGCCGCGGCCTCCACCATCTCCGACGAACCAGACGGCCCAATAGTTGCCTCGCCCGGCCCCGGCGCGGTGAGCGAGGCAAGGATCGCCTCGGCGACCGGCCCGAACTCGGCGTACCGGTCCGAATGTGCGGACACCTCGACCGACTGAGCGGCGACGCCCTTCGGCACGGACTGCCAGCCGGGGATGTCGAGCAGCCCTCTGGGCGACCCGCCGTTCGGCCCGTCCGGCCCACCGAAGAACGCTTGCGCCTGGTAGTCGGCGTCCATCAGTTCGGCGACGGATCCCCATCCGGCCGCCGGGCGCATCTGGAACAGCCCAAGGCTGTCGTGGTCGGACCCGTCACCGTCGTTCGCGAACCCGGCCGACTCGGGGTAGGCGGTGGCGTTCGCCAGCATCCGCAGGCGCGACTCGGCCAGGGCCGCCATCAACGCCACAACGATGCCGTCTCGCCCGACGCCCTCGGTGGCGCCGCCGACGCGGACGATCGTCACGGCATGGCCGAGCTGGACCCCGTCCAGCCGAACCGAGGCGCCGCTCGTCGTGGTCGCGGTCACCTCGCCGGGGACGGCGGTGACGACAGGACCGCACGGCGTGCTGGTGCTCGCCGAGGCGAACACGGTGACCACGAGCAGCGCGAGGGACGGCCCGAGCAGGAGCACCGGGAAGACCACGAACGGGGGCAGCTTGTGCATCGGGCACGCCCCTATTCCAGGACCGTGCCGGGGACGCCGAGGCGCAGCAGCCAGCACTCGTCCAACGCCGGCTCGCAGGAGACGAACATCGTCAGTTCGACCGGGTGCGCGAACGACTCGGGCCGCCCGGCGACCACACCGCTCCGGTGCAGGGTGCCGACGACGTTGACCGCGTAGGTCCCGGGCAATAGGTCCGCGACCTGCCCGGTCGCGACGGCGCGCGTCCACGCATCGGGCACCTCGACCGTGTCCAGGTCGACCCGCTGGCGGGTCTCGTACTCGCGCAGCCGCTCCCACCATGCCGGGTCGGGGAGGTAGGCGGTCAGGTCGGCGAGCAGGCCCGGGGTCTGTTCCCCGGTCGGGTCTGCCACCGCGAGCACGTCGGTCGTGACCGATCCCAGGGTGTCGGTGGTGGTGTCCCAGTTGAACAGGATCGAGGCGGCCCGGCGGGCGGTCGCGACCGGGTCCGATCCCGAGGCGGCGGGTGACGCGTTCGAGATCCGGCTCGGAGCACCGCCTGTTGTCGCCGACGCCACCGGACGAGGTCCGGCCTGCAAGGCAGGGCCGGACGAACCGACAGGGTGGGGATCACCGGAAATCAGGTGCAGCACGACGACGAAGATCACCGCGCCGGCGGCGAGCAGCACGACGACGAACCGCCACCGCTCCCGCAGCCACGCCCCGATCATGATCGTGCCCCGATCGCGATGACACGGGCCAGGGGCACGGCCGCCCTGCCGGGAGCCTCGTCGGGCTCGCCGCCGTCGGTCGGGCCGCTCGCCGCTTCCATGTCGCCGGGACCAGGGACCTGTGCCCGCTGATCGCCTTGGCCCTTCTCCTCCTCCGCCGTGGCGTGGTCGAGAAGGTTCGGGGCTCCGGCGCGGTCTCGGGCGTCGCGCATCCGCTCGACCAGGGTCGTGAGCCGCCGCTGGACATGGCAGATCGTGTCCCAGTCGCGCGGTCGCAGCGCAGGTCCCAGGATCGTGGGGTCGTGCTGATCGAGCAGGCGCGCGATCCCGTCCCACGTCGTGCCCCAGGTGCGCAGCGCGTACAGGGTGATCCCCGCCCGCTCAGCCACCGCCGGCCTGATGGCGCCCACCGTCTCCGCCTCGACGACCGCATGCACGCTGCCGGCCCCCGGCAGCGTCGCTCCGCCCGAGGCTCGGAGGGTGGCCACGACCTTCGCCCACTCTGGTGCGACCTGGCCGCCGTCCTCGATCCGGGCCACAGCCTCGGCGGCCAGGTCCCGGACCTCCTCGGGCTGGGCGAGGTCCGTGGCCAAGTCCATCAGCGTGCCGATCCGCTCCATCGCCTGCCAGGACTTCTTGCCCGTGGCCAGGAGCGCCGCCTGATCCCGCACTCGGCCCTGCTTGTGCGGGTCCGCCGGCGGTGTTGAATCAACCGCTCCCACAATGTCCGAATCGCCCGAGTCGCCGGAGGTGGCCACACCGCTCGAGGTGACCTGGGCGGCGTCGGGCACCGACCCGAACCGGGACGCCTGCTGACGGCGCTGCGCCTCCTGGCGCAGCACCTCCTTGAGCTCGCGGTAGAGAGTGGCCTGCTCGGTGCGGGTGTAGGCCTGGCGCAGGACGTTCTCGTCGTACTCAGCCAGCAGGCGGGTCGCGCCGTCGGACAGGCCTGAGCGAACCCAGGCGCGGACCTGGGTCCAGCCGAGCCGCTTAGCCGCCTCCAGGCGCCGCCACCCGCAGACCAGCACCCGGCCCGGGGTGATCGTGATCGGCTGCAGCAGCCCGAGCCGCTCGATCGAGGGTTCGGGGGAGCGGCCCGGCCCGTAGCCGGGTGTGCGGCGCGCTGAGCGCGTCGGAACGCGGACCGGATCGTCGCCTCCGCCTCCCGCGGGTCCAGGCCCGCGGTCAGAGCGGCGTTGCCGACCGTGGCCAGTGCAGTGGCGTAGTCGTGCCCGTGCTCGGCGAGCCGGCACGCGGCCCAGAACAGCCCGGCGTTGCGCCCGCCCTCGGGCCTGGCGGCGACCCAGTCCGCCAGCCGGGCGGGGTCGGCTCTCTGCGCGTCCGCTGCCGCCGTGGTCCCCGGTCGCTGCGTGAACGTGGGTTCGGGGGAGAGGAAGGCCCGCAGGGCTGGACCGTCCACCGGGCGTGGGGTTTGGCGGGTGACGGTGGTGAGCTGGTAAGTGCCCGAGGCGCCGTCGTCGTACACGACACGCGAGGGCGGCACCAGGACGTAGCCGCCGTCGGACCGGAAGTCGACATGCGCGCCGGGCACCTGCCAGCACGCCTGACGCGACCGGTTCGGGTAGTAGGCGTGCAACCCGCCAGCCGGCGTGCGGACGGTGAACGCCCACCCGCCGGTCAGGCCGCGCCGCAGGGACGCCGCGAACGCGTCCCGCCCGGACTCCTCACCGTGAACGTCGACATCCACGACGTCCCACCCCGACGCGCCGCCCGTGGGGATCGCGAGGTTCGCTTCCGGCCAGCGACGCCACCACCGGGCAACTTCCACCGGGTCTGCGGACGCGTCCTGGAACCCGTGCGACGTCAGCGGGCGCTTGGCGTCCGGCGCGCACGGGAACACCGGCACACCCGCACCCACCAGGAGACGCAGCGCGTCCGCCACCGTCGGTGAGGCGAACGCCGCGACCACGGCGCGGGTGCGCTGGTCGAACTGGCTGCGCGGTTGCGTTTCCATGCCAGCCACGCTGACACCCGCAAATCGCGCCATTCGCGGACACCGGAGGTCGTCCGCGATTCGCACCACCGGTGTCTTCGCAGGTCACAAAGGCGGACTCAAAGTTCCGAGGAGGCCTTGGTGAGCGCATGGGAGCGATTGCGGGCAATCGGGTGCGGCAGCTGCTGCTGCGGGATCACCCTCGCCCGCTGCCGCGAGTTCAGTGTGCGGCGGGGGTCGTCCCGTTCCGAGGGCCGAGGAGGAGCGAGCCAGCGGGTGCACCGGGTGAATTTCTTTGCGGTGATGCCCTGATTCATCCCTATGACACTCTTTGCCTGCTTCGAGGAGGCTGCGAGGTCCGTTACCTTCTGCGCACCGGCTCGGTGTGAGCCCCGAGCGTGCGGGAGTGCAGGTCATGACGGTGCTGGTGTCGTTTGCTGGGGTGCCCGGTTCGTGGCGTCGGGGTGTGGCGGTTGTTGCGTTCGTTGCGGCTGTGGCGGTGACCGGTGGAGTGCTGGTCGTCCCGGCTGCCGTGGCCGTGCCGATGCCTGTTGCGGAGGCTGTGCCGGTCGAGATCCCTGCGGAGCGGACCGAGGGCGGGTATCTGTGGGCTCCGGACATCGCGAGCGCGACGGTCATCGCCGGGCTGGAGGACGAGCCGGTGGAGGTGCTGGGGGAGCGCACGCCGTCGTCGTCGACGTATGTGATGCCCAGCGGTGTGATGGCGTTCCAGTCTACCTCTGGGCCGGTGTGGGTGCCGACGGGTGATGGTGATGGGACGGCGCTTGCGGACTGGGCCCAGACGGACCTGACCCTTGCCACGGCCGGGGATGGCACGGTTCGGCCGGTGGCGCAGATCGGGGACTTGACGCTGTCCGGGGGTGGCCAGCCGGGCGAGTCGGGGACGATCGATGTCGCGCGGCTGACGGATCCTGAGTCGGGAGTGGTGTCGGTCTTGGCGTGGCCGGGCGTGCTGCCGGCGCCGCGTCTGGAGGGCAGGCGGGCGGTTTACGCGTCGGTGGCTGAGGGCGTTGACCTGGTGGTCGAGGCCAGCATGACCTCGTTCCGGCACTACCTCGTGGCCGCTGACGCTGCCGCCTCGGCGCGTGCTGGGCAGGTTGCGCTGACCTACCGCGCCGAGGGTGGTGCGATCCATGTGGAGGAGGACGGGACGCTCGCGGTCCAGACCCCGGCGGGTGAGGTCGTGTCGCGCACGGGCGCTCCGGCGGCGTGGGATGCCACGGCGGATGCGGCCCGAGTTGCGCCGGTGACGACGGGGTGGGTGGACGAGGCGCCGGTGCGCGGGTTCAGGCCGTTGCCGTCGGAGAGCGAGCTGCTCGGTGCCGGCGCTGGCTCTGCCGCCGGCTCGCAGGAGGCGGTCTCGGCGGAACCGTCGACCGAGTCGGACGTCGTGTCGCCGTCCGACCCGACGTCGGAGTCATCGACGAATGAGCCGGTGACCGGTCCGGTGTCTGATGAGGTGCCGCTGTCCTCGGTGGTCGAGCAGATCGACACCGGGTCTGTCGAGATGCGTCTTGACGGTGTCGAGGAGCTGGCGGCTGATCCCTCCACCGACTTCCCCCTGATCGTCGACCCCTCGATGTACCTGGCGTGGGACACCGTCGATACCTACGTCCAGTCGGACTCGACCGTGGACAAGGCGTCCGAGGGCGAGCTGCGGATCGGCACCTTCAACGGCGGTGGTGTCAAGGCTCGAGCTTTCGTCAACTTTGATACCCGCGCGGTCGCGGGGGCGCGGATCCTTTCGGCGCAGCTCGAGCTGTTCAACTTCTACTCCTCCACCTGCACTGCGACCGAGTGGAACGTCTACCACACCGGCAGCGTGAACTCGGGCACGAGGTGGGGCGCGCAGCCCGAGTGGATCTCCCACCAGCGTGCCGTCTCCAGCGCGGCCGGCTACAGCGCGGGGTGCCCTGGTGGCTGGGTCCGTCCGGACGTCACCGGCGCGATCCAGTGGACCGCCGACCGTAGCTACTCGACGATGACGTTCGGGCTGCGGGCCACGAACGAGTCCGACTCGCTGACCTGGAAGCGGTTCTACTCGACCGACTTCGGCTCCTACGTGCCTGCGGTGATCGGCGCCTACCAGCACCCGCCGGCGCTGCCGACCAACCTGAAGGCCCTGCCGAGCGAGGCCGGAGTCAACATGTCTCCGGTGTCTTCGGCGACCCCGCAGCTGTCGGCGGTGATCGACGACCCGAACGGTGAGTTCATCACCGCGACGTTCCAGGTCAACACCCCGACGGGCGTCAACGTCGCCAACTACACGGCGAGTGTCGACACGACACCTTCGGATGTGGATGTCACCGCGCAGGTCACCGTTGCCCAGGGTGTGCTGGCGGAGGGCGGCACCTACGCGTTCCGGGTCAAGGCCTCCGACGGCGTGCTCGAGTCGGCCTGGACCGACTGGTACTGGATGGTCGTCGACACGATCACGCCCGGGGCTCCGGTGGTCTCCTCGACGGACTATCCGGGTGATGGCACCTGGCACAAGAACGCGAACGAGGCGGGGACGTTCTCGTTCTCCATGAATACGCCCGACTCGACGGTCGTGGCCTACCGGTGGGGGCTGGACAAGGCGCCAGAGGCCCAGAACACGGTCGGCGTGAGTCAAGGTGCGGCGGGGACGGCGTCGATCACGCCGACGACGGTGGGGCCGCACGTGCTGCAGGTCGTGGCCGTGGACGGGGCCGGCCACGTCTCGCAGGTGGCGCGGTACGCGTTCCAGGTCGGCAGAGCAGGGATCGTCGCCCCGGTCGAGGGTGCACGGGTCGTGCGAAGGGTGCGGGTCGAGGTCGGCACCAATGACACGACGCTGACGCACCTGAAGCTGCAGTGGCGGCGCGGTCCTGACGCGGCGGTCGTCGAGGACGTGCCCGCCGCCGCTTTGAACACCTCCTCCGGTGGACCGGTCGGCTCGGGACTCGTCGCCCGTTCGGGCTTGGGGTCCTACGTCTCGTGGGACGCCGTCGCGACGGTCGGAGCCGCGGGCGGACCGGTCCAGGTGCGCGCTCTGCTCGACACCGCCGCGGACGGGATCGACGCGGTCGCCACGCAGTGGGTCACACTGACGGTCGACCCCGACGCATCCGGAGCGACAACCACCCAGATCGGGCCCGGGTCAGTCAACCTCCTGACCGGCGACCACACCCTGTCGGTGACCGACGTCGAGGAGTTCGGCCTGTCGGTCGTGCGCACGGCCAGCTCCCGTGACACCGACTCGGGGTTCCAGCTCCAGGACGACAAGCTCAGCGAGACCCAGCGCAAGGCCTCCACCCTGACCGACGTGCAGAACGGGACCGCGACCGTCGCGGTCGACACCGGCCGGTTCCACGAGGGCGGCACGTCGTTCAAGGTGGCGCCGAACGGCTCGGGCATCGCCGACTCCTACGCCCACGTAGGCGGCGCGGAGGGGGCCCTGCGCCTGGGCTTGGCCGGTGGGCGGACCTACCGCGTCAGCGGTTGGGTGTACGTCCCGGCAGCCACGGGCCTGAGCCCGGTGAATCCTCGCGGTCAGCGCGTGGCCGTGTTTTGGAAGAAGGACGGCGCCTACAACGAGCCGTTGACCACGGGTTCCGCCACGCCGGCCCCGACGAGCACCGACATGTGGCAGCAGGTCAGCGTCGATGTCACGATCCCGGATGGGGTGAGCGAGGCGTTCGTGCGCCTGTACAACGGCAACTCCGACCCGGGCAAGGTGGTTTACTTCGACGACCTGTCGGTGCGGCAGATCTGGGCGCCGTTCGGCAAGCAGTGGGCCACCGGGACGGTCGACGCCGCCGCGGGCACCGCCTACACCAAGGTCACCATGCCGAACCCGGACGTCGCCGCGGTGCACATGACCGGTGGCGGTGAGGTCTGGTTCTCCCGCGGCGGTCAGGCGTGGTACCCGGAGCCCGGAGCCGAGGCGCTCAAGCTGACCCAGCCGAGCGCGGACACCTGGCGGCTGACCGAGATCGACGGCACCGTCACCGACTTCGTTCGCAACGGCACCGCCGGTGACTTCGTCGTGACGACCACGGCGCCGCCGGCCGCCTCCGGGCAGTCCCGGCACGTCTACGCCCCCGGTCCCGACGGGGTGCAGCGACTGGCCCGCGTCATCGCTCCGATCGAGACCGGCGTCGACGGCTGGCCGGGCAACACGAGCGCCTGCACCACGGCGACCCCCGCCCGGGGGTGTGAGGTCCTGGAGCTGAAGTACGCGCCATCGACCACGGCCACCGGCTCGGCGCCGGGACTGTTCTCCGGTCAGGTGGAGTCCGCGTCGATCTGGTCGTGGGACGGGACCGCGATGACCAAGGTCACCGTCGCGGAATACCGCTACGACACCTCCGGGCGCCTGGTCGAGGTCTACGACCCCCGCATCGAGCAGGCGGGCGGCACGCGTCAGGTCACGCGGTACGGGTACGACGGCGCAGGCCGTATCACCACGGTGACCGCGTCCGGTGAGGAGCCGTACACCTTCACCTACGGACCGGGCGGAGCGTCCCAGACCGGGTCGGGCGACCTGGTCGACCCGGCACCCGGTCGCCTGCTGAAGGTCTCGCGCGCCTCCCTGGTCCCGGGCACAGCCGACCAGCTCGGGCCGGTCAACACCACCACACTTGTCTACAGTGTGCCGCTGACCCGCGGCGCGGGCGGACCGTACAACCTGGACGCCGCCACGACCGCTGGCTGGGCGCAGCAGGACGGCCCGACCGATGCCACGGCGGTCTTCGGCCCGGAAACCGACCCCAGTGTGACTACCGCGAGTGCGACCGTGCCCGGCGCCAACGGGTACGGGTCGGCGACCGTGCACTACCTCAACGCGGCCGGTTGGGAGGTGAACACCGCCTCCCCGGCGGGCACCGGCGCGCCGGCGGACGGGTTCATCGACACCGCCGAGTACGACCGGCACGGCAACACCGTGCGGACCTTGGACGCGACGAACCGCCTGCTCGCCCTGGGCACTCTGCCGGGCGCCACGGAGATGCTCACCGAGCTGGGTCTGATCGGCAACGACACGGTCACCCGGGCAACGCGCCTGGACTCCCAGTCGCGCTACAGCACCGACGGCCTCGACCTGCTGGTAACCATCGGCCCGGCGCAGCGGCTCGCCGACGCGGCCAACCCGTCAGCGACAGTGCTGCTACGGCCCAGGACCACCAACGTGTACGACGAAGGCAAGCCAGACGGCCTCGCCTACCACTTCGTGACCACCTCGACCACGGACGGGGTGGGGATCATCGACCCGGTCACCGGTGAAGGCATCAACCCGTTCGCCGGCCAAGGCGTCGACCCGCTGGTCACCAAGACCGGGTTCGACCCACTCGAGCCGGGGGGCACCGCACTCGGTGCAACGTCGGGCTGGGTGCACAAGGGCGCCACGTCCGTGACGATCGATGCCGGACAGCCCACCGCGCTGACCTCGACGATCGTCTACGACGACAAGGGCCGCGCCGTGAAGTCGTCCAAGCCGGGCTCCACCGGCTCGGATGCCGGCACCGTGCACACGGTGTTCTGGACCGCCGGGGCGAACCCGGACGACACCACCTGCGGCAACACGCCGGAGTATGCTGGCCAGCCGTGCGTGACCAAGCCCGGCGGTGATGTCACCGGTCACGACCCGGCCCGGATGAGCGCCGAGCTCGCCACCAAGCGGGTCGATTCCTACAACCGGTACGGCAACCCGACGGTCGTGTCCGACAACCTCGGAACGATCAAGCGCACCACGACGACGACCTACGACGCCGCCGACCGCGTGACTTCCGTCGAGATCACCGGCACCGGTCCCGGGGCCGGGGAGGCGATCGCCAAGACGACCACCGCCTACGACCCGGCCACCGGTGACGTCGTGGAGAACGCCTCCGTGAACGCCTCTGGTGAGCCGATCCAGATCTCTAAGGAGTACGACCGCCTCGGACGCCTGACCAAGTACACCGACTCGGCCGGCGGGTGGACCACCACCACCTACGACCGGTACGGCCAGCCGCTGACCGTCACCAACTCGACCGGGGCATCGACCACGTTCGAGTACAACCGGACCGTCGAACCGCGCGGGCTCGTCACCAAGCAGACCGACTCCGTCGCGGGCGACATCGTGCCCACCTGGGGTCCGGACGGGCAGCTCGAGTCCCAGACCCTGCCCGGCGGGGTGAAGCTCACCATCGGATACGACGCCGCGCGCATCCCGGTGAAGCGCTCCTACACCAGGGTGTCCGACGGGGCACCGATCACGTCCGACTCGGTGGTGGAGAACCAACGCGGCCAGGTGATCCAGCACGCTTGGTCGGCCGCCGGCAACACCTACGGCGAAGCCACCTACACCTACGACCGCCTCGGGCGCCTGGTGCGCGCAGACGACTCCTCCCCGCAGATCAGTACATGCACGACCAGGGCGTACGGGTACGACACACACACCAACCGCACCTCGCTGACCAGCGCCACCACGGCGGGCGGGCAGGCGTGCCCAGGGGCCGGTGTCGCGACGGCGGCCGGTGCGACCACCGTCAGCTCCACCTACGACTCGGCCGACCGGCTCGTGACCACCACTGGTGCCGGCGGGAACCTGTGGGCGTACGACGCCTTCGGGCGTATCACGTCCATGCCCGCCACCGACACCACCGGACAGACCGTGGCGGCGACGTCCACCTACTACCTCAACGACCTCGTGCGCCGCCAGGAGGTCCCGGGGGTCGAGCGCACGACCTGGGGGCTGGACCCGGTCATGCGGCACGCTACCCAGGTCGACAGCACCTTGCTGAACGAGGAGTGGGTCGACGGCATAGAGAAGGTCTTCCACTTCGACGGCGACTCCGATGAACCCGCCTGGGTTGCCGAGGGAGCGACCACCGTCACCCGGTACGTTGAAGGCCTCGACGGCGCGCTTGCCGTCCAGACATCCGGGACCGGTGATCGGGTCCTGCAGCTGGTCGACCTGCACGGCGACGTCATCGCTACCCTGCCGATCGCCGACAATGCCACGGAGGCGTCGTGGACACAGGTCCGCGTGCAGTCGTTCGACGAGTTCGGCGCATCTGAACCCATGACCTCCAGCGGGCCCCTCAGCGATGAAGACTCGCGGTACGGGTGGCTCGGCGGCGCCCAGCGCAACGCCGACACCCCCACCGGCACCATCCTCATGGGCGTCCGCGTCTACCACCCCGCCACCGGCAGGTTCCTCCAGGTCGACCCCGTCGCCGGCGGATCCGCCAATACCTACGACTACTGCAACGCCGACCCCGTCAACTGCATCGACCTCGCCGGTACGGCAGCCCCCGGCTGGCTCACGGGGCTCGCGACGATCGCCTCAGTGGCAGCATTCATCCCCGGCCCGATCGGCATGGTCGCAGCGGGTGTATCAGCGGTCGCGTACGCCGCATCAGGAGACACCAAGATGGCGCTCCTCATGACGGTGGGCATTGCTGCAGCCGCAGTCGGTGCCGGCGGCGCCGTGGTAGGCGCAGCAGCAGCGGTCAGGGGCACGGCTGCAGCAGCTAAGTACGTCGGACCGGCCATTAAGGCTGGCGCAAGGCTGGCTCGTTCGGTGCCGAAGGCTGTGCGCGGCGCCAAGGATCTCGTCGTTCGGGCCTCTGGGGCAGTGGCTCGTGCTGCTACTTCATCGGTGCGAGCGATAAAGTACTACGCGAGTCCCGGCCCAAGGGGTTGGTTGTTCGGCAATAAGGGTCTTGGAGCGCCGAAGCCTGGTCGGCTAAACAATGCGCCGAAGAACTCGGGGAAGCCCGCGCTGGGATGGTCGGTCAAGGGAATCGACGGTGCCTATTACCAGCAATTCCGGTTCAAGTCGCGATCGGGAATTCACTACGATCTTTTTCGGGGAAGGAGGTTGAATTGAGTACCTTGGAGCGCGAAATGCTACTCGGGTACCTAGATGTCCTCGTGCAAGAATTGCCGGATGTCCAGTTTGGCGCTGTGGCAATAAGTGGCGCAACGGCGGTCGTCCAATTGTCCCACGGCCCTCTGACTGCTGGTCTGGTCTTTTCAGCGTCGAGTCGTGGAGGCGGGGGGCTCGATGACGTTTCGTCGACGATCATCGTTGATGAGTACGGTGATCACGTCAAGGGTAAGGGGCCGATTGCGCACTCGGCATACATAGCTTCTTGGATAGACGTGAAGGTTGATCGTTCGGTCGACGTTGACGGGTTCTCGACTCCAGCTTCCTCAAGTTTGTCTGGTCTGCGCCGCGAGTTCGCGAACCTGGCCCTGGCGCCCCGACTGACGATCCAACCAGATGCGACCGTGGTGGGGGTTGCGGGTACTGATCGTGCGCGGATTGTGGAGATGAGTTCTCGCCGCGTCATTGAAACTGAGAGTGGATGCTTTGCGGTACGCGGTAATTCGGACCTGGAATCCGCATCGTCCATTGCTGGGATCCTAGACGCGCTAAGTCCGGGATCGGACGACTAGATGCGATCGGGCTTCCGTGAACGCGCTTTCACGAGAGATCCCCGCTATGGAAGCGGATGAAGGTGGCCTAGATGTTGTGGTTCATGAGCTTGGTGGCGCGGGTCGGTGTGTGAGGGAGAGGTAGGTCCCTGACGGCAGGATGGAAGTACCTCTACGACCACCTGCTCGAAGGACCTACCCCTCGTGTCCCACGCTAATGCCCCGTTGACCCCTGCCGGTCGCCGGCGCCTGATCGATCGCTGCCGGGACCATCCGGTCGCGCACGTCGCTGCCGAGGCCGGCATCAGCAGGGCGTGCCTTTCGAAGTGGAAGCACCGCTACGAGGCCCTGGGCGAGGCCGGGGTGATCTACCGGTCCTCGGCCCCGCACCGCTCACCTGCCCAGCCCGCGACCCGGTGGTGGACCTGATCGAGACCTGGCGCCGGCAGCACAAGCGGACCGCCGGTTCGTCCGCCTGGGCATCAACCGGCGCCCCCAGCCTCACGACTCCACGCAGTCGTCACCAACGTCACGAGCCAGAACACCTAGACCGAGCGTAGATCGGGGACGGTCTTCGCGAGGTTGCGTTGGCACTTCGCTCGGGCAGTTCGAGTGCGCCCAGTGCGTCGTCGCGGGGTCGGGCGCGTGGATGGGCCGGCGCTCCGACCGTTACGGCGGCGAAGTGGAAGGGCTCGGCCGGCGACAGTGCGCGGGTCGCTCCGACACCGTCGCCGTCCGCGGATGCTCGCCGAAATCGACCGCGCCGCGCTGTCCTAACCGACCCAGATGCTCATCAGAAACTCATCAGATTCGACCCGCACGGACCCGAGGCAACCCGCTAGACTCCAACCGATCGACGTGAGCCGATCCGCGGAGTTCCAACGTAACCCGCGAGTTTCTAGAGATGTTTGGTCGGCCGACAGGGGCCTCCGATTCCTCCAAGGGGTCGCAGGTTCAAATCCTGTCAGCCCGACCGATTCAGGCCCGGGATTCCAACGGAGTCCCGGGCCTGAAGGGTTTCTGAGACTTGAACCGTCCACCTTTTTCCCACCTCAATGGGCCTGTTCTGGCTCGTCGAGGGCGTCCCCGGCTCAGGTTGGGTCGGGTTGCGTGTTTGCACGACGTTCGTCGCGTACCTGAGGTTCATGGACGCGAACACCACTCCCACAGCTTCTCTCCCACCGGGCGGTCTGGCGCCGCTCCTCACTCCCGAAGACCTGGGCGCCTATCTCGGCATCCCGGTCTCGACGCTGCGCGACTGGCGCACCAGCGGGAAGGGTCCGTGCGGTACCTGGGTCGGCAAGCACCTGCGGTACGCGGTCAGCGACATTCAGGCATGGCTGGCTCAGCAGCGCGAACCGGCTCCCGGCCGGCACCCCGAGCCTGGGCGGAGGTGAGCCGCCGTGCCCAGAGATCCGCCGCCCGAACCGCCCGCGGCATGAAGACCACTCCTGCCGCGGGCGGCAGCCACTTCGCTGGCACTCCAGGCACGAATGCACGACAGACGTCGACTACCCGAGACGACCCTGATGAGGAGCACTCTCTGTGAGCCTGACTGCCGCCGTTGGACAGCCGGTTGCCATACGCCGCCCGGCGCGA